>NZ_JBSGSS010000014.1:0-230610 GCF_053606985.1 Nocardia sp. NPDC055165
TCGTGTCCCAGGGCCCCCCAAACCCCCCCCGCTAACTTGGCGCCATTTTTTCCCCCGGGCGGGGCCGGGGTACCGGAAACGGACCCGGCCGACGCCTTTTCGTAGGCCTGTACTGGCCGAACGGCAGCCGATCGAGGGGTTGGGTAGAGTGCGCAAGGTGAGTTCGGGGCGGCACGCAGGGTGGCGTGCGATGGTGCTGGCGATGATTGCCTCGACGGCGGTCGTGGCCGGTTGCACGGCGAATCCGCCACCGCCGATCGAGTCCTCCGACTCTCCCAAGACCACCCAGGCCAAGCCGGGCAAGAACACCGTCGTCGTCGCGATCGACGACATCGGGATCGGGTTCAACCCGCATCTGCGCTCGGATCAGTCGCCGGTGACCAGTGCGGTGAGTTCGATGGTGCTGCCCAGCCCGTTCCGCGCCGCGCCGAGTCCCGTGCATCCCGGTCTGGTCGACTGGGTGCCCGATACCTCGCTGATCGTGTCGGCCGATGTGACGGCCCAGGAGCCGTTCACCATCACCTACACCCTGCGTAATCAGGCCAATTGGTCCGATGGCGCCCCGATCGCCGCCGAGGATTTCCGGTTCCTCTGGCAGCAGATGATCAGCCAGCCCGGTGTGGTGGACCCGGCCGGCTACCGGCTCATCTCCGATGTGGCGTCCTCGGGTGGCGGCAAGACTGTGACGGTCACCATGACCCAGCCCTACCCGGCCTGGCGTGAACTGTTCTCGAATCTGCTGCCCTCGCACCTGGTGAAGGACTCGCCGGGTGGGTTCACCAGCGGGCTGGTCGACAAGATCCCGGTCTCGGGCGGCAATTTCACCATCAAATCGGTCGATCGCGGACGCGACGAGATCCTGCTCGAACGCAACGACCGCTTCTGGGGCACCCCGGCCTCCCCGGATCAGATCCAGTTCCGTCGCGGCGGTACACCCTCGCAGCTGGCCGAATCGCTGCGCACCGGCGACGCGCAGATGGCGCTCGTGCACGGCGGCGTGGCGACCCAGGCGCAACTGGCCGCGATTCCCTCGGTGCGGACCACGATCATGCCGCAGGCCCGCGAACTGCAACTCGCGCTCAACGGCCGTTCCGGCGATCTCGCCGATGTCCGGGTCCGCAAGGCGGTGCTCGCACTGCTCGACCCCGCCCTGCTGGCGACCGTCGGTGCGCAGACCGGTGGTTGGGTAGAACCCGCACGCGCACAGGTGCTTTCGCCGTCGAGTCCCGGCTATGTGCCCACCGCGCCGCCGCGGATGACCGCCGATGAAGCGTTCGCACTGCTGGCCGAGGCGGGCTTCGGTCGCGCACCGGAGGCGCAGCAGACCGGTTCGCCCACCTCGCCCGCGCCGCGCCCGCGCTCGGTGGCGCGCAACGGTAAGGGGCTGTCGGTGCGGATCGGCGCCGTCACCGAGGACGCGTCGGCGCTGGCCGTCGCCAATACCGCCGCCGACCAATTGCGCAGTGCCGGTATCGATGCCACCGTTCGCGGCCTGGCCGCCGATGAGCTGTACGGCAAGGACCTCACCGAATCCTCGATCGACGCCATCGTCGGCTGGGAGCTCGCGGGCGGCGACCCCGCCACCGCGCTCGCCTCCCGCTACGGCTGTCCGCCCGTCGAACCGGCCGGCGCCGAAGGTCCCGCCTTGGCCGCGGCCGAGGCGTATCGCAAGGCGCCCAGCAATATCGGCGGTGTGTGCGATCCGACTCTGCAACCCTCGATCGACGAAGCGCTGCGCGGGTTCGAGGTGCCGCGGATCCTGGCCGAATCCGAGCCACGGTTGTGGGAACTGGCGACCGTGTTGCCGATCGTGCAGGACAACGTCGTCGCGGCGGCCGGTCCGCGCGTCGACGGTGTGTCGCTGTCGGGCGCCATCCAGGTCGGCATCTTCGGTGATACAGCACAGTGGCGGAGGATCCCATGACCGAGACCGGCGGCCTGCTCCTGGTCCACGCCCACCCCGATGACGAAACCCTCACCACGGGCGGCACTATCGCGCACTACCGCCGCCGTGGTGTCCCGGTGACGGTGGTCACCTGCACGCTCGGCGAGGAGGGTGAGGTCATCGGCGAACGGTGGTCGCGCCTGATCGCGGCCGAAGCCGACCAGCTCGGCGGCTACCGCATCGGCGAACTCACCGCCGCGCTGTCGGCCCTCGACGCGGGCGAGCCGTGGTTCCTCGGAGGCCCCGGCCGGTGGCGCGATTCCGGCATGGCGGGCACGCCGTCGGCGGCGAACCCGCGGGCCTTCGTGAATTCCGGTGACGTCGCCGTCGACGCGCTCGTCGCGGTGATTCTCGAACTGCGACCCCGGGTCGTCGTCACCTACGACCCGCGCGGCGGCTACGGCCATCCCGACCACATTCGCGCGCACGAGATCACCACCGCGGCGGTCGTGGCCGCTGCCGAACAGGGCTGGGACGTCCCGAAGTTCTACTGGACCGTCACCGACGGCGATCTGCTGCGCCAGCACACCGCCGCGCTGGCTCGCCGCACCGTCGACGAACTGCCCGGCGCACTGCCCCCGGGCTGGCGTCTGCCCGTCGAGGCGGAACTGGCCGCCATGTCGACGAGCGGGGTGACCACCGTGGTCGACGTCTCCGACGCGGTCTCGGCCAAGCGCGCCGCCATGCGCGCGCACGCCACCCAGGTCACCGTCGCGCCGAGTGGCCGGGAATTCGCTCTGTCGAACAACATCGCGCTGCCGGTGCTGCCGGAGGAGCATTTCAGGCTGGTGCGCGGTACTCGCGGCGAGCTCGGCGCCGATGGGTTCGAGCACGACCTGTTCGCCGGTCTCGATTGAGTAGCTAGCCACAGGGTTGCCATCGTGCCTCGGCGCGCGGGCCGGTACCGTTCCGGTGTCCGCGTTCTCGGGTGTTCTCACACGATGGGTGGGGTGTCATGACCGCTGTGGGTGATCGACCGGATCTCGACGCCGAGGACGCCGGGTATCACAAGTCCCTCGGCAGACGTCAGCTGATGATGATCGCGATCGGCGGCGCGATCGGCACCGGCCTGTTCCTGAGTTCCGGTGGCAGGCTGGCCAGTGCGGGGCCCATGCTGTGGGTCGTCTACGCGGTCTGCGGCGTGTTCGTGTTCTTCATCCTGCGCGCACTGGGCGAGCTGGTGCTGCACCGCCCCACCTCCGGTTCGTTCGTCTCCTACGCGCGCGAATTCCTCGGGGAGAAAGCCGCTTTCGTCGCGGGTTGGATGTATTTCCTGAACTGGTCGATGACCGGCATCGCCGACTCCACGGCCATCGCGCTGTACTTCCACTACTGGCAGCCGATGACCTCGGTACCGCAGTGGGTGCTGGCGCTGATCGCCTTGGTGATCGTGCTGATCGTGAACCTGGTGAGCGTCAAGGCATTCGGTGAGCTGGAGTTCTGGGCCGCGCTGGTGAAGGTGACCGCGCTGTGTGCCTTCCTGGTGATCGGCACGGTGTTCCTGCTGGGGCGCTTCACCATTCGTGGTGAACAGACCGGCCCGCCGATGATCTCCGAGCACGGTGGCATGTTCCCGACCGGCGTCCTGCCGCTGGTGCTGGTCACCTCGGGCGTGATCTTCGCCTATGCCGCCGTCGAATTGGTCGGTACGGCGGCGGGGGAGACCAAGGATCCCGAGAAGCTGATGCCGCGGGCGATCAACTCGGTGATCCTGCGGATCGCGGTGTTCTACGTCGGATCGCTGCTGTTGCTCGGACTCCTGCTGCCGTACACGTCCTATCACTCGGGGGAGAGCCCGTTCGTCACGTTCTTCGCCGCGCTCGGCGTGCCCGGCATCGGCTCGCTGATGAATATCGTCGTGCTCACCGCGGCGTTCTCCAGTCTCAACGCCGGTCTGTATTCGACCGGGCGCATTCTGCGTTCGATGTCGATGCGCGGTAGCGCCCCTCGGTTCACCTCGGTGATGAGCAGCCACGGCGTGCCCTACGGCGGGATCCTGCTCACCTTCGGCGTCGCACTGCTCGGGGTGGTGCTCAACGGGTTCGTTCCGGATCAGGCCTTCGAGATCGTCTTGAATGTGGCCTCGCTGGGCATCCTGGCGTCGTGGGCCACCATCGTGCTCTGTCAGTTGCGGATGTGGCACCTGTGGAAGCGGGGGCAGCTCGAGCGGCCCGCGTTCCGGATGATGGGCGCGCCGTACACCGGCTGGGCCACGCTGGCCTTCCTGTGCGCGGTGCTGGTCCTGATGGCGATCGACCGCCCGGTCGGGACCTGGACGGTGGCGAGCCTGCTGGTGATCGGGCCCGCGCTGCTGATCGGCTGGCGGTTCTCCCGGGCGCGGGCGGCACAGCAGACCGCTTCGGCCGAATAGACTCACGCGCATGGTGACCGATCGCGATCAGCCCACCGCCGTGCTGCGGTCCGCACGCATCTCCGGCGTGGCGGATCCGCTGATCTCGGGGCTCATCGTCGTGCTGCTGCTGGTCGACGCGCTGATCACCCTGGCCGTCGAAGTGCTGTTCCTGCCCCTGTACATCGGCTCGCTGGCGTTTCCGGTGGTGGCGCTGTTCGCCGCACCCATCAACATCGCGCTGGTCTACGGCATGGAATCGGTGACCGACCGAATCGGCTTCACTTTCGCCCCGATCGTGGTGTGGGTGTTCGGGTTCCTGGTCTGCGCCTCGCGTGGCCCCGGCGGTGACATCATGCTCGGCAGCGACGGCCGCACCCTGTTGCTGTTCGCCTGCGGTGTGCTCGCGCCCGCGGGGTACCTGTACTACCGGTCGAACGTCAGCCGGTAGCTTTCGTCTTCTGCCACGGCCACCGGCCGGTCAGCTCGAGTTCGAGCGAGTAGCTCAGGAACGTCCGCACCAGCACGATCAAGGCCAGCACGCCCACACTGGTGAACGTCGGCGCGATGGCCACCGTGCGGATGATGTCGGCCGCCACCAGGAATTCCAGGCCGAGCAGGATCGCTCGGCCCAGCCCGCGCCGATAGGTGCCGTAGGCGAGCTCGAACTCCTCGTGCCCGGCCAGCTGTCGCAGGAAGCGGACCGTGCCGACGAACGCGCCGATGACGATAGCCGCGACGCCCGCGGCGTCCAGCACTTTGCCCGCGTTCTCGATAACCTCGGTGAAATGCACGAATCACCCCTAGCGTCAGCGGCACGGCGATCGAATCGAACGCTACGCCGCGTCGCTGTCGTCCGCGTCGCTATCGGGCTCGGCGGGTCTTGCCGGACCTTTCAGCGTGTGCCGAGTCCGCCCGGGGTCACTTCTTCGATCAGCGCCGCGGCCGCAGCGATCGGGATGTCGACCACCAGATAGGCCTTCTTGCCCGCGGCGGTGGCCGCGACGACGGTGGCGAGTCCGGCGCGGCGCTGCCAGAAGGTCTGCCGCACAGTCCATCCGATGATGCCGGGAGCTTCGAGGCAGTCCCGATTGCGGTCGAGGCTGCCGCGGCGGGTGATCAGCCAGGTCGGGCCGGTGGTGCCGGGGAGCACGCGGTGGCCGAGGCCGCGATAGCGGTCCTCGGCGAGCAGGGCCATGACGACGGCGAAGACCACCGGGAAGGTCCAGGCCCACGGTGCCAGATGGCCACCCGTGAGCACGACGGCGAGCATGGCGACGACAACGATCCCGACGGGCCACGCGGCGCGGGTGTAGCGGCGACGGCGGGCGGCGGGTCCGTGTCTGCGCAGGTCGACGGTGCCCAGGGCGGAACCGGTGATCGGTTGTGGCGCGGCCGAATCGGCCGATACTTTCGCCTGCGGGGCGCGACGGCTGCGGAGTAGTTCGTCGAGGGTGCGTTCGACGGCGACGCGGGGCGCCTGGGGAAGGATCTTCTGGCGGGGGTTCTCGCCGGTCATGATCATTTCCAGCTGGGCGGCGCGGGCGGCGCGCAGCAGGAGCGGTTCGTTGAGGGTGGCGCCACGGAAGCGGGCGAGGTCGAGGGTGATCTGGCGGGTGGTGAACAGTCCGTGGCGCAGGTGCAGGGTGGTGCCGTTGTCGAGCACGCGCAGGCCGAACCAGGTGGCGAGGTACTGGCCGCACGCGGCGAGGCTCACCAGCGCCAACGTCAGCACGGTCAACCCCGCGATGGTGATCGTGACGATCGCCGCGGTGTCGTCGTCGAGATGTTGAACGACAGCACTTTCCGACAGCACGTCGATCACCCCGTATTGCGCGCCGAGCCCCGCGATCGGCGCGACGACAGCCAGTCCGGTCAGCGACAGCGGCGCGTAGCGCACCCACGCCGCCCGCCAGTGCCCGATCTCCACCCCGGACTCGGCGAGCGCGTCAGGGCGCGAAACATGGGGCGCTCCGGCCGCGTCGACGTGATCGGGCGCGTGTTGGCCGGTGTGGGAGAGCAATTCGGCCCGCAGCGCCGGGATCTGACTCGTATCGAGCGCGTCGAGCTTGAACTCCTCGCCCTTGTCGGTCTGCTTGCCGGTACCGATCGCCAGCACCGCCAGCCCCAGCACCCGGTGCAGCAGATCGGCTTCCACATCCACCGACCGGATGCGCGGCCTCGGCACCGACAAGGTCCGGCGCGCCACGATTCCACTGCGCAGTTGCACGTGATCGGCGTCGATCCGATACGACGTGGTGAACCAGCGCGCGATACCGAACGCCGCGACCAGCACCACCGGGATGAGACTCCACAGCGGATTGCCGCTGGTCGTGCCGACGATGATCGAACCGAGCAGCACCGGAATGTATTTCATGATCTCGTTGACCGGATACACCAGCAGCATGCGCGGGTCGAGGCGCTGCCATTCGACGGGCTGGATCACGTCGCGTCCCCGCGGTGCTGCGCGGCGATCGCGGTCAGCCGCAGCACCGTCTCCTCGGCCACCGGCAGGTCGAGCGCACTGATCTTCACCGCCCCGGCCGACGACGCGGTGGTCACGGTGACCGTCGCCAGCCCCAGGATCCGTTCCAGCGGCCCACGCTCGGTGTCCACGGTCTGTACCCGCGAGATCGGCGCGACCCGTGACTCCTGATCCAGCCACCCCACCCGCGTGTACACGGCCTCATCGGTCACCTCCCACCGATGCACCGCGTAGCGCCACACCGGGATCACCACGACGGCGAGCACCGCGAGCACCACGAGGGCCAGCCCGGCGAGCACCTGCCAGCCGCGACGGTCCCCGTCGAGCACCGCCCACACCCCGAGCGCGATGAACAACACCACCACGCCGATCGTGTTCTCCAATGCCCACAGCAGCTTGGCCTTGGCACTCGGACGCCAGGCCGGTTCGGCCAGGATGGTGGAACGCGGCAGTGACATGCTGCCCATGGTTCCATGCGCGTGCGACGGTTTCACCCCGTCGGGAATACGCGTGGTCACGGTGGAGGTTGTCGTCGGACAAGGACGACCACGCCGCGCCCGCCGTGGGCCCGTGACCTCACCGACCACACGTCCGGGGAAGAAGTAGCGCATGATCGACGGGGTGACCGATCTTCCGAAGCCGAGCGTTCCGATGTCGCCGCCGAGTCCCGCCGCGATGCGACGGGCCCTGCGCCGAGCCCGCGACGGCGTCACGTTGAACGTCGACGAGGCCACCGTCCTGCTGCATGCCACCGGCGACGACCTCGCCGACCTGTGCGCCAGCGCCGCCAGAGTCCGCGACGCGGGCCTGGAATCGGCGGGCCGCCCACGCACGATCAGCTATTCGCGCAATGTGTTCATCCCGCTCACCAAGCTGTGCCGGGACAAGTGCCACTACTGCACGTTCGTCACCGTGCCCGGCAAGCTGCGCGCCGAGGGCAAGGGCATGTTCCTCGAACCCGACGAGGTGCTCGAGATCGCCCGTCAGGGTGCTGCCCTGGGGTGCAAGGAAGCGCTGTTCACCCTGGGCGACCGGCCGGAGGACCGCTGGCCGGAGGCCGCGCAGTGGCTCGACGAGCGCGGCTACGACTCCACCCTCGACTATCTGCGCGCCGTCTCCATCCTCGTGCTGGAGGAGACCGGTCTGCTGCCGCACCTGAACCCCGGCGTGATGAGCTGGAACGAGATCTCCCGCCTCAAGCCTGTCGCCCAGTCCATGGGCATGATGCTCGAAACCACCGCCACCAGGCTGTTCACCGACAAGGGCGAATGCCACTACGGCAGCCCCGACAAGGATCCGGCGGTCCGGCTGCGCTCGATCACCGACGCGGGCAGGCTCTCGGTGCCCTACACCACCGGCATCCTGGTGGGCATCGGCGAGAATCTCACCGAGCGCGCCGAGTCGATCATGGCGATTCGCAAGCAGCACCGGGAGTTCGGGCACATCCAGGAAGTGATCGTGCAGAACTTCCGCGCCAAGGACGACACCGCCATGCGCGATGTTCCCGATGCGGGCGTGGCGGAGTTCCTGGCGACCGTCGCGGTGACGAGATTGCTGCTGGGCCCCGATGTCCCGGTGCAAGCCCCGCCGAATCTGGTGTCGCACAGTGATTGCCGGGCGCTGATCGACGCCGGCATCGACGATTGGGGTGGGGTGTCGCCGGTGACGGTCGACCACGTCAACCCCGAACGCCCGTGGCCGAATCTGGACACCCTGCGCGAGATCACCGAGGCGGCCGGGTTCACCCTCGTCGAGCGCACCTCCGCGCACCCGAAATACGTTCGCGCGGGCCATCCGTGGATCGATCCCCGGATCGGCGCGCATGTCGACGCGCTCACCGACCCCGCGACGGGCCTGGCCAGGCCCGAGGCCGTGCCGGTCGGCCTGCCGTGGCAGGAACCCGACGAGTCATGGGATTCGGTCGGCCGCGTCGACCTGAACACCGCCATCGACACCGAGGGACGAAATACCGACAGCCGCAGCGATTCCGGGCTCGGTCAGGAAGTCGTCGGCGCGTTCGGCGACTGGGAGACGATTCGCGAACACGCCCGCGACCTGGCTGTCGTCGCGCCCGAGCGGCTCGATTCCGAGGTGCTCGACGCCCTGCGCGCCGCCGAGAAGGACCCGGCGGGCCTCACCGACGATCAGTACCTGGCCCTGGCCACCGCCGACGGCGCGAACATGGAAGCTGTTGCCGCACTGGCCGACTCGTTGCGACGCGAGGTCTCCGGCAACGAGGTCACCTATGTGGTGAACCGCAATATCAACTTCACCAATATCTGCTACACCGGCTGCCGCTTCTGCGCCTTCGCCCAGCGCAAGGGCGACGCGGACGCCTTCACCCTCAGCACCGACGAGGTCGCCGACCGCGCGTGGGAGGCCCACGTCGACGGCGCCACCGAGATCTGCATGCAGGGCGGCATCGACCCCGAACTCCCCGTCACCGGCTACGCCGACCTGGTCCGCGCCATCAAGGCGCGGGTGCCGTCGATGCACGTCCATGCCTTCAGTCCCATGGAGATCGTCAACGGCGCCTCGCGCGGGGGCCAGAGCATCCACGACTGGCTGTCGGCGCTGAAGGAAGCCGGATTGGGCTCGATCCCCGGAACGGCCGCCGAAATCCTCGACGACGAGGTCCGCTGGGTGCTCACCAAGGGCAAACTCCCCACCTCGGCCTGGATCGAGGTCATCACCACCGCGCACAAGCTGGGCATCCCGTCGAGTTCGACGATGATGTACGGACATGTGGACAACCCGAAGCACTGGGTGGGCCACCTGCGGGTGCTGCGCGGCATCCAGGACGAGACGGGCGGCTTCACCGAGTTCGTCCCGCTCCCGTTCGTCCACCAGAGCGCACCGCTCTACCTCGCAGGCGCGGCCCGGCCCGGCCCCACCAACCGCGACAACCGCGCGGTCCATGCGCTGGCCCGGATCATGCTGCACGGCCGCATCCACAACATCCAGACCAGCTGGGTGAAACTGGGTACCCTCGGTACCCAGGCCATGCTCACCGGTGGCGCCAACGATCTGGGTGGCACGCTGATGGAGGAGACCATCTCCCGGATGGCCGGTTCCCAGCACGGTTCGGCGAAAACCGTCGCCGAGCTCACCGAGATCGCGGCGGGCATCGACCGTCCGGTCCGCGAACGCACCACCACCTACGGAGTGGTCGAGGCCAAACCGGCACCGTTGCCATTGGCTATCGGATGATTGTCAGTGTGAGTTAGGGCAGGCTGACCTGGGAGTAATGTGGGCGGTCGGGATAGTGTTTCGTGGGCGGAGTAACCCCGCAGGTGAGGACAGACTAGGAGAACGGCAGTGCCGTACATCATCGCTGAACCGTGCGTTGACGTGAAGGACAAGGCGTGCATCGAGGAATGCCCCGTGGATTGCATCTACGAGGGTGGTCGCATGCTCTACATCCAACCCGACGAGTGCGTGGACTGTGGTGCGTGTGAGCCGGTCTGCCCCGTGGAGGCGATCTTCTACGAGGACGACACTCCGGATCAGTGGAGCGGTTACATCAACGCCAACGTCGACTTCTTCAACGAGCTGGGATCCCCCGGTGGCGCGACCAAGGTCGGTGTGGTCGATTTCGACCCCGCCTTCATCAAGGCGCTGCCCCCGATGGCCGAAGAGTGAGCGCAGGGGTGCCCACCCAGAGCCGGAAGGGCCGGGTGAGCGGCCTGCTGCCCGATTTTCCCTGGGACACCATCGCGGCGGTCAAGCAGAAGGCGGCCACCCACCCCGGTGGCCTCGTCGATCTGTCCGTGGGTACACCGGTGGACCCGGTCGATCCGCTGATCCGCGCGGCCCTGGGCTCGGTGGCGGCCGTTCCCGGCTATCCGACCACGCACGGCACCCCTGAGCTGCGCTCCGCCGCTGTCGCCGCGTTGGCGCGCCGGTTCGGCGTCACCGGCGTCGACCCGGCGGCGGTGCTGCCGGTGCTCGGCACGAAAGAGCTCATCGCCGGGCTGCCGCGACTGCTCGGTATCGGCGCCGACGATCTGGTGGTGATCCCCGAGATCGCCTATCCGACCTATGAGGTCGGCGCGCTGCTGGCGGGCGCGAAGCCTTGGCGCGCAGACGGTCTCACTCAGATCGGCCCGCAGAATCCGGCGCTGATCTTCGTGAACTCGCCCTCGAACCCCACCGGCAAGGTGCTGCCCGTCGAGCACCTGCGCAAGGTGGTGGCGTTCGCGCGCGAGCGCGGCGCGATCGTCGCGTCCGACGAGTGCTACCTGGGCCTGACCTGGGAGGGCGAGGCCGTCTCGATTCTCGACCCGCGCGTCTGCGATGGCGACCACACCGGTCTGCTGGCCATCCATTCCCTGTCGAAGACCTCGAATCTGGCCAGCTACCGTGCCGGTTTCCTCGCCGGCGACCCGGAACTGGTGGCCGAGCTGCTCGAGGTGCGCAAGCACTCCGGCATGATCATGCCGTTCCCGATCCAGGCCGCGATGACCGCCGCGCTCAGCGACGACGTGCACGAGGCCGAGCAGCGTGAGCGTTACCGCGCCCGTCGCGAGATCCTGCGAAAAGCTTTGACGCAGGCGGGTTTCCGCATCGACTTCTCCGAAGCCGGTCTGTACCTGTGGGTTACCCGCGGCGAGCCCTGCCGCGTGACCCTGGACTGGCTCGCCGAACGCGGAATCCTCGCCGCTCCCGGCGATTTCTACGGTCCCCGTTCGCCCGAGCACGTGCGTATCGCCCTCACCGCCACCGACGAACGCATCGCCGAAGCGGCCGCACGCCTGTCCTGAACACCGTCTCCGCACGAACCGCTGGGTAGATCGCGCCCAGCGGTTCGCGCTGTCCCCGGCGGCCGATATCGTGTGGAGCACAGGGGCGGTAGCTGTCCTGCACAAGATCGAGAGGCACAGCGGAATGCGCGGGGTGGAGTTCAGTGCGGGCACGGTCTTCGCGGGGTACCGGATCGACCGGCTGCTGGGCCGGGGCGGAATGGGCACCGTGTACCTCGCGGCGCATCCGCGCCTGCCTCGGCAGGTGGCGCTGAAACTGCTCGATCGCGAACTGTATTCCGACGACGAGGTCCGTGGGCGGTTCGAGCGGGAGGCGGACGTGTCCGCCCATCTCGATCATCCCGGCATCGTCTCGGTGCTCGACCGTGGCGTCGAAGACGGCCTGATGTGGATCTCCATGCAGTACGTCGACGGCCGCGACGCCTCGGTGTTCCGCGGCGAGCCGCTTGATCCGGCGCGGGCGATCGGGATCATCGCGCAGACCGCCGAGGCACTGGACTACGCCCATGATCGCGGTGTGCTGCACCGAGATGTGAAGCCCGCCAACATCTTGCTGGCCCCCAGCCGCTCCGGCGACCGTGTCCTGCTCACCGATTTCGGTATCGCGCGGCTGCGCGGCGACGCCCGCCAGCTCACCCGCACCGGAGCCTTTCTCGCCACCCTCGCCTACGCCTCGCCCGAACAACTCTCGGGCGCCCCGGTCGACCACCGCTGCGACCAGTACTCGCTCGGCTGTACTCTGTTCACCCTGCTCACCGGCCAAAGCCCCTTTCCCGCGGACAATCCCGGGGCGGTGGTCGCCGCCCACCTCACCAAGCCGGTACCGCGCGCGTCCGCGATGATCGACGACCTGCCGCCCGGAATCGACGCGGTCATCGCGCGGGTCATGGCGAAGGAACCTGCCGAAAGATTCGACAGCTGTGTGGAATTCGCGCAGGCGGCGACGGCGGCGCTGGTCCGCACCGATCTCGTGTCGCCGGGTGTCGGCAGTTTCGGGCCACCGCGTGTTCGGGAAGTCGGCAGCGCGGCAAGCGGTTCCGCTTCTGCGTCGCAAGCGCCTCGCCCTTCCGGTCGGGAAGTGCGGTCTGCGGATCCTGCGGCGAATTCGCTGAACCCGACTCTGGTGAGTTCACCGTTTGCCTCCGTGCCGCAGCAGGCCGTAGATCGCGGCGGGGCGCAGGTCGACCGTGCGCGGCCACAGCGGGCGGTTTCCTCGCGGTGGCGCGTACTCGCGGTGAGTCTGCTCGTGCTGGCGACGGTCGCCGGGATCGGGGTGATCGGCGTCGGTGCGATCTATTGGAAGTTCGTGCGCCCGAATCGAGTTCCGCCGCCGCCCACCTGGGGTGCGCACGCGTCGGTGGCCTCGGGATTCACCGACTTGATCCCGTCGGGACCCGCCGGGCGCGGCTGGCGGGAGGCGAACTGTTCGGCGACTCCGTCGCTGGTCGTGCTGCCGGGCGACCCGGCGCCGCTCCAGCAGATCACCTGCACGGACGCCGACGGTCTCATCGCGTGGTACACCGAGTACCCCTCCGCCGCCGACGCCGATGCCTACCTGCTGCGGCACACCACCGAGGACCTCACGCGCGAACTGCACCACACCAGCCTCGCCGCCTACCGGCCACGCGACCCCGCCGCACCGTTCACTCTCGCGGCGAGGGAGCGCGGCAACGTCTTCAGCGCGAACTCGGTGGTGGAGGTGTCATGGCCGGGCCACACCTTCGAGGAGACCCGCGACGACTGGTGGCAGCAAGCCCCGTTCTGATGCGGGCGGTGCTGTCGCACCATGAACTGCTGTCAGTACGCCCCGGCCAGGCGAAGGATCAGCGCGGGCAGGGCGTCGAGCACATCGGCGGACTGGTCGGCCGGGGTGCCGTAGGTGTGCGCGGCGACCGAGAAGCTGGGCCCGAAGGATGCGGAGGCCACCTCGGGGGCGCCCACATCCGACCATCCCCACTTGCTGCCGTGTACGCCGGGCAGCTGGGCGGTGCCCCAGTTCTGGGGAGTGCCGTCGGCGGCGGTGTTGCTCGCGCCCGCCATCCACTCGAAGATCGGCGAACCCGGGTCGGTGCGCTGCTTGGCGGCCAGGAAGTCGGTGATGTCGGCGGTGCTGGTGCTCGACCGGCCCCAGTCGGCGGTGCCGTGCGTCCCGCGCAATCCGTATTCGCTCGCGGTCGCTTCGATCGCTTGCGGATATTTGCCGGCGAGTTGGGTGGCGGCGCCGTCGTCGGAGTCACGGATCATCCGTTCCGACAGCGCGCGGTCCTGCGGCGAACCGTCGCCGTGGCGCAGCGCGTAATCGGCGATGTAGAGCTTCGACATCGACAGCGCCGCCCGCGATTCGTGCTCGTTGGCGGTGCCCCAGGCGAATCCGCCCGGCATCCGCAACGACATGGCGGTTCGCGGCGGCACCGTCGCCGGGTCCTCGTCGGCGTGGGCGGCAGGCGCGGCCGCCATGAGGCCGACGGCGACCGCCGCCGCACACCATGTCACTGTTCGAATGCTCACGAACGTCCTCCGATTCCGCGCGACGCGTTGCGATCGTGGGGAATGAAACCCGAACGCCGCAGGTCGGCGTGGGAGGCGCGCGGCAATGCCGATCAGATCAGCGGCTTGCCGCGCCGGTTGCGGCGGCGCATGTCGACGAGGGCGACGTTGAAGGGGAAGTTGCGCAGGGGACGTGGCAGGCGGCCCGTCACCGTGCCGGTGGTGCGCATCAGGCGGTTGAGTTTGCGCTCGTCGGCGGAGCTCCACGACAGGCCGAGTTCGTCTCGGAGGTGTTGGGGGAGTAGGCCGGTGGTGAACCAGCGGTGGAAGCGGGCGAAGGGCAGGCGCAGGGGCGGGCTCACCATCTTCAGGTCGAGCAGGTCGTCGAAGTAGGCCTTGATCGTGGTGTCGATGCTGGTGAGCTTCAGATGCTCGGACCAGTAGGCATCGAACGCGGCGCGATCGGCGGGCCACATCTCGCGGGGCACCTGGAGGGTGGTGCCGAGGTAGTGGGCGTAGTCGTAGAAGGTGTCGGCGACGGCGTCGTCGACGGGGCCGTAGAGGCGATGCATCACGTCGACCGAGCCCCAGTACAGGCACGCGGCCACCCACAGCTGCAAGTTCTTGTCGAAGGCGTTGTACTTCACCGGGCTGTCGGCGGTGGAGTGGACGTGGCGGTGCGCGCCGTTGATGGCGGTGCGGAAGGCCTCGCGGTCCGCGTCGGTGCCCATCAGCGCCACCGACAGGTAGGTGAGCGTGGTTCGGGTGCGCTTCACCGGATGCTTCATGATGCTGCCGCTGTGCACCGTCGATTCGGCGACGCCGTAGCCGACGGGGGCCAGGCTGAGCTGCATGATCACATTGGCGGTCGCGCCGTAGAAGGCCGCGGAACCGTTGACGTAGTCGCGGATGTCGAAGGGCGCCGGTTCGGACCGCTGCGAACGCGAGCGCGACAGGATGGTCATCGTTGACCCCGTTTTCGTCGAAGAGAGCGTGAGAGACTTATGCATTTAATGTCTCACCACGGTGTCGGAGTGTCAACGACGGCGGCGGCACCCACCGAATCGCGTCACGTTAGCGTTGACGGATGCCCTATGGTCCGCCGCCGCTGCTGCTCGCCTCGCTGAATCCGGCCGCCGTCGCCGCCGGGGATGACATTCCCGACGCCGTCACCATCGATGATGCCACCGTCTCGCGCAGCGATCTGCTGGGTTCGGCAACATCGGTGGCGGAACGCATCGCTCGCGCCGACCGGGTCGCGGTACTGGCCGAACCCACTCTGCGAACCGTGATCGCCGTGGTCGGCTGCCTGATCGCAGGGGTGACCGTGGTTCCGGTGCCGCCGGACTCGGGCGCCGCCGAACGCGAGCACATCCTGCGCGATTCGGGCGCGCAGGCCTGGCTCGGCCCGGCGCCGGAGGGCACGGACCTGCCGGTGGTACCGGTGCGGCTGCACGCACGGTCGTGGCACACCTATCCCGAACCGGATCCGGCCGCGATCGCCTTCATCCTCTACACCTCGGGAACCACCGGGGCGCCCAAGGGCGTGATGCTCAGCCGCGGCGCGATCGCCGCCGGGCTCGACGCGCTGGCCGAGGCGTGGGCGTGGACGTGGAAAGACACACTGGTGCACGGGCTTCCGCTGTTCCACGTGCACGGGCTGATCCTCGGGCTGCTCGGGCCGCTGCGGGTCGGCAGTCCGGTGATCCACACCGGCAAGCCGACGCCGGAGGCCTACGCGGCCGCGGGCGGCAGTCTGTATTTCGGGGTGCCGACGGTGTGGTCACGCGTGGTCGAGCGGCCCGAACTGGCCAAGGAGCTGAGTAGGGCGCGGCTGCTCGTCTCGGGCAGCGCGCCGCTGCCGGTGCCGGTGTTCGAGAAGCTGGCCGAGCTCACCGGGCAGGCGCCGGTGGAGCGGTACGGAATGAGCGAAACCATGATCACGCTGTCCACCCGGGCCGACGGCGAGCGCAGGCCCGGCTGGGTCGGCACGCCGGTGCGCGGGGTGCAGACCAGGCTGCGCGACGAAGCGGGCGAGCCCGTTCCGCACGACGGCGCGAGCATCGGCGGCCTGCAGGTGCGCGGACCGATGCTGTTCGGCGGGTATCTGAACCGGCCGGAGGCCACCGCGCGGGACTGGACCGAGGACGGGTGGTTCCGCACCGGCGATGTGGCCGTCATCGATGGCGACGGGTTCCATCGCATCGTCGGGCGCGAGTCGATCGACCTCATCAAATCCGGTGGTTACCGCATCGGCGCGGGGGAGATCGAGACCGCGCTGCTCGGGCATCCGGCGGTCGTCGAGGTCGCCGTGGTCGGGCTGCCCGACGACGACCTCGGGCAGCGGATCGTGGCCTTCGTCGTTGCGCGCGACGGGAGTTCCGACACGCTCGGCGTTGAGCTCACCGCCTATGTGGGCGAACAGCTTTCGGCCCACAAGCGGCCACGGGAGGTTCGCTTCGTCGACGCGCTCCCGCGCAACGCGATGGGCAAGGTGCAGAAGAAACTGCTCGACTGAGGCTGTCCGGCACCGGGATTCACGCAGTTCGTTCGGTACTTCCGCGAGCGCTCATCCGGCGGATCGGCCCGATCAACGCGTGATAGATCGGCCGGACCACCCTGCCCGGCAGGTATCGATGGCGCTCTTCCGCCCAGACGCGCGCCCTGCGGTGCCCCGCGAGCGGTGACCACTTGTCCGGGTCGACGGGCTGCGCGGTGTGGAATTCGATGCGGCACAGGTGTTTCGTGTTGACGAACCCGTACTGGCCGGGGCTCACCAGCCGGATCGGCGCGCCGTGGTCGCTGGTGAGTGGCTGTCCGTCGAGTCGGTCGGCGATGAGCACATCATCGGCCATGGCGTCGGCGAGTAGCGCGACCGATCGATAACCGTCGAGCCCTTCGAAGACGACATGGCTGATCGAGCTACCCGGCGCGAGCAGCGGTTCGACGCGCGTGCGATAGAGCGTGGCGAACGGGACGCCCGCCCAGCGCAGGTCGGTGGCGGACCAGCCGGCCACGCAGTGGAAGTCGGCCCGCACCTGCACGCGCGGTAGCTCGGCGAGGTCCGCCAGGGTGAGCGTGAGCGGTTCCGTCAGCGGCCCGCCGATCTCGATTACCGGGTTCGCGGGAATCGGCGGCGGTGGGTGATGGAGATGTGTGCCGAAACGGGGGAAGCCGTCGATCGCGCGTTGACCAGGGGGAAGTGTCATGTCGAACCTCCAGTTATACGGTGCCGTATATTTGACAGCTTAGCGCGCGGACCCTGTGAGGTCGAGGGGTGAGGCCGCTCGCGGCTGTGTGCTCGCCCCCTCGCCCTCGGCGACCCTTGACCTCGACCGCACTCGAGGTTTTAGCGTCGGTGCATGAGCACAACGCTGACATCGGAACACCTCGCTTACCTGTCGACCCAGCAGCTCGGGCGGTTGGCGACGGTCCGCCGCGACGGCACCCCGCAGAACAATCCGGTCGGCTTCCGCTACAACGCCGAACTCGGCACCATCGACATCGCGGGCTGGAACCTGGCCGCCTCCAAGAAGTTCCGCAATCTCGCCGACAACGCACAGGTGGCCTTCGTCGTCGACGACATCGCCTCGGTGCGCCCGTGGCGGGTGCGCTGCCTCGAGATCCGCGGCACCGCCGAGGCGCTGACCGGGGTCGAGTCCTACCTCGGTGATCAGTCCGACGCGCTCATCCGGATCCACCCCGACCGGGTGATCGCCTTCGGCCTCAGTCCGGAACCCGCACAGCAGTGAGCTTTTCGGGGTTGCGCATGGAGTAGATCGCGGTGACCCGGCCGTTGGTGACCTCGATGGAAGTCACCTGGTCGAGCACGCCGTCGACGGTCGCCAGGATCGTGGGCATCGCGTTGTAGATGCCGAGGTGCGCGCCCAGGACACCGAGCCGCTGCCCCTTGGCGAGCAAGCCGATGACCAGCCTGGCCACCTTGTCCTGGCCGTGTACCGGCCTGCGCACCGCGTTCACCACACCACCGCCGTCGCCGAGGAACACCACCTCGGGGGCGAGTACGTCCATCAGTGCTTGCACATTGCCGGTGGCGGCCGCGATCGAGAACTTCTCGACCACCGACTGGGCCTGCGCAGGAGTGGCGACGGCGGTGTGGCGTGCGGCGTGCACCCGGTTGCGGGCGCGCTGATTCAGCTGTCGCACAGCGGCTTCGGATTTGTCCACCGCCGCCGCGATCTCCGGATAATCGAACGCGAACACCTCGCGCAGCACGAACACCGCCCGCTGCACCGGCGTGAGCGTTTCCAGCACGAGCAGCATCGCGGTGGTCACAGCCTCGCCGGTCAGCACGTGCTCGACCCCGCCGTCCGCCTCGGTGGCCAGGGGTTCGGGCAGCCACGGCCCGATGTACTCCTCGCGTCTGCGGGCGGTGGAGCGCAGCACACCCAGCGCCTGCCGGGTGACGATCTGTGCGAGGTAGGCGCGCGGATTGTCGACCAGGGTGCGGTCGACCTCGCACCAGCGCAGGTAGCTGTCGTGCAGGACGTCCTCGGTGTCGACCACCGAGCCCAGGATCTCGTAGGCGATCGAGAACAGCAGCCGCCGGTTCTCGGTGAAGGTGTCGACGTGTGCCCGGATCACCGTTTCGGGCCGTTGATCCACACGCTGTTGCCGGTGCGGGAGGCGTAGGCGGCATAGCGGCTGATGCGTTCCTTGGTGAACGCCGCGACGGGTCCGCTGACGTAGAGCCGCTGGGCGGTGTCTCGGCGGTCGGTCGTCTGCAGCACTCCGTCGCGCCTGCCCAGGCTCATGCCCTGCCCGCCGTAGCCCATCGAAAATGGCTGCGGTTCCCGTCCTTTGATCATCCTGGCCAGCGTATCGGCCGCGTGTGCGCCCTGGGGAGCCGCGGTGGCGCAGGCCATGCGCATACCGGGGACGGCGGCGCAGTCGCCGACGACGAAGACGCGCGGGTCGGTGACGCTGCGCAAGCAGGCGTCGACCAGGGCTCGGCCGTCGACGTCCACCGCGAGTCCGCTGCGGGCGGCCAGTTCGGGCACCGCGGAGATGATCGCCCAGAGGGTGAGGTCGGAACGCAGTTCGGTGCCCGAGTCGAGTCGCAGGGTCGTCCCGTCGATCTCGGCGATCTGGTCGGCCACGATCTCCACGTTCAACCGGGCCAGTGTGGTGCGGATGTGCCGCTGCGCACCGGCCGACAGCGCGGCGGCGACGGTCTCGCTCACCAATCGGACGCGCAGGTCGGGCCGGGCTTCGGCGACCTCGGCCGTGGTCTCGATCCCGGTCAGCCCACCCCCGATCACCGTGACGATCCCGCCGGACGGCAGCGCCTCGAGCGCGATTCGTGCCTGCTCGGCGCCTTCCCATGTGCCGACCGGGATCGTGCCGGGTAGCGGGTTCGCGATGCTGCCCGCCGCGAGGACGGCGTGATCGAAGTCCAGGCTCCGGCTGTCGTCGAGGGTGACGACACCGTCGCCGATCTTGTCCACGCTCGCGGTCTCGATCGCGATCGGGTCCCTGAGCATCTCGGTGAGCGGCCGGGCCGCGGTCCCGCTGCCCGCGAGCTGTTCGTGCAATCGCACCCGCTCGATGAAGACGCCGCGCGGATTGATCACGGTGATGCGGGCATCGGGGGCCTTGCGCTGCAGCCGGTTCGCCGCGACAGTACCCGCGTATCCTGCGCCGATAACCACGATGTTCATCTGTGCCTCCTGCCATGGGAACTGTGTGCTCAACCATGGGATGCGGCGAGGCCCTCGTTTGTGACAGTGATCCGCATCACGGCGAAAAGGCCCCGTACTCCGCAGAAGTACGAGGCCTTTCGCTATCGCGAGGTCAGATCAGGGCTGACCGGTCGCGAACGCGATCACGGCATCCAGGAATTCCTGGCCACCCATCACGTAGCCGCCGATGACCATGCCCGCCGGGATGGTGAACAGCCACAGGAACGGGAAGAACGCGCCGATGACGCCGCCGATGACGACGCCGGGCAGGTTCTTGTTGACCTGCTCCATGAGCCGGTCGTAGGAGCTGATGTCCTTCAGTTCCGCGATGTTGCTCAGTTTCGCGGAATCCTCGGGCGCCATGGTCGAGGTCAGCTTGACGGTGCGGCCGTCCTCGCTGATCTGCTGGTTCACGGCGATCGGCAGGCCCGCGACCTCGGAGCGCAGCGGCGCCTGGTCGACGATCGCGCCGTCGGTGGCCTTCAGCAGCACCGAGGCGCCGTCGGCGGCGAGCTCGAACTTGCCGCTGTCGACCGCCCAGGTGACGGTCTTGTCAGCGGGCGAGACCGTGGTCTGGTAGTTGATTCCGTGTGTCACGCCAGAAGTCACGCCCCCCGAAGCCACTACAGCGGGCTGCTCGGTGGCCACCGCGGGCGCACCGTGAGCAGTGGCCGCGGTAATCCCCACCGCAGCGACTGCCATGAAAACAGCAGTAGTGATCTTTCCGAACTTCATTCTTGTAATCCCTCCGCTTTTTCGCCGTCCTGATCGGACCAGCGAAACGAAGGTTAGCGTGCGAAATTGCTTGTCGCACATTCGGGCTCATCGTCATGAAACCGCAATATTTGCTGAATTGTTTCTGGTGCCGCGAATTGCCGGGCCGCTCGGCCCGGCAATTCGAGGAGATCAATCGTTGGCGTGCAATGCGGCGTTCAGTTCGACGCCGGTGCCCTTACGCGGCACGACCTCGACGGCGCCGGTGGTGGAATTGCGACGGAACAGCAGATTGTCCTGACCCGACAGGCTCGCGGCCTTGACGACGGTGCCGTCGGGTCCGGTGACCTTGGTGCCCGCGGTGACATAGAGGCCGGCCTCGATCACGCAATCGTTGCCGAGGGAGATGCCGACACCCGCGTTGGCGCCGAGCAGCGAACGCTCGCCGACCGAGATGACCTGGGTGCCGCCGCCGGACAGGGTGCCCATGATGGAGGCGCCGCCGCCCACATCGGAGCCGTCGCCGACCACGACGCCCGCCGAGATACGGCCCTCGACCATCGAGTTGCCGAGGGTGCCCGCGTTGAAGTTGACGAAGCCCTCGTGCATGACGGTGGTGCCCGCGGCCAGGTGCGCGCCGAGCCGAACCCGGTCGGCGTCGCCGATGCGTACACCGGCGGGGACCACATAGTCGACCAGGCGGGGGAACTTGTCGACGCTGAGCACCGTCACCGGGCCGCGGGCGCGCAGCTTCAGGCGGGTCTGCTCGAAGCCGTCGACCGCGCACGGGCCGTGGTTGGTCCACACGACATTGCTGAGCAGGCCGAACTGGCCGTCGAGGTTCAGGCCGTGCGGTCGCACGAGGCGGTGCGAGAGCAGGTGCAGACGCAGGTAGACCTCATGCGCGTCGACCGGGGCGGCCGACAGGTCCGCGATCGTGGTGCGCACCGCGATCACCTCGACCCCACGCGCCGCGTCCACGCCGAGGAGTTCGGCGAACTCGGGCACGTCGGCGGCGTCGAGGCGCTGGGAGCCGGTCTCGGTGAACTCGCCCAGCGCGGGGCTGGGGTACCAGGTATCGAGGACGGTTCCGTCCGAGGTCACATTGGCGATACCGACTGCAGTTGCTCCCTGAATACTCACGGAGGCCATTTTGCCCGTTGCGGCCGGTGCGTTGTGCCGCGGGCCCTGTGCGTTCGACCACGCGGTCTGCTTCGCCCGGATCTCCGGGATCGGGGCGCACCCGTACTACTGTCGAAGATGTGACTCTCGATTTGCGTGCCGACCCGATCAAGTTGACCGCCGCCCTCGTCGACGTGCCGAGTGTGTCGCGTGACGAGGCCAAGATCGCGGATCTGGTCGAGCAGGCGTTACGGGAGCAGACCGCCGGGTTCGAGATTCTGCGGCACGGAAACGTGGTGCTCGCGCGCACGCGGCGCGGGCTGCCGACGCGGGTGATCCTGGCGGGCCATCTGGATACCGTGCCGATCGCGGACAATGTGCCGAGCCGACCCGACGAAGTCGACGGTGAAGCGGTGCTGTTCGGTTGTGGCACAGTCGATATGAAGTCCGGCGATGCGGTATTCCTGCACCTGGCCGCCACGATCGCCGATCCGGCCCATGATTTGACGCTGATCTTCTACGACGGCGAGGAGATCGCCGCGGAGTTCAACGGCCTCGGGCACATCGAGCGGGAATTGCCGGAATGGCTCGAAGGCGATCTGGCGATTCTCGGTGAGCCCTCGGCGGGTTGGATCGAGGCAGGCTGCCAGGGCACGTTGCGGGTGCGCTTGACCACCGCGGGTGTGCGCGCGCATTCGGCGCGAGCGTGGCTGGGGGAGAACGCGATTCATGGTCTCGCGCCCGTGCTGGCGCGGTTGTCGGCCTACGAGGCGCGCGAAGTCGATATCGACGGTTGCGTGTACCGCGAGGGGCTGTCGGCCGTGCGGGTCTCGGGTGGGGTCGCGGGCAATGTGGTGCCCGATGTCGCCGAGGTGGATGTGAACTTCCGTTTCGCCCCCGATCGCAGCGTCGAGCAGGCCGTCGCGCATGTCCGCGAGGTCTTCGACGGACTCGATGTCGCCTTCGAGGTCACCGATTCCTCGCCCGGCGCCCTCCCCGGCCTGACCGCACCGGCCGCTCGCACCCTCATCGACTCCGTCAACGCGCACGGCGGTGGCGGCGTGCGCGCCAAGTACGGCTGGACCGACGTGTCCCGCTTCGCCGCCCGCGGTATCCCCGCCGTCAACTTCGGCCCCGGCGATCCCAATCTGGCCCACAAACGTGACGAGCACGTCCCGCTCAGCCAGATCACCGCCGTCACCGCGATGCTGCGGACCTACCTGTCGAAGCCCTAGCCGCTCACCAACCGCCGGTGAACAGGGCCGCCAGACCGGGGACCGGGTCCGACGCGTTGGTGGTGTTCGCGACGGCGACGACGACCATGCTCAGCGCGAGCACGGCCGAGAAGGTGCCGAACACGGCGAGGACGCGGCGAGAGCGCCGGTCGGCGGACCAGACGGCGGCACGCCACAGGAAGGCGCACACCCCGACGAGCGAAACGGCGGTGACGGCGGCGAGCGCGGCCATCGCGACGTGATAGCGAGCGAACTCCTCGATCATCACATCCAGCGGGGGTGTTCGGGTGCCGTCGGCCAACCGCTGGTCGACCTGGGCGAGGACCGTGGCGGGCTCGTCGCCCGGCAGTAAGGGAAACAGCGAGGCGAAGGGCGTCAGCGCGCCCTGCGCGTTCGCGAGCACCAGCGCCAGCGAGCACAGCGCCAGCACCGCGGCGGCGCCACCCGATGCCGCGAGCGTCACCCGCTGACCGCGTCCGGCCGCACCCGCCACGAGGAACGCCCGCCAGAGCAGCACCGCCAGCGCGACGAGCACGGCCAGCAGCATCGCCGCGAGCACCGCTTTGGCGAGGTGATAGCGGAACCAGTAGTCGACCACCGTCGTCAGCTCGGCGGGGAAGTCCCGGGTTCCGGCCTGCCAGTACTCGGCGAAGGCCGTGCGCAATGCTCGCCGCAGATCGCTCTCGTCACCGAAGCCGGCGCCCGTACCGTTCGCCAGCAGGCGCGGCGCGACGACGAACGCGGCGATCAACGCACCGGCCAGGGCGACCAGCACCGCGAGAACGCGACCGGAACGCGCCGGAACTGCAAGCGACACAGAGAATCCTTCGGCTCGATCGAGTGCGCGGGGTGGCCGTGGCCCGGCCGATCCGCCAACTGCGCGCCCGTGCCCGGAATCCAACACAGTAGGTTGGGTTCATGTCTACCGATTCCGCTGATGAACAGGTTGGGAAGGCCAAGCCGAAGTTCCGTGGGCCGGTGATGTTCCGCCGGGAGCGCAAGCCCGGCGTGCGGACCGCCGACCGGAACCTGCTCGATACGCGGCAGGACAGCGAGTGGGTGCACACCGATCCGTGGCGGGTGCTGCGGATCCAGGCCGAGTTCGTCGAGGGTTTCGGTGCGCTCGCGGAGATTCCGCGCGCGGTGACGGTGTTCGGCTCGGCGCGTACGGGTCCCGATCATCCCGAGTACGTGGCGGGCAAGGCGATCGGCACCGCGCTCAGCGAAGCCGGTTTCGCGGTGATCACCGGTGGCGGGCCCGGCGCGATGGAAGCGGCCAACCGTGGCTGCTCGGAGGCGGGCGGCTACTCGATCGGACTCGGCATCGAGCTGCCGTTCGAGCAGGGGCTCAACAACTGGGTGGATCTGGGGATCAACTTCCGGTACTTCTTCGTCCGCAAGACGATGTTCGTGAAGTACTCCCAGGCCTTCGTCTGCCTGCCCGGCGGCTTCGGCACCCTCGACGAATTGTTCGAGGCGCTCACCCTGGTGCAGACCCGCAAGATCACCCGGTTCCCGATCATTCTGTTCGGGGTCGACTACTGGTCGGGCCTGGTCGACTGGTTGCGCAGCTCGCTGGCGGGCTCGGGCAAGATCTCGCCCGAGGATCTCGATCTGATCCAGCTCACCGACAGCGTCGACGAGGTCGTGCGGATCATCCAGGGCGAGACCGGCGACCACGCGAACATCGAACGTCTCGGCACCGAGGATCAATGGTGAGCTATTCCGTCTGTGTCTACTGCTCCGCCAGCACCACCGATCCCGATCTGATCAGCCTCGCCGCGCGAGTCGGCACCGAAATCGCCCGGCGCGGGTGGCAATTGGTCTCCGGCGGTGGTCACGTGTCGATGATGGGCGCGGTCGCGACCGCGGCGAGGGCCGGTGGCGCGCACACCATCGGCGTGATCCCGAAACACCTGGTGCACAAGGAAGTCGCCGATGTCGACGCCGACGAACTGCTCGTCACCGACACCATGCGCCAGCGCAAACAGCTGATGGAAGCGCGCGCCGACGCGTTCCTCACCCTGCCGGGTGGCATCGGGACACTCGAGGAACTGTTCGAGACCTGGACCGGGGGCTACCTCGGCGAACACGCCAAACCCGTGGTCCTGCTGAACGCGAACGGCTTCTACGACGGCCTGTTCCGCTGGATCGATGAACTGTCCGAACGCACAATTGTGCCCAGGCAGGCGCGTGAGCGCCTCGTCGTGGCCACCGACCTGCCCACCGCGTTCGCCGCGCTCGAACCGGCAGCCCAGTAGGAGAGATCGACGTGAGCAAAGACGCCCGCGACACGGTAAGCGTGTTCGACTTGGCCAAAGCCCTGCCCGCAATGGCACTCGACGCCCCCGGCATGCTGCGCAACGCGCGCGGAATGCTGGTGGGGCCCAAGGACAAAGCCTCTATCGGCCTGTACTTCCAGCGGGTCGCGCACCGCAGACCCGATCGGGTGTTCCTGCGTTTCGAGGGCCGTTCCTACACCTATCGCGCCGCCAACGGTGAGGTGAACCGTTACGCCGCGGTGCTGTCCGCGCGCGGGGTTTCCCGCGGCGATGTGGTCGGTGTGCTGATGACCAACCGGCCCGAGACCTTGTTCACGGTACTGGCCGTGCTCAAACTCGGCGCCACGGTCGGTCTGCTCAACTACAACCAGCGCGATCAGGTCCTCGCCCACAGCATCGGACTGCTCGGCAGCGTGCTCAACATCGTCGGCGAGGAGTGCGCCGAGGCGCTGGAATCGCTGCCCGAGCCCGCGGCGAACGTGCTCCCCGCCGAGGAACTGGCCGAATCCGCCCGCACCGCGGCCGATTCCGATCCTGCCGTGTGCGAGCGGGTGCGGGCGGGGGAGCGGGCGTTCCTGATCTTCACCTCCGGCACCACCGGCCTGCCCAAGGCCAGTGTGATGACCCATCAGCGCTGGACCAAGAGCATGTCCGGGCTCGGCGGGCTCGGTGTCCGGTTGCGTGCCGACGACGCGCTGTACTGCTGCCTGCCGCTCTATCACAACAACGCGCTCACGGTCGCGCTGTCGGCGGTGCTCGCGGGCGAATCGACCTATGTGCTCAGCCGCAAGTTCTCGGCGTCGGGGTTCTGGGACGAGATCGCGCGCGAACGGGCCACCGCGTTCATCTACATCGGTGAGCTGTGCCGGTACCTGATCAACCAGCCGGTGCGGCCCGCCGAGCGGGGCAACCGGGTCCGGCTGGCCGTCGGCAACGGGCTGCGGCCCGAACTGTGGGACGAGTTCCGTCGCCGGTTCGGGATCAGCCGGGTGGTCGAGTTCTACGGGTCCAGCGAGGCGCCGCTGGCGTTCGTCAACGCGTTCGGCGTCGACCGGACCGCCGGGCTGTGCCCGCTGCCGTACGCGGTGGTGGAGTACGACGACGAGACCGGCCACGCCCGGCGGGGTAAGGACGGGAAGCTGCGCCGGGTGCGGTCCGGCGGGGTGGGGCTGCTGCTCGCGAAGGTGAACAATCGTCAGCCGTTCGACGGGTACACCGACAAGAAGGCGTCGGAGTCCAAGCTGGTGCGCGACGGCTTCAAGAAGGGCGACTGCTGGTTCGACACCGGCGACCTCGTCCGCGATCAGCACTTCTGGCATATCGCGTTCGTCGACCGGCTGGGCGACACCTTCCGCTGGAAGGGTGAGAACGTGGCGACCACGGAGGTCGAGGGCGCGCTCGGGCACAACGAGAGCATCGAACAGGCCGTCGTCTACGGTGTCGACATCCCCGGCACCGACGGCAAAGCGGGCATGGCCGCGATCACCCTCGCCACCGACGCCGCGTTCGACGGGAAGGCACTGGCCGCCACCGCCTACGGGCGCCTGCCGCTGTACGCGGTCCCGCTGTACGTGCGAGTGGTGCAGGAGCTGGAACAGACCTCGACGTTCAAGAGCCGGAAGGTGGAACTGCGCAAGCAGGGTTACGCACCCGACCCGCACAGTCAGCTGTACGTGCTGTCCGGCCCGGCGGACGGCTACATCCCGGCTTACGACGAATACGCGGCTGACGTTGCCGTCGGCAAAGCCCCGAGGTAGCAAGGTAACGTCTGATTTCGCATGAACATCGGTAACTCGTCGGGTACGCCCGGACCCCGACCAGAGAACGAACCGCCTGCCCGGAGCACCAGCAGTCGCGGTCCCGAGTTGTCGGCAGAAGTCCCGGGGAGGCGGACCGAGCAGACTTTTTGCGGGCGCGAGGTGGCGACGGATCGCGCGTTGGTGATGGCGATCGTGAATCGCACGCCGGACTCGTTCTACGACCGTGGGGCCACGTTCAGTGACGAGGCCGCGATGGAACGGGTCTCGCGCGCGGTCGACGAGGGCGCCGATCTGGTCGACATCGGCGGGGTGAAGGCCGGGCCGGGTGTCACCGTCGACGCGACCGAGGAAACGCAGCGAGTGGTGCCGTTCGTCGCGGCGATCCGGGCGAAGTATCCGGACCTGTTGATCAGTGTGGATACCTGGCGTGGTGACGTCGCGCGGGCGGCGGTCGCCGTGGGCGCCGACCTGATCAACGACACCTGGGCCGGCGCCGACCCCGATCTCGTGCACGTCGCCGCCGAGACCGGCGCGGGCATCGTCTGTAGTCACACCGGTGGCGCCGTGCCGCGCACCCGGCCGCACCGTGTCCGGTATGCCGATGTGGTGGCCGAGGTGACCGCGACGGTGGTCGCCGCGGCCGAGAACGCCGCGGCCGCGGGGGTGCGAGCCGATGGCATCGTGATCGATCCCACTCATGATTTCGGGAAAAACACCTATCACGGGCTCGAGTTGTTGCGCGGAATCGACGGTCTTGTAAAAACCGGATGGCCAGTCCTGATGGCACTGAGCAACAAGGATTTTATCGGGGAGACTCTAGGGGTAGGTCTTACCGAAAGGGTCGAGGGCACACTGGCGGCAACCGCATGGTCGGCCGCCGCGGGCGCTCGGATCTTCCGGGTTCACGAAGTCGCCGAAACCCGGCGGGTCGTGGACATGATCGCCGCGATCCAGGGCATCCGGCCCCCCGCACGAACTCTGCGAGGTCTGGCATGAAAATCCAACACCGCGAGCCCGCCTGGGCCACTACCCACACATGGGACACCCCTGACTGGACGGTCGGCGAACTCGTCGCCGCCAAGGAGGGCCGCACCGTTTCGGTGGTGCTGCCCGCGCTGAACGAACAGGACACCGTCGCCGATGTCGTGGCCAGCATCCGGCCGCTGCTCGGCACGCTGGTCGACGAACTGATCGTGCTGGACTCCGGGTCCACCGACGCGACCGCCGAACGCGCACGCGCGGCGGGCGCCGAGGTGATCTCGCGCGAGGAGGCCGTTCCCGAACTCGACCCGGTCCCCGGTAAGGGGGAGGTGCTGTGGCGGTCGCTGGCGGCCACCACCGGCGACCTGATCGCCTTCGTCGACTCCGACCTGATCGATCCCGACCCAGCCTTCGTGCCCAAGCTCCTCGGCCCGCTGCTGATGATGCAGGGCACCCACCTGTCCAAGGCGTACTACCGCCGCCCGTTACGTCAGGGTGAGTCGGTGGACGCCAACGGCGGTGGCCGCGTCACCGAACTCGTCGCCCGACCACTGCTGGCCGCTCTTCGTCCCGAACTGGCGCAGGTCCTCCAGCCGCTGGGCGGCGAATACGCGGGCACCCGGGAGCTCCTCACCTCGGTTCCCTTCGCGCCCGGGTACGGCGTCGAAATCGGTCTGCTCCTCGATACCTACGACACGATGGGCCTCGACGCCATCACCCAGGTGAACCTCGGCGTCCGCACCCACCGCAACCGCCCCCTCGCCGATCTGGGCGTCATGAGCCGCCAGATCCTCGGCACCGCCCTGCGCCGCAGCGGCGTCCCCGACTCCGGCGCCCCCCTCACCCAGTTCCCGTTGATCGAGGGTGAATTCATCGCCCACACCACCACGGTCTCCCTCGAAGACCGCCCTCCGATGAAAACCCTTCGCCCCGAACAAGTCGCGGCGTAGTCGTCCACCTCGGGCGTCGCCTCGGTCGGTGGACCGGGTGCGGCGCCCGCGGTGTGTCAGTCCCGATGACGCGCGCTGAGCGTGACGGCGACGGTCAGCAGCGCCAACAGGATCACCGCCAGCAACACCTGCGGATGCAGGCCGATGATCGTGGTGGCGGCGAACTCCGGATCGTGAACGGCGGTGCCGGGAAACAGCATTGCCGCCAGCAGGCCGAGCCACGGCGTGGCCAGGATCGCGCAGGCTGTCCACAAGCGCGTCCGGGTGGCATCGCGCCGGAGCAGCAGCGTCAACGCGAGCCCGCCGAGCAGGATCGACATGGCGATGTATTGGGCGTCGTGGAATTTCGCGTGCGGCGGCCACGCGTCGTTGCGCAGATGCTGTGCCGCTCCCGCCGGAATGATGAAATCCGCCAGCAGAGCGCCGAATACGGTGATGACCGCGACGAGCGCGACGAGAACACGCGGGGCGGAGAGGTTTCTGGAGACGACGGTCGTCATGTCACGAAGTTCCTTGCTGACGTAGGTGTTTCGGGGAGTGGGTGCGGAGGAAGTCGTCGAGGACATCACGCACATAGTCGAGGTCGAAAGTCCGGTTGGCGACCAGACGACGGAAGAACAGCGGACCGTGCAGCTGATCGAGCGCGAGGTCGACATCGAGTTCGGCAGGCAGATCCCCGCGGGCGACGGCTTCGGTCAAGGTCGTGCGCGCGGCCCGGGTTCCCGACCGGTACAGCGCCTCCTTGACCTGCGCGAATCTCGGGTCGACAGCGGCCCTCTCGATCATCACCCGCATGCCCTGCTCGGTGGCCGGTTCGTGCAGCATCGCGTGAGTGGCCGTCAGTTCGGTCAGTAGATCGGCGCGCAGATCCCCGGTCGGCTCCGGCTGCGCGAGGGTGATGTGCTGGGTCAGGGTGGCGCGAACCAGATCGGTCGGCTCCGGCCAGAGCCGGTACAGGGTGGCCCGGCTGATCCCGCTGCGCGCCGCGACGGCGCCGTGCGTGAGCCCGGCCAATCCCTGCTCGATCAATAGTTCGCGAGCCGAGGTGAGCGCGGTGTCACGACTGCGCACCGTTCGTGGATCGGGTGGTCGCACCGAACTCCTTCCGGACAATCTGTTCCAGAACTTTGAAACAAACTGTATCGAAATTGTTCGCGGATGAACAGGTGCCGGGTTGTTCGTATTTTCGAGGCGCCGCTAATTCGGGCGGCGGTGGATGGGGCCGTCGAGGTTCGCCAGGGGTTGTGCCGTCGTGTTTCCCCGGTCGGCGAGGATCTGGGCGAGGATGGAGACGGCGGTTTCTTCGGGCGTGTCGGCGGCCAGGTCGAGGCCGAGCGGGCTGCGGATGCGGGCAGTTTCGGCGGCGGTGAGGCCGGCATCGCGCAGGCGGACAGTGCGTTCGGCGTGCGCCCGGCGGGAGCCGAGTGCGCCGATGAATCCGACGTCGGGCAGGCGCAGGGCCGAAGCCAGCAGGGGGACATCGAATTTCGGGTCATGGGTGAGAACGCAGACGACCGTGCGACCGTCGACGCGGCCGGCCTCCTGTTCCGCGTCGAGGTAGCGATGCGGCCAGTCGACGACCACCTCGTCGGCTGCCGGGAAACGGATCGGGGTGGTGAAGGTCTCGCGGGCATCGACGACGGTGACGTGGTAACCGAGGTTCATCGCGGCGACGGTCAGTGCTCGGGTGTAGTCGTTGGCGCCGGCCAGGATCATCCGGGCGGGCGCGCGGAAGACCTGCACGAAGGTGCGGGGGCGGTCGGCTTGGGCCGGGGTGCAGTCCTGGGCGCCGACGAGGCCGTTGTGGCCTGCGGTGAGGAGGGCGGCGGCGTCGTGATCGAGGCCGCGCCATGGCGAGGAAGCGCCGGGGTACAGCAGTTTTCGGTCGGGGGCCGACTCGAGGGTCGTGGCGTAGGCGACCGGGCGGCGCGCGTCGAGCGCGGCGTGGAGTGCGCGCAGTGTGGGCAGGTCGGTGCGATCGAGGCGTTCGACGAAGACTTCGATCTCGCCACCGCACGGCAGGCCGACGGTGAGTTCATCGGCGGCGGCGAATCGCTCGAGGGTGGCGTGGCCGTCGAGGAGAACCTGGTGGGCGGCGGTGAGCACCGCCGATTCGACGCAGCCGCCGGACAGCGAGCCGAGGACCCGTCCGTCTGCGGTGACCACCATCGCGGCCCCGGTTTCGCGCGGCCCGGCACCGGTCCGGTCGACGATCCTGGCCAGCGCGAGGGCCTGATCGGGGAGCACTTCGAGCACCTGCCCGAGCAGATCACGCATCGCGCACCGGCCTCTCCACGATCACCGTCCGGGCGTTGTGACCGTGCTGACCAGCCTAGCTATCTCCGGGCATGCTCGCGCGGCGAGCGGCCGGGAGTCATCAGTCGAGGATCTCGCGCTGCTGGAGGCCGGGCGGCACGGCACCGGTGTGGAAGAAGTCGCGGAAGATCTCCACCGCGTTGTCGGCGGTGAACACCTCTTCCGGGTAGACGTAGGTGTCCTCGTCGCCGTGCGGGAGGTAAACGGTCGGCAGGCCGAGCCGCCCGCCGGGTAGGCCGAGGGTGAAGCGCCGGGTGACGTGATCGACCGTCCTGCGCAGCTGCAGCGTCATCGCGTCCGCCGAGCCCGCGCAACCGAGCGCGAGATCGCCACGCGCCGAACTCACCGAGGTGGTGACCTCGGTGGCGGGCACCGGTTCGGGCAGCACGGTCAGATCGAGCGCGTAACGCTGATGACCGTCCATCCGGCGCAGGGGGCGCAAGAAGCTGTCCACGTCCTCGTGCGGGCCGATGAAGACCTTCAGCCGGTCGCTGTAGGTGATGCGATGGGTGGTGACGATGACGTCGCCGCTGGCCGGCCCCGCGTCGAAGGGCGGAACGGGCCTTGGGTGACCACTCGCGTGCACGGGCAGAACCCGGCATGCGCCGGCCTCAGGAGACGAGAACATCTGATGCTCACCTACTCACACTCGGTTACTCGCTAGCAATCTAACCATCGCGGGCGACTTGTGATCCATAACAGTACAGTGATGCAGATCACCAAGTATGGCAAGTTTAATTCAGACTATGGACGAACCCGGGTCGTAGCCAACTTGGGGTCTGTTTCATGCCGGTATACCGGGGTGAGTAGATCCGCATCAACTGGTTCACCGGTTGCGCGGTCGTACCGGACTGCGATGAGAACAGAGAACAGATGACTGCTCGCGCGCTCGTGCAGGGTCGCCAACCGGGTCGCCAGCAATCGGATCGCACCCAGCGAGCCGGGCGGGTGCAGCCCGTCGATCAGCATGATGCTGCCGCGGCGGTCGGGCCGGGGCAGCCGGGCGAGGTAGGCGATGTCGTGGGGTTCGGTGCCGCCCGGCCGGTACACGCGGCGCGCGGCCCTGTCCTCGATGCCACGCCGGGTATCGCCCGCACGGGTGACGGTGCGGCGCAGGCGGGGATCGGCCACCACCAGCTGACGAAGGCTCGGCGAGAGCTCGGGCCCGCCGAGAATCACCAGCCCGTCGCGATTGAGGTCGATCGGCCTGCCCGGCATGAACGTCTCGACATTCGCGGCGAAGCCGAGCTGTCGCAGGAGCTCGGCCAGGCGTTGGGCGGCTTGTGGGTCGGGTGCGCCGAGCAGCCTGCCGGAGCGGACCTCGGGGGCGAGCACGGTCAGCGTGCCGTGCCCGAAGAACAGTCCCTCGGGCACGGGGCCCTGGGTGCTCACCTGGTGGATGCGCGCACGCGACAATCCGGCGGCGGCACCGATCCGCGCGAACGTCCAGCCGTCGGCATGGAGTTCCCGGATCACGGCTCGCCGGATCCTCGTTAGTTCGTTGATGGTCTGCTGGGCAGCCGCCACCCCGTCGGTGGCTGCTTTGAGTCTCTCGACCTTGTCTTCGATCGCGAAAACTCGTGCCACGTCATCGGCCGACATGTGCGAAGTCTAGACAGCTCGACAGCGTTGTGTGTCTATATCGGTTGACATCGAACTGTCTTGCGAGACAACAGTCTCGGACGCGGATTGTCGGCAAATCACAGACGGGCGAGGTCGCCGCCGCAGTGTTCGGCCGGCGCGACCTCGTAGCAAATGCCGACCGTGCGGTGTGTTCCCTGGTCCGGGGCGTGCTAGGTCGCGTCGTAGTCGACCGGGGGGCGCTCGTTGCGCTCCAGCGACTTCTGCGGCTCGGGCTTGGCCGGGGTGCCGGGCATGCCGCTACTGGTGCCGAACAGTTGCTGCTTATCGGGCACCGCGCTCTCCAGATCGCGCAGCACCGAGTCGTCACCGCCCAGCAGGTGCTTGGTGACCACGGCCCGCGGACTCATCCCGCGCAACTCGTTCAGCTCCGCGAGCGGTTTGCGCAGGTCGTCGAACTCCGGCCCGAGTTCCTGCTTCAGCTGGGAAGTGGCGCCGCTGGCGTAGTCGCGCGCCTGGCGCAGCGCGCCCGTGGTCCAGCGGACGGCACCGGGCAGTCGCTCCGGGCCGAGGATCACTAGGGCGGCGACGAGCAGAATCATCATCTCGCTCCACCCGATGTTGCTGAACACAGATCTCAGACTACCGGTTGCCGGACGCCGGTACCGGAATGAGGTGATTGCGCCCAAACGAACAACAAATGCCAGGTGGCCTATCGACCACCTGGCATTCGGATGAAAATACTTCTACGTGGGATACACCACGATCTTGCCGTGGTGCGGTCCGTTGTAGCAGTATTCCTGACCGTCTGTCGCCACCGCCGTCTTCCCGCCGGTTTGCTGGCAGACGAACCAGTCGACGTACTGGTCGTTGGTTTCCGCTGCGGCCGGCGTCGCCAACGCTGCGGCAAGCGCGACCATCGCGATCGAAGATCCGATTGACAATTTGACGAGACGAAGCATCGTCACCCTCCCCAGGTAATTCCGAATCGAACGCCCCCGAGTCTATGTCGTACGACTACTGTTGCGCCAGAAAGAATTTCGGCAGGGTTAATCGGACTCCAGGGTCACCGGCACATCCACTTTGCGGCCGTCCCGAATGAGCTGGACGATCACGGTCTGATTGATCTGATGCGACTGCTCGGCCACTGTGAACTCATCCGCGCTCGTGACCTCACGGTCGCCGACCCGAACGATCACGTCACCCTCACTGATTCCCGCCCGCCCGGCAGGGCCGTCGGGGGCGACATCGGCAACTTGGGCGCCGCTGGTGACCTCGTTGGCGACAGTCTTCGTGCGGACCGCCAGGCGCATGGTCGGGTGGTGCATCTGGCCGTCGCGGATCAGGGTCTGGGTGACGGTGGTCATCACGTCGACCGGGATGGCGAAGCCGAGGCCCACCGAACCGCCGGTCTCGCTGCGGATGGCGGTGTTGATGCCCACCACGCGGCCCTGCATGTCGACCAGCGCGCCACCGGAGTTACCCGGGTTGATCGCGGCGTCGGTCTGGACGGCGTCGATCACCGCGTTGGTGTCGCTGCCCTCGCCCGCGAGCTTCACGGGACGGTGCAGGGCGCTGACGATGCCGGACGTGACGGTCTTGCTCAGGCCCAGCGGCGAACCGACCGCCAGCACGTCGTCGCCGACCTGGACGTCGGCGGACTTGCCGAGATTGGCCACGGTCAGGTTCTTCGCCTCGACCTTGAGCACCGCGAGGTCGGTCTTGGGATCACGGCCGACGATCTGCGCGGGCACCCGGGTGCCGTCGGAGAACTGCACCTGGATGGCGGCCCGGTTGGACTTGTCGGTCGCGGCCATCGAGATCACGTGATTGTTCGTGACGACATACCCGCCGCCGTCGATCACCACGCCGGAACCGGTCGCGCCGTTGTCGCCGACGGTGACCCGGATCGACACCACCGAGGGCAGGACGGCATTGGCGACGGCGGCGATCTGACTGTGCGGAGTCTCGACACCCGCGCTCTGATCGAGGGTCACCTTGCGTGAGGTGAGCGTGGACGCGGTCTCCGCGGTGACGCGGCCGACGAGGCCGCCGATCACGGCGATGCCGAGCGCCAGCGCGGCCAAGATCGCGAGCGCCTTGGGCGCCACCCGCGAACCGAACAGCACCTCGCGCGCGCTCAGCTTGTCCGCGACAGGCAGCCGGGCGGGCGGGGGAGTGTCGACGGCGGGCGAACCGAGCCTGGCCGCCGCGTCGGGGTCACGCCACGGATCCACCGGACCCGCGACGACGGTTTTCGGCTCGTCGGCGCCGGGCTCGCGCTGCAGCAGCTCCGAGGAGCCCTCGGGCCGGGCGAACGCCTCGGCGAGCACGCCGTCCGGCGGGCGCTGGACGATTCCGTCGTCGGCGTCCTTACCGGCCACGCGCTGGGGGTCGTGCGGTGCGAACGAACCGGCTTGGCCGTTCGGGCGGCGGAAGGCGCGCGCGGTGTGGCTGTCGATGTGCGGCCGGTAGACCGGGCGCGGGCCGAGGTTCGGCGCGTCGGAAGGGCGCAGGGTGCCCCGCGCGTCCGTGCGTGCATCCACCCTGGGTGATTCAGCCCCCGAATCCGAGTGGTCGGCCGATCCGGAATTCGTCGATTCGCCTGTCACGTCGCAGACTCTACTTGCGCCGCCACGTTGTCCACCGGGTCGCGGTGAAGGAATCTGTGATGAATCCGAGAAATGCCTCGTTACGGCGTTGCGGTTGGGGTGCGTTGCCGGGGAGGTCGGCCAGCGGAATACGCGAGAGACTGTCGTGCAGGCTGCGCGGAATCGCCACCTCGGCGGCGCGGCGCAGCGCGATCCGCGCCTGCTGCTGGGCATCGACCTCGGCCGCGCACTCGGGGCAGACCGAAAGATGCTGGGCGGCGCGCAGATACGCGTTCATCCGCAGTTCGCCGTCGACGAAGGCCGCGACTGCCTCACTGGCCAAGTGCTCGGTGGGCTGAAAGCGCGGCGGGCGACCTGCGGCACTGGGGTCCACACTCATGCGGATTTCTTCCTTCCGACCGACATCACCTGAGCCACCGGGTGACGTCGGAACACCCGTCACACCGATGGGGCTTCAGCGGAGTACCGCTGCTCACTTCCATTATGCGCAAGGTACTCGCGCAGTGCCTGACGCCCGCGATGGATCCGGCTGCGCACGGTCCCCAGTTTCACACCGAGCGTGGCGCCGATCTCCTCATAGGACAGACCCTCGATGTCACACAGAACCACGGCGGCACGGAACTCCGGCGCCAGCGAATCCAGTGCTTTCTGCAGGTCCGGGTCGAGACGGGAGTCGTGGTAGGCGTCCTCGGGGGTCGGCCCTTCGGCGGGCACCCGGTCGTAGTCCTCGGGCAGCGCTTCCATCCGGATGCGGTTGCGGCGGCGGACCATGTCGAGGAACAGGTTGGTGGTGATGCGGTGCAGCCAGCCCTCGAAGGTGCCGGGCTGGTAGTTCTGCAGCGAGCGGAACACCCGGATGAAGGTGTCCTGCGTGAGGTCCTCGGCGTCCTGGGCATCGCCGGAGAGGCGGTAGGCCAGGCGATAGACCCGGTCGGCGTGTTCGCGGACGAGTTCGTCCCAGGACGGCATGGCGGCGCGATCGCCGGTCGCGTCGAAAGCGGCGGTGCCGGTGAGTTCGGCGTCGAGTTCTTCGGCTTCTGCCGCGATGAGATCAGCGGGCAGAGTCTGGTCGGTGGCGTCTTGACGCGCCGTGTCTACCATCGGGATGGGACACCTCCTACTCGGGACCGCTGGCACGAAACCTTGCTGGTCCGGGTCAGCGAACCTTGCTTACCGACAATCAACCAGCAACTGTGTGTGGTTGTTCCCGAGCCTCGTGCCCGCCGCGATCGGCTGGCCTTGCGTAGGGCAACTATTTCCTGCGCTGATATGGGTCAGGTGTGGAGATCCTGAGTGTGACCTGAGAATTCTGGTCGGACTCGAGCCTAGTCCCGCCGGCAACGGAGAACCAGCAGTTCGGGGACTGTTGTGACCGATCCGCAAACCTTCGGCAATTGTTCGGGATCTGTGCGACACAGTGCCGGATCCGTCCCTTTGCTGAATACACATACCCCTCCGGTGGCTTAGCCTCATAGCTGTGGCATCGAACGTGGAGCGGAACCTGGCCTATGTGGAGGAGTCCGTCGTCGAGGACGAGGTCCTTCTCGAAGCGCGTGAGCGGGCCACCGAATTGGGTGCCGCGCCGGTGCCCGCGGCGGTCGGCGCGCTGCTGAGCATGTACGCGCAGATGCTGGGCGCGCGCTCGGTGGTAGAGGTCGGTACCGGAGCGGGCGTCAGCGGGCTGTGGCTGCTCGACGGGATGCGGGAGGACGGAACCCTGACGACGATCGACTCCGAGCCCGAGCATCAGCGCGCGGCCAAGGAGGCGTTCCGGACCGCCGAGATCACCCCGTCGCGCACGCGCCTGATCAACGGGCGCGCGCTGGACGTGCTGCCCCGGCTGGCCGATGGCTCCTACGACCTGGTCTTCATCGACGCGGCGCCGATGGAACACCCCCACTACGTCGAACAGGGCGTGCGGCTGCTGCGTGCGGGTGGCGCGTTCATCCTCAACAACGCGCTACTCGGCGGGCGGGTGCCCGACCAGGAACAGCGTGACCCGGCGACGCAGGCCGTGCGCGCGGCGACCAGGGCGATCGCCGAGAACCCCGAGCTCACCAGCGTGCTGATCCCGATCGGTGACGGTCTGCTCTGCGCCTCGCGGGGCTAACCGACCCAGATCCCCTTGCCGACGGTGACCACACCGCCGTTGCTGACGGCGAAACGCTCGCGGTCACGGTCGAGATCGAGGCCGATGATCTCGCCCTCGCCGACCACCACGTTCTTGTCCAGGATCGCGTGGCGCACCACCGCGCCACGCCCGATCCGCACACCGGGCATCAACACACTGCCCTCGACCGTCGCGCCGTCCTCGATCACCACGTTCGAGCTCAGCACCGAATTGCGGACCGTGGCCGCCGACAGGATCGAGCCTGCCCCGACGATCGATTCCTGGGCGAGCCCGCCCTGCGCGAACTTCGCCGGCGGCAGGTTCTCCGCCGCGCCGCGAATCGGCCAGTGCTTGTTGTAGAGGTTGAAGACGGGGTGCACCGAGACCAGGTCCATGTGCGCCTCGTAGAAGGCGTCGATGGTGCCGACGTCGCGCCAGTAGCCGCGGTCGCGTTCGGTGGCGCCGGGGACGTCGTTGTCGGCGAAGTCGTAGACGGCGGCCTTGCCGTCGGCGACCAGCTTCGGGATGATGTCGCCGCCCATGTCGTGGTCGGAATCGGAGTTCTCGGCGTCGGCGCGGATGGCGTCGACCAGCACGCGGGTGGTGAACACGTAGTTGCCCATCGACGCGAACGTCACGTTCGGGTCGTCGGGGGTACCCGGCGGGTGCGCGGGCTTCTCCAGGAACTGGGTGATCTTGCCGGACTCGTCGGAGTCGATGCAGCCGAACGCGCTGGCCTCGGCCCTCGGTACCCGGATCCCCGCGACGGTGACGCCGGCACCCGAGGCGATGTGGCTGGCCACCATCTGTTCCGGATCCATCCGGTACACGTGGTCGGCGCCGAACACCACGATGTAGTCGGGATCCTCGTCGTAGATCAGGTTGAGCGACTGCATGATCGCGTCGGCGCTGCCGGTGTACCAGCGCGGCCCGAGACGCTGCTGGGCGGGCACCGGGGTGATGTACTCACCGGTGAAGCCGGACAGCCGCCAGGTCTGGGAGATGTGGCGATCGAGTGAGTGCGACTTGTACTGGGTGAGCACGCACAGGCGCAGGTATCCCGCGTTCACGAGGTTGCTCAACACGAAGTCGATGAGCCGGTAGGCGCCACCGAACGGAACCGCCGGCTTGGCGCGGTCGGCCGTGAGTGGAAACAGTCGTTTGCCCTCGCCACCGGCGAGCACGATCCCGAGTACGTGCGGCTGGCTCCTCACCCTGCTCAAAGTACAGGGCCAGCGAGGTTACGGTGGCCCATGTCGACCCGAGGGTCTAATTTGGACCGGTGAGTGATGGCACCGACAGCGAGCAGACTCCAGCGCAAGCGCTGCGGGTGGCGATGCTGACCCGGGAGTATCCCCCCGAGGTGTACGGCGGTGCGGGAGTACATGTCACCGAACTCACTTCCCGATTGCGTGAGCTCTGTGACGTCACCGTGCACTGTATGGGCGCGCCGCGCGCCGGTGCTGTGGTGCATCGCCCCGACCCCGAGCTGTACGCCGCCAACGCCGCGTTGCAGATGATGTCGGCGCAGCTGCGGATGGCCGACGCGGCCGGCGGCGTGGACGTGGTGCATTCGCACACCTGGTACGCGGGCCTGGCCGGTCATCTCGCCGCCATGCTGTACGGGATCCCCCATGTGCTCACCGCGCATTCGCTGGAACCGCGCAGGCCGTGGAAGGCCGAGCAGCTCGGTGGCGGGTATCGGCTGTCGTCGTGGTCGGAACGCAATGCGATGGAGAACGCCGACGCGGTGATCGCGGTCAGCGAAGGCATGCGCCACGATGTGCTCGACGCCTATCCCGCGATCGACCCCGATCGAGTTCATGTGGTGCACAACGGTATCGACGCGAGCGTGTGGCACCCCGGCCCGCCCGCCGCCGACGAGGCGCCGGTGCTCGAGCGGCTCGGCGTGCGCGCCGACCTGCCGATCGTGTCCTTCGTCGGGCGGATCACCCGGCAGAAGGGCGTCGGGCACCTGCTCGCCGCGGCCGCCTTGTTCGCCCCCGACATCCAGGTGGTGTTGTGCGCGGGTGCGGCCGATACCAAGGAACTCGAGGTGGAGGTCGCCGCCGCCGTCGACGGATTGCAGCGGCAGCGCGGCAACGTCTTCTGGGTGAAGGAGATGCTTCCCGCCGAGCAGGTCCGCCAGATCCTGTCCGCCTCGTCGGTCTTCGTGTGCCCGTCGGTGTACGAACCGCTGGGCATCGTGAATCTGGAGGCGATGGCGTGCGCGACCGCCGTCGTGGCCTCGGATGTCGGCGGGATTCCGGAGGTGGTCGACGACGGGGTCACCGGGCGTCTGGTGCACTACGACCCCGAGGCGACCGGGGAGTACGAGCGCGCGCTCGCCGCCGCGGTGAACGAGGTCGCGGGGGATCCGGCCTTGGCGGTGCGCTACGGCGAGGCCGGGCGGGCGAGGGCGATCGCGGAGTTCGACTGGGCGCGGATCGCCGAGCACACGCTCGACGTGTACCGGAGTGTGTTGCGCTAGGTCAGCGGTTCGGCAGATAGGTCGACACGGTGACCGACGCCGTCACTTCGGTGGTGTCCGAGAGTGCCGCGATGCGTGGATCGTCGGCGGGGGTGCGGTGGAACGCCGACGGGCCCATCGCGACGACACGGGTGACATCGGTGCGCGACAGCTTCATCGGAAACTCGACGAGGGTGTGCTCAGCACGGGCGAACGCGCCGGCGAGCGAGTCGGCCAGGCGCCGGTCCTTGTCCGGATCGACGCCCACCATGCCGAGGGGGCCGATCAGTTCGCTCAGATGACGCGCCGTGGGAGTGACGACGACGAAGCGTCCGTCGGGCGCGAGGACGCGGGCGACCTCGGCGGGGTTGCGCGGGGCGAACACCGAGAGCACGCCGGTGACGGCGTCCTCGCGCAGTGGCAGGCCACGCCAGGCGTCGGCCAGCACGGAGGCCGCGCGCGGGTGCGCCCGCGCGGCGCGGCGGGCGGCGGGCTTGGCCACGTCCAAGGCGATGCCGAGGGCATCGGGATGCGCGTCGAGCACGTCGGCGAGGTAGTAGCCCGTGCCCGCCCCGATTTCGAGCACCGTCGCGGCGGTGTCGAAGGCACGAGCGATCGCCGCGGCGATCGGGGCGAAATGGCCCGCACCCTGGAAAGCGGCGCGGGCGTCGAGCATGTCGGCGGTGTCGCCGGTCATTTTCGTCGATGCGCCGGTCAGCAGTCCCACATAGCCCTGGCGGGCGATGTCGAAGCTGTGACCGGTACCGCATCTCAGCGCACGATCGTGCGGTTGCAGCTCGTCGCCGCACTCCGGGCAGGCCAGAAGTGCGGCGACCTCGGTCAGCGCATTCAGCTGGTGACGCTCTTCAGTTCGTCACCGAGCGCCGCAGCCTCGTCCGGTGTGAGTTCGACGACCAGACGCCCGCCACCCTCGAGTGGAACCCGCATGACGATTCCACGACCTTCCTTGGTTGCTTCGAGGGGACCGTCCCCGGTACGGGGCTTCATGGCCGCCATCCTCTGCTCCCTCCAGATCTGCGCGGTGGTTCTGCGCACTGTTTTCTCGTCTGCCGGTTGTCGCCAACCAGCGGGCTCGCCGGGTGTTCGGCGGGCCACACCGGTCCTATTCTTCCCTATTGCCGTCGCGGGCGGACACCTGAGTGCGAAATGTGACTGCGGAGTCGGTTCCGTTCGGTACCGCTGTCACCCAGCAAACATCCAGGTGATCGTCCACCATGCCGGTTGCCTGCATGAGGGCATACGCCGTCGTCGGACCGACGAAAGCGAACCCTCGGCGCTTCAATTCCTTTGCCAGAGCAATGGATTCGGGTGTGGTGGCGGGCACATTCTCGATCGAGGCCGGCCGTGGGCGTGGCGCGGGTGCGAACGACCACAGCAGCTCGTCCAGGCTCACCGGCAGGTCGCGAGCAACCCGGGCGTTGTTGATCACCGCGTCGATCTTGGCGCGGTTTCGCACGATGCCCGCGTCGGCCAGCAGCCGCGCGCGGTCGTGATCGTCGAACTCGGCGACCTTCGCGATCTCGAAACCGGCGAACGCGCTGCGGAAGGCGGGCCGCTTACGCAGGACGGTGATCCAGGCCAGCCCGGACTGGAAGGCCTCGAGGCAGAGCCGTTCGAACATGGCGTCGTCACCGTGCAGGGGCTGACCCCATTCGGTGTCGTGGTAATCGCGGTACAGCTGCGAGCCGGTCGACCAGTCGCAGCGCACGAGGCCGTCGTCGGCGAGCTCGCTCACCCGCGATCCTGGCCCGCCGCCACCTGCGCCTGCCACTGCCGAGCCTGCGCCAGCTCGAACTCGAGTTCGTCGATCCGCTCGGCCAGCCTGCCCAGCGCCCAGTCGACCTCGCCGGCCTTGTACCCGCGCACCACCTGCTGGAATCGCAACGCCCGCACATCGGCCCCCGTGACGCCGTCGGCGGGCAGCACGGTAGCGGTGGTCCCCTCGGGTAAGGGCCCGAGCTCCTCGGACCGCCCGAATACCGCACTGGCGACGAGGAACAGCATCGCCGCGACCAACCCGACGATGAGCACGTATAGAAGCAGCGTCAGCATGAAGCCAGCCTAGGCAACGCCACTGACAAGTCCCGAATCAGAGATGACGGGTGGTATCGATTCCCAGTGACATGCCTGCCAGGCCGCGCTTGCGGACGGCGAGTTTGTCAGCGATACCGAGCAGGGCGACGGCGGCGGGATTCGCCGGGTCGGAGAGCACGATCGGGTTGCCGTCGTCGCCGCCTTCGCGCAGGGCCTGCTCGATCGGGACCTGGCCGAGCAGGGGCACATTCGAGCCGACGGCGCGGGTGAGGCGGTCGGCGACGACCTGGCCGCCGCCGGAGCCGTACAGCTCCATGCGTGAACCATCCGGCAGGTCGAGCCAGGACATGTTCTCCACGACCCCGGCGATGCGCTGGCGGGTCTGCAGGGCGATCGCACCCGCACGCTCGGCCACCTCGGCGGCGGCGATCTGCGGGGTGGTGACGACCAGGATCTCGGCGCTCGGGATGAGCTGGGCGAGGGAGATCGCGACGTCGCCGGTGCCGGGCGGCAGGTCGAGCAGCAGCACGTCCAGGTCGCCCCAGAACACGTCGGCGAGGAACTGCTGCAGCGCGCGGTGCAGCATCGGACCACGCCACACCACGGGGGTGTTGCCCTGGGTGAACTGCGCGATCGAGATCATCTTCACGTCGTGCGCCACCGGCGGCATGATCATCCGCTCGACCTGGGTGGGCTTGGCGTCGGAGCCGAGCATGCGCGGGATGGAGTGGCCGTAGATATCGGCGTCGAGCACACCGACCGACAGCCCACGCTGCGCCAGCGCCACGGCGAGGTTGGCGGTGACGCTGGACTTGCCGACGCCGCCCTTACCGGAAGCCACCGCGTAGACGCGGGTCAGCGAGCCGGGCTGGGCGAACGGGATGATCGGCTCGGCCGAATCGCCACGCAGCGACTTGCGCAGCTCGGTGCGCTGCTCATCGCTCATCACATCGAGATCGACGGTCACCGCCCCCGCGCCGTTGACATCCGCGACGGCCTTGGTGACCCGCTGAACGATCTCGGTCCGCAACGGGCACCCGGAGGTGGTCAGGTAGATCTCGATGTGCACGTCACCGCTGTCGGCGATGGCGATGGACTTGACCATCCCCAACTCGGTGATCGGTTTGCGGATCTCCGGGTCGTCGACCTTCGCGAGCGCCGCCCGCACATCCGCTTCCGTAATCACTGACATACCCCCGATGTTATGCGTCCCCGGATCGGTCGACGATCCGGGGACGACAGTCGCTGGCCGGTAGGCCCGCTTCCTAGTGGATTCGGGGGAGGTCCTGGGGCTTGGGGGCGAGGCCGCTGGAGTAGGAACCCGACCAGGCCATCACGTTGGCGACGTAGGCCATCGAGTTGTTGTAGCGCAGGATCGCCTTCGACTGCTGGGAGAGGTCGCGCATGTTCAGGCCGCCGTCGCACAGGTAGCGGCCCGCGGTGAGGGCCGCGTCGAAGAGGTTCTGTGGGTCGGCGATGCCGTCGGCGTTGCCGTCGGCGGCGTAGCGGTGCCAGGTCTCGGGCAGGAACTGCATCGGGCCGATGGCGCGGTCGTAGCCGCCGAGGCCGTCGAGGTCGCCGCCGTCGGTGTCGTGGATGACATTGTTGCCGGAGAGGCTGCCGTCGAGGACGGGCCCGTAGACCGCCTTGATCGGGTTCCCCTGCGCGTCGGCCTTGCCGTAGGCGTGGGTGGATTCGACGCGGCCGATGCCCGCCAGCAGCGACCAGGACATCCCGCAGTGCGGGTTCTCCACGGCCAGTTGCTGTTCGGCGGTCTGGTAGGCGGCAACGGCGATGCCCGGAATACCGAGCGGACCCGCGGGCAGATCGGCGGACGCGCGATCATCCGGCAGTGCAACGGTTTTCACGACCGGCGCGGCCGAGGGGGACTGGCGCGCTTCCGCGTGGACGATCTCGGCGATGTCGGCCTGGGGCGACGAGACCAGATCGGCCGTAACCTCCGGCTCGGCGCCGGGCAGCAGGTCGTGCTCGACAGCTGCGTTGGTTGCCGTGGTCGCCTCGGTGGCGGCCGCGGTCACGGCTACCAGTCCGGCGGGGACCAATCCGGTCAGTGCGATGAGCGAGCTACGGCGAACTGTCGTAGCAGGCTGTTTCCGATGACGACCCACTGTGTGGTGCCCTCCTCAACCGTGTTGGATGAGAAGAGATTACCGCACCCGAGACCTTTTTGTTACCCCTCCGTGATCTGTATTTCGGTTTGATTTCTACGGGGCCGGTGCGGGGGCGGGCGGCAGCGGGATGACGATGCCGAACGGCAGCGTGATGCCGGGCTGCTGGGTGGGCGCCACCGGCGCGGGCTCGGCGGGTGCGGGCTCCTCGGCCGGGGCGACACCCGGTTCCGGTGTCTTCTCCGGTGTGGTGGGTGCCGGGGTCTCCGTGGGTGCGACCGTCGCCGGGGTACACGCGGCGGGCTCGACCACCGGCTGCTCGGGTGCGGCCGGATCCTTCGGCGCCGCAGCGCCGTAGGTCTGCTCGGCGGGCTTGTCGGCGGGCTGCGGCTCGGGTGCCAGCGGGTTCGGCATCTGCGCGGGCAGCGGCTCGCTCACGCACGTCTCGGGCGGTGCGACCGGCGCCGGACAGAAGATCCCGCAGGGGATCGGTGGCAGACCGGGGAGCGTGATCATCACCTGTGTGGGCGTGGTGACCTTCGGCGTCGTCGGGGTGGGCGTGGTGGTGGGCGTGGGCGTGTTGGTCGAGGCCGCCAGCACATTGGGCGCCACCAGCGGACCGCTGCCCGGCGGGATGATCTCCGGCGAGATGGCCACCTGACTCGGCGCGCCGCCGGTCCGGTATGCAGCCGACCAGCTCAGCACGTTGGCCGCGTAGGACATCGAGTTGTTGTAGCGCAGCACCGCCCGCAACTCCTGGGCCGCCTCGCGCAGGTTCATGCCGCCCGAGCAGAGGTACTTGCCCGCGGCCAGCGCCGCGTCGAAGACATTGTGCGGGTCCGAGGCGCCGTCGCCGTTGCCGTCGGCGGCGTAGTGCGCCCAGGTGCTCGGCAGGAACTGCATCGGCCCGAGGGCTCGCACGAAACCGCCGTCGGCTTCCTTGATCACCTCGTTGCCGGGCAGGGTGCCGTCGAGCGCGGGGCCGAAGATCGGCGTCGTCGTCGTACCGGCGGGGTCGGTGCGGCCACTGCTGGCGTGTCCGGATTCGATCCGGCCGATGCCCGCGAGCAGGTTCCAGGTGAGCCCGCAGCCCGGCTGCGCGGATTCCATGGCCAGCTCGGCGTTGCGGTAGGCGGCGAGCACGATCTCCGGGATGCCGAGTGCGCCGCTGCCCGTGGGCAGCGAAATGCTTTGCAGCGGAACGGTTCCCGCGAAGGGTGCGGCGGTGTTGGCGTTGAGCGCGCGCAACCGGCGCGGCGCCTCCTGCGCGACCGGCAGCAGGCCGACGATCTCGGACGGATCGGTTTCGGGTGTGTCCTCGGCGGTGCTCGCCGTGGCCGCCAGCAGGGCCTCCGGTGCGGTCGGCGCGGTGCTCGGGTCGCTGGTGTGCACCCCGGACCCGGAGGCGACCAGACCTGCGACTACAAGGGCCGACATCGTTATCGGAGCAGAAATTCGCACGGCCACACCCTTTTCGTCGAAAAGCGGCAGGCCGCAGAGTCCCCCTCCGGCCCACCCGGAACAACGTGATCCAGGTTACCTACCGGTCAGGAAGTTGTTGAGCATTTCCGGTCATACATCTGGAGCACCAGGCGAAATCGGGGCGGAAGAGGCCGTTTGACCGGAGGTTTTCTTGCGGACCGCTTTTCGCTTTTTGTCCGGCTTCGGCGCGCCGTCGGGCGTGGTGACCGCATCGATGCGGTCGAGCACGTCCTTGATCTCCTCCAGTTCACGCCGCAGGTAGTCGCGGGTGGCGACCTCGCCCACCGCCAGGCGCAGCGAGGCGAGTTCGCGGGCGAGGAACTCGGTATCGGCCTTGGTCTGCGCGGCCCGGGTCCGGTCCTCTTCGAGCGAGACCTTGTCCCTGTTGTCCTGCCGGTTCTGCGCCAGCAGAATCAGCGGCGCCGCATAGGCGGCCTGGGTGGAGAAAGCCAGGTTGAGCAGGATGAACGGGTACGGATCCCAGCGCAGCGCCACCGCGAACACATTGAGCAGGATCCACACGATCACGATCACCGTCTGGATCGCGAGATAGCGCCCGGTGCCGAGGAATCGGGCGACGCGCTCACTGGCCTGCGCGAACGCGTCCGAATCCCAGTCGAAGCGGAAGCGCGACCCGACCGGCGTCTCCAAGCGTTGCCGCGCCGGATTCTTCTCACTCATGCCGTGCTCCCGCTCGCCTCGACCTGCTGCAGCGCCGGAGGCTCTTCTTCGCGCCAATCCTCGGGCAGCAGATGATCGAGGACGTCGTCGACGGTCACCGCGCCGAGCAGATGGTTCTCCGCGTCGACCACCGGCCCGCACACCAGGTTGTAGGTGGCGAAATAGCGGGTCACCGCTGAGAGCGGCAGGTCGGGTGACAGCGGCGCCAGGTCACTGTCGACGATCCCGCCCACCAGGTGCGCGGGCGGTTCCCGCAGCAGCTGCTGAATGTGCACACAGCCCAGGTAGCGGCCGGTCGGGGTGGCCGTGGGTGGTCGCACGACGAAGGCCATCGAGGCCAGCGCGGGCGTGAGGTCGGGGTCGCGGACCCGGGCCAGCGCTTCGGCGACGGTCGTCGCGGGCCCGAGGACGATCGGTTTCGGCGTCATCAGACCGCCCGCCGTGTCGGGGGAGTGCGCGAGCAGTCGGCGCACCGGTTCGGATTCCTCGGGATCCATCAGGGCCAGCAGCGATTCGGCTTCGCTTTCGGGCAGTTCGCCGAGCAGGTCGGCGGCATCGTCGGGGTCCATCGCCTCGAGCACGTCGGCGGCGCGGCGCACCTCGAGATGGCCGAGCAGGTCGACCTGGTCGTCGTCGGGCAGTTCCTGGACCACGTCGGCGAGGCGTTCGTCGTCGAGAGCGATCGCCACTTCGATGCGACGTTTCTCCGGCAACTCACGCAACCGGTGCGCGACGTCGGCCGCGCGCAGCCCCTCGAACTGGGTGAGCAGGGTGGTCACGTCCTGGCCGGGCCGGTCCACCTCGGCCGGGGTGAGCCCGTCGACCTGCGACCACTCGACCACGTGCACCGAGCGCCTGCGCCCGATCCGCCGATGCCCGCGTACCGCGACCCGGCTGACGATCCAATCCCTTGTCCTGGTCTGCTCGATCCCGAGGTCGGCGACGAGCACGTCGATATCGGCCAGGTCCGGCAGATCCGGGTCGTTCACGCGTACCGGCGAATCGAGGATCTGGGCCATGGCCAGGCGTTCGCCGGGGCGCTGGGCGAAGCGGCGCAGGCTCACGGTCCCGGTATTGAGAGTGACCATGCCGGGTTCGATCGCGGTGACCCGCAGCATCGGCACGAAAATGCGTCGCCGGGTGAGCAATTCGACGACGAGTCCGTGCACACGCGGCGGCTGGCGTCCGTGCCGGACGGCGACGACCACATCGCGGACCCGGCCGATAGACTCCCCGTCCGGACCCAGCACCGTCAGGCCGGCGAGCCGGGCGACATACACCCTGGTGGTTGCCATGACCATCAGGCTATCGGTCGGGGACGGCCGCACCAGTCAGGAGGCACTCCTCATGAAGCCACGTCGTTCGGTGCTCGCAGTGCCGGGTAGCAACCCGAAAATGATCGCGAAGGCGAAGACGCTGCCGGTCGACGAGGTGTTCCTCGATCTGGAGGACGCGGTCGCCCCCGGCGCCAAGGCGGCCGCGCGGGCGAATATCGTCGCGGCCCTGAACGAACCGGGCTGGGGTTCGCAGTTGCGGGTGGTGCGGGTCAACGACTGGTCCACCGAATGGACCTTCGCCGATGTGATCAGCGTGGTCGAGGGCGCGGGCAGCTGGCTCGACGCGATCCTGTTGCCCAAGGTCACCGACGCGGGGCAGGTGCAGGCGCTCGATCTGCTGCTCACCCAGGTGGAGAAGGCCAGCGGTCTCGAGGTCGGCCGGATCGGCATCGAACCGCAGATCGAGAACGCGCTCGGACTGCGCAATATCGATGCCATCGCCACCGCGAGCCCGCGCGTGCAGACACTGGTGTTCGGGCCCGCCGATTTCATGGCCAGTATCAATATGCGCACGTTGGTGGTGGGCGAGCAGCCGGAAGGCTACGACGTCGGCGACGCCTACCACCACATCCTGATGACGATCCTGCTCGCCGCCCGCGCGCACGGGCTGCAGGCGATCGACGGTCCCTACCTGCAGATTCGCGATGTCGACGGCTTCCGCCGGGCCGCTGCTCGCACGGCCGCGCTGGGTTTCGACGGCAAGTGGGTACTGCATCCCGGCCAGGTGGACGCGGCCAACGAGATCTTCAGTCCACGTCAGGCCGACTACGACCGCGCCGAGTTGATCTTGGAGACCTACGCCTTCCACACCTCCGAGGCCGGTGGCGCGCGTGGCGCTGTCATGTTGGGGGATGAGATGATCGACGAAGCGAGCGCCAAGATGGCACAGGTTGTCGCCGACAAGGGGCGCGCCTCGGGGATGACGAGAACCGGCGCTTGATCCCGCGGGGGTGGAATGGTGCGTTTCACTGCGGCACAGTCGGTCGACGAATAGCAGAATAGGACTATGACGAATCCCTTGGGCAACTCGAATCGCGGGCGGCAGGCGTTGCCGACGCCGCCGTCGGGCTGGCCGGTCGGCTCGTATCCGACCTACGCCGAGGCGCAGCGTGCGGTCGACTACCTGGCCGACGGGCAGTTCCCGGTGCAGGACGTGACCATCGTCGGTGTCGATCTGATGCAGGTGGAGCGGGTGCTGTACCGGCTCACGTGGGGCAAGGTCATCGGCGGCGGCGTGGTGTCGGGTGCCTGGCTCGGCCTGTTCCTCGGTCTGTTGCTGAGCCTGTTCACCACCACCGGTGGTGCGCTCGGCCCGCTCGTCGTCGGTCTGCTCGGCGGCATCGTCTTCGGCGTCATCACCACGTCGATCCCGTACGCGGCCACCAAGGGTCAGCGCGATTTCGCCTCGACCATGCAGCTGGTCGCGGGCCGTTACGACGTGCTGTGCGATCCGAAGTCCGCCGAACAAGCCCGCGACATGCTCGCCCGATTGGCTCTGTAGCGCGATGGATGTGGAGAACACGGTCCGCGCTGCGGTGCTGGACCACTTCGATGTCGAACGCGCACAGGTCGATTCGGCGTCGCTGACCTTCCTCGGGCTGGAACCCGTCGAGATCCTGCGTATTCCGGGCGACGGCGCGGTCCACTACGCGACGCTGGGCGGTTCCCGTCATCCGATGGGCGATCCGACCGATCTGCTGGCCGACCCGGTGCGCGGACCGCGCGCGGAACTGGTCCTGACGCTGCTGATGAGCGCCGACCCGCAGGTCGGGGTGGCCAAATCCCTCGGTGTGCTGGTCGCCTCGCCCGCGGTGGAAGGCGTTGTGCTGCAGGCCGACGCGCTACTCGATCTCGGAGAACCGCTGTGGCGCAACGCGAAGTTCACCGCGGTTGTGCTCAGCGAGAGCGATATTCCCGCGATCGCGCTGCCGGACCCGGCCGACCCGGTGCGCTACCTCAGCGTCACCCCGGTGACCGCGACCGAGGCCGCCTGGGTGCGCGTGCGTGGCGCCCAGGCATTGCGCGATGCCTGGGCCGAAGCCGGGATCGACGTGCGTGATCCCGAGCGCGGTGCGGTGAATCTCTAGAGCCAGCCGTTGCGGCGGAAGCTGCGGAACAGCACCGCGCACAGCACCGCCATCACGATCAGCACCACGGGGTAGCCCCACACCTGGTGTAGCTCCCACATGTGGTCGAAGTTCATGCCGTAAACGCCCGCGATCATCGTGGGTACCGCCGCCATCGCGGCATAGGCCGAGATCTTGCGCATGTCGGTGTTCTGCTGAACGCTGATCTTGGCCAGCGCGGCATTGACCAACCCGCTGAGCGCCTCGTCGAAGTAGCTGATGTGATCGGAGACGCTGGCCTGGTGATCGGCCACGTCGCGCAGATAGCGGCGGATCTCGGTCGGCACCGGTAAGTCGGTGTTGTTCACCAGCCGCTCCAGCGGAACCGCCAGCGGCGCGACCGCCCTTCGCAATTCCACCACTTCGCGTTTGAGCTGGTAGATCGAGCCGATGCCGATCTTCGAGGCGGGCGTGAACACCGCCTCTTCCATTTCGTCGATGTCGACGCCGACGGACTCGGTGACATCGACGTAGGTGTCGACGATGTGGTCGGCGACGGCGTGCAATACCGCGGTCGGCCCGTATTTCAGCTGCTCGGGCTGCTTTTCGAGCTCGTGGCGCACAGTGGACAGGTGGGTGTGCTCGCCGTGGCGCACCGTGACGGCGAAGCGCGGCCCGGTGAAGACCATGATGTCGCCGGTCTCCACGATCTCGCTGGTCGAGTCGATGTCGTGTTCGACGTAACAGACCGTGCTCATCACCAGGAACAGGGTGTCGCCGTAGCGCTCGAGCTTGGGGCGTTGCCTGCCCTGCACCGCGTCCTCCACCGCCAGTGGGTGCAGGTCGAAGATCGAGGCGATGTCGTTCATCTGCCGCTCGTCCGGGTCGTGCAGGCCGATCCAGACGAATCCCGCATCGGTCTTCTCCGCCGCGGTCAGCGCCTGTTGCGGTGTGAAATGTCCCGGCTGCCGCTCGCCGTCGACGTAGACCCCGCAGTCGACGATCGCTCGTGCCGTCGGTACGGGGACCCGCCGTCGCGGAGTTTTCGTCGCGCGATGGGGCCCGTGGAACGACGGCATCGGCGGAAATGAGGGCACCGAGTGGATCCTACGGGCACCGTCCTCGCGCACCCGGGAACGCGCGGGACCCGACACCGCACTGTAAGACTGAGGTGTGCGCATCGACCTGCATACCCATTCCACCGCCTCCGACGGCACCGACACCCCCGCCGAACTGGTGCGGCATGCCGCGGCGGCCGGCCTCGACGTTCTCGCGATCACCGACCACGACACCACCGGTGGCTGGGCGGAGGCCGAGGCTGCCCGCCCCTCGGGACTCACCCTGGTGCGTGGCATGGAGATGTCGTGCACGGGCATGGGGGAGGACGGCTACCCCGTGCCGGTGCACCTGCTGGCGTATCTGTTCGACCCCACCGACCGCGGTTTCGCCGAAGAGCGCGAGCGGTTGCGCGGCGAGCGGGTGGCCAGAGTGCGGGCGATGGCCGAGAAGATGGCAGCCGACGGACTACCGATCGATCCCGTCGATGTGATGGCGACCGCGGGTCCGGCGGTGGGCAGGCCGCATCTGGCGCAGGCACTGGTCGCGGCGGGCGTGGTCGAGAGCGTGAATGCCGCGTTCGTCGATCTGCTCGCGCCGCACGGGCCGTACTACGCCGAGAAGGCCGACACCCCGCTGCCGAGGGCCGTGCGGCTGATCGCGGCCGCGGGCGGGGTCAGCGTGATCGCCCATGCTCGCGCACGCAAGCGGGGCAGGCTGCTGGCGCTCGACGACATCAGGGAGCTGGCCGGGCTCGGCCTCGGTGGGCTCGAGATCGACCACCCTGATCACAGCGAAGCCGATCGCCTTGTGCTGACCGGGCTTTCGCGAGAACTGGGCCTGGTGCGCACCGGCTCGTCGGACTATCACGGCAGCAACAAGACCATCGAGATCGGCGCGTGTGGCACCGATCCCGATCAGTACGAAGCACTCATCGACAAAGCGAGCGGGACGCCGGTGATCGCCCCGTGACGCTGTTGCGTGCGGTCAGCGGCGTTGTCGCGGGTGGGGTACTGGTGCTCTTGTGCGTGGTCGTCGGCGCGGCGGTGATCGGCTCGCGCCGCGACTTTCCCGGGCCGGGCGCGGAATCGCTGGCGTGGCATTTCGTGGCCGCGGTCGTGGTGGTCGTCGCGCAGGTCTTCGCCGATCGGCGTCGCGGTGTGGCCACGCTGTTCGGGTCCGCGGCGGTCTTGGTCACGGCCGGTGTATTGCTTTGGACACAATGGTGGGGTTGACGGCCGCGTAATGGTTGCGGACGGGTGAACTGTGCCCGAATATTTCTCTTTGTGACCAGCATCGAAACGGATGTCTTGATCCTCGGCGGTGGACCCGCCGGGCTCTGGGCTGCCGTCTCGGCCGCGGCGACGGGCGCGCGGGTGGTGCTGGTCGACAAGAGTCGCTGCGGTTCCAGCGGTCCCACCGTGTACGGCACGACCGTGCTCTGGGATATTCCGCCCGGTCCGGGCCGCGCCGAGGCGGTCGAGGAGATGTTCGTCTCCGGCGGCGGGCTCGGTGATCGGGCCTGGCTGCACCGCGTGGTCGACGAGACCCACCGGCGATTGCAGACCTGGTCGGGCACCCGCCATCGCGTGCCCGATCCGAGCGGCGACCCGGCCCACGCGCACTTCGACGGCGCGAGCTACCTGCGCCGGCTCCGGCGCGGCGCGCTGGAGGCGGGCGTGCGCATCCTCGATCATCATCCGGCGCTGCAATTGCTGGTCGACCCGGCGGGCACCGTGGTCGGTGCGGCGGGGGTCCAGCGCCACAACAAGTTTCGGCCGTGGGTCATCCGGGCAGGCGCGGTCGTGGTCGCCACCGGTGGTTGCGCGTTCCTGTCCGGCGGTGCGGGCACCGAGGTGAGTACCGGCGAGGGCCTGCTGATGGCGGCCGAGGCAGGCGCCGAACTGTGCGGGATGGAATTCTCCAGTGCCTACGGACTGGCGCCGGTGCTGTCGCGAGTCCATCCGCATCCGGCGGTCGCGCCCGGGCTGTCGGTGCATTTCGCGGCTCTCTACGACGAAGCGGGCGCCGAACTGCCCGACCGGTACCCGGCGGCGCTCACCGCCATCGCGGACGGCCGGCGGGTCTTCGCGGCGCTGAGCGAGGTGCCCGACACCGTCCGGCACTGGCTGAGCAGGCACGGCGCGGTCGACGCCGCGGGCCGGGTGCCCGTGCGGGCGGTACTGGCGGGAACGATCCGTGGCGCGGGCGGGCTGGCCCTCGCCGATACCGATTGCTCGACAACGATCCGCGGCCTGTTCGGTGCCGGCGATGTGACCGGCCGGCAGATCGTCACCGGAGCGGCCGGCGCCCGCGGCGGCCTCAACGGGGCCTGGGCGCTGGCCTCGGGCACCTGGGCGGGGCAGGGCGCCGCCGCGTTCGCGGTCGCCAACGAAAGGGCGAGCAGTGCGAGTCCGGTGCCGGGCGCGGGCCTCGGGCCGCACGCCCACATCGACCCGCGGTCGGTGATCGGCCTGGTGCAGGAGCACACGCTGCCGCTGCGCCGCAGCTACCGGCGCAGCGCGGGCAGCCTCGGCGACAGCATCGCCGAGCTGGACGCGATGTGGCCCGGCGCCCAGTTCGACCTGGGTGGCCTCGGGGTGGGGCAGCTGCGGGCTCGCCAGGCGGCTGCGCTGCTCGCCGTCGCCCGGTGGGCGGGCTACAGCGCGCTCGTGCGCACCGAGAGCCGCGGTATCCACCGCCGCATCGACCACCCCGCCGCGCACTCGGACTGGCTGGTCCGGCTGCGCTGCGGCGGGCTCGACGACGTCTGGGTGCGCCGGGAGGAATGGCCGGAGCCACTCGGTGGCGAGCTCACCGCGGCCACCCCCGCCACGGTGTGAAAGTTCACCGGATGTTCCCGCTGCGCTGCGAGTTTTCGCTTACGCCACGGCAATTCGACACGGCTACGCTCGACACATGACGCGGTTTGGCAATCGACGCATCGTGCTGGCAGAATGTTGCGGATTCCCTTCCCTTGCCACCGCCGGGTTCGGGGAAACATCGGTGACCTTCCGCCGTGCGACGCACCGTCGCAGCGTTGGTCGACCCGTTTTGCTCGCCCGGACACACCCGTCCGGTTCCGCTCGGCGGATCAGTGCCGCGCCACGTGTACCGGTTGCCACCGTGAAACACGTGCGGACGCGCACCCGATGAGCGTCGTAGCGCATCAGTGTCGTAGCGATCCGGCGTCCCAGAAATTCGTAGTTCCGATATACCCGGCGGTAACCGTCCCCCGGTTGAGCCCGACTCGAGCAGGAGTGAAATCGTGTCACCTGTGACTGACGCACCGAATGCCACCGCGGCGCCCAAGGCCGATGACGCAGCGAGCCTCGCTGCGATCACCCAGGAGGAGATCTTCGCGGGTCACCTCGGTGGAAAGCTGTCTGTCGAGCTCAGCGCCCCCCTCGAGACCCAGCGCGACCTGTCCATCGCCTACACCCCCGGTGTCGCCCAGGTCAGCCGGGCGATCGCCGAGGACGCCGCGCTCACCAAGACCTACACCTGGACCGACCGGCTCGTGGTCGTGGTCAGCGACGGCACCGCCGTGCTCGGCCTCGGCGACATCGGCCCGCGCGCCTCGCTGCCCGTGATGGAGGGCAAGGCCGCGCTGTTCAAGAAGTTCGCCGGCCTGAACTCGATCCCGCTGGTGCTCGACACCACCGATCCCGACGAGATCGTCCAGACGCTGATCCACCTGCGTCCGAGCTTCGGCGCGGTGAACCTGGAAGACATCTCCGCTCCGCGCTGCTTCGAGATCGAGCGTCGCGTCATCGAGGCGCTGGACTGCCCGGTCATGCACGACGACCAGCACGGCACCGCCATCGTGGTGCTGGCCGCCCTCAAGGGTGCGGCCGCGGTGCAGGGCCGTGACATGTCCGGGCTGAAGGTTGTCGTCTCCGGCGCCGGTGCGGCCGGTGTGGCATGCGCGAACATCCTGATCGCCGCCGGCGTCCCCGATGTGGTCGTGCTCGACTCGAAGGGCATCGTCAGCACCGGTCGCGACGGCCTCAACGGTGTGAAGGCCGACCTGGCCGCCCGCTCCAACCCGCGCGGCCTGACCGGTGGCCCGGCCGACGCGCTCGCCGGCGCCGATGTGTTCCTCGGCCTGTCCGCGGGCACCATCCCCGAAGAGCTCATCGCCTCGATGGCGCCGGAGGCGATCGTGTTCGCTATGTCCAACCCGGACCCGGAGATCCACCCCGACGTGGCCGCCAAGTACGTGGCGATCGTGGCGACGGGCCGCAGCGACTTCCCGAACCAGATCAACAATGTGCTCGCCTTCCCCGGCGTGTTCAAGGGTGCGCTCGACGCCGGTGCCCGCCGGATCACCGAGGGCATGAAGGTCGCCGCCGCGAACGCCATCTTCGGCGTCGTCGCCGACGAGCTCGCCGTCGACAAGATCATCCCGAGCCCGCTCGATCCGCGCGTGGCTCCGGCAGTGGCCGAGGCCGTCGCCGAAGCAGCGCGCGCCGAGGGCGTCGCCTAGTTTCTCCCGGACAGCGCCCCCGTTCCCACCGGAACGGGGGCGCTGTCGCGTTGTCTGGGATCATCGAACGATGACCACTATCACCGTGCAGCTTCCCGACGAGGTCGCCGAACAGCTCGCGGCGGCCGCGGCGGCCGCGGGCGTCTCGGTGAATGTGGCGATGGTGCAGGCAGCGCAGGAGTGGATTCACGCCAACGCTCAGCGCGCCCGGGAACGTGCCAGGATGCAGCAGGTGCTGGCCGACGACCCGCACCTGCGGGCGCTACTCGGCGACGACTGAGATCCGGGGGTCGGCCCCCGCGTGGGTGAGCCTGCCGGTGCCCGGGGTGCTCGCCCACACCGCCACCGCGAGCAGCCCGTCGAGCACCAGTGCCAGCACCGCGACCAGCAGCGCGCCCACCAATACGAGGTCGTATCGGTAGAGCCCGATGCCGTCGAAGATGTAGCGGCCGAGCCCGCCCAGGTTGACATAGGCCGCGATAGTCGCGGTGGCGACGACTTGCAGAGTGGCGCCGCGCAACCCGCCGAGCAGCACCGGCATCGCGTTGGGCACCTCGACCCGGAACAGGATCTGGCGCTCGGTCATCCCCATCGCCCGCGAGGCGTCGACCACGTCGGCGGGCACATTCGCGATTCCCGCGTAGGCCCCCGCCAGCAGCGGTGGGATGCCGACGGTGATCAGCGCCAGCAGCGGCGGGATCAGCCCGAGCCCGAGTCCGAGCACCAGAAAGGTGAGCAGACCCAGTGTCGGCAGCGCCCGCATGGCATTGGCGAAGCCGACCATCACGGCACTGCCGCGGCGCGTGTGCCCGATGATCGACCCGAGCGGCACCGCGATCACCGCCGACAGCGCCACCGCGAGGAAGCTGTACCACAGGTGTTGCAGCAGGCGATGTTCGATGCCGGTGGGTCCGCCCCAGTTCGCGCTGTCGCTCAGATAGTTCCAGGCTTCGACGAAGAGGTTCACGAGCGGGCCCCGCTCACACGCGCGTCTGCCCTGGTCCACGGGGTTGCGAGGGTGCCGAGCAGGAACACCAGCCGATCGAAGATCAGCGCGAGCACCAGGGTCACGATGATGCCCGCGACGATCTGGTCGGGGTAATCGCGCTGGTAGCCCTGGGTGAACAGCTTCCCGAGCCCGCCGACTCCGATCAGCGCGCCGACCGACACCATGGCGATATTGGTGACCACCACGACGCGCAGAGAAGCGGTGAAAACCGGTAGCGCCAACGGCATGTCGACGGTGACCGTGCGCCGCATCCGGCCGAACCCGATCGCGTCGGCGGCATCGATCACGCTGTCGGGCACCGTATCCAGTGCCATCGGCACCGCGATCAGCAGCAGCGCGGTCGAATACACGGTGAGCGCGATGATCACATTGAGCGGGTCGATCATCGAGATGCCGACCAGTGGCGGAATGATCACGAACAGCGCGAGCGACGGGATGGTGTAGGCCAGGCTCGACGTCGTGGTGGTGATCCGCCGGGCCCAGCGGTTTCCGTGCACCAGTGCGCCGAGCGGGACCGCGATCACCAGGCCGAGCAGTAAGGGAACAAGTGCCAGCACCAGGTGGGTGCGGGTGATCGCCATGATGTCGGCGAAGTTGTCGATCAGGTATCTCACGAGGTGCCCTGGGTGAAGAACTCCTGATTGCGTCGGGAGTCTTCGGCTACTCGCTGTTCGGCGAGTTGGGTCAGCACATCGGTGGCGAGTAGCCCGCCGCGCACGGCGCCCGCCTCGTCGACGGCGACGCCGATTCCCGAGGGCGAGGAGATCGCCGCGTCCAGGGCTTGCCGGAGGTCGCCGGTCGGGGTGAACAGCGAGCCGCCCGCGGAAACACTGGAGTCCAGCGGTTTTCCGGCCCGCACCCGCTCGACGCCGGTGACGTCGATCCAGCCGCCCGGCTTGCCGAGCTCGTCGACGACGAGTGCCCATTCGCCCTGGGTGAGCCGCAATCCGGCGATGCCGTCCGGCTCGATCATCCGAATCGGCGCCAGCGCAACAGCTTCGGCGCTGCGGAACGACAGTCCGCGATACCCGCGGTCCCTGCCGACGAACCCGGCGACGAAATCCGTGGCGGGCTGGGCCAAGACATGTTCCGGCGTGTCGTACTGCTGGAGCACCCCGCCGAGCCCGAACACCGCGATCGTGTCGCCGAGTGTGATCGCCTCGTCGATGTCGTGGGTGACGAACACGATCGTCTTGTGCAATTCGGACTGCAGCCGCCGCATCTCCGATTGCAGTTCCGCGCGCACCACCGGGTCGACCGCGCTGAACGGCTCGTCCATCAACAGCACCGGCGGGTCGGCGGCCAGCGCTCGCGCCACCCCGACCCGCTGCTGCTGGCCGCCGGACAGTTGCGCCGGATACCGCTGCGCCAGATCGCGATCCAGCCCGACCCGGTCCATCACCTCCAGTGCGGCCGCGCGGGCGGCCTTGCGTGACTGTCCGAGCAGCATCGGCACGGTCGCCACGTTGTCGATCACCCGGCGGTTGGGCAGCAGCCCGCCGCTCTGGATCACATACCCGACACCGAGGCGCAGTTTCACCGGATCGATCGTCGCGATGTCGCGTCCGTCGACGGTGACGGTGCCCGCGCTGGGGTCGACCATTCGATTGATCATGCGCATCGAGGTGGTCTTGCCGCAGCCGGACGGACCGACGAACACGGTGAACGATCCCGAGTCGATGTGCAGGTTCAGATCGCGGACCGCGTGTGTGCCGTTCGGATAGGTCTTGTCGATACCGCGGAATTCGATGTCGGACAATGCGATTCTCCTCGAGGCGCGGGTTCGCCTAGCCGATGGGGGAGTTCAGCCCCTGGGCGGTGATCCAGGCGAGCGCGGCGGCCTTCGGTTCGATCTTGCTGTCGCCGGAGACGGCCGTGTTCAGCGAGATCAGTTCGGTGGTGGTGAGCTTGGCCGAGACCGCGTCGAGCACGGCGACGGCCTTGTCGGACTTCTTCGCGGCGTTGAACAGCGGGACCACGTTCTGCGCGGCGAAATTGTGCTTCGGATCGGCCAGCACGACCAGGTCGTTCTGCGCGATCGCCGGCGACGTGGTGAAGATGTCGGCCGCGGTGACCTGGCCGTCGACCAGTGCGCGCACGGTCGCGGGGCCGCCGCCGTCGGCGATCGGCACGAAATTGGCGTCGGTGATATCGAGGCCGTAGTTCTTCTTCAAGCCCGGCAGTCCGCCCGGGCGCTGGGCGAATTCGGCCATCCCGCCGAACTTCACCTCGGCCGAATGCGGCGCGAGGTCGGCGATGGACTTCAAGTTCCACTTGTCGGCCGTGGCGCGGGTGACGACCACCGCGTCCGAGTCCTCGCCGGGGGCGGGCGTCGCGATGGCGAGGTCGTCGCCGAGTGCTGTGGTGAGCGCGGCGTTCACCTCGGGCGCGGCGGTGGCCGTGGCGTCTTTGTCGAGGTATTGCAGCAGGTTGCCGGTGTACTCGGGGATGAGCGAGATCGCGCACTGGCGCAGTGCGGGGATGTAGGCCTCGCGCGAGCCGATGTCGAACTTGGTGTCGACCTTGAAGCCGTTGATCCGCAGCACCTCGGTGTAGATGTTGGCGACGGTCTCGGACTCGGGGAAGTTGGCCGACCCGATGATCAGCGCGTCGCTGGTGCAATCACCCTTGGCGGCAAGGGGATCGTTGTTGCCGCAGGCGGAGGCGATCATGGCGGCGGCCAGCGCCACCGCGGCAACCAGTACCCGGCCCGCCCGCATCACGAGGCGGCGTGCCGGTCGACGTTGTCCTGGCGATGAGGAGGCGAAGTCGGTTTTCACTGGTGTCCTTCCGGCAAAGGCGGGCAGTGCGCTGTGCGTGCGACCCGGGGGCCACAGGTACATTCTGGTAGTTCATACTGCCCGCCGTCGGGCCGAATTGCGCGGGTTGACGGCAAATACGGAAAGTTGGTGTCGCCGCATGTACTCGGTCGCCGTGCGTCGAACCGCCGCCGCGATCCTGGCCGCAGCCTGCGCTTTCACCACTCTTTCCTGCGCCTCCGACGACGCCGCCCCGGTGGTCGTGGTGGGTGGGAATTCGACGACGGAATCGGTTCTGCTCGCCGAGATCTATTCCCAAGCACTGGACCGTGCGGGCGCCGACTCCACCGTCTCGACCGGATCGGCCACCCCCCTCGCCGATCTCGACGCGGGCCGCATAGCGGTCCTCCCCGCCCGCAACGGCGCCCTCGTGGACCGTTGGAACCCCGCCTCGCCCGCCCGCACGCCCGACGAGGTGGTCGCCGCGGTCAACTCGGCTCTGCCCCAGGGCATTTCGGTCTCCGACGCCGCGGACGGCACAGACCTGCGCCTGCGCGCGCCGGACGGAGCGCCCGAGGGCGCCGCCCGCTCCCAGAGCATCGTCGCCCTCTACCGCAGCGGCATCTTCGACCGCCAACAGCTGAAGAAGCTCAACTACGTTGCGGGCGAGCTGACCACCGAGGATCTGATCGAGTCGATCAACCAGATCGAATCCGGCACCAGCCCCGCCGACGCGGCCAGATCCTGGCTGGACGCCCACGGCCTGTAGCGCACGGTCGCACAGAACGGGCGGTCAGGAAGCAGCGTCGGACCACCCGGCTTGGGCCCGGCCGATTCGCACGATGGCCACGATCAGGCACCCCGCGGCGGCTGTGAACAACAGCGCCGAAGCCGACCGGCTCGCGCTGAAGATCAACAGGCCGTCGACCTCGTGGTCGCGCATGGTCTGGATGGTGTCGTGGTCATCGGGCATACGCAGCGAGACGATGCCTGCCCAAAAGGTGATCCAGGCGAGAACCCAGGTGATCCACCAACTCGCGATCAATCCCCTGCTGCGGCGTCGCGGTGCGGAAACCTTGTCGAGATCGTCGACGAACACGGCGGGGAACCACAGCGAAACGACCGGAACCACCCAACCCCAGAACGCCCACGCCGGCGAGAGACGGTGCGTGGCGTCGGTGAACGTGTCGGCGTTGGCACGCGCCCGTGACAACCACACGGTCACGATGATCCAGGCGACCAGCATCGCCAGAAACGACGTCAGCCACAGGCCGACCTCGATCGGGAACAGGGTGTCGCGCGCCCACTTGTAGTCGGAGCTACTGATCTCGCCCTCATAGCGTGCCGCGACTGTTCGGTAGCCGATCCACCGCAGAACCACGGCAGCCCACTGGATGACGACCGCGATCGCCGCGATCGCCGCAAAGGCCGAACCCACCCCCCGTACGGCGCGGAAATTCCCAGGATGATGCTGCATTGTCTTGCTCCCCTCCATGATTCGCCTCGCACGGTACTCGCCGTGGTATCGCCGCGCACGGACTCGCGGCTGCGAACCCGGATGGCGGCCGGCAGCGGTGTTCGGTGTGACGTCGTCGGGGGGTGGCGCCCTTGCCAAGCTTTGTTCCGCTCCGTATATTCCTACTGGAATATTTGGTGGTGGAACATAGAGCTGAGTGGAGGTGGCGGGGTGGGGCAGCCCGGGCGGAATGTGATGACGCCGTTGGCGATCGCGGTGCTCGCGTTGCTCGACGAGCGCGCCATGCATCCGTACGAGATGTATCAACTGCTGATCGCTCGGCGGGAGGACCTGCTGGTCAAGGTGCGGCCCGGGTCGCTGTATCACGTGGTGGCCCGGCTGGCCGACGACGAGATGGTGGCGGCGGAGGGGATCGGCCGGGCCGGGAACAGGCCCGAGCGAACCACCTATCGGATCACCGATTCCGGGCGGACCGCGCTGCGGGGACGGATCGCCGAGCTGCTGCGGACACCCGTGCAGGAATATCCGATCTTCCGGGTGGCGTTGGCCGAAGCGCACACCCTTCCGCAAGAACAGGTCATCGCATTGCTCGACGAGCGCGTGGAGTACCTGACTCAGTCGCGGGCCGACACGGACGTGCTGCTCGACTGGGCGCGCAGCCGAGCCATCCCGCGCCGGTATTTCGTTGTCCTGGAATACATTCGCGCCACCATCCACGCCGAACTCACGTGGATCGAACGCTTCGCCGCCGAACTCGGCAGCGGTGCCGTGCCGTGGGAGCAGTACGACCCCGACACCGGCGAACGGATCACCGACGATCACGTCCACGAATGGCCGACCGGGGATCACCCCGACGCCGCGCCCCGGCCCCGCTGGGCCGCCCGAAGCTGAATCCTTCTCCTCGATTGGAACGAATTCGATGACCACCCAACGTAATCCGTGGCTAGCGCTCTTCGCGCTGGTGGTCGGGTTCTTCATGATCCTGCTGGACATGACGATCGTCGCGGTCGCCAATCCGGCCATCATGACCGACCTCAGCACCGACATCTCCAACGTCATCTGGGTCACCAGCGCCTACCTGCTCACCTACGCGGTGCCGCTGCTGGTCACCGGTCGGCTCGGTGACAAGTTCGGGCCGAAGAACATCTACCTGATCGGCCTCGCGATCTTCACCGCCGCCTCGCTCTGGTGCGGCCTGTCCGGCAGCATCGGCATGCTGATCGCCGCCCGCGCCGCCCAGGGTATCGGCGCCGCGCTGATGACCCCGCAGACGATGGCCGTGATCACCCGCACCTTCGCCCCGGACAAGCGCGGCGCCGCGATGGGCCTGTGGGGTGGCGTCGCCGGGCTGGCGACGCTGATCGGACCCATCCTCGGCGGCGTGCTGGTCGACAACCTCGGCTGGGAATGGATCTTCTTCGTCAACGTGCCGGTCGGCATCATCGCGTTCGGCCTGGCTGTGTGGCTGGTGCCCGCGCTGCCGACCAGCGACCACAAGTTCGACATCGTCGGTGTGATTCTCAGCGGTGTCGGCATGCTCGCCCTGGTTTTCGGTATCCAGGAGGGCAATGCGCAGGACTGGTCGTTGCGGATCTGGCTGCTGATCGGCTTCGGCGTGGTGATGCTGGTGGTGTTCGTGATCAACCAGGCGCGCAACAAGGGCGAACCGTTGGTGCCGCTGAGCCTGTTCCGGGACCGCAATTTCGCGCTGTCGAACCTGGCGATCGCCGCGATGGGCGCCGCGATCACCTCGATGATGGTGCCCTCGTACTTCTACCTGCAGGCGGTGCGCGAGATGACGCCGACCATGTCGGCGCTGGTCTTCGCGCCGATGGCGATCATCACCGGTTTCACCGCGCCGTTCATCGGCAAGGTGTCGGACAGGCTGCCGCCGCGGCTGCTGCCGACGATCGGATTCGTGCTGTTCGCCGGTTCGGTGGCGTCCTTCGGCGCGCTCATGAGCCCGGACTCGTCGATCATCTGGTTCCTCGTCGCCGCCGCCGTCGCGGGCCTGGCCAACGCCTGCATCTGGGCACCGCTCGCCTCGACCGCCACCCACAATCTGCCGGTCGCCCAGGCCGGTGCGGGCGCCGGTGTGTACAACACCACCCGTCAGGTCGGCTCGGTTCTCGGTAGTGCCGCGATCAGTGCCCTGATCGCCGCCCGTCTGACCGCCAACGGCCTCGGCGGTGGCGGCCCGGTCGGCGAGGGCGCGGCCACCGGCCCACTCCCGCCGCAGATCATCGACGAATTCAGCACCGCGCTGGCCCAGTCGATGATCCTGCCCGCCGCCATCCTGGTGATCGGCATCGTCGCCTCGGCCCTGTTCGTCGGCCACGGTAAGTCCGCCGGAAACGCTCCCACGCGGGAGAAGGCCGACGCTTCGGCCTGATCGCGAGTGCCGAGTCGCCTGCCCGTCACGTGCGAACGTGGCGGGCAGGTTTCAGTTCACCTGGATGGTGAGGGTGGGGTAGCCGGTGGCGCCGTCGGGGACGACGTCTTGTTCGACGGCGGTCTGTGGCTGACCTGTGGCGTCGGTGGTGCGGGCGCGCAGGGTGTGCTGGCCGGGGGTGGCTTCCCAGTCGTAGGTCCACTGACGCCAGGTGTCGACGGTGACCTCGGTGGACAGGCGGGCGGGGCGCCAGTCGCCGTTGTCGACCTGCACCTCGACGCCGGTGACGCCGCGATGCTGGGCCCAGGCCACACCGGCGATCACGGTGCGGCCCTGCGGGATTCGCCCGCGCCCGCGTGGGGTGTCGATGCGGGTGCCGGTTTTGATCGGGCCCTGCGCCGACCAGCCGCGCCGGGTCCAGTAGGCGGTGGCCCTGTCGAAGCGGGTGACCTCGAGTTCGGTGACCCATTTGGTGGCGGAGACGTACCCGTAGAGGCCGGGGACGACCAGGCGAGCGGGGTAGCCGTGCCGGACCGGGAGGGGTTCGCCGTTCATGCCGATGGCGAGGAGGGCGTCGCGGCCGTCCGTGAGGACCGAGAGGGGTGAACCCGCGGTCCAGCCGTCCTCGCTGTGCGACAGCACCATGTCGGCGTCGGGGTGCGGTCGTGCTTCGGCGAGGAGTTCGTCGAGGCGATAGCCGAGCCAGCGGGCGTTGCCGATCAGGTCGCCGTTGATCGGGTTGGAGACACATGCCAGGGTGACCAGGCGCTCCACCGGAGTGCGGCGAAGCAGGTCGTCCCAGGTGAGAGTGATTTCCTGGTCGACCATCCCGTGGATGCGCAGGGACCAGGAGTCTGTGGACACCTGGGGAACGATCAGCGCGGTGTCGATCCGGTAGAAGTCGCTGTTCGGGGTGATGTACGAGGTGAGTCCGGGTATCCGGAGATCGGCATCCGGCGGGAGATCCGGCAACGGTGCTGTCGCCCTGGGCAATTCGACGGTCTCGCGCTCGGCCGTCACATCATGGCGCGCGCCGCCGAGCAGCCGGCCCGCCAGGCCGGCTCCGAGGGCGAGTACCCCGGTCGCCGCGATGCCACCGAGCACGCGCCGCCGCCCGGCTCCTGCGATCGACGCGCCGGTGCGGACCGGGCTGTCCTCGCCGCCTACCTCCGGCGCCGCGGTGGCCTCACCGAGTTGTGGCGCAGCGGGTTCCGTCGCCGGTCGCCGCGAATCGGATGCGTCATCGATCCGCCGGGTCAGTCCTCGCAACGCGAGAATTCCAGCGGCGGTACCGATCAGCGCGGGCAGCGCACCGGCGAACCCGCCGACTCTCCCGGCGCCGACGACAGCGGCGACCACGCCGAAAATCGCGAACAGTACCGATCCGATCGGTCGAGCCGCTCGCTCGAAATATCCGGCGATCCCCGCGACCACCACCGCGACAATGCCCATGCACACGAACAGCACGGCCTTGTCGCTGGTTCCGAAGGTCGAGATCGCCCATTCCCTGACCCCGTCGGGGGTGTGGTCGACCACCGTCGCGCCGAGTGCGTAGGCGGGTGCGCTCCCGGACCCGGTGAACACCGCGACCAACTCCGCCACACCGAGTACCAGTGCAGCGGCCACGATCCCGGCTATCGCCCGCAAGAACGCCATGCACAGAGCGTACGTCGCGCCCGGATCGCCCCGGTGACCGATTTGTGACGGCCGAACACCTCCCGCGGATCGGCCATCAAAACTACACTGCGTAGTAGAAACGATCCCGCTCGGCAGGAGACATGATGACCGAGACAGCACCGGACTCGACACTGCGCGCCACGACGGCGGTCTTCGCCGTCGCCCTCCTGGTCCACGGCGCCGACCACTTACGCCGGGGCATGAGCGCCACCTCATCGCTGGTGAACGCCCTCGGCACCCTGCAAATCCTCTTCGCCCTGGTCACGGTGTTCCTCGTGTTCCGCAGGCACCCGGCGGCCCCCCGCGCCGCGGTGTTCATCGGCTTCGCGAGCGCGATCGGTTTCACGATCGTGCACCTGCTTCCGGACTGGTTCGGTCCGCTCAGCGACAGCTTCATCAACGCGCCTGCCGCCTCCGGCGTCACCGGATTCTCCTGGTTCGCCGCACTGTTCGAGATCGCGGCCGATCTGGCGATCGGCATCGCGGGTCTGCGGGTGCTGCGGTCCAGGGCGGTGAGTGTGGCCTGAACGTCGGGGCCGTCGCTCACCCGGCGGCGAATCCGGCCGAGTCGAGGCGATGGTGAACAGTCGCGGTCGGTAGTCTGCGCGGCATGACAGCACGTTCCTTCTCGCGATTCGTGTCTGCAGTCTTCTTGGCAGCCGCGATTCCCCTGGTATCGCCCACCCATCCCGCTACCGCCGAGCCCTGTTCCGATGTCGAGGTGGTGTTCGCTCGCGGGACCGCCGAGCAGGGTGGCGAACTCGGTCTGACCGGTATTTCCTTCGTCGAAGCGCTGCGCGCGAACGCGGGCGGACGCTCGGTCGGCTCGTACGGCGTCGACTACCCGGCCAGCAGCGACTTCACCGACCGGCTGGCCTTCGCCCGCACCGTCGTGCAGGGCATCGGTGATGCTCAGCGACGGGTCGAATACCTCGCGGCGAACTGCCCGAGCGCCCGCATCGTCCTCGGCGGATATTCCCAAGGCGCGGCGCTGGCCGGTTTCGCGACCGGTGTCGGTGTGCCCGAGGGTGTGCTGCCGGAGTACGAGATGTATCTGCCGCAGCCGATGGCGCCCGAGGTGGCAGAGCACGTCGCGGCGGTCGCGCTGTTCGGCAAACCGTCGGATCGGTTCATGGCCGACGCGGACGCACCGGCGGTCTCGGTCGGCGCGCTCTACAAGGACAAGACCATCGAGCTGTGTGTCCCCTCGGACAACATCTGCGACGGTTCCCCGCTCGCCCAGCCCAACGTCTCGCACACCCTGTACAGCATCAACGGAATGACCATCACCGCGGCACAATTCGCGGCGCAACGGTTCTGAACAGCCGAAAGGCCGGTTGCGCGAACGCAACCGGCCTCTCGTCTGTGTGGGATCAGGAGTAGATCTTGTCTACTTCGCCCGCGTACTGCTTCATGACGACGGCGCGCTTGAGCGACATCTTCGGGGTGAGCTCGCCACCCTCCTGGGTCCAGTCGACCGGGAGGATGCGGATCTTCTTGATCGCCTCGGCCTTGGAGACCTTCTTGTTGGTCTCGTCGATCGCGGCCTGCACCTCGGCGACCAGCGCCGGGTTCTCGATCAGGGTCTCGATCGCGGTGTCGGCGGCGACGCCGTTGCGATCCTTCCAGCCCGGCAGGGCTTCCGGGTCGAGGGTGATCAGCGCGCCGATGAAGGGCTGGCCGTCACCGACGACCATGACCTGGCTGATCAGCGGGTGCGCGCGCAGCGAGTCCTCGAGGATCGCGGGGGAGACGTTCTTGCCGCCCGCGGTGACCAGGATTTCCTTCTTGCGGCCGGTGATGGTGACGAAGCCGTCGGCGTCGATGGCGCCCAGGTCGCCGGTCTTGAACCAGCCGTCCTCGAACGCCTCCTCGGTGGCCTCGGCGTTGCCCCAGTAACCGTCGAACACGACCGAGCCCTTGAGCAGCAGCTCGCCGTCCTCGGCGATCTTGGCCGCGTGGCCCTGGATCGGGCGACCCACCGAGCCGACCCGGATGAACGCGGGCGTGTTCACGGTGAACGCGGCGGTGGTCTCGGTCAGGCCGTAGCCCTCGTAGATCGTCACGCCAGCACCGCGGAAGAAGTGGCCCAGACGCGCGCCCAGCGGGCCGCCACCGGAGACAGCGGCCAGGCACTGGCCGCCGAGGGCCGCGCGCAGCTTGCTGTAGACCAGCTTGTCGAACACGAAGTGCTTGACCTTGAGCAGCAGATCGGGGCCGCCCTTGGTCTCGAGCGCCGTGCTGTAGGCGATGGCGGTCTCCGCGGCGGCGTCGAAGATCTTGCCCTTGCCGCCGTCGTGCGCCTTCTGCTTGGCGGAGTTGAACACCTTCTCGAACACGCGCGGCACCGAGAGGATGAAGTCGGGCTTGAAGTCGCCGAACTGCTCGACCAGGGTGGTCCAGTCCGAGCTGTGGCGGATGGTCACCTTGGAATCGAAGGCGATCAGCGCGACAGCGCGGGCGAACACGTGCGCCAGCGGCAGGAACAGCAGGGTCTTCTGGCCCTCGGAGACGAACGCGCTGAGCTCGATGCCACCCGAACGCGATTCCGCCCACAGGTTCGCGTGGGTCAGCTGAACGCCCTTGGGGCGGCCGGTGGTGCCCGAGGTGTAGATCAGGGTCGCGGGCGAGGCCGCGCCGACCTGCTTGCGACGCTCGTGCACGGCGGCGTCGTCGAGCCCGGCACCACGCTCGACGAGGGTATCGATCGCGCCCTTGTCGATCTGCAGGGTCTCGGCCAGCGCGGGCAGCGAACCGGCTTCGATCTCGTCGATCGTGGCGCGGTGCTTGTCGTTCTCGACGACCAGCAGCTTGGTCTCGGAATCCTGCAGGATCCACTTGGCCTGCTCGGCGGCCGAGCTGTCGTAGATCGCGACGGTCACGCCGCCGGCGGCCCAGATCGCGAAGTCCAGCAGCGTCCACTCGTAGCGGGTGGCTGCCATGATCGCGACGCGGTCGCCCAGCTCGATGCCGGCGGCGATCAGGCCCTTGGCCACGCCGAGGACGGCCTTCTCGAACTGTGCTGCCGTGACGTCATTCCAGCCGCCGCTGCCGTTCGGGACGTTGAACAAGACCGTGTTCGGCGTCTCCTGCGCGAAGCGGAAGACGTTGTCGGCATTGTTCGCATCGTCCGGGATGGTGTAGGAAGCCGGAACTTCGAACTCTCGCATCTGTGCCCTTCCAGTGGGTTCTACTCGCCAGTAATCTACGACACGTTCGGGCGGGTCGCGATATCGCCGCCCGAATTGCCCGTCACCAGGCTTTATCGTAAATCGTCTATCGATACCGGCTGAATTGCTTCTCGCAGGAATTCCGCGAGTTCGCTGAGAGCCAGCGCTGCCTCGGTGACCAGCGCGGCTTGCAGTTGCGCGACATGCCAGAGGCCGCGGGTTTCGGTGAAGCGGACGTGCACGCCCGCTCCACGCAGGGCTGAGACGAGCTTGCGACACTGGTCGTGCAGGAGTTCGCTCACATCGACCTGCACGTAGGTGGGCGGCAGGCCGATCAGGTTGCCCGACAGCGGGGCGTAACCCGCTTCGGTCGCGGCGGAGTCGCCGAGGTAGTGGGCGGCGCAGGCTCGCGACCACGTTCGGTTGATCACCAGGTCGCGATCCCTGCTCGGCACCTCGGTGGGGTCCACCCAGGGCGCGATGAGGCCGAGCGCGGCGGGGGTCATCTGATGCTTCTCGATCAGCCGCTGGGCCAGTGCCATCGCCAGGCCGCCGCCCGCCGAGTCACCCGCCAGGCAGATCTGCTCGGGCCGGTAGCCGACGTTGCCGACCAGGTCGAGGAACGCGGCCTCGGCGTCGTCGAGCCCGGCCGGGAACGGGTGTTCCGGCGCCAGCCGGTAGTCCAGCGAATACACCGCGCAGGAGGTCTCACGCGCGAGACCGGCCACCAGCGAACGGTGTGTGGCGATCGAGCCGACCACATAGCCGCCGCCGTGCAGGTACAAGATCGCGCCCGCGGCACGTTCGGGCGGGACCGCCCGGGTACGCGAACCCGGAATGGCGGTTTCGGCGATCACGCGTTCGGCGGGGCGCCCACCCAGCTGCAGGTGCTGCACGACGGAACCGTCGGGCACCAACTGCAGCCGGGAGACCGCGTCGAGCAGAACGCGCTGTACCGCGACCGGTAGCCGTGCGTTGAGTGTCACCCGGAACACCGGGTCGAGCAACGCACGGGCGATCGGCAGCGGAATCTTGAACTCGCGCATGGAGTTTCCTCGGGTCCAGAGGAGCGTCAGTGTGGCATGAAGCGGCCGTTGACCACGGCCGAGATCCGGCTGTAGCCGGAGGCGAGGAAGCGCACGCTCACGTCGAGCACCTTGGCCTCCCAGCCGATCAGCACGCGGGCCTGCCCCTTGCGCACGCCCTCGGTGATGGTCTGTGCGGCCATCTCCGGGGTGTGAATCGCCAGGTACTTGTCGAACAGGGTGGCGGCGTTGGCGCCGTCCATGCCCTCGGCGTAGGTGGCGTTGCGGGCGACCGCGGTCTTGATGCCACCGGGGTGCACACAGGTGACCTTGACCGGCGCCTTGGCGACCTTCATCTCCTGGAACAGCGCCTCGGTGAAGCCGCGCACCGCGAACTTGGCCGAGTTGTAGGCCGCCTGGCCGGGCACGGCGACCAGGCCGAAGAGGCTGGACACGTTGATCACGTGGCCGTCGCCGGACTCGATCAGCATCGGCAGGAACGCCTTGGTGCCGTTGACGACACCCCAGAAGTCCACATCCATGATGCGTTCGATGTCTTTGAACTCGGTCTTGATCACGTCGCCGTGGTAGGCGATGCCCGCGTTGTTGTAGATCTGGTGCACGACGCCGAAGTGCGCCTTCACCTGATCGGCGTAGAGCAGGAACGCCTCGCGCTCGGCCACGTTGAGCCGGTCGGACTTCACCTGCGCGCCCAGCTTCTCGCAGGACGCGACGGTCTGGGCCAGGCCCTCGGCGTCGATGTCGGACAGCGCGAGTTTGGCGCCACGCGCGGCCAGATTCTCGGCCAGCGCGCGACCGATGCCGGAGCCGGCTCCGGTGATCACGCATACCTTGTTCGTGAAGTAAGCATCTTTGCTCACTGTGCTGCCACCACTTCCCTGTCGGCGTCTGCGGTTGTCGTAGTGTAGGCGGCGGCATCGAAATGCCGTGTGAGCCTACGGAATTCGAACGTGAAGTCCGGCCACAACGTGGTGTTGTTGCCGTGCTTGTCCAGGTACCAGCTGGCGCACCCGCCAGTGTTCCAGACAGTCTTACCCAACTTTTCCTGCAGGTCGGCGTTGTAGGCCTGCTGCACGTCTTCGCGAACCTCGACCGTACGCAGACCCTGCGAGTCGATCGTCGCCAGCGCGTCGCTGACGTAGTTGATCTGCGATTCGATCATGAACACCATCGAGGTGTGGCCGAGGCCGACATTCGGGCCGACCAGGAAGAACATGTTGGGGAAGTTCGCGATGGCCGAGCCCTTGTAGGCCTGCTGGCCGATGTCGTCGAACACCTCGGCCAGCGTGCGCCCGTCGCGTCCGACCATCGCGTTGTAGGTCGGGGAGTCGGTGACGTGGAAACCGGTGGCCACGATGAGCGCATCGATCTCGCGCTCGGTGCCGTCCTTGGTGACGATCGAGCCCGCCCTCACCTCGGCGATGCCGTCGGTGATCACGTCGACATTGTCGCGATCCAGCGCCGGGTAGTACTCGTTGGAGATCAGCATGCGCTTGCAGCCGATCCGGTAGTTCGGGGTGACCTTCTTGCGCAGTTCGGGATCGCGGATCTCGATCTGCAGCTTGGCGCGCGAGAGGGCCTCGAAGGCCTTCATCAGCACGGGGAAGCGGGTCAGGCCGACGACCTGGGTCTCGCGGGCCGCGTAGATCGCCGCGCGTGAGAGGCGCTGGACGGCGGGGATGTGCTTGAACGCCAGCCGCTCGGGCAGCAGGTACGGGCGGTCCATGCGCGGCAGCAGCCAGGGGGCGGTGCGCTGGTAGACGTCGAGGGTGGCGACCTCGCTCGCGATGGCGGGCACGATCTGGATCGAGGAGGCGCCGGTGCCGATCACCGCGACGCGCTTGCCGGTGAGGTCGGCGTCGTGGTTCCAGCGGGCGGAGTGGAAGATCTCGCCCTCGAAGTCGTTGATGCCCTTGATGTCGGGTAGCGACGGCTCACACAGCGCGCCGACCGCGGAGACCACGGTGTCGGCGGTGAACTCGCCCTGGCTGGAGCTGATCTCCCACTGCGCGGCCGCTTCGTTCCAGCGGATGCTCTGCACATCGCAGTCGAAGACATGGCGGTCGAGCACGTTGTAGCGCTCGGCGACGCTCTTGATGTACGCCTGGATCTCACCCTGCTTGGAGAACGAGCGGGTCCAGTTCGGGTTCGGGGCGAACGAGTACGAGTACAGGTGCGAAGGCACGTCGCAGGCGGCACCCGGGTAGGTGTTGTCGCGCCAGGTGCCGCCGACTTCGCTGCCGCGCTCGAGCACGAGGAAATCGTCGCGACCCTCTTGGCGCAGGCGGATGGCCAGGCCGAGGCCGGCGAACCCGCTGCCGACGATGATCGTCTTCACGTGGCGGGTTTCAGCGACCCGGGGCTCGACAACGTTGTCTGTAACCTTACGACTCATGTATTGCAGAATACGGTCTTATTGAGCCGGAGTCAACAGCTATTGAGCCGGGTTCAGTAGTGGCTAGGATGGCGGGTGTGACTACCAGGAGTGCGGGAGAGACGAAGCGTGTGCGGCTCAGCCCCGAGGAGCGCCGGCTGCAGCTGATCACCCTCGGCGCCGAAATGCTGGTCGACCGGTCGCTCGAGGACGTCTCGGTCGACGACATCGCCAAGCAGGCGGGCATCTCGCGGGGCTTGCTGTTCCACTACTTCGCCTCGAAGCAGGAATTCCACGAGGCGATCGCCCGGCACGTGAGTACCGAGTTCTTCGTCGCGATCATGCCCAACCGCGAGTTGTCACTGTTCGACATGTTGCGCGACTCGATCGAACGATTCGTCGACTACGCCACCGAGCATTCCGCGTCGTATCGCTCGGTGCTGCGCGGACCCGCCAGCGTCACTCCCGACATGGCCGACTACGTCAACGAAACCCGCGGCGCCATCGCCGATCTCATCGTGAGCGAACTGCCGCTGCCGCCCGAGGATCCCGATCTGGCCCGGCTCACCTTGGCCATTCGCGGCTGGATCGCCTTCGTCGAGGAGACCATCCTCACCTGGATGATCGACAAGCCGATCAGCCGCGAGTCGCTGGTCGATCTGCTGGTGGAGTCGCTGCCCGCGCTGGCGCTGAGTCCGGCGTTGATCGCCGCGCTCCAGGGCTGAATTCCGCCGGATCGCTGTTAACGCGCCGACGGGAGTGTCGCGAACAACTGAGGGGCTTGCACTGCCCTCCGCCGCTGCGTGCCCACAGTTCCGGTGGCCCTGAATCTGTTGTGGCACAACATATTCGGATGCCGAATCGAGACCATTGCGGTGGCTAACGGTGCGGCTGTTCGGCACGACGAAGTGGGTATGACTCTCACGAACAGCACAATTCGCAAATTCTCGGCCGTGGTTGTTTCCGCCGGCGCCGTCCTCGTCGGGCTCGGTGCGCCCGCCGGCGCGCTGCCGTCGGATCCGATCGCGGTGTTCACGCCGACGCTCAGCCGGACTCCCGGCGCCAACTGCGCGGCGATCATCAACGCCCAGACCGTGCCGCAGCCGCAATCGGGCACCTTCGGTGTGCGGGTGGCGATCACCCAGACCGGAGACTTCTGCCAGCGCTACCAGGTGGCCGTACGCTTCCGCAATCTCGATACCGGCTACAGCGACGGCCAGTCGCACCCCGTGGAGAACGGTCAGATCCTGCACGCGCCGGGCAATGTGATCGTCGGGTTCGGGACCGCGCCCGGCAAAGGCCGGGTGGAGGCCTGGATCGTGACCACCGACGAATCCCTGCCCCAGCATCAGGAATTGGAGCACATCGCGGGACGCGCGAGCTTCACGCTCGGCTGATTCTCGCTGTCTTCCGTCGGGGCGAGTGCACAGGTGAGTGCGCTCGCCCCCGACGGGCTTGCCCTAGTCGGATTTGGGGCGGGCGCGCAGGTGCGCGCGCTCGCCCTGCTTGCCGAACAGGCTGATGAATTCGACGGATTGTTCGTCGGCCGCGCCGAACCAGTGCGGGATATGGGTGTCGAACTCCGCGGCTTCGCCGGGGGTGAGGATCAGATCGTTGTCGCCGAGAATCAGGCGCAGGCGACCGTTGAGCACGTACAGCCACTCGTAGCCCTCGTGCACCTGCGGTGTCTGGGGTCGATCGCGGGCGCCCGGGGCGATGATCATCTTGAACGCCTGGATGCCGCCCGCGCGCTTGGTGAGCGGGAGCATGGTCATGCCGTGGCGGGTGACCGGGCGCAGGTGGATGCGCGGGTCGCCGGTGGGCGGGGCGTCGACGAGCTCGTCGAGGGTGACGCCGTATGCCTTGGCCAGGGGGAGCAGCAGCTCCAGGGTGGGTTTGCGGTCGCCGGATTCCAGACGTGACAGGGTGCTCACCGAGATGCCGGTCTCCTGAGCCAGGTCGGCGAGGGTGGTCTGGCGCTGTTTGCGCAGGTTACGCAGCCGAGGTCCGACCGAGTCGAGGGTTTGATCGAGGTCCTCCATGCTCCCCACTTTGCCATATCGGCAAAGAAGGTTGCCAGTATTCGGCGTTGGAATGCACTGTGGACGCTCGAAGGAGGTCGAGATGACACAGCTGGATGATTCGTACGACGTGGTGGTGCTCGGCGGTGGAGCCGCCGGGCTGAACGCGGCGCTGATGCTGGCGCGTTCGCGGCGCTCGGTGGCCGTGATCGACGCGGGGGCGCCGCGCAACGCGCCTGCCCAGGGGGTGCACGGACTGCTCGGGCGGGAGGGGATGTCGCCGCTGGAGCTGCTCGAGCTCGGGCGAGCCGAGGTTCGCGGGTACGGCGGCGATGTGGTGGCGGGACGGGTGGTGAACGTCGCGCGTGTGAATCGCGCACCCGAGCCCGGAATCGTTGCGGACGAGCGTGATTCAGGTCAGGTCGGTCCGGGTGACGGCGCTGCGGCGGGGGCGGGTCGGCGGTCGGATGTCGAAGAATTCTTCGTGACCCTCGACGACGGCCGGACCGTGCGGGCTCGGCGCGTTCTCGTCGCCACCGGACTCGCCGACGAGCTCCCCGATGTTCCCGGGCTGCGTGAACACTGGGGTCACGATGTCCTGCACTGCCCCTACTGCCACGGTTGGGAAGTGCGCGATCAGCGCATCGCGATCCTGGCGAGCAGCCCGATGTCGGTGCACCAGGCGCTGCTGTTCAGTCAGCTCAGCGACGACATCGTCTTCCTGTCGCACACGGCCGATCCATTGAGTGACGAAGACGTGGAAAAGCTGGTGGCACGCGGTATTCGGATCGTCGACGGCAAGGTGGTCGAGGTGCTCGGCGCCGACCGGCTGACGGGCGTCCAGCTCGCCGACGGCACCGTCATCGCACGGGATGCGCTGGTCGTGGCGCCTCGGATGAACACCCGCGCCACCTTCCTCACCGAACTCGGCCTGGTTCCCGAACCCCACCCCTCCGGCATGGGCGACCACATCCCCGCCGATCCCGTCGGCCGTACCTCGGTGCCCGGCGTCTGGATCGCGGGTAATGCCACCGATCCGTCCGCCCAGGTCGGCGCTGCCGCGGCAGCCGGGGCCATGGCCGGTGCGCAGATCAACGCGGAACTCGTGATGGCCGAAACCGCTGCCGCGGTGGCGGCACACCGAGCCGATAGCGTCGAATCTGCATCCGTGTAGGCCCGATCGATCCTCGGTACGACAGCGAAGGACCCCGTCTGCGGTGATGACGGGGTCCTTCGCTGTCGGCTCAGTTATCGGTGGCCGGGCACACGGTGCTGCTGAACGGGCACGGCTTGAACAGCTCCTCGATGAGCATCACCAACGTGGCGCTCCCGCTGGTCGCGTCGGCACTGCCGGTCCCCGCCTCGGCGACCGATACCGTCGGCGCGGCCGCCGCGGTAGCGGGCACCACCGCACCGAGTGCCACCATCGCCATGCCCGCCATCACGAATTTCCCGATCGACACGCTAACTCCCAATTTCGACAAGTGTTGTCACAGTTGACGACATGGATGCTGCCTTCTGAACCGACCGACCGGTAGCCCTGAAAACCAGGGTTGCGCTGCTTCAGTCGAGTGCCCCGCGCGGGCAAGTGCCCTGCGCGTCATCGATGGCCGCGCTCAGCAGGGCGCGCGCCTTGTCCGGCGAGAGTTGGCCGATGGTGACGTGGAGGGCCAGGCCGTCGAGCAACGCGAGGAGGGAATCGGCGGCGGCTGTCGGGTCGGGGTGATGGGTGATCATGGTGGCGACATGGTCGCGAAAGCCACGTCCGTTCGTTGCCAGGGTTTCGGCGATCCGGGGACGGACCGAGGCGAAGGCCAGATAGCCGATAAGGACGCGGGCGTCGGCGGCCGATTCGGGGTCGGTGGGGAGCAGGGCGGTGAGGAGCTGGTGCAGGTCGGGGTCGGGGCCCGCCGCAGAGATCCGGGTGGCGATCCGGTCGGCGATCGTGGAGGTGGCGAACTCCATCATCGCTTCCTTGCTGGGGAAGTAGTGCTGCACCTGGCCGGTGGACACGCCCGCCTCGGTGGCGACATGGCGCAGGCTGATCGACTCCAGGCCGTCGCGGGCGAGCAAGCGCATCACCGCGTCGCTGATCGTCGCGCGTCGAGAACTGTGATCCACCCGCTTCGGCATCGGTCCATCTTTTCACAATGCACTTGTATTGCCACGCTCGGCATCTTTACAATGCGAATGTATTGAAAAGGAGGGTCCCATGCGTCCGATCACCCAGCTCGCACGGTCTTTCGTTCGACTCGAAGTCGACATCTGGGTGAGCCTCGCGCGCGCCGTCACCCGCAGGCCGGACCTCGGGGGCGGCACGCCGATGCGGTACGCGGGCGCGGTATCGGCCACCATCTGGGCCTTCATCGTGGTCAGTGCCGTGGAGATCCCCGCGGTTCACCTGCTCATTCCATGGCCCGCGTCGCGGATCGTCGCCTTGGGACTTGGCGCCTGGGGACTGGTGTGGATGGTCGGGATGCTGGCCGCGCACCACATGCACCCCCATGTACTCACCGATGATCTGCTACGAGTCCGGTACCTGCGCCGCGTCGGCCTCGACATCCCTCTGTCCGGCATCCGAGCGGTCCGCCACGACCTGCGCGCCTACGACGGCGCGAAATCGCTGCAACGCACCGGACCGGGTGACGAGGCGCTCGCCGTGATCATTGGCAGCTCGACGAACATCCGCGTCATCCTGACCGAGCCTCGGACCTTCCACACCCCGCAGGACGACTTCACCGTGAGCACCGTCGCCTTCTGGGCCGACGATCCGAAGGCCGCGGTCGCGTCGATCCGCGCCGCGATAGTGGACCGGGCCGTCTGACGGTTCACGCCCAGTCGAGTGAGGCGCGTGGTCGAGGCGCTTCAGTGGAAAGATTCGAGGCCGGTTACTCGGAGGAGGTCGAGGGCGGTGGCGGTGTGGGTGTGGGGGGCGGCGGAGTAGATGATGATGGTTTGGTCGGTGTCGGGGACGTGCATGGCGTCGCAGTCGAGGGTGAGGGCGCCGAGGTCGGGGTGGGCGATGGTTTTGGTGAGGCTGTGCATGGCGCTGGAACGGCCTGCCTGCCAGAGTGACTCGAATTCGGGGCTGCCGGTGCGTAGTTCGGTGAGCAGGCGGGTCAGGCCGGGGTCGTCGGGGTAGGTCGCTTTCACCGCGCGCAGGCAGCCCACGCAGGCGGCCGCGTTGCTGTCGGCCTCCTCGGGTGTCATCACGACGCGGCCCATGCCGGTGCCGAGGAAGCGCTGCCACATGATGTTGCGCCGGCCCACCGGGATCGCGGAGAAATCACCGAGCAGGGCCGCCGACAAGGGATTCCAGGCAAGAACGTCGGATTTGGCCGAGAGCACGAGCACCGGCAGATCGGCCAGGCGATCCAGCAGCCGCAGCACGCTGGGACGGATCACCAGCGGAATCCGCCCGGCCTGCGGCGGTTCCGACCCGGCGAGCCGGAAGACGAGATCGCGGTCGACATCGGTGAGCCGCAGCGCCCTGGTCAGCGCGCCGAGCACCTGCTCCGACGGTTTCGGTCCGCGACCCTGCTCCAACCGCACGATGTAGTCGACGCTCACCCCGGCCAGGTTGGCCACCTCCTCGCGCCGCAATCCGGGGACCTGCCTGCGTGATCCGCCCGGCAGGCCCGCGTCGGCGGGGGTCAGCCGGGAACGCGCGGTGCGCAATACCGTCGCCAATTCCGCTCTGTCCACCCCTCCCATGGTGCCGCAGGACAGCGGGTCAGGGGGTGGTACCGCGGGTCCTATGCCGAGGCAGCACTGGAGACCGGGCCGGGTCGGGGTGACTCTGGAGCCATGACAACGATTGCCTTGGTCACCGGGGCCAACAAGGGACTCGGCCGGGAAACGGTGCGCAGACTGGCCGAAGCCGGCTGGCTGGTGTTCCTCGCCGCCCGCGACACCGCGCTCGGCGAGGCCGCCGCCGCCGAATTCACCGCGGCCGGTGTCGACGTTCGATTCGTCCCGCTCGATGTGACCTCCGACGACTCCGTCGCCGCGGCCGCCGACATCGTGAAGGCCACCGCGGGCCGCCTCGACGTGCTCATCAACAACGCGGGCATCGGTGGTCCCCGTAGCGCACCCTCCGAGACCAGCCCCGATGATCTGCGAGAAGTGTTCGAGACCAACGTCTTCGGCCCGGTCCGGGTGACGAACGCGTTCGTGGGTCTGCTGCGGTTGTCCGACCATCCCCGCATCGTGATGGTGTCCAGCGGTGTCGGCTCCATCGCGACGGTCACCGACCCGAAGTGGCAGGGCCTGCTGCCGCCCGCCCTCGGCTACCCGAGCACCAAGGCGGCGCTGAACATGCTCACCGTCATGTACGCGAGCGAACTCGGCGAGATGAAGGTCAACGCGATCGATCCCGGCTACACCGCCACCGACCTCAACGGGCACAGTGGTTTCCAGACCGTCACCGAGGGCACCGACGCCGTCGTCGCCGTGGCGACGGCCGACCGGGACGGCCCGACCGGCGGATTCTTCGACCGAACGGGCCCCACCTCGTGGTGAAGGCGGGCGCCCTGCTCGTGGCGGTGCTCGCCGGCCTCGGCATCACCACCTATCTGATGAGAACGGAGAGCCCAGTGCCACAACCGAAGACGAGCACGGTGCTGTCGATCGGTCTGCACCCCAGCGCCGTCGACTACACGCGCTACCCGCAGATCGACGAAGCCACCCTGACCGCGCGCATCACCGCAGGCGAAACCGCCTTGCGCGAAGCAGGTTTCGATATCGTCTCCTGCCAGGTCCCGGCCGACCCCGACGCGGCCGAGGCGGTCCTGCGCGAATGCGCGGCGGGTGGGGAGTTCCGGGTCGCGATGATCGGCGCGGGTGTGCGGATGGCGCCCGAACACACCCTGCTGTTCGAGCGGCTGATCAATGTCGCCTCCGACCTCGCGCCCGGAATCGGCTTCTGTTTCAACACGTCGCCGGAATCCACCATCGACGCCCTGCGCCGCTGGGTTCAGACCGGCTGAGAGGTGACCGCTTACTTGTGGCCGCCGCCGTGGTCGTGACTGCACGTGTCGGTGCGCCGGCCGTCGGCGCTCGCCTGGCCCGCGCCATGACCTTCGAGCGCCGCGAACGGGCCGCACTGATGCGGGGCGATCCAGACGTGCACCATCGGATTGCCCGCGCCGGGGTTGATGGAGTTGGGCGGGCAATTGCCCTGGGCGTCGAGGACACCGGCGACCACGGGGCCGTTGTCGCCCGCCTTCCAGCAGAGATTGTCGTGGACGTGCCACTGCATCAGGGACCCGCCGAAGTCCACCAGGCTCGGGTCGTCGATCTTCTTGCCGTTGGCGATGTACATCGCCGACACGAGGGTGCGGCCGGTTCCGTCGACCCGATAGACCAGCGACTCCGGGTGGGCGGGGTCGAGGAAGTTGTTGTCGCGGATGTAGCTCATGTTGATGTAGTGCTCGTACCCGGTGGCCGAGTCGCCGATCGAGCGGAAGCCCAGGGCGCCAACGGTGTTCACATCCGAGAAGGCGGGCAGGCCGTCGAGCGTGCTACGCACCAGGTTGGTCGCGCGCGATTGCTGGTCCGACGTCACACCGGCGACACCCGACAGGTCGATCGGCTTCGTGGGATCCCACGGGCGCGGCCAGTTCGCCTCGGTGCCGTGATCGTCGCCCGCGCCGTGCGCGTGGTCATCGCCGCCGGCATGCGCGTGATCGCCGGTGTCGCCGTGACTGTGGACGTGCCCGACACCGTTGAGCATCGCCGCCAGCGCCAGCACACCCACCGCGGCGGCCGCGATTCCGGAGCGCATCGGCGGCAGGGTCGCGGTGGGCCGGAGCAGGCCGATGCCCGCGGCGACGGCGGCCAGCGCACCCAGCACCGCGCACACGGTGTCGGCCACCTGCGGTGACTCCGCGGTCAACCCGGCGATCCACCCCACATCGGCGAACCGGGTGAACGCCCACACCGCGGCGGCGAAGGCATTTGCCGCGAGCATCGAGCTCACGACCACCTTCCGCTCGCTCAGCAAGACCGCCAGCCCGGTCGCGCACTGGATCGCGGCGAGCACCACCATCAGCCGCGCCAGCGTGGCGTGCTCGGTGTGCATGCCCGCTGCCATGAAATGCACGGCGCCCGCCCCCACCGACGCGATCCCGCCCAACAGCAGGTATCCGTTACGTCCGTTCGCCATGCCACGCTCCTGTGTTTTCTGAGCGCTGGCGCGCTCGAGCGGGGCCCTTCGGGCCCCTGATCTTCCCTCCCTCCGGGCACTCCTTCGTCGCACCCTCCACTCAGTCCAGATCAGGGCGGGCCCCTTGGGGTAGTTCGCGCCGGACATTACCGGGGCACACTGTGGCACCGTTGCCACCCGGATAAGAGAACTCTGTGACCGATGTCTCGCCACAGTGTCCGGAAACGGCGAACGCCGGGCGGATCGCGATGATCCACCCGGCGCAGGCCGTTGTGCGAGAGGAACTTACGTGGTCGGCTCGAAAGCCTCGCCGATGATCTCGGCCTGCTCCACGGCGTGCACCTTCGACGAACCCGAGGACGGGGCCGACATGGCGCGACGCGAGATGCGGCGCAGACGGCCCAGGCGCTCGGGCAGCACCTCGGGGAGGTTGAGGCCGAAGAAGGGCCATGCGCCCTGGTTGGCCGGCTCTTCCTGGACCCAGGCGATGTCGGTCGCGTTCGGGTACTTGGCCAGCGCCTCGTTGAGGCGGTACGTCGGGATCGGGTAGAGCTGTTCGATCCGGACGATCGCCACGTCTTCGCGCTTGTGCTTGGCCTTCTCCGCAGCCAGCTCGTAGTAGAGCTTGCCCGAGGTCAGCAGGATGCGCTTGACCTTGGCGGTGTCGCCGATGCCCTGTTCGTAGGTGGGCTCGTCGAACACCGAACGGAACTTCGACTCGGTGAAGTCCTTGACGTCGGACACCACGGCCTTGTTGCGCAGCATCGACTTCGGCGTGAAGACGATCAGCGGACGACGGATCCCGTCGAGCGCGTGCCTGCGCAGCAGGTGGAAGTAGTTCGCCGGGGTGGACGGCACCGCCACGGTCATCGAGCCTTCAGCGCACAGCTGCAGGAACCGCTCGATGCGACCGGAGGTGTGGTCGGGACCCTGACCCTCGTGGCCGTGCGGCAGCAGCAGCACCACGTCGGAGAGCTGGCCCCACTTGGCCTCACCGGAGGAGATGAACTCGTCGATGATCGACTGCGCGCCGTTGACGAAGTCACCGAACTGCGCCTCCCACAACACGAGTGCGTTGGGGTTGCCCAGGGAGTAGCCGTATTCGAAACCGACGGCGGCGTACTCGCTCAGCGCCGAGTCGTGCACCGCGAACCAACCCGGCTTCTCCGAACCGATGTTGTGCAGCGGGGTGTACTCGACGGCATTGATCCGGTCGATGATCACCGAGTGACGCTGGGTGAACGTGCCGCGCCGCGAATCCTGACCGGTCAGGCGCACATCGTGGCCCTGGTCGATCAGCGAACCGAAGGCGAGCAGCTCGGCGAAGGCCCAGTCGACCTTGCCCTCGTAGGCCATCTCGCGACGCTTCTCCAGCACCGGCTTCACGCGCGGGTGCACGTTGAAACCGTCCGGAGTGTTCAGGAACGCGTCACCGATGCGCTGCAGCACCGACTTGTCGACCGCGGTGACCACGGTGGCGGGCACCTTCTGGTCGTCCTCGACGGACTCCGACGGCTCCGGAACGTACTTCTCCAGCTCGCGGACCTCGTTGAACACACGCTCCAGCTGACCCTGGTAGTCGCGCAGCGCGTCCTCGGCCTCTTTCATGGAGATGTCGCCACGGCCGATCAGCGATTCGGTGTACGCCTTACGCACCGAACGCTTGGTGTCGATGATGTCGTACATCTCCGGCTGGGTCATCGAGGGATCGTCACCCTCGTTGTGCCCGCGACGGCGGTAGCAGACGAGGTCGATGACGACGTCCTTGCGGAACTTCTGCCGGAAGTCGACCGCGAGGCGCGCGACCCAGTCGCAGGCCTCCGGGTCGTCACCGTTGACGTGGAAGATCGGCGCGCCGATGAACTTCGCGATGTCGGTGGAGTACTCGGTGGAGCGGCTGTTCTCCGGCGCCGTGGTGAAGCCGATCTGGTTGTTCACCACGATGTGGATGGTGCCGCCCACGCGGTAACCACGCAGACCCGACAGGTTCAGCGTCTCGGCCACCACGCCCTGACCGGCGAACGCGGCATCGCCGTGCAGCATCAGCGGCATCACCGAGAAGCCGTCGGGGCCGTCGCCCTTGTCGAGCAGGTCCTGCTTGGCGCGGACCAGACCCTCGAGCACGGGGTCGACCGCCTCGAGGTGCGAGGGGTTGGCGGTGAGCGAGACCTCGATCTCGTTGTCGCCGAACATCTGCAGGTACTGGCCGTGCGCACCGAGGTGGTACTTCACGTCGCCGGAGCCGTGGGTGGCCGCCGGGTTCATGTTGCCCTCGAACTCGGTGAAGATCTTCGAGTACGGCTTGCCGACGATGTTGGCCAGCACGTTGAGGCGACCGCGGTGCGGCATGCCGATGATGACCTCGTCCATGCCGTACTCGGCGCACTGGTCGATGGTGGCGTCCATCATCGGGATGACAGCCTCGGCGCCTTCGAGCGAGAAACGCTTCTGGCCGACGTACTTGGTCTGCAGGAAGGTCTCGAACGCCTCCGCGGCGTTGAGCCGGTTCAGGATGTACTTCTGCTGCGCGACAGTCGGTTTGACGTGCTTCTGCTCGACCCGCTCCTGCATCCACTTGAGCTGATCGGTCTCGAGGATGTGGGTGTACTCCACACCGACGTGGCGGCAGTACGCGTCACGCAGGATCGACAGCACATCGCGCAGCTTCATCCGCTCCTGGCCGTGGAAACCGCCCACGTCGAAGGTGCGGTCCAGGTCCCACAGGGTGAGGCCGTGCTCGGTGACGTCGAGGTCGGGGTGGCTGCGGAACTTGTCCTTGACCAGGCGCAGCGGATCGGTGTCGGCCATCAGGTGACCGCGGTTGCGGTAGGCCGCGATCATCTCGAGCACCCGCGCGCTCTTGTCGACCCCGCGCGCGCTGATGTCCTTGCGCCAGCGGATCGGCTCGTACGGCACGCCCAGGCCGTGGAAGATCTCGTCGTAGAACTCGTCGGAGATCAGCAGGTTGTGGATGGTGCGCAGGAAGTCGCCCGACTCGGCGCCCTGGATGATGCGGTGGTCGTAGGTCGAGGTCAGCGTCATCAGCTTGCCGACGCCGATATCGGCGATCCGCTCGTCGCTCATGCCCTGGAACTCGGCGGGGTACTCCATCGCACCGGCGCCGATGATCGCGCCCTGGCCCGGCATGAGGCGCGGCACCGAGTGCACGGTGCCGATGGTGCCGGGGTTGGTCAGCGAGATGGTGACGCCGGAGAAGTCGTCGTTACCGAGCTTGCCCTCGCGGGCCCGGCGCACGACGTCCTCGTAGGCCGCGTGGAACTGACCGAAGCTCATGTCTTCGGTTTCCTTGATGGCGGCCACGGCCAGCGATCGGTTGCCGTCCTTGCCCTGGAGGTCGATCGCCAGGCCCAGGTTGGTGTGGGCCGGGGTGACCGAGTTCGGCTTGCCGTCGATCTCGGCGAAGTGGCGGTTCAGGTTCGGGAACGTCTTGATCGCCTGCACGATCGCGTAACCCAGCAGGTGGGTGAACGAGATCTTGCCGCCGCGGGTGCGGGCGAGGTGGTTGTTGATCACCAGGCGGTTGTCGATCATCAGCTTGGCCGGGATCGCGCGCACCGACGTCGCGGTGGGGATCGTCAGCGAGGCCGACATGTTCTTGGCGATCGCGGCGGCGGGGCCGCGCAGCACCTTGTTCTCCGGACCGGCGGCGGCAGCCTTGGGCGCGGTGGTGGCCGGTGCGTTAGACACCGGTGCAGGTGTGGTCTGCGGTGCGCGCACCGTCTTGGCGGCCGGAGCCGGAGCGGCGGCCGGTGCCGGAGCCGGAGCGGCGGCTGGAGCCGCGGCGGGCTTGGGCGGTGCCGTCGCTACCACGGCTTTGGGAGCCGGGGTCTGCGCAGCAGCCGCCTTGGGGGCTGCGGCTGCTGAGGGAGCGGAGGAGGCGACCGGTGCCTGGCTGTTAGCGGATTCGGTGGCTTCTGGCGTGTAGTCCGCGAGAAACTCGTGCCAACTCGCGTCGACCGAGGACGGGTCCTGTTTGAACTTCTGATACATCTCGTCGACTAGCCACTGGTTCTGTCCGAACTGGGAAGTTGAGCTGCTCACAGCTGGTGTTCGCCTCATTTCGTTCTTCGCGCTGCGACGTTTGTGACGTGCCCGGCAGGGGAATCAGCGGATGGCTGCCGATGCGCCCTCACCGAGCATATGCCCAGCGGTTGACAGGCGTCGCTACCGGTCTTGGGTCGACACTATGCCCTCTGCCTCCAGCCCCGCCGCCCAGAGTCGGGAGTACCGGCCGTTACTGGCGAGTAGGTCTGACGGTGCGCCGAATTCCACGATACGGCCGTGTTCGACCACCGCGACCAGATCGGCGCGCGCCGCGGTCGCGAGTCGATGCGCGACCACCACGGTGGTCCGCCCCCGTGTCAGCGATCGGCTCGCTACCAGCACCGATGCCTCGGTTTCCGGATCGAGGGTGGAGGTGGCCTCATCGAGGAGCAGCAGGTCGGGATCGACAAGTTCGGCCCTGGCCAAGGCGATCAGCTGGCGCTGTCCGGCGGACAGCCCGCGGCCGCGTTCACCGACCGGATGATGCATTTTTCGAGGTAAACCATTGATCATTTCCGACGCACCGACGGTGTCGGCCGCGATCGCGATGTCCACCGATGTGGCAAATGTTTGCCCGAATGCAATGTTGCTCGCCACGTCGCCGGTGAACAAGTGAACTTCCTGGGGCACAATTCCCAGCCGCGTCCGGTACTCGGTGAGGACATATTTACGCAGATCCACACCGTCGACCCGGATCGCGCCCGCCGCCGGGTCGGGCGGGAGGTCGTAGAGACGGGCCAGCAGCTTCACGATCGTCGACTTGCCCGCGCCGGTCGGGCCCACCAGTGCCAGCGTCGCGCCGGGCGCAACGGTGAAGGTGACGCCGTCGAGGGCGGGGGCGCTCGCACCGGGGTAGCGGAAGTGAACGTCGTCGAAGGCGATCTCACCGCGCAGGCGATCGACAGATATCGCGTCGGGTGGGTCGGCGGCGATCGACGACGTGGTGCGCAGCAGGTCGCCGATGCGCCGGAGTCCGACCCTGGCCTGCTGGTAGCCGTCGAAGACCTGGGACAGATCCTGGATGGGACTGAACAACAGACCGAGGTAGAGCACGAACGCGACCAGCGTTCCGGTGGACGTGCGCCCGTCGGCGACGGCGTTGGCGCCCAGGTAGACCACCACGGCCAAGGCCACGTCGGCCCAGGCGAGGCCGAAGGAGAAGTAGGCCGCGATCGCGCGCTGGGCGCGGATCCTGGCATCGCGATAGCGGTGGGAGTATTCGGCGAAACGCCGCGCGGCGGCAGGCTCGTAGCGGGCGGCCTGCACGGCGCGCAGGCCCGCGATGTTCTCCTGGAATCCGGCGTTGACCACCGAGACCCGTTCGCGCGAGACGGTGTAGGCGACCGAGGACACCCGCCGGAAGGCGAGGGTTGCCAGCAGCATCGGCGCGACGGCGATCAGCACCACCACGGCCAGCCCCGCATCGATGAGGAACAGCCCGAGGGCGACGCCGATCAGGGTGATCAGCGCGACCAGCCCGGTGGCGACCCCGGTCTGCAGGAACGTCGACAGCGCGTCGACGTCGGTGGTCATCCTGGTCATGATGCGGCCGGACAGTTCACGCTCGTAGAAGTCCAGGCCGAGCCGCTGCAACTGGGCGTAACTACGCACCCGCAGACCGAACAGCACGCGCTCGCCCGTGCGCGCGGTGAGAACGGTGACCACGGCGCCGACCACCAGACCGACCAGCACCAGACCGATCCCGATCACCGCCGAGACGAGCAGCGCGGTGTCGTCGCCGGCGGTGACACCGGTGTCGATGGCATAGCGGACCAGCGGCGGGAAGGCGATCCCGACCAGCGCGTCGACGACGAGCAACAGGACGACCACACACACCAGGCCGCGGACCGGGCGCAGCAGTGCGCGCAGGCCGAAGTCGGGTTGGGGTGCGCGCAGGTCGCCGGGCAGGGCGGGGTCTTCGGTGGCCGGTGGCAATGCGTCGACCGCGGCGCGCAGCTCCGGCGTTTCGCTGAGGTCGGTCGACGCCGACGCCATGGATCGGGGTCTGCCCGCGTCGTCGCGCGGGGTGGTCGGGTCGGCAGCCGTCGGCACCACCGAACCGGTGGGTGCGGGCAACCGGATGACACGGTCGGCCTGGGCCAGCGTCGATTCGCGATGCGCCAGGATCAACGTGGTCCGCCCGCCCGGATCGGGCAGGCGACGGAAGATCTCGGCTTCGGTGACGGCGTCCACCGCGGAGGTGGCGTCGTCGAGCACCAGCACGCGGGGACGGGTGAGCAGCACCCTGGCCAGGGCGATGCGCTGGCGTTGACCGCCCGAGAGCGTCAGCCCGCGTTCGCCGATGACGGTGTCGTAGCCCTCCGGCAGTGCGGCGATGAACTCGTCCGCGGCGGCGGCCCTCGCGGCCGCCGCGATCTCCGCGTCGGTGGCGTCGGGCCTGCCGAGCGCGATGTTGGCGGCGATGGTGTCGGAGAACAGGAACGGATCGTCGAAGACGACACCGACCGCCCCGCGCAGCTCGTCGGCGCGCAGGTCGGCCAGGTCGACGCGGGTGCCGTCGGCGCCGACGAGGTTGATCCGGCCCGTATCGGGTGCGTAGAAGCGGGGGAGCAGCAGCGAGAGCGTGGACTTGCCCGAGCCCGCCGGGCCGATCACCGCCACCGTCTCGCCCGGGCGCACGGTGAGATCGAGTTCCTGCAACACCGGTTGATCCGGTTCGAAACCGAAACCGACAGCATCGAATTCGATCCCGAGTGGTCCCGGCGGCAGCTCGGTGGGGTCCGCTGGATCGACGAGTATCGGCGCCGCGTCGATCACCCCGAAGACCCGATCGACGGCGGCCTTGGTGAGCTGACCCATGATCACCACCGAGGTGATCGTGCGGGCCGAGGACGTCATGGTGGCGAGATAGGCGGTGAACGCGAGGAAGGTGCCGATGCCGATCGCGCCGTGTGCGGCGAGCACCCCGCCCACGATGATCACCGCGACCAGCCCGGCCTGGGGCAGCGCCGACACCACCGGCGCGAACCTGGCATTGATCCGCGCGGCGCGCATCCGTTCGGCGAACAGCAGCCGGCCGTGGTCTTCGAGGATGTCGACCATCCGGGATTCCTGCCCGAATCCCTTCACCACCCGGACTCCGGTCACCGTCTGTTCGACGTGTTCGGCGAGGTCGGCCGCGCGCTGCTGGGCCGACCAGGTCGCCGCGTAGAGCCGGGGCCGCATCCGCAACACGATCAATGCCATCGCGGGCGCGACCAGCAGCGCGGCCAGCGCCAGCGGCGGACTCAGCCACACCATCACCACCGCCGACAGCACGAACTGCAACACGGCCAGTCCCGACCACGGCACCATCGCCAGCAGTCCCTGCACCAGTTGCAGATCGGTGATGGAGCGCGACACCACCTGTCCGGTGCGGATCGCGTCCTGACCCGCGCCGTCGAGCCGCTGGAGGGCGGCGAGCAGCGAAATCCGCAGGCTGTGTTGCGCTTCCAGCGACAGTTTGCCCGCCCAGAGCCTGCGCGCGAACGTGACGACGAACCGGGTCACGGCCAGCCCGGCGAGTACAGCGGCGGCGCTGCCGATCACCGCGGTGTCGCCCACCTGCGCGGCGTCGACCGCGCGTTTGGTGGCCAGCGGTGCGGCGATCGCGACGGCCGCACCCGCCAGCACCGAGACCACGATGCCCGCCAGCAGCCGCGGATGTTCCAGGCACAGCCGCCAGAGCCTGCGGATCCAGCCCGACGAACCCGCGGTCGCGGGCACTACAGGTCTCGGTTGCGCAGGTCCCACCACCCCGCGGCGCCGACCGCTGCGGTCCACAGCAGCAGGACCACCAGGGCCGCCGGTGTCGGTGCGAAGACCTCGGCCTCGTCGAATGAGCCCGCGCTCACTCCGGCCACGGTGGCCGAGACGGGCAGCAGCGCGGCGAATCCGCCCGCGCCGAAACCCTTGGCCACCACCCAGATCAGCGGTTCGAGCGCGAACGCCCAGCCGAGCACCAGCCACACCGCGCCGCTGAAGGTGCGCAGCAGCAGCCCGATTCCGGCGCCGAGCACCGCCCAGCACATGGCGACCAGCAGACCGGCGGCGAGCACCTCGATCAGCTGCCAGCCGAGTGCGAATTTTCCGCGCGCCGCGACGAGCAGCACCAGGAAGCTCACCAGCTCGGCGGCCAGCGCGACAGCGAAGGCGAACGCGGCGGTGGCGAGGTATTTCACGATGGCCAACCGGTCGCGATCGGGCGCGAACAGCACGCTCAGCGCCATGGTCTTGTGCCGGTACTCACCTCCGGTGGCGGCGATGCCGAGCAGTGCGGCGACCACGAAGACCGCGATCATCCCGAGGTAGAGCCCGACCGTGGCGGCGCCGGTCGCGGGCTGACCCTTCGGATCGGCCGGCCCGGACATGATCGCGGTGATCAGCGTCCCGACCAGTGCCAGCGCGATCGGCGCGGCCAGCAGCAACCGGGTCTGCCGCAGCGCGACGATCTTGCGCGCCTCGGTGTCGATACCGGGAACGAGATCGGCGGGCAGCACGGAGGTGGTCATCGGGGCATCCCATACGAGGTCGGCGCCGGGGCGTACGCGGCGGGATTCGGCGTGGGCACGGTGTGCCGGTGACGGCGGGGTTTGGTGAGCGAGGCGAGCACCCGGTCGGGGTGGATGGGGTCGGCCACGATGCTGCCGATCCGGACCTGCGCGAGCTCCGCGACGGCACGGATGGTGGCCTCGTCCGCCTCGGCGACGGCCAGCCGGCCGTCGGGGCGCATCACCGCGTCGGTGAAGCCCCGTCCCGCCAGCGCGGTCGCCAGTGCGATGGACGGGGACGCGGCGACGACGAGCCGGTCGGGGTGGCCGCGGCGCAGCTTGGCCGGTGCGCCCTGCCAGACGGCAGTGCCTTCGCTGAGCACCACGAGTTGATCGGCGCTCGCCACCACATCGGCCAGTGCGTCCGAACTCACCAGCACGGTGCCGCCGCGGTTCACCTGGCGGCGCAGCAGCTCGTGCAGCCAGCCGCGTTCGATGCCGTTCGCACCCGCGAACAGATCGTCGAGCACCAGCAGCGGGGGATCGGCCAGCAACGCCATGGCCAAGGCCAGACGCGTCTGCTGACCCGGATGCAGCTGCGCCACCACGGTTTCGGCGACGGCGGTGAGTCCGGTCTCGTCGAGCACCGCCGCGACCCGGCGACGGGACGCGCCCGCGACCGGCGCGTAGCACCGCAGCTGCTCGCGCACGGTGCGTGCCGGATGCAGCCCACGGGGGCTCAGTACCGCCCCGACCGCGGCGGGACCGTGGCCGGGGCCCTCGATATCGCCGGTGGTCGGCTGCTGGAGTCCCAGCACCATCCGCAGCACCGTCGACTTGCCTGCCCCCGCGGGACCGACGAGCGCGGTGACCGACCCCGCCGGGACGGTGAAGTCGATCTCGTGGACCGCGCTCACCGGACCGAACTGTTTGCCGACGCCACGCACCAGCACAGCGTCACCGCCGCGGCTCCTGCTCACTTCTTGTTCACCTTGCCGGTGCCGATCGCGGGCAGCGGATCGGCGTCGATCACGTTGTGCAGCGGAGTGGGCCACATCGCCGGCGCGGGGCCGAAAGCCTTGTGCGCGTTCTCGATGGTGACCTTGCCCAGCGCCCGGTTGCCCGCGCCACCGATGGCGGCGCCGATGCCGGCGGGCAGCACTTTGCCCGCCATCAGCGCGGCGCGCTTGGTGATGAAGCGCTTCATGAACTGTTGCAGCAGTTTGCTGTTGATCCCGCCGAGGCCGGGAACCTTGCCTGCCAGCGCGCCCGCCCAGTTCTTCGACTGGGTGCTCAGCCCCTTCTGCACGATCGCCATTCCGGCGTCACCGAGCACGACCGCGAGCACCAGCGCGCGCCGGGCTTCCTTGTTCTCGGGCTCGATGCCGTGCACCGCGGCCTGGGCCAGGGTGAACAGCGCCGACGCCTCCATGAAGAACACGGTCTCGGCGCTCACGGCCCCGAGCGCGGCGATCGTGCCGACCCCGGGCACCGCCGCGGTGGCGCCGACCGCGGCGCCACTGCCGGTGACGGCGAGCAGATACTGCTTTTCGAGCCGTGTCACGATCTGGGCCGGACTCTCCCCGGGATGACGCTCACGCAGGAACTCGACATAGCGGCGTACGGCCGGCGCCTGCAGCTTCGATCCGGTGTCGAGCACATCGACCACGGCTTTTTCGATCGCGTTCTTGAACACGGCGTCGTCCTCCTCTTCGCCCCAACGAGTCGAACTGTAGGGCACTTGCGCGCCCCAGAGCTCATCATGCCAACGACCACCGACAGCCCGCGGTTCCGTGACGTGCGCGACCGATTCCGGTCGGCCGGTCCGACTGACGCTGTCGGCCGCGGGCCCGGGTTCTACGCTGACCCGATGAGTGAAAACCAGCCAACCCGACTCATCCGCGATTTCACCGAAGCCGGTGCCGAGTTCGCGACAATCACCCTCGACCACCCGCCGCTGAACCTGTTCGATCGCACACTCATCGCGTCGCTGATCGCCGATATCGCCGCGGTGCGCCGGCTGCCGCCGCGGGCATTGCTGATCAGGGCCGAGGGAAAGGTCGTCTCGGGCGGAGTCGACGTGAACATCTTCGACGGCCGAACCGTCGAGGAGGGCGCGCAGCTGTGGCGTGAGCTGTTCGAGCAGATCATCCACCCCCTGGAAGCGCTGCCGTGTCCGGTGGTGTTCGCCGCGCACGGGCTGACCCTGACCGCCGCCTTCGAGATCTCGCTGGCCTGCGACATCATCCTGGCCGCGCCGAAGGCGAAGTTCGGGCTGGTGGAGACCGTGGTGGGGCTCACGCCGTCGATGGGCGGGCCGCAGCGGCTCGCCGAGCGGGCGGGTTCGGGCCGCGCCCGCGAGTTCGTGATGACCGGCGACCTCTACCCTGCCGCGACGATGGCCGAGTGGGGCGTGGTCAACGCGGTCCACGAGGACCTGGAGACCGAGGCTCGCGCGCTGGTCACCCGTCTCGCCGACGGCCCGACACGCGCGCACGCGGCGACCAAGCAGATCATCGAGGCGTGGCGTTCCGGCGGTGTGGCACACGCTGATTCGGTGACGCCGGAGGTCTCGGGCGAGCTGTTCGCCACCGCGGACCTGCGCGGCGCGGTCCGCAGCTTTCTCGATATCGGACCGGGTAAGGCGACCTATCGCGGCGAATGAGCGCGCCGACTGCCTGACAGCGATGTGATCCACGTCATATAGTCACAGGTGCGGCTGTATCGACGTACGGAGGTCCGGATGGGTCATGGCGAGCACGAACCGGGCGCGGCCGTCTTCGAGTTCCCCGCCACCAGTGCGGCAACGCAGCTGCGGCGGGGCTCCGACGGCGTGCTGCGCTACGGCGACCTCAGCCCGGCCCTCACCGAACTGCTGGACCTGCGCGTGCACTCGTTCACGAATCGGGAGGCGGTCGTCGAGGTCGGCGGGCCGCGGCTGACCTACCGCGAACTCTGGCACAGCGCCTCGCGGATCGCGGGCGGCCTGCAGGGTCACGGCATCGGCTACGGCGATCGGGTCGCGGTGCACATGCCGACCAGCGCGCGCTGGGTGCAGGCGTTTCTCGGCGCGTTGCTCTCGGGTGCGGTGCCGGTGCTGGTGCCCGACGCCCTGCCCGCCGCGATCGCCGACCGCGTGATCGCCGACAGCAGAGCCGATTTCGTCCTCGGCCCCGACGGCCCGCTGCCCGACAGCACCGCCTACATCGATGACGGTGCGGCCCTGGATGATCCGGCGCTGATCTGCTACACCGGCACCCGTCGGTCCATGCCCGCGGGTGTGGAGCTGTCCAACGAGAACCTGCTGTCGGCGGTGTCGTCGGTGGTCGGCGCGCTCGGGCTGCCCGCCGACGGGTTGCGCAATCTGGTGTTGCTGCCGCTCGCCCATGCCAGCGGGTGCGTGGATCAGCTGCTGCCCACCTTCGCGGTGGGTGGCACAGTCGTGCTCGCGCCGGGTGCGCGCAGTCTCGCCGACGTGCTGGTGCGGGAGCGGATCGACACCGTCTCGGGGACGCCGCGGATCCTCGCCGGGCTGGTACCCGAACTCGTCGCCCGCCGTGCCGGCGCCGGTGTACGCCGGATCAGCAAGGCCTGTCACCGCTCCGAACGCGCCGCCGCGGCGGCCCCCGCCACCCTCACCGCCGCGTTGCGCGGGCTGTTCCCCGCGGCCAAGCAGTGGTCGGTCTGGGGGGCCACCGAGACCAGCGGAATCGGCCTCGTGGTCGACGACACCGAGCGTGTCGACGCCGGATCTGCCCTCGGATTCGCCTTCGGCGGCACCGAATTGGCCCTGGCCGGCCCGCAGGCAGGCACCGGCCACGGCGAATTGCTGTGTCGCGGACCGAATGTCAGCCGCCGCTACTGGAACAACCCCGACGCCTCGGCCGCCCGATTCAGCGGAAGCTGGTTCCACACGGGCGATTTCGTGAGCATCGATGCCGACGGACTGGTTCGGGTGGACCCGAGCCGTCGCGTCAGCGGGCTCTGATCCGGGCGGGTCAGAGCAGGCGCGCCCGCAGGGCATCGCGGAGGTCGCCGGTGAGGCCGACCGTGGTGAGGTAGGTCTCGATGTCGCCGTGGGTCTCGCGGACGCTGGCGTCGGCGGTGCGCAGGTATTCCTCGCGGACGCCGAGCAGGTCGTCGGAGAGCGCGTCGCCGTTGCCGATCTTCGGCTCCAGCAGCCTGCGCAGCGGTTCGACCGCCGCGTTGCTGGCCAGGAAGTCGGTGTACACGTCCTCCTCGGTAACGCCGACCGCGCGCAACAGCGTGGCCACGGCCCAGCCGGTGCGGTCTTTGCCCGCCGCGCAGTGCACCAGCACCGCGCCGTCGCCACGCACGACCGAGCCGGCCAGCTCGGCGATCGCGGTGTGCGCCTCGGGCAGCGTCGGGAAGGCGCGGTAGACCTCGATCATGTGCGCGAACGCCGAGACGGTCTTCGCCTCGTGCGGCGGCGCCTCTTCCATCCGCGAATCGAACGGCGTCACGTGCAGCCGTACGTCGCCGGGCAGGGTGTCGTGGCCGATGTGGTCGATCTCCACGATGCCGCGCAGATCGTGCACATCGGTGACCCGCAATTCACGCAGGGTGTCGTGCCCCTTGTCGTCGAGACCGCTCAGCTGGGCCGACCGCAGCAGGACGCCGGGGCGAACGGTGGTGCCGTCGGCGGTGCGCAGGCCGCCCACATCGCGGAAATTGAAGGTGCCGCTGAGAGCGAACTGGTCGGCAGGAGGCGAAAGAGTCACCTGACCAGGTTATCGGCGACTCCGTCGCCGCCGCGCCGAGTTCGCGGATCGGTCACCGGATGTGTTGCGTCCGTTCCGGTGGGTGCCACTGTGCCGTCGCACACACCTCCGGAGCGTCGTCGCTCACACCCACGGAGCTGACCAGGGCCTACTTGTACAATCGACCAGGTGCGCGGATTCCGGCGCGGGGGTGTCGGATATCCAGGAATGCGACAAATTGAGGCCGTATGGTCGGTTTTACAAAAGGTCGCATTCGGATAACAAAACAATCTTTCAGTCTGAAAAGGATGGCTGAACCAGTTCGTGAATCCTGAAAACCTTCTAAGATCGAGCTCGGTGACCACCAAGCTCGCATCGCCGCGGGCAGCGATATTTGTTGCCGAGGAGTCGTCGTTGAGCGCCAGCCGTGAACTAACTGAAATTTCGCTACGGCCCGCCGTATGTGATGCCGTCGAACAAGCCGCCGCCAGTTCGGACGCTACCGGCGTTCGGGCGCTGCGGGTGTTCTTACATGCCGGGCTCAGCACCTACTGGCCGTTGGTGAAGGCCGCGCCAGCCCGGCGAATCGCCGCCTATGAAGCCGCGTTGCAGACCTTGCGTCTGCGGTGGGCGCCCACCGGTGACACCATCGGCGACCCGACCGCCGTCGCGATGTTCCGCGAGATGGACGACGAGGCCGCCGACTTCCTCGGGATGTGTGCGCGCCTGTCCGGCACGCAGTGGCTGGAGCCGGTCGACTCGGTGGCGGGCTACCTCGTGTCGGTGTTCCACGGCGCGGTGCTGCGCTGGCTGGCCGACGGCAACGACGAGACGATCCTCGTGGTGATCGACGACCTGGTCGGCTGCCTGACGCTGAAGGCGGTCGAAAGCTGACGCGCAATGCTGGACGACTGACCAAATAGGTGGTTCAGTAGTCGTGTGACACCGACGACATCGCTGCATCATCTGCACGCGGCGACCGCGGAGCTCGACCCGCCGCTGGCCGCCGTCGACCTGACCGCGCTCGACCGCAACGCCGCCGACCTGGTCCGGCGCGCGAACGGCATCGCGGTGCGGGTGGCGAGTAAATCCGTGCGCTGCCGGGCGGTGCTCGAGCGTGTACTCGGCGACGGACTGACCGCCCGCGACGGCTTCGCCGGGATCATGGCGTACTCGCTGCGTGAGGCCATCTGGCTGGTCCGCCTCGGCGCCCGCGACGTGCTGCTCGGGTACCCGGTTCTCGACCGTGCCGCGCTGGCCGAACTGGCTGCCGCCCCGGCCCTGCTCGAGGCGATCACGCTGATGATCGACGATGTCGCCCAGCTCGAACTCACCCGGGCCGCGCTCGGCACCGACTTGGTCCACCCCCGCGTCTGCCTCGACGTCGACGCGGCTTTGCGGATCGGCCCCCTGCACCTGGGTGCCCGGCGCTCGCCCGTGCGCAGCCCCGAGGACGCCGCCGCGCTGGCCGCCGAGGCGCTGCGGCGCGGGTTCGCTGTGGTCGGTGTGATGACCTACGAGTCGCAGATCGCCGGACTGCCCGACAGCAACCCCGCGGTGCGCGTGGTGAAACGCCTGTCCGCACTCGAAATCGGGCGCCGCCGTACCCGGGTGGTCGATGCTGTCCGGGCGGTGACGGGCCCGCTGGAGATCGTCAACAGCGGTGGCACCGGTTCGATCGAAGTCTCGATCACCGATCCCGATGTCACCGAGGTGACCGCCGGTTCCGGCCTCTACGTGCCGACCCTGTTCGACCACTACCGCTCGTTCACGCCCCGCCCCGCGCTGTTCTTCGCCACCCCGGTCCTGCGCAAACCCGCACCGACCATCGCGACCGTCTTCGCGGGCGGCTACATCGCGTCGGGCCCCGCGGGTCCGAGCCGCGTCCCGGTCCCCGTGTGGCCCGCCGGGCTGAAGCTGCTCGGCTCCGAAGGCGCGGGCGAAGTCCAGACGCCGCTGGCCGGTGGCGCCGAACTCGAGATCGGTGATCGTGTCTGGTTCCGCCATGCCAAGGCGGGCGAACTGTGCGAACGCTTCGCCGAGCTCCATCTGGTCGACGAGGCGGGCACCCGCACGACGGTTCCCACCTACCGCGGCGAAGGTCAGTGCTTCGGCTGAGGTCGACAGGCGTCTCAGCGCAGGAGCGCGATCACCTCGTCATCGTCGAGCTGGTGAAAGTCGCTGTACGCCATGCCGACTCCACCCAGGTCGGTGGGCGTCCACAGACAGACGAGCTCATCACATTCGCGCTCGACCCGCCGTGCCGCCTCGGGCGCGGACACCGGCACGGCCACCACCAGCAGATCCGGCCGCTGCGCCCGCGCCACCCGGCACGCGGCCACCATCGTGGCCCCGGTCGCGATCCCGTCATCGACGATCACCACCGTGCGCCGCGCCAGGGGAATCGAGTCGCCGACCCGCAGGACCGCCTGCCGACGGCGTAGTTCGGCCCGCTCGGCCAGTTCCACCTCGTCGAACGCCTCGGCGCTCACCCGGCTGTGGTCGACGACGTCACGATTGAGGACCAGCAGTCCGCTCTCCCCGAGCGCCCCCATCGCCAGCTCCGGCTGCGACGGCAGCCCCAGCTTGCGGACCAGCAGGACATCGAGTTCCCCGCCGATCGCCGCGCTCACCGCCGCCGCCACCGGCACACCCCCGCGAGGCAACCCGAGCACCAGTGGACGGGTGGTCCGCAGGTGTTCGAGGGCCGTGCCGAGAGCGCGGCCCGCCGCTGCCCGATCGGGGTACACCATCGCCTCGAACGCTACTCCGCTCCGGACGCCTCGGAAACGGTGAACCGTCGCAGCGACAGGCTGGGATTGGCGGTGCGCACCCTGGCCAGATGCGCCGTGTCGACCGTTGCCGAGGCCACGCCCGGTTCATCGCCCAGTTCGGCCAGCACCGTGCCCGCCGGGTCGATGATCATCGACGAACCCGCGCCGCGTGGCGCGCACTGATCGGCCGCGGCCACGTACACCGTGTTCTCGATGGCGCGTGCCCGCAGCAGCGTCGTCCACTGGTCGACCTTGGCCGGTCCCGGAATCCACTGCGCGGGCAGCAGCAACACGTGTGCGCCCGCCGCCGCGACACGCCGACACCCTTCCGGAAATCGCAGATCGAAACAGGTCTGCATGCCGAATACCACACCGTCGACAGCGAAAGTCGCAGGCGCGACGAGCGGCCCCGCTGCCACCACATCCGATTCCAGATGACCGAACGCGTCATACAGATGCACCTTGCGATACACCGCGACGCGCGCGCCGTCGGGCCCGTGCGCGACGAGGGTATTACTGATCCGGGTCGCCCCCGGTGACGGCAACTCCACCACACCGGCAACCAGGAATACGCCGAATTCGGCGGCGAGCGCCGCGAGTCCACTGGTGAACGGACCGTCGAGCGGTTGCGCGATCGCCACCACCCGCTCATCGAGCCGAGTCACAGCGAACATCGAGTATTCGGGCGCGAGCACCACGCGCGCACCCGCTGCGGCCGCCGTCCGCACGTGTTCTCGCAGGGTCGACAGATTGTTTTCGGGATCGGTTCCGGGGGCGAATTGGACCACCGCGATCCCTACTGTCACCGGCTGAAGTTCCTGATGTGCTGACCCGTCGCGCAGTTGCATAGGTCTCACCGTATTCACCTGGTGGTTGGGGCAGCTACCGCCAGGCAGTAAACTCGTGGTCAATGAGTACAAATGAGGTCGACAGCGTTCCTGCCGACAACGACAGGAACGACACCGGCCCGACTTTCGCCGATCTCGGGATCGATGACCGCGTGCTGCGGGCCATCGCCGATGTGGGCTACGAGTCGCCGTCCCCGATTCAGGCGGCGACGATTCCCCCGCTGCTCTCCGGCGCCGACGTGGTGGGCCTCGCGCAGACCGGCACCGGCAAAACCGCGGCATTCGCGATCCCGATCCTGATGAACCTGGACACCGCGCAGCGCAAGCCGAGCGCCCTGGTGCTCGCGCCGACTCGTGAGCTCGCGATCCAGGTCGCCGAGGCGTTCGGCAAATACTCCTCGCACATCCCGGGTCTGCACGTGCTGCCGATCTACGGCGGGCAGAGCTACGGCGTGCAACTGTCGGGTCTGCGCCGTGGCGCGCACGTCGTGGTCGGTACGCCCGGCCGCGTGATCGATCACCTGGAGAAGGGCACGCTGGACCTCTCGCAGCTGCGCTACCTGGTGCTCGACGAGGCCGACGAGATGCTCAAGATGGGCTTCCAGGAAGACGTCGAGCGCATCCTGCGTGACACCCCCAAGGACAAGCAGGTCGCGCTGTTCTCGGCCACCATGCCGGGTGTGATCCGCAAGATCTCCAAGCAGTACCTCAACGATCCGGTCGAGATCACGGTCAAGTCCACGACGCAGACCAGCTCCAACATCACCCAGCGCTATGTGCAGGTGTCGCATCAGCGCAAGCTCGATGCCCTCACTCGCGTGCTCGAGGTCGAAACCTTCGAGGCGATGATCATCTTCGTGCGCACCAAGCAGGCCACCGAAGAGCTGGCCGAGAAGCTGCGCTCGCGTGGTTTCTCCGCCGCCGCGATCAACGGTGACATCGCGCAGAACCAGCGTGAACGCACCATCGGCCAGCTGAAGGCGGGTGGCATCGATATCCTGGTCGCCACCGATGTCGCCGCGCGTGGTCTCGACGTGGACCGCATCTCCCATGTCGTCAACTACGACATCCCGCACGACACCGAGTCCTACGTGCACCGCATCGGCCGCACCGGCCGGGCCGGCCGTTCGGGCGAGGCGCTGCTGTTCGTGGCCCCGCGCGAGCGTCACCTGCTCAAGTCGATCGAGCGGGCCACCAAGAGCGCGCTCACCGAGATGCAGTTGCCGAGCGTCGACGACGTGAACGCCACGCGTGCCTCCAAGTTCGGTGACTCGATCACCGAGAACCTGGCCTCGGACAACATCGCGCTGTTCCGCAAGCTGATCGAGGACTACGAGGCCGAGCACAACACCCCGCTCGCCGACATCGCCGCGGCACTGGCCGTGGGCGGCTACGACGGCGACAACTTCTTCATGTCGCCCGAGCCGGAGCCCGCCCCGCGCCGCGAGCGTGACTACGACCGCGACCGTGAGCGCGCACCGCGCCGCTACGACGACGAGGACCGCGCCCCGCGTCCGCCGTCGTTCAACCGGGAGAACGGCGAAGAACTCGCCACCTACCGGATCAGCGTCGGCAAGCGGCACCGCGTGGTGCCCGGCGCGATCGTCGGCGCCATCGCCAACGAGGGCGGCCTGCGTCGCAGCGACTTCGGTCACATCAGCATCCGGCCCGACTACAGCCTCGTCGAGCTGCCTGCCAACCTGCCCAACGAAACGCTGGAAGCCTTGCGGCGCACCAGGATCAGCGGTGTGCTGATCCAGCTGACGCCCGACCAGGGCGCACCGGCGCAGCGTTTGAACGCTCGCGGCCCGCGCCGCGACCGCGAGGCACGTCCGCGCACCGAACGGCGTAAGCCGCGCACCTAGTCCGCTCGTGCGCACCAGGGCCGAGGTCAGGCGCGTTCGTCCTGTCCGTGGGTAGTGCCCTGGTCGCTCGCAGCGCTGGTTAAGGTGATGGGCGTCGGGTGTGCGTGAACACAGGAGGGCCGCGCTTGTTCGTGTCCGGTGATCGGGTGGTCGGTGCCGTCGGCGATCTCGCGCGCGCGGCGAACTGTGAGTTCGCGGTGTTGCGCGGAATCGACGCCGCTCTCGGCAATCTGCCCGGGGTTCCCGACACGACAGCCCCGCTGGTGCGCACGGCCGAACCGTCCGCCGAACTGGTCGCCCACTTCGGTGACAGGCTGGTCCGGATCCCGTCGCCCGAGGTGCTCGGTGGCGACGCGACGGCCCGGATCGCGGCGCTGACCGCCGCCGCGGAGCACACCGCGCGAGCGCTGAGTTCCGGCGCCGAGGCGATCTACGGCGCGGTGTTCTTCGACGGTCGATTCGCCTGTGGTGCCGACCTTCTGGTCCGTGGTCGCGCTGGTTACACCGTGCACAGCGCGCTCGGTGAGTATTCGGTCGGCGTTCCCGGCGCGCCGCATCGTGGCGACGGTCGCGGGAACGCGCCGTCGGCGTGGTCGCACGTCGAGGACGCTGCGGTGTCGCCAGGTCCGACGGGAACGCCTCTGCCGGCACGCGATTCGGCATCGGCGGACGAGGAATTCAGTAGTTTCGCCGGCGCGGTATCTCCTGCCGACAGCAGGGTGCTGCGACGCGAATTGGCCGCGGGCCGGACGCCTTTCGAGCGCGTCGCGGCGTCGGTGCAGGCGATCAAGGTCGATCCGGCTCGTGAATTGCTGAGTGCGCGCCTGGAATTCGCGGCGTGCGCGCAGGCACTCGCCGACGCGGGGATCGGAGTCGATCCCTGCGCGTATCTGTGGACCGCCGAGGGTGTGCGGCGCGAAGTGAGCGCGGAACTGGCGCCGGTGTATTCGGCGCGGCGGGCTCGCGTGGAGCACATCATCGAGGACAAGCTGGCTGAATTGCTGCCGGTCCAGTGGGGTGACCCGCGCTATCTGGCCTGCGGGCGGTGCCCGAGCTGCCGTGCCGCAGCGGCGAATGCGCGAGACCTGCTGCTGGTCGCGGGGATCCGACCCACCCAGCGGGCCAGGCTGCGTGAGGCCGGCGTGCTCACGATCGATCGTCTCGCCACCACCGGCACGCCTGTCCCAGGACTGGCTCCGCGCACGCTGGCGGCCCTGCGTAAACAAGCCGATATCCAGCTCGTCCGCGAACGCACCGGCCGCCCGGCCTTCACCCTGCGCGACGCCACCGCGCTCGGGGCCCTGCCCGCACCGCGCCCCGGCGACCTCGCCCTGGTCATCGACCTGGACCGGCACGGCGCCATGACCGGCCTCGAACTCGCCGACGCCACCACCATCGTCTTCCGGCCGGTCGTTGCCGGTGTGGAGCAGCCGAACAGCGTCGGTTACCGGCCGCGTATGCCCGTCGGTCCGATGGACACCAACGCCGTGGTCTTCGGGCCCGGCGGCGTCGAACCCGCGAACGCGGCGGGCTACCCCAGCGCCGATCCGGCCGAAGCGGACACCATCTCGTTCGGGCGCATAGTCATCGGTGACGATGCGGCCATCGGCGACGACCCGGCGGATCCGCTTGCCGCCGAGCCGCGCCAGACCGGTGTCGACGCGGTGCCGCGCAGCCCTCTCGGCCTCGAACACGCGGGCCCGTCGACGCAGGACGGGGGAGTGCTCGAGGAACTGCTGGAGATCATCGCCGAGCATCGGGCGGCGGATCCGGATGTGCGCGTGTACCACTACGGTTCGGATATTCGCACGGCACTGCTCGATGGGGCGGGCAGGCTCGGCACCGGTGCCGATCTGCTGGACGAGCTGTTGGCCGAGGGCGCGCTGGTCGACCTGGCGCCGATCGTGCGCACGGCGCTGCTGATCGGCGAACAGTCCTATGACGCAACGGGACTCGCCGCGCTGCTGCCGGATACGCCGGGTCGGGCGGCGACGGTTCTGGGCATCCGCGACTGGCTGCTCGACCGCGCGGCCGACGCGGGAATCGCGGTGCCGGGCACCCGGTTCGCCGTGGCGGAATCCGACGTGCCGCCCTCGCTGCACCCCGGCTCGCTGGAAGCGGCGCTGAGCGAGTTCGCCGCGGACGCGCAGGGGGATTCGGCGCGCGCTGCCGCCCTGACGGCCGCGGTCCTGGGCTATCACCGGCGTGAACGGCAGCCGCGCTGGTGGGCCCACATCGATCGGCTCGGCCATCCGGTCGGCGACTGGGCCGACGCACCGGGTGTGCTCGTCGTCGAATGGGGCACCGTCGACACCAAATGGCATCGCACGCCGCAACTTCCGACGATGCGCCGCTACCTGACGCTCACCGGCAGGTTGGGCACGGGCGCGACGCTCACCCCGGGCACCCAGATGGTCACCATCTACGATGGTGCCGCCGCGGCGGGCATGACCCAGACGCTCGGCCGCCGCGCCACCGCCACCGCCACCGTGCTCGGGTGCGCCGTCGACCCTAATTTCGACGACACCGTCCGGCTGGAAGAACTGCTCCCGGCAGGCTGCCCGCCCTACGACGACCTGCCCGCCGCCATCGCTCCCGGCCCGCCCGACGGGGAGGCCGAGATCGAGGCCGCACTGGAGCACACCGCTCAGGATCTGCTGATGAGCCTGCCGTGGGTGCCGGAGAACGCGGTCTACGATGTGCTGCTGCGTCGCGCGCCCCGGCTGCGCGACGGGATGGCGCTGCCGCAGCCCCACGACGATCTCGGCGCCGTCCTCGCCCACGCGGTCGGCGCACTGGACGCCTCGTACCTGGCCGTGCACGGGCCGCCCGGTACCGGCAAGACCGGCATCACCGGGCGTGCGCTCGAGCGGCTCGTCACCCGCCACAAATGGCGGATCGGGGTGGTGGCGCAGTCGCACGCGGTGATCGAGCGGATCTTCGACGCGGTCGTGGAAGCGGGCCTGCTGCCCGAACTCGTGGCGAAGAAGGACGTCGCCTCGGTCGGTCCGGATTGGTCGGCGATCGATGCCGCCCGGTACCCGCGCTTTCTGGACAATGCTGTCAACGGGTGCGTGATCGGTGGTACCACGGCGGATTTCGTCGACGAACGACTGATCGCACCCGGCGCGCTCGACCTGCTGGTGATCGCCGACGCGGGCGAATGCTCACTGGCCGACACCGTCGCGGTCGCGGTGAGCGCGCGCAACCTGCTGCTGATCGGCGATCCGGTCCCGGCCAGGGCGCAGGCGAAACATCCGGAGCCCGTGCAGGTCTCGGCCCTGGAATGGCTGTGTGCAGGCGCGGGGACCCTGCCCGTCGAACGCGGCTACTTCCTCGACCGGACCTGGCGCATGCACCCCGCGATCTGCGAGCCCGTGTCGGCTTGCTGCTACGACGGCCGGCTGCGCGCGGACGAGGCCATCACGCTGACAAGGGATCTGGCGGGGATCGCGCCCGGGGTGAGCACGGTGCTCGTCGAGCACCGCGGCAGTGCCACCGAATCCGATGCCGAGGCACGCGAAGTGGTGCGCCAGGTCCGGATCCTGCTCGGCGAGACGTGGACCTCCGACGGCGGAACCCGCAAACTCCACCCGCACGACATCTTCGTGGTCGCGCCGTACGCCGCCCAGGTGGCGCGGATCCGGACGCTGCTGGCCCGCGCCAAGATCGAAGACGTGCTGGTGGGTACTCCGGATCGCTTCCGTGGCCGGGAAGCCGCGGTGGTCCTGTTGTCGATGACCACGTCGACCCCCGCCGACGCGCCCTTCGGGATGCGGCCGCTGTTGTCGCGCACCGTCATCCATGCCACGCTGTGCCGGGCTATGTGGAAGGCGATCGTCATCCGCTCACCCCTGCTCACCGAGTACCTCCCGGATACCGCCGAAGAACTCGCGGACCTCGCCGGTTTTCTCCAGCTCGGCTGATTCAGACGCTGCGGAGTAGGCGGCGTAGCCATTCGACGGCGGTGTCGGGGGTGGCGGGGGTGATGTCGATGTGGCGGCTGGCGTGGACCAGGTAGCGGCCGTCGCCGGTGAGGTCGATCCACGACAGCACGCCCGAGGGCTTGGGGTCGGTGCCTGCCGCGACGAGGATCTGGCCGATGCCAGTGCGGGGGCGCTGGAGGAGCCGGCGTATGCGCGCCGCGTCGGACGGGCCGGCGACGGGGGCGGTCACCAGGTCTCGGCTGTCCTCCTCGACCCGGGTCGCCGGTGCCGTGATGCGCGGGGTGAGGCCGGGGCGTTGGGCGGGGAGCCGGGAGAACACCTGGGCGGCAAGACGTTTCGTACTACCGACCTGCACGTGCACCGAACCGCCACGGTCGGCAGCGCTACCGGGATCCTGCACCGCGAGAACCGCGACATCCGCGGTGACCGCGCCGAGCATCCGCACCGGCGCGGGCGCGTGGCCACAGACCTCGACCCGGATCTCCGGTTTCGCCAGCACCCGCAGGGCGGCCGCGAGGTCGGCGTCGAGGGTGCGAGCGCACCAGGCGTCGAGCGCGGGTTGCTGGGCTGCCCGCTCGACGGTGTCGCGTGCGGACGCACGGACGGCGAGCGGATAGGGGATCCGGTCGCCGTCGGTGCGCGCCCAGCCCAGCGCGAACTGGTCCGGGGTGAAGTGCCAGTTCACTCCCGTTCGGTCCACTCACCGAGCACGGCGGGACTGGTCGGCTCCATCTTCCCGATCAGCGCGTTCACTTCGTCGGCGGGCTCGAGGTAGGTCGGCTCCTCCTCGAGGAACCGCAAGAACTCGTCTTCCTCGTCCTCGAGCTCCTCGGCCACCTGGGCGGGACGCGGACCACCGGAGGGCCGCGTCTGATCCGCGGCGGCGATCGCCCCACCCATCATTCCGCCGATCGCGCCCGCGCCCATCCCGGTGGCGGCTTCGCCACCGGACACCGAGGGATCGCGCTCCTGCCTGCCCTCGCTCGCTGCCTCCGTGGCCGTATCGCTTGCCGTCGCGTTGCCGGCGGCCGCGGTGTTCGCCGAGTGGGTCTCGTCGTTCGATTCGCCGGTGGGCGGTGTCGCGCCGGCGGGTACGGACGTAGTCGAGGTTCCCGCGCGACGGGTTCGGGCACTGACGGACAGCGTGCCGGGGAAGGCCGTGGTCGAGGCCGGGGTGGTGGTGCTCGCCCTGCTGGCGTTGGCAGGCGGCTGGTTCGGGGCTGTTGTCGCGGCAGGGGCGATAGTCGCCGGAGCCGTCCCGTTCGCGACCACGCCCGGGGTCGCGGCGGTCCCGTTGGTCGGGAGCGCGCCGTTGCCGGTGGAGAGGGTGCCCGCTGTTCCGGCGACCGGCGCGGATGCGGCGGGCATCGTGGCGGCGGTGACGGTCGCCGGTGTCGTCGCCGACGAGACGACGGCGCTCGCCTGCGGAATTCCGGCCGGGGGAGCGGCACCCGACAGCGTCGCAGCGGCGGTGACAGTTCCTGTCTCCGTGGCGATTCCGGTGAAGGCGGGTACCCCGGACCCGGTCGGCAGGAAGGCTCCGGCGTAGATCGTCTCCATCGCCTGCACCGCGTCGAGGCGGGCGTTCTCGGCCTCGCGGGTGATGGTGGCGTTGTTCGCGGCCTGCTCGGAGTCCAGGAGCGCGGCCGCCGGATCGGGCTGTGCCCCCTCGGGTTCCGCGACCGCGGAGCGCAGGGACTCGGCGGCGTCACCGGCTTGGCTGAGCCGGACGCCGACCGCGGTCAAGACATCGGCGATGCGCCGACCGGCCTGCTCGAAGTCGCGTACCGCGTCGGCGGCCTGCTGGGCCGCCGCGCCGCGCCAGCCGTCGGCGATGGCGGCACGGATCTCACCGTGTGCGATCTCGACGCCGTCGCCGAGGCCCGTGGCGGTGGTGAGGAACGTCTCGCCCGCGCCTGCCAGTGCGGCTGGATCGAGTTGCCTTACCGCACTGTGAATGTCGGCATGGGACAGGTTGTCGAAGACTTCGACGACGGAAACGTAGTCCACATCGGTACGGCCGGAAATGCTACGCATCGCCATCACCGGGAACCTCGATCGCGGCGACCGCGCCCGCCAGTGCCTGATCGGCCTCGCGGAAGTTCGCCCCGGCGGCGCGGAACACGGCGGCCAGGTCGCGCGCGGTGCTCGCGTAGGCGCGCAGTTCGTCGAGTGCCTCGGTGGCCTTGGACTCGAAACCGGTGCGCAGGGCGCCGCCCGAGGGGAGACCGCCGAAACCGGGGATGACAGCGGTCGCGCTGAGCGCCCGCACCTGGGCCTCGACCTCATCGGCCAGCCGTTCGTAGCGCAGCGCGCAGCGCTCGGGCGCGCCGTCGGCGACGAGCACCCCGTCGATCCACAACCCGCCCTCGTCGACGGCTTGGCCGAGAGCCGCCGTGTTCGGCAGCCCCGTTCGATTCGGTTGCACCGGTTCCCCCTTCGTCGTTCATCGCACCGCGGTGAGTACCCACTCCGCGATATCGGCCGCCACGCGGTGCTGCACCGGTTCGTGCAACAGGTCGTGTCCGGCGTCGGCGTACTCGCGCAAATCTACCGATCGGTGCCGTGCTGTCCATAGCCGGATTACATCGACGGGTGCGCGCCGGTCGTCCACGCCGTGCACCGCGAGCAGCGCGAGACCGGGCTCCGGCGCGATGTCGGCGACGCGGCGCGGAGTGCCACACAGGATGAGTCCGGCCAGTTCAGCGGAGTTTTCGTGGGCGAGGTGCACGGCGGTCACGGCGCCGAGGGAGTGCCCCATCAACACCGGCGGCTCCGGGTGATCGGCGCGGACGAGTTCGAGAAATCCCCGCGCGTCGGCGGTCAGCTCGTCGATGGTGCCCGGCGCGTCGGGATCGCCCTCGCTCAGTCCCTGCCCCGAGGTGTCGAGGGCCCACAGCTCGATCCCGGCGGGACGCAACGCCGCGGCGAAGCGGTGATAGTGCCCGCTGTGCTGACCGGTACCCGGCAGCAGCGCCAGCCTCGCCGCCGGTCGGTCGACGGACCAGCACCGGCAGTGCAATCGTCCACGCTCGCTGTCGAAATAGGGCACCTGTCGATTATCGCTGTTCGGCCGATCGAATTGTTCTGGGAGACAGCACTAGTACGTGGTACCCCGTGATGGGAACCGCAGGTGACGTGGGCTGCACACGGTGGGCCCGCAGCCGTTAGACTTCGCGCGTCGAACCGGGTCAACAGAGTCGAGGGTTACAGATGTTGTCGTTCCGTCGTTGCGTCGTCCGTGTTGTGGTCGGTGCGGCTGTCGTGACCAGCGCCTCGCTCGGTTCCGGCGCCGTCGCGGGCGCCGCCCCGCTGTCCCTGTGCGGACAGGCGCGCCAGGACGTCGCGATCAGGTCGAGTGTGCCGCTGCTGGACTGGTCGGAGAACTTCGGCATCGACGCCCAGGGTGACCTGTGGGTTTCGCGGGTCATGCGCGGCGAGGTCCAGCGCTACGACCGCGACGGGCGCCTGACCGCCACGGTGGCCGTGCCCTCGCCCGGTGCCGTCCGGCTCGGTCCCGACGGACTGCTGTACGTGGTCACCGGTAACTCGCCGCTGGCAGGCTCGGGCGGCATCGTCCGCTTCGACCCGGCGGCCGCGCGCCCGAACCCCGTCGCCTTCGCCACCGGCTTCCCGCAGCCCAACGGTGCCGCCTTCGACGCCGACGGCAATCTGTACGTGACCACCGGCAACGGACTCCACCGCCTGCGCCGCGACGGCAGCGAGGACATGGACTGGTGGTCGGCCGTCAGCATCGAGGGACCCAACGGTGTTGTGGTGTCGGGTGACTCGGTCTACGTCACCGCGAACTTCGTCGGTGCGGGTGGACCCGTCGGTCGCGTACTGCGACTGTCCCGTACCCACCCGGGCGCGGCGACCACTGTTGCCGACCTGACCTCGTTCGGCACACTGCCCGATTTCGTCGATGACCTGGTCGTACGCGACGGTGCCCTGTACGTCACGACGCTGGCCGGGCACCTGGTCCGCGTCAACCCGAACACCGGCACCGCGTGCACTGTCGTCGCCACCCAGCCGCTCACCGCCGTCGTCGCCGACCCGTCCGACCCGTCGGCGCTGCTCGCGGGCTCCGAGGAGGGCACGGTCCTGCGCATCCGCCCGATCGGCTGACGCGACCGTCGAGGTGACCGGCGCGCGGAACCGGGCCGTTGTCCGGTCGGCGAATTCGTCCGCCGGCCAGGGGACCTACTGAACCCGGCTCAGCCGCCGACGTTGGTCGCCGCGGGCGGGGCCGGGGGAGCGGGCACCGGGGCGGGCTGGGGCGTTTCGACCGGAGCAGGCGCCGGGGCCTTCGATGTCGGTGCGCTCGAGGAGGATTCACCCGAACCCGGGCTCACGGCCTGCGGTTCGGGGGCCGGCGGTGCCGCGGGGGCTTCGGGGACCACCACCGGCAGATCGGGCACGACGAACGTGCCGACGGTCGGGGTCATCACGCAGCGGGCGCCCGCGTAGTCGATGGTTCCCCACATGGAGGCGACCACGGTGCCCGCACCGCTGTGCACCGTCTTCGACAGTGACGGCAGATTGAACTCGGTCTGGTCGTCGAGGCCGACGATGCCGCTCTGACCGTTGTTGACGTTGACCCACGCGACGCTGAGGCCGGAGGCCAGCGGAACGCCGGAGTGGCGCGGGCTCGCGCTGAAACGGATATCGCCCGGCGTCAGGCTCGTCGCGGTGCGCGGGCCCGGCCCTTCGAACGACGCCGCGGCGATGATCGTGGTGATCGGGCCGTTGCTGCCGCAGCCGAAGGTGGGGGCCGCGTAGGTGAAGGGGGTGAACTGCGTCGAGATGTCACGCAGGGCGTCGACGCCGACGATGCCGGTGAAGCTCGCGATCGCACCGACACCGGCCTTCGCCGTGGTGTCCTCGCCGGCGAGGTGGGTGAGGTGGCCGATCGCGTCGTCGGTGGGCGACGCGATCGCGCTCGGGGCCAGCAGGGCCAGCGCGCCGATGCTCGCGGCGGTGACGACCGCTGCTCTACCTGCGATGGATCTGCCGTTCACCCGTGACTCCTCGATGGATGCTCGTCGCCGGATAGTCCGGTTCGTCTGGCAACGTACCAGGTCGTCGCGCGGGTCGCCGAGCCGCCGACAGCGCGGCGGGGGCCGCTGGGACAGCCATCGTGTGTGATGTAGTCGACACCGAGGATTACCGAAGGGTAGGTTTCTCTTCGACGGCTACGAGTGACTGGGAGACCCGTATGAAGTTAGCCCTGTCCCCGGAAGAGGTCGCTTTCCGCGACGAGCTCCGGCATTTCTACGCGACCGAGATCCCCGCCGACATCCGCGATCGGGTGAAGCACGGCCAGGATCTGTCCCGCGAGGACATCGTCACCGCGAACAAGATCCTCAACGACAACGGCCTGTGCGTGCCGAACTGGCCGGTGGCCTGGGGCGGCAAGGACTGGACGCCGATGCAGCGCCACCTCTGGCTCGACGAGATGCAGCTGGCCTCGGTACCGGAGCCGCTCACGTTCAACGCCTCGATGGTCGGCCCGGTGATCGCCCAGTTCGGTTCCGAGGAACTCAAGCAGCGCTTCCTGCCGCCCACCGCCGCGCTCGACATCTGGTGGTGCCAGGGCTTTTCCGAACCCGACGCGGGCTCGGACCTCGCGTCGCTGCGGACCACGGCGGTGCGCGACGGCGACTCCTACATCGTGAACGGCCAGAAGATCTGGACCACGCTCGGCCAGTACGCCGACTGGATCTTCTGCCTCGTGCGCACCGACCCGAACGCGCCGAAGAAGCAGGCGGGCATCTCCTTCCTGCTCTTCGACGTGAAGTCGCCCGGTGTCACCATGCGCCCGATCAAGCTGATCGACGGCAGCTACGAAGTCAACGAGGTGTTCTTCGAGAACGTCCGGGTGCCCGCCGATCAGCTCGTCGGCGAGGAGAACCAGGGTTGGACCTACGCCAAGTATCTGCTCGGCAACGAACGCACCTCCATCACCGGCGTCGGTAAGACCAAGGTCAAGCTCGGCCTCGCGAAGGATTACGCCCGCGCGACCAGGACCGGGCGCGGCACGCTGCTCGACGACCCGGTGTTCGCGGCGCGGCTGGCCGAGCTGGAGAACGAACTGCTCGCCCTGGAACTGACCCAGCTGCGGGTGGTCTCCAATTCTGTTGAAGGCAAGCCGAATCCGGCGTCGTCGGTGCTGAAACTCAAGGGCACCGATTTGCAGCAGGCCGCCACCGAACTGCTGCTCGACGTCGCGGGCGCCGACGCGCTGCCGGTCGACGCCGACAACATCGCCTCGCCCGCGTGGGCCCAGCACACCGGCCCCGGCTACCTGAACTACCGCAAGGTGACCATCTACGGAGGCTCGAGCGAGGTCCAGCGCTCGATCATTTCCTCCACGATCCTCGGATTGTGAGGCGCTGACATGGAACTCGCACTGACCGAAGAACAGACGATGCTGCGCGACACCGTGCGCGAACTGCTGCACCGGTTCTACGACGGCGAAGCCCTCACCAAGAGCGGCGACACCGACCCCGGCTGGAATCGCACGGTCTGGAAGCAACTCGCCGACCTCGGGGTGCTCGGGCTGACCATTCCCGAGGAGGACGGTGGCGTCGGCGCGGGCCCGGTCGAGGCGATGCTGGTGCAGGAGGAGCTCGGTCGCGCGCTGGCCCCGGAACCGGTGCTCGACTCGGTGGTGATCCCGGCCGAACTGCTGCGGCTGGCAGGCAGTGCCGAGCAGCGTCAACGGCTCTTGCCCGCGCTGGCGGAGGGAACCATCCTGCTCGCCTTCGCGCACACCGAGCCCGGCCTGCGGTGGCCGTCCACGGAGCTCACCACCACCGCGGTGGCCCAGGGCGACAACTACGCGCTGACCGGTGTGAAGAATCCGGTGTTGCGCGGTGATGTGGCCGACGAGGTGATCGTCAGCGCACTGCTGCCCGGCGGCGGGACCGGGCTGTTCCTGGTCGACCCGAATCAGGATGGCGTGCAACGACGGTCGTACCGCACCTTCGACGGTCGTCGGGCCGCGCAGTTCGACTTCGACAACGCGGCGGGCGAACTGCTCGGTGACGCCGTCGACGCCGCCGAGCAGATCGCCCTGACCCAGGGCTATGCGCAGGCGGCGCTGTGCGCGGAGTCGGTCGGGGCGATGGAGGTCGCGCTCACGCTCACCACCGAATACCTCAAGACCCGCAAGCAGTTCGGGGTCACGCTGTCGAAGTTCCAGGTGCTCACCCAGCGCGCGGCGGATTGCTACGTCTCGCTGGAACTGGCCCGCAGCATGAGCCTGTACGCGACGGCGGCGCTGGCCGACGGCGGCAACGATCCGGTCGTCGCGTCACGGGCGCGGTTGCAGGTGGGGAAGTCGGCCGAGCACATCGGCCAGGAGGCGATCCAGATGCACGGTGGCATCGGCGTCACCGCGGAGTACCCGGTGAGCCACTATGTCGCCCGGTTGACCGCGATCGGGCAGACACTCGGTGGGGCGCTGGAACATCGGCGGGAACTGGCCGACCGGATCGGCGAGTACGACCTGGTCGAGCTGTAACTTCTTCGATGATGGTGCGTGCCCGGGGTTCGGGTGCGCACCATCGTTGTGTCAGCCCTCGGCGGTAGTGGGGGCCGGGGTTGCGGTGGTCGTCGCCGCCTCGGTGGTCGTCACCGTGGTCGGGGTGGCGCCGGTGTCGGCCGGGACGACAGTGGTCGGGGTCGCGCGGTCGAAGGCGTGGGTCGGCGGATAGTCCTCGGACGCTTCGTCATCGCCCACGCGGGGCGGGGTGACGGTGCGGGTGGGGTTCTGCCGGGTGAGGATCTGTGGCCGGGTGGTCGTCGGCTCGTCTTCGGTGGTCTCCGGCGGGCGCGTCGTCGTCTCGGCGGGCCGGGATTCGGTCGTCGCCTCGGCCGGGCGGGATTCGGGCGCCGGTTCGCCCTCGGGCGGTGGCGTCTCCGACGGCGAGGTCTCGGTGGAACTGAGGCTGAACGGCTTCCGCGGCGACATGTACGGCGCGATCCGCCAGCTGGGCGACGGCGGGATCGGGATGTGCGCTGTTGTCGAGGTGGGCTCGTCCGCCGACCGCGCGGGGGCGGCGGCCAGATCCGCGCTCAACGGCGGCGCCGGCACGTAGACATCCTGCTGCCCGACACCGCACGCACCGATGATGATCAGTCCGAGCGACACCGCGCCAACAGCGACTGCCGGACCCACGAACTTGGCCCTGCTGTTATCCATCGCCTGTTACTCCTCGTCGGCTTCGAGATCGCCTCACAGTAGTGCAGGTCGGGCAAAAGAGTGCATTTTAAACGTTAGTGGTCCAGATATCGGATTGATCAATTCAGCGTGTCGTGGGGACGTGTCGCGCGCGTTCGACGTCGCCGAGTCGTAGCGTGTGTGAGCAAAGTTACGCATGAGACGTCCGGCAACGTTACCCCTGACGCGCGAGGTCGCGCGGCGCAAGTATCTGATCGGCGTCATCGAGGAGAATCTCATGGGAGCACTCTCGACACCCCGGCTGGAAACCGCGGCGGCGAACACCGATTCGGCCACCGTCGGGCATCTTTCGTCGACACCGCCCGGCAACCGCACCCTCGCGGTGGTCGCGCGGATCATGGGCTGGTTGTTCTTCGTCGGCGGACTCGTCGGCGCCGGCCTCGGGATCGCGGGCCTGCACGTGGAGATCACCGTCGCCGGGCTGATCCTGGCCTGTACGGCTGGACTCATCTTATTGAAGCTGCGCACCGATCGGGACATCCCCGAAACAACCTGAGACACCTCATAATTCGAATGCGGTCGCGGGTGTGACGGCTTACCGTCGGTGTGGTGCGCATCGACATCACCACTGACGCTGCCCGGTTCCTGGCCGAGGCGGAACCGTTCCTGCGGTGTGACCCGCTGCGACACACGGTGATCGCGAGTACCCTCACCAACCTGATCGCGGGCAGATCCGGCTCGATGATGACGCAGTTTCTGAGCGTCCGCGACCGAACGGGTGTGGTCGTCGGTCTCGCGCAGAGCACGAACGGCGCCATCTACCTCGGCGAGTTGCCCCCGCACAGCATCTCGGCCGTCGCCGATGCCTTCGCGGCGTTCGACATCGCGGCGCGCAGCGTCGAGGGCGAGCGGGCCGACGCCGCTGTCTTCGCGCAACACTGGTCGAAGACCAGCCGCGGGACCTACCGCGAGAAATACACGACCCGACTGTTCCGCCTCGGTGCCTTGCACATTCCGGATGCGCCCGGCGCACCTCGCCAGGCCACCGTCGACGATCTGGCACCTTGCCTCGCGATGCTGGAGGGTTTCAGGGTGGAAGCCGACGCACCACGTCGGCTCGACGAGACGGCGGTGCGCAAACGGATCGAGGCCGGAGCGTCGTGGTTGTGGGAGCACGACGGCGCGCCGGTGACGCTGGTCGCCCGGCAGGCGGAGGTTCTCGGCTGGGCCAGGATCGGCCCGGTCTACACGCCGCCGCCGTTGCGGGGCAACGGGTTCGCGAGCGCGCTGACGGCGACGGTCGCCGGTCGGATTCGCGCCGAAGGCGCCGATGCCTGCCTGTTCACCGACCTGGCCAATCCGACCTCGAACAAGATCTATCAGCGAATCGGCTTCGAGCCGGTGCGCGACTTCGTGCACTACACACTGACCGCCTGATGGGCGCGGACGCACAGCGGTCCTCGAACCGTGCGCAGCCTGGCGCGAACGCGCGCCTAGACCAACGGGGCGGAGCGCCACCAATCCAGCACCTGGGCCTCGTCGGCGATGAAGCCGCGGCTGTACATGAGCATGGCGCCGCGGGCCGGGTCGCCGTCGAAGCGGGTGACCATGCGCGGTGACCTGGGCTGGCTGTCGTGCAGGACGAAGTTCGTACAGGTGTGGCCGGTGTGCGACATGGGGCGCACGTCGTTGGCGGGCAGACCCGCGATCGCCTGCGCGGCAAGATCTGCGGAGGGGTAGAGGAAGAACTCGTAGGTGGCCTTGTTGCCGCCGCCGAAGCAATGCCACATCACCGACCAGTCGCCCATATCGGCGTCGTCGGAATCGCGGCTTGCGGTCGCGCGGTCGTAGGCGAAGCAGCCCGCGTTGCCCAGCCCCGAACCGGCATGGACCAGGTTGCTCGCCGAGGTGGCGGGCAGCATGCGGGGGAACTCGTCGCTGAGCTTCGCCGCGTTGGCGCCGATGACCCGTCGGTCGCTCGTCGGCGGGGTGGTCGACGTCAGCCGCTGGGGAGCGGAGGTCGTCGCGTCGACGGACGGTGTAGCGACCGCGGAGGTTTCGGAACCCTGCCCGCCCGACGCACCGGCGTTGCCGTCATCGCCGAAGGTGGTCACCAGAATCCAGCCGAGGAAGATCACGACGGCGATCATCGCCAGCCAGCCGATCGGCGATCCCTCCCAGCGGGATTTCCGCTTCTTGCCGAGATACTCCTCGGCGACCGAAGGGCGCGCGCCCCTGCCCGTCGCCCTGGAATTCCCGGCGTCGCGACGACGTTGCGCGCCCGCGTTCGGCGCACTCGCGTGGTTCGCGGATTCGTTGGGCCACGACGGGTTCGGCTGCGCGGCCCAGGAGGAACCGCCACCGACCGCCGGCCACTGCTGACCGAGGCCGGGGGCGGCGTTGCCGGCCCACTGTGAACCGGCGGGTCGGCCGCTCACGGCCCACGGCTGATCGGGACCGGTCGTGCCCGGCCATGGCGGCTGTCCGCCAGACGAATTCGGGTCGGTACGACCTGCGATCGGGTATCCGGCACCGGGGGTATACGGCGAGTTCGGCGGGTAGGTTCTGGTGGCCGCCGAGCCGTGGAGTTGCTGCGGGGGAGCGTGACCGGCGAGGGCCCGCAGCGCGGCGGCGGCGAACTCGGCGCAGGTGGCGAAGCGCTCTTCGGGGCGCTTGGCCATGCCACGGGCGATGACCGCGTCGAGTGCGGGGGTGATGCCCGATCGGAGGGTGCTCGCGCGGGGCGGGGGTTGCTGGAGGTGGCCCTGGATCACCGCGACGGGGTTGGTGGCGTCGAAGGGGGTGGTTCCGGTGAGGAGCCGGAAAAGCGTGCAGGCCAAAGAATACTGGTCGGCGCGGCCGTCGAGGGCGATACCGGAGAGCTGCTCGGGAGACGCGAAAGCCAGGGTGGCGGTGAAGGTTCCGGTCTGGGTCAGCTTGGCGGCGTTGTCGTCGTGCAGGCGCGCGATGCCGAAGTCGGTGAGGTAGACGCGTTCGGTGCCGTCGACCGATTCGATCAGGATGTTGGCGGGTTTCACGTCGCGGTGCAGCACGCCGCGGCTGTGCGCGAAGTCCAGTGCCGCGGCGGTTTCGGTGACGATGCGGACCGCCCGCGCCGGGTCGACCGGCGAGGGCAGCGACGACGCGTCGGCGCCGTCGATGTAGCGCATGGAGATCCACAGCTGGTCGTTCTCGACGCCCCGGTCGTACACGGTGACGATATTCGGGTGCTCGAGCTGCGCCACGAGATCGGCCTCGCGTTCGAACCTGGCCTTGATCTCGGTGTCGAAGAACAACTCCCGGTTCAGCAGCTTCATCGCGGTGCGCCGTGGCAGCCGCGGATGGCGTGCCAGATACACCGAGCCCATGCCGCCGCGGCCCAGCAGTCGTTCGATGGTGTATCCGGCGAAAACGCCGCCCTCGTCATACATCGCGGTCAGTTCAGCGGGGCCGAGCGCCACCAACGCAGCACCTCGTCGGCCGTGCCGTAGCCGTCGGTGTACATCAGGAACTGGGCGCGGCCGGGATCGCCGGTGAACTGCGTGATGATCTTGTTCCCGTTGTCGGTGTACTTGTAGTTGGTGTACTGCTTGCCGCCGTTGCTGTCGGTGGACTTGGTGTTGGTCGGCAGGCCGTCGAGCACCGACTTGGCGTCGGCGGCCGAGTTGAAGGCATAGATCCGGTAGAACGGATCGTCGCTGTCACCGCCGCCGAAGCAGCTCCACAGGTGCACCCAGGCGCCGAAGTCGGGTTCGCCTTCCGCGGGCGACGGCGGATCGCTGTTGTCGGTCTCCCAGCAGGTGGCGCCGTTGTATCCGGTGGAGTCGTCGACCGTGGCGGGCACGATCCGGCCGAACTCCGCGCTGATGGCGTCGGCGCTCGGGGTGATGTAGGTGCCCGCCGACGTGGTGGTCGTGCGGTCGCCGCCGCCCGCGTCATCGCCGCTGGCTGCGATACCGATGCCGATCAGCAGCACGATCACCAGGATCACCGCGACGACGATGCCGATGATCAGCCCGGTGTTGGACTTCGACGGCGGCCGCTGCCCGTGCGGATACTGGGCGAAACCACTCGCCTGTGGCCGCGGCGCCGACTGGTACTGCGGCCGCGACTGCTGGGTGTAGGGCTGCGAAGCGCCGGTGGGCGACTGGTTCATCGGACGCTGGGTGCCCATCGGGCCACCCGTCATCGGGCCCTGGGCGGTGCCCATCGGGCCGCCGGTCATCGGGCCTTGCGCGGTGCCCATCGGGCCGCCGGTCATCGGGCCTTGCGCGGTGCCCATCGGGCCGCCGGTCATCGGGCCCTGCGTGGCAACGGGATACGGCAGACCGGTCTGCGGAATCGCGCCACCTGTCGTGGGCCGCCCGGCGATCGGCAGCGACCCACCGGTGCCCGGTCGTGGACCGACGATCGGCAACGCGGGCGCGCTCGGACTGTTCAACGCCTCGATCGCGGCTTCGGCGAAGTCCGAACAGGAGTCGAACCGGTCATCGGGCCGCTTGGCCATCGCCTTGGCGAGCACGCCGTCGAGTGCGTAGGACAGGCCGGGCCGGACGCTGCTCAGCGTGGGCGGCGGCTGCTGGAGATGACCCTGGATCACCGCGGCCGGGTTGGTCGCCGCGAACGGTCCCGAACCGGTGAACAGCCAGAACAGTGCGCAGGCCAGCGAATACTGGTCGGACCGGTGGTCCAGCGAGGCGCCGGTGAGCTGTTCGGGGGAGGCATAGGCCAGCGTCGCGGTGAAGGTACCGGTCTGGGTGAGATGGCCGGTGTCGTCGCGCAATCGGGCGATGCCGAAGTCGGTGAGGTAGACGCGTTCGCCCCGGCCCGCGCCCGAGCGGGCGAGCAGGATATTGGCCGGCTTCACGTCGCGGTGCAGCACGCCCATGCCGTGCGCGTAGTCCAGCGCGTCGGCGGTTTCCTTCACGATCTGCAGCGCGCGGGCGGGCGGCAGCGTCTGCGGATCCACCGATGCCGCGTCGACGCCGTCGATGAACTGCATGGAGATCCACAGCTGTTCGTCGTCGTGCCCGCGGTCGTAGACGGTGACGATGTTCGGATGATCGAGGCGCGAAACGAGATCGGCCTCCCGCTCGAACCGTGCCCGCACCTCGGCGTCGAAGAACATCTCGCGATTGAGCAGCTTCAGCGCCGTCATCCGCGGTAGGCGGGGGTGCTTGGCCAGATAGACCGAACCCATGCCACCGCGGCCGAGCTGCCGTTCGATGACGTAGCCGGCAAAAACATCTCCGTTGGCCAGCATGTCTGCTCCACTTCCCGCCGCGCGCCGGGACCCACCAGCGCACGCGCGTACAGCATAAAAGCCGCGGCCGACGTTGCCCGCCACGGGAAAATCAACGAAACCTTATCAGTCGGCGACGACGCCGACGGTTGCCACGATCACGGCGGACGCCGCTGCTGCGGCGGCACGATATAGCCGGGATGGTTACGGCCACCAGGGAAATCGATGGTGCCCGGGCGTGCGCTTCCGCGTCGCGGCGGGATGGCCGGACCGCCCGTCGACGGCCGCGGCGCGTGGGGATGCGGCTGTGCGGGAGTGGTCGGCTGAACGTGCGGGTGCGGTTGCGCGGGGGTGGTCGGCGGGGGCGCGTTGCGGTAGGGCTGCGCCGGGGTGGGCGGCCGGGAATATCCCGGCGCCTGCGGATAGGACTCGCGGGCGCGCAGCACCACACCGGCCGCGGTGTACTGCTGCTGTTGATGCCACGGCCCCGGCACCGCGAACAGCGCCGCTTTGGCCGCCTGCGCGAACTCGGCGCAGCTGGCGAAACGGGACTCGACGCGCTTGGCGGTGGCTCTGGCCAGCACCGCGTCCAGGGTCGCGGGCAGGTCGGGGCGCAGACTGCGCAGCGGGGGAAGGGGCTTGCTCAGGTGCGCCTGGATCACCGCGCCCGGGCTGGGTCCGGGGAACGGCACCGAGCCCGTGAGCATCCAGAACAGCGTGCAGGCCAGCGAGTACTGATCGGCGCGATGATCCAGAGGCGCGCCCGCCAGATGCTCGGGCGCGGCATAGGCCAGGGTGGCGGTGATCGTGCCCGCCGAGGACAGTGTGGTCTCGCTGTCGCGCACCGCGGCGATGCCGAAGTCGGTGAGCACCACGCGTTCCGGGCGCCCGATCGGTGGCTTGGCGAGCAGGATGTTCGCCGGTTTCACGTCGCGGTGCAGCACGCCGCCCGCGTGCGCGAAGTCCAGCGCGGTGGCGGTCTCGGCGACGATCTGCACGGCCCGGCCGGGTGTCAGCACGTTCACGTCGGCGGTCGCGACATCGGTGCCCGCCACGAACTGCATGGAGATCCACAGCTGGTCGTCGTCGGTGCCGCGGTCGTAGACATTGACGATATTGGGGTGCTCGAGCTGGGCGACCAGATCGGCTTCGCGCTCGAAGCGGCGGCGGATCTCCTCGTCGGCGGACAGTTCACGGCTGAGCAGTTTCAGCGCGGTGAGCCGGGGCAGCCGGGGGTGCCTGGCCAGGTAGACCACGCCCATTCCACCCTGGCCCAGCACGCGCCGGATCGTGTATCCGGCGAACACGTCGCCTTTGCGCAACACGCGAAGTCACCCCCTCCAGGGCAGAGCACCCGTTTGAAATTCTACCGATGTATCTCCCGAACCCACCGCCGCGCAACATCGCGAGCGAAGTTGTCGGTGCCTGATATTAGGGTGGCAGCTATGCGCATTGGAGCACATGTTCGCGACGAGAGCGATCCGATCGGCTTCGGCGAGAAGCTCGGTGCCGAGGTCGTGCAGATGTTCGTGGTCGATCCGCAGAGCTGGGACAAACCCCAGCCGCATCCCAGGGCCGCCGAGATTCTGGCCAGTCCGATCGATGTCGTTGTGCACTCGTCCTATCAGATCAATGTGGCGAGTCTGAACAACCGGTTGCGGATGCCCTCGCGCAACGCGGTGGCCCAGCAGGCGAAGGCCGCGGCCGACCTCGGTGCGTTCGGCCTGGTGGTGCACGGGGGACACGTACGCTCCGACGCCGAGCTCGATACCGGAATCGACAACTGGCGCAAGCTGTTCGAGCGTCAGCAGGACAAGGGCGGGTTCGCCGTGCCGATCCTGATCGAGAACACCGCGGGCGGCAATCACGCGATGGCCCGGCATTTCGATTCGATCGCGCGATTGTGGGACGCGGTCGGCGACTACGGCGCGGGCTTCTGCCTCGACACGTGTCACGCGTGGGCGGGTGGTGAGGAATTGGTCGGGGTGGTCGAGCGGATCAAGGCCATCACCGGGCGCATCGATCTCGTGCACCTGAACTCCTCGCGCGACGAATTCGACTCCGGTGCCGACCGGCACGCCAATTTCGCCGACGGCACCATCGACCCGCAACTGCTGGCCGAGGTCTGCCGCACGGCCGGTGCGCCGGTCATCCTGGAAACCCCGGCCGACGGGGTCGCCGAGGACCTGGCCTACCTGCGGGAGCACATCGGCTGACGCCGTTGGGATCACTCCGAGGCAAACCCTGTCTGTCGAACGGGATTCACGGTGTGCTTGATGCATACCAACCGATCGAGAACGACAGTGAAGGTGATCCCCATGACGGTCGACCACGCCCTCCCAACCACCCTGACGGTGACCAAGCTCGGCGCCCAGATCGGCGCGCAGATCGATGGTGTCCGGCTCGGCGGTGACCTGGACGCGGCGACCGTAGCGAAGATCCGGCGCGCGCTCAACGAGCACAAGGTGATCTTCTTCCGCGGTCAGAACCATCTCACCGAGGACGGTCAGTACGAATTCGCGGAGCTGCTCGGCAGCCCGACCACCCCGCATCCCACGGTGAAGTCGGCCGGTGTGAAGAGCCTGGCCATCGACTCCGAGCGCAGCCGCGCCAACTCCTGGCACACCGATGTGACGTTCGTGGACCGCGTGCCGAAGGCGTCGATCCTGCGCGCCGAGCACCTACCCACCTACGGCGGCTCGACCACCTGGGCGTCCACGGTCGCGGCCTACAACTCGCTGCCCGCTCCGCTCAAGGCGCTGGCCGAGAACCTGCGCGCGGTGCACACCAATCTCTACGACTACGCCGGAGCGGTCGACAAGGTGCGCCCGTCGCAGGTCGAGTACTCGACGGAATTCCAGTCCGATGTGTACGAGACCGAACACCCCGTCGTGCGGGTACATCCCGAGACCGGCGAGCGTGCGCTGCTGCTCGGCCATTTCGTGAAGCAGTTCGTCGGGATTCCGTCCCGTGAGTCCGACCAGCTGTTCCGTCTGCTCCAGGATCGGGTCATCCGCTTGGAGAACACCACCCGCTGGAACTGGTCCGACGGCGACGTCGCGATCTGGGACAACCGTGCCACTCAGCACTACGCCATCGACGACTACAACGACCAGCCGCGTCGCCTCACCCGGATCACCCTCGCCGGTGACATCCCGGTCGGCGTCGACGGACAGGCCAGCACCGTGTTGAAGGGCAATGCCGAGGACTACTCGATCATCGAGGAAGTGGAGCTCCTCGCCAGCTGAACTATCGGTTCGCCGCCGGGCCCGCACGTGCCCGGCGTCACCGGGGGTCGCACTGCGATACTGCCTGTATGAGTATTCGGCCGTTGGACGGTGTTCGCGTCCTGGAACTCGGTAACTATGTTGCCGCTCCCACTGCCGGACGTATCCTCGGCGATTTCGGCGCCGAGGTGATCAAGGTGGAACGCCCCGGCACGGGCGACGAATTACGCAACTGGCGGTTGTACGGTGGCGATACCTCGATGCTGTATCGCACCGTCAACCGCAACAAGAAATCGATCGTGCTGGATCTGCGGACCGAGGCGGGGCGCGCGATCGTGCTCGATCTGGTGAAACAGTGCGATGTGCTGCTGGAGAACTTCCGGCCCGGAATGCTCGAGAAGTGGGGGCTGGGGCCCGAGGCGCTCGAGGAAGCGAACCCGAAGCTGGTGATCACGCGGATCTCGGCATACGGCCAGACCGGGCCGATGGCCGCGCGACCGGGATTCGCCGCGGTCGCGGAGGCGGTCGGTGGCCTGCGTGAGCTGGTGGGGGATCCCGATCGGCCGCCGGTGCGCACCGGGGTGTCGATCGGTGATTCGATCGCGGGCATCTACGCGGCGTTCGGGACCGTGATGGCACTGTTCCAGCGCGAACGGGTCACGGGTGCGGTGCCGCAGGCGGAGCGGATCATCGATGTCGCGCTCAACGAGTCGATCCTGTCGGTGATGGAATCGTTGATCCCCGACCATCTCGCCTACGGCATCAACCGGGAGCGGGTCGGCGGCCGGATGGAAGGCATCGCGCCGTCGAACGCCTACCCGACCAGCGATGGTTACTCCATCATCATCGGTGGCAACGGCGATGCCATCTTCCAGCGGTACATGCAGGTGATCGGCCGGCCCGACCTGGCCGTCGACCCCGAGCTCGCCGACAACAACGGCCGCTGGCGCAACCGCGAGCGCCTCGACGCCTCGATCGCGGAATGGTCGAGCAAACACACGCGCGCGCAGGCGCTGAAACTGCTCGATGACGCGGCCATCCCGTGCGGCCCGATCTACACCGCCGCCGACATCGTGGCCGACGAGCAGTACCGCGCACGCAATATGATCCAGATGTTCCCCGTCGACGTGGGCGAGGCCGAACCCAAACAGGTGGGTTTCGGTGGCATCGTCCCGGTGATCGGGGACGCATCCCTGCCGATCCGCAATGTCGGCCCCGACCTCGGCGAGCACACCAGAGAGGTGCTCGGCGGGCTGCTCGGGATGAGTGAAGATCAGATCGACGCGCTGGAGGCACTGTGACGAGGCGAGTACACGGCAGGCGCCGCCCGCCGGTGCGCAACAAGTGGGAGCCGCGCGGCCCGGGTCATGTGCGTCCGACGGTCCACCCCACCCCGGCCAGCGTGGGCGACAAACCGTGCGGTGGCGTGATGTGCGTGCCCGCGCGGGAACCGGAGCAGCGGCGGTGACCGCACCGCTGCTGCGTGATGTGACGCTGCGCGACGGTTTGCAGCTCACCGGCAAGGTGCTGCCGGTGGAGCAGAAGATCGATGTGGTGCGCAGACTGCTCGCCGCGGGCGTGCCCGCGCTGGAGATCGGTTCGATGGCGCGGCCGGATCTGGTCGCGCCGATGGCCAACTCGCTCGAGTTGATCGCGGCGCTCACCCCGGACGAACTGGCGAAATGCTGGGTGTGGGTGGCGACCCCGCGCCATGTCGAGAAGGCCGCCGCGGCGGGTGCGCGCAATTTCCAGTACTGCTTCTCGGTGTCCGACGCGCACAACAGGGCCAATATCGGCCGCGATACCGAGACCTCGGTGGCGGCGATGCCCGCGGCGATCCGCCTCGCCCACGAGGCGGGCGGTGCGATCCAGCTGTGCCTGGCCACCACGTTCACCTGCCCGTTCGACGGTCCCGTCGATCCCGGCCGGGTGCTCGCCATCGCGAACGATCCGCGCACCGACGGCGCCGCCGACATCGTCCTCGCCGATACCCTCGGCCAGGCCCACCCTGGTCAGGTGGGCGCCCTGGTCGCCGCCGTCCGCGACACCACCCCGCCGCGCCGCATCGTCTTCCACGGTCACGACACCTGGGGCATGGGCGTGGCCAACACGCTCGCGGCCGTCGCCGCGGGCGCGACCATGGTCGACGGTGCGCTGGGCGGCCTCGGCGGCTGCCCCTTCGCTCCGGGTGCCAGCGGCAATACCGCGTCCGAGGACATCCTCTTCGCGACCAGGCCCGACTGGTTCACCCCGGCCTCGCTGGCCGACCTCGTCGGGCTCACCGAAGAACTCCTCGCCGAGCTCGGCGAGCCCAACCGCTCCCGCGCTCTGGAAGGCGCGCGCTCGGAGGCCGACGCCTTCGAATGGGTCGTTCGCTGAGAGGTCGGTAAGACCTGCGGTATCGGGGGGATCCCGGATGGCGCGGTTCTCGGTGGGCAGCCAGACTGGACAGCATGACTTCGCACGCCTTGGGCACCGAGGCCGCCGATGCGGCGGCCGCTACCGATATCGCGGCCGCCGCGCTCGATCTGGTCAAGCTGTACGGATCGGGAGATACACAGGTCAAGGCCCTGGACGGGGTGTCGGCTGACTTCGCGAAGGGCGAATTCACCGCGATCATGGGCCCATCGGGTTCGGGCAAGTCGACGCTGATGCACTGCTTGGCCGGGCTCGACAGCGCCAGCGCAGGTCAGGTCCGCATCGGCGACACCGCGCTCACCGGCCTGTCCGACAAACAGATGACGGCACTGCGGCGCGACCGGATCGGTTTCGTCTTCCAGGCGTTCAACCTGGTCCCGACGCTCACCGCGCTGGAGAACATCACCCTCCCGCTCGATATCGCGGGTCGCAAGGCCGACCAGGAATGGCTCGACACCGTGGTCAAGCGCCTCGGTCTCGGCGACCGCCTCGAGCACCGGCCGTCCGAACTGTCCGGCGGCCAGCAGCAGCGGGTGGCGTGTGCGCGTGCGCTGGTGGGCAAGCCGGAGATCATCTTCGGTGACGAGCCGACCGGCAACCTGGACTCGCATTCCTCGGGCGAGGTGCTCTCGATCCTGCGCGCCTCGGTCGACGAGTTCGGCCAGACCGTCGTGATCGTCACCCACGACCCGCGCGCGGCCGCCTATGCCGACCGCGTCGTGTTCCTCGCCGACGGTCGCATCGTCGACGAGCTGCGCGACCCGACCCAGGATTCGATCCTCGACCGGATGAAGGCGCTGGAAACCCGATGAGCAATCCCATGCGCAAGGTCGCCTTGCGTAACCTCGCCGCGCACAAGGTGCGTTTGGCATTGACTCTGCTGTCGGTGGTGCTCGGTACCGCCTTCATCTCCGGATCGTTCGTCTTCACCGACACTTTGCAGCGCACCTTCGACGGGATTTTCGAAGGCCAGGCTCAGGGCGTGGACGTGCGCGTGGGCCCCGCGGACCGCCAATCACTGGGCGTACCGACGAACATCGTCGACGCGCTGGCCAAGACTCCCGGTGTGGCCAGGGTCGCGCCCGCCGTGAACGGCCCGGTCGTGCTGCTCGAGCCCGACGGCAAGAAGGCCGTGCAGACCGGTGGCGCACCGAGTTTCGGCCTGTCCTACCTGCCGCCCGACAAGTCCGTCGAGGAGCCCGAGAAGTTCCTGTCGGGCGCCGCGCCCACCCAGCCGAACGAGATCGCGCTCAATGCCGGTGGCGCCGAGAAGGCCGGGCTGAAGGTCGGCGACAAGACCAAGGTGCTGATTCCGTCCAAGGGTGACCCGTTCGAGGTGACGCTGTCGGGCATCTACGAGATGCCGGGCGCCGAGGGCGGCGGTGTGGTCGCGGTGATGTTCACCGAGCCGCAGGGCCGCAAGCTGTTCACCGACGGGTCGCACGTGGCCTACGCCGACATCGCCGCGGCGCCCGGTGTTTCGGCCGATGACCTGCGCGATCAGCTCGCCGCCGGCCTGCCCAACTACAAGGTGCAGAACTCCGACGAGGTCCGCGAGGACATGAAGAAGGAGATCTCCGAGGCGCTCACCTTCATCAACTACTTCCTGCTCGCCTTCGGCGCGATCGCGCTGATCGTCGGCACGTTCATCATCTACAACACCTTCTCGATGATCGTGGCCCAGCGGCTGCGCGAACTCGCGCTGCTGCGCGCGATCGGAGCGAGTCGTCAGCAGGTCGGGCGGTCGGTCGTCGCCGAGGCGATCGTGATCGGGCTGATCGGTAGCGCGCTCGGGCTGGCCGCGGGCATCGGGCTGGCGTACGGGTTGTCGGCGTTGCTCAACGCGTTCGATCTCGGACTGCCGACGGGGTCGCTGACCGTGTTGCCGCGTACCGCGATCGTCGCGCTGCTCGTCGGCCTGATCGTCACCGTGGCCAGCGCCTATGCTCCCGCTCGCCGGGCGGCGAAGGTGCCGCCGGTGGAGGCCATGCGGTCCGAGTTCGCCAGCGCGGGTGATTCGTTGCGGCTGCGCACGATCATCGGCGCGGTGATGGCCGTCGCCGGTGGCGTGCTCGTGTACGTGGGTGCGCAGGGCACCGGCAAGGGCTCCGCGGTGACCGTCGGTGTCGGCGCGCTCGGGCTCATTCTGGCGGTGCTGTTGGCGGCGCCGGCGTTGTCGCGGCCGATGGTGCTCGTGCTCGGCGTGCTCACCAGACCGTTCGGCGCGATCGGGCAGATGGCGCGCAACAACGCCACGCGTAACCCGCGGCGTACCGCCGCCACCGCGTTCGCGCTCACCCTCGGCCTGATGCTGGTCTCGGCGATCGGCATTCTCGGTGCTTCGGCGAAGACGAGTGTCGGTGTGCTCATCGACAAGGGTGTGAAGGCCGAGTACGTGCTCGCCGGTCCGCAGATGATCGGTGCGCCGATCGGTGCGGTCGACGCGGTGCGCACCGATGTTCCCGGCGTCAGCGATGTCACCGGGATCCGGATCGTCGCGTTCAAGGTCGGCGACGAGCAGATCGGCGCCACCTCACCGGACGGTCCGATCGACCCGGTGATGGACATCGACATGATCAGCGGCACCACCACGATCCCCGCCGGTGGCGCGCTCATCGACGAGACCGAGGCGACCGAGCGCGGGTGGAAGCTCGGCGACAAGGTCACTATCACCAGTCTCGACAAGAAGCAGATCGAGCTCACGATCGGGGGCATCTTCGCCGACTCGCCGCTGCTCGGGCCCATGGTGGTCGATCCCGGTATCTACGAGCAGTTGATGCCGCAGAGTCTGCGCACCAATGTCTTCGTGCTGGTCAAGGCCGCGCCGGGGGCCGATCTCACCGCGATGCGGGCGAACCTGGAGAAGGCCACCGAACCGTTCGTGGTGGTGCAGGTCCAGGACCACGAACAGTTCAAGGGCGCGCAGGGTCAGCAGATCAACACCCTGCTCGCCATCCTCTACGGGCTGCTCGCGCTGGCGGTGGTGATCGCGGTGCTCGGCATCATCAACACCCTGGCGCTGTCGGTGGTGGAGCGCAGGCGCGAGATCGGCATGCTGCGCGCGGTCGGCACCCAGCGTGCGCAGGTGCGTCGCACGATCTACCTGGAGTCCATGCTGATCGCCATCTTCGGCGCGATCGTCGGCCTGGTGCTCGGCATCGCGCTCGGGGTCGGATTCCTGCGCACCCTGCGCGATATGGGCATCGACCAGATCACCATTCCGTGGTCGCAGCTGGTGATCGTGCTGATCGCGTCCGGTGTGGTGGGTGTGCTGGCCGCGGTGTGGCCGGGTGTGCGGGCCGCGCGGACGCCGCCGTTGGCGGCTATCGCGGATCTGTAGGCGGCACAGGCACGTTCGACCCCCCACCGGAGTTCTCGGTGGGGGGTCGAACGGTGTCATGGGGCGCGGTACGCCGCTCGTGGTCGATCGACTGGGCGATATCTGACGGCCACTGGGGTCAGTGCGGAACTAGCCGGACGGGGGCCAGCCCGGGTAGCGGTTCCACCAGTGTTCTGGTGGTATCCCGTGGGAGTCACTCGGTGGTGTGAGGCCGAATTCCGTGCAGTAGCCAGTGGCCAGGAGATCGAGAATCGGGCGCGCATCGACCGCATTCGCCCAACCTCGCGGGAGTGCGGAACGGCCGTACCGGGCGCCGAGAAGACTGCCCGCGATCGAACCGGTGGCGTCGCTGTCGCCGGAGTGGTTGACCGACAGCAGGAGTCCGGTGCGGACGATGTCGTGGGGCGAGCCGCCGAGTCCTTCGGCGGCGAGGGTGGCGAAGACGGCGATCGACAGGGCCTCTGGACCGATCCATCCCTGGCCGAGCGTCTCGACATCTTCCGGTGTGGGATAGCGCCTTTCGCGTTCGATCCGGGCGGCCAGCCGGTTGGCCGCGTTCAAGGCGGCCGAGGTCTCCCCGTGGTCGGAGTAGCCCGTCAGCTCGGTGCGGGCGCGCGAGAGGGCGGTGGCGGTGTCGGCGCCGCGCGAGAGCTGATAGATCAGGGCGGACAGGGTGCCCGCGGGCAGCCAACCGCTGGGATGACCATGGGTGAGCGCGGCCGCATCGCAACCCAATTCGAAGATGGTATCGGTCGCGGCTCCGGAACGATCTGCGGCGTAACCGAATCCGCAGGGGGCCGCGCGCATCACCGCGCCGCTGCCCTTGGAATGGTTGATGGGCTGGTCGCGGGTGCCGAGCGGATTCATCGGCGCTTTCCGGGCGGCCGCGTGACGCAGCGCGGTGTAGACCGAATTCGCCACGCCACGTTGCTCGATCAGCTCGGGGTAGTCGCTGAGGGCGCTGTACAGCGCGAAGGGCTGCTCCGGCATTTCGGTGACCTGCCCGCGCAACCACACGAGCATGCCCTGCTGCAGCAGGCCCATCGTCGCTCCGCCGATGCCCTTGGCCCTGGCCCGCACCGACCCGCGGATCAGCGCTTCTACGGTGAAGGCCGTCAGCTGGGTCTCCTCGGAGATGCGAAGCGGGTCGACGTCGGTCAGCCCGGCGTGGCCGTACTCGTTCCGGATCTGTTGCAGCGAACGGGTTTCCACCGGAGCGCCGAGGGCATCGCCGATCGCTCCGCCGAGCAGACAGCCGTGTACGGCGTCGAGCCATACCGGTGCGGTGCTGGTGTCTCGCGCGTCCCTGCCGTAGGTCGAGGAAGCGCGTGTATCGATCCGGCCGTGGGGAGAACGGGGATTCGCGGCCGGGTTCGATGTGAGGTCGGGTGGCGTTCCCGGCCGGGCGGACATGGCGGTGTCGAAGCCACGAACGTCGACCGAGACGCTGCTTTCCGGCTCGGACATGGTGTTGCGGACAACGGTCGGGTCATGTCGCCGACCGGCATTCGGGTGACTCGAGGATGTGCGCGACTCAGGCCTGGAACCGGCGCTCGGCGGCAGCGGTGTTCCGGTCGGGCGCACCTCGGGAGCAGAGGCGGTTCGCCGCGGCCCGGCGGTCGGGATGCGGCCGGACGCCGGCGGTGTGGGTGGGCGATGGCGCAGTGCCTCGGTGAGCGCGGTGGCGAACGCGGTGCAGGTGGGGAAGCGGTGGCTGGGGTCTTTGGCCATGGCCTTCGACAGGACGGTATCGACCGCGGTGGACAGGGTGGTGCGGCGGGTGCTGGCCGCGGGAGGCGGGGCGTTGAGGTGGCCGAGCATGACGGTGGCCGGGTTGGGGGCGTCGAAGGGGCCGGTGCCGGTGAGGAGGCGGAAAACCGTACAGGCCAGGGAGTATTGATCGCCGCGGCCGTCGAGTGGTGCGCTGCTGAGTTGTTCGGGCGAGGCGTAGGCGATGGTGGCGGTGAACTGGCCGGTGCGGGTGAGGCCGCCGGTGTCGTCGAGGAGTTTCGCGATGCCGAAGTCGGTCAGCACGACTCGTTCGTCGAAGCCCGCGCCGACACCCGCGGTGTGCGACAACAGGATGTTGGCGGGCTTCACGTCGCGGTGCAGAACGCCCTGGCGGTGGGCGTAGTCGAGCGCACTCGCGGTCTGGGTGACGATCTGGGCGATACGCTCGCTCCCGAACTGCTGCACCGGCACCGCCGAGGCGTCGACACCGTCCACGAACTGCATGGCTATCCAGAGACGTTCCTCGTCGATGCCGCGGTCGTAGACGGTGATGATGTTCGGGTGGTCGAGCTGGGCCACCAGGTCGGCCTCGCGTTCGAATCTGGCGCGGATCTCGAAGTCGGCGAACAGGTCACGGTGCATCAGCTTCAACGCGGTCAGCCGCGGCAGCCTGCGGTCTCTGGCCGCGTACACCGCGCCCATGCCGCCACGTCCCAGCTCACGCTCGATGACGAAACCGGCGAACACCGCCCCGCGCCGCAACATCGCCTCACCCCGTCCAACGAACCCGATCGTTCGCAGCCTAGTTGGCGCGGGCTCGCAACGCTGCCGAGTCCCGCCACGTTCCCCGGGGTGCGATCACACCGCCGGGGCGTTGGTGTCGGCCCAGCGCGTGATGTCGCCGCGGTCCAGCGCGGTGGCGAGCAGGTCCGGGAACTTGTCGGGGGTGCAGGCGAAGGCGGGGATGCCGAGCGCTGCCAGCGCCGCGGCGTTGTCGTGGTCGTAGGCGGGCGCGCCCTCGTCGGAGAGCGCGAGCAGCACCACCACCTGGACACCCGCCTCTTTCATCGCATGGCAGCGGCGCAGCATCTCGTTGCGTACACCGCCTTCGTAGAGGTCGGAAATGAGCACGAAGAGGCTGTCGGTGGGCCGGGTGATCAGCGTCTGCGAGTAGGCGATGGCGCGATTGATGTCGGTGCCACCGCCGAGCTGGGTGCCGAACAGGACGTCGACCGGGTCGCTGAGCTGATCGGTGAGATCGACGATCTCGGTGTCGAACACGACCAGCGAGGTCTTCAGCGACCGCATGGACGCGAGGACGGCGCCGAACACCGAGGCGTAGACGACGCTGGCCGCCATCGAGCCGGATTGGTCGATGGCCAGCACCACATCGCGCTGGATCGACTGCGACTTGCGGCCGTAGCCGACGAGCCGCTCGGGCACGATGGTGCGGTGTTCGGGCAGGTAGTTGGCGAGATTCTTGCGGATGGTCCGGTTGAAATCGATATCGCGCAGTTTCGGGCGATGAGTGCGGGCGGCACGGTTGATGGCGCCCGAGACCGCGGCCACGGTCTTGGCGGCGATGCGCTGCTCGATCTCGCGCACCACCTTCTCGACCACCATGCGCGCGGTGGCCTTGGTGGTTTCGGGCATCACCCGGTTGAGGCCGAGCAGTGTGCCCACCAGATGTACATCGGGCTCGACCGATTCCAGCAGCTCGGGCTCCAGCAACAGTTGGGTGAGGTTGAGCCGGTCCACGGCGTCGCGCTGCATCACCTCGACCACGGTCGCGGGAAAGTAGGTGCGGATGTCGCCGAGCCAGCGCGCGACTCGGGGCGCTGAACCACCCAGTCCACCAGACCTTTTCGTCGAACCGCCGGCTTCACCGGTGTTGTAGAGGGCGGACAGTGCCTGGTCCATCGCCTGATCGGCACCGGAGCTCAACCCGCCGAGCTGTTCTTCGGCGGCGGTTCCCAGCACGAGACGCCAACGGCGCGAATGGGTTTCGTCGGGTTCGGTCATCGGTGCTCCTGGTGGTCGAGCGGGATGCGGTGGCGAGTGGGTGTCGGACGTCTGCGGAGGTGGGTCACCCAGCGGCCCCCAGGATCGCGGTCGCTGCGCGCAGCGACAGTTGCCCGCGGATCGGATCGATCGGGGTGGGGCCGTCGGCGGTGGTCGGTGCTGAGCCGGTGTCTCGCAGGGCCTGGCTGATGGCCCGGCGTTCGCCGGATTCGAAGGAGCCGAAGGTGCGGCGCAGCAGCGGCAGGGTGGCGACGAACTGGTCTTCGTTGAGGTCGCGGAGCCATTCGTCGATGCGGCGCAACAGCTCTCGGTCGTGGACCAGGAGCAGTCCGCGGCCGCCGAGGAAGCCGTCGATCCAGGCGGCCTTGGCGGCGGGGGTGTTGCCGACGGACAGTGCGGCGGCCAGCCGGCGGGCGGATTCGGCGTCGTCGATGCGTTCGGCGTCGCACAGCAGGCGCACCGCGCGGCCGCCGATCGCGCCGTGTACGTCGTCGCGATCGGCGATGCGGTTCAGGGTGGCCAGCCATTCGGAGGTGGCGTGCTCGTCGTCGCGGGTGCTGATCGCGGTGTGCGCGGCGTCGATCTGGGTGCGCAGAGCCTGGGCGGCATCGGTGTCGAGGCCGGTGACGGCGCCGGGCAGGCCCGCGCAGATCCGCACCAGCAGGCCGTCGGCGACGTGGGCCAGGGCCTTGGTGTCGGTGCCGCGAACATCGCCGTAGCGCAGGGTGCGGGTCAGGCCGGGGAGGGCGCCGAGCAGATGGGTGACATCGTGGTCGAGGGCGGCGGCGGCTTCGAGCCTGGTGATCAACCCTTCGGTGGCGCCGCCCAGGTCGGCGAGCAGGGCCATTTCCAGTGCGTCGGCGAGCGCGGTGACGGTGACGTCGTCGCGGCTCGCGGTGTCGAGGATCTTGGTCTCCGCGGCGGTGCGCAGGGTCGTGCCCCAGACCGCGGCCTCGACGATGCGGACCTCGAATTCGGGTTCCCAGCGCAGGGTCCACGTCTCACGGAAGGTGCCGGTGCTGCGGACCTCGCCGGTGGTCGGAGTGCCCCAGCCGATACCGAGCAGGCGCAGGCGGTGCAGCAGATGCGACCGCTCGACGTCGCGTTCTTTGCGCAGGTCGAGGTCGACATTTCGAGCGAGCGCCTCCTGCTTGAGCCGCAGGGTTTTACAGCGTGCCCGCAGGTCGGCTGCCAAGGGGACCGTCGGAGTGTCCTCGGGAACACCGCCGAGCGTCTCGCCGACGACCAGTTCGTCGACCACCAGTCGCAGCATGGTCTCGTCGCCACCGCACATCACCGACCGCACAGCCTCGGTGACCTCGGACAATCCCGGCAGCGGCCTGCCGCGCAACGCGGCGAGGGTGTCCGCCAGCCGCACCGCCTCGATGATGTGCGCACTCGACACCGGCAGATCGTGCGAGCGCAACACCCCGGCGACCTTGGTCAGCCAGCGCGCCACCGGCCGCTCGGTCTCGGTGAACAGGTGGTGATACCAGCCGGGCGAGGTGACGCCTGCCCCGTAGCCGGACCCGGCCGCCAACCGCGAATGCGTCCACGGCACCCAGGTCAACGCGGCCTTCGTCTTCGGCAAACCCTTGAGCAGTCGCATATCCGGTGCGGCGGGACCGAGCGGTTCGACCAACGCGGGCGCGTGCCAGGCACCACACACCACCGCCAACCGCTTCGCACCACCCTTGAGCACCTGCCGCATCACCTGCCGCATATGCGCCTCGCGGACCAGCGTGTGCTGGTCGACGATCAGCGGCGCCATCGCGGGCTCATGTCGATCCGCGGCTGCCGGGAACTCGAACCCGTTCCCTGTCGAAGGCTTCTCCAGCAGCTCAGGAGCGTCGAGTGGCGAAAGTACCACCGGGTCGGGGACTTCGGTGCCGGTCGGTGCCGTCGCGCCGAGCTGCGATGGCGCGTCCGCTGTGGGTGGCGTGATCGCGGCGTGTCGGGCATCCTCACGCAGGGCGGTCATCGCCTCGGTGATGGCGTCGAAAGCCGCGCTGTCGGGCACGGATTCGACGACCGCGTCCCACCAGCGTTCGGCGTCGTCGTAGCCCGCGGCCGAGGCCAGAGCGGCCAGCGGGTCGGAGCCGCCGCCACGGGCATCGTCGTCGGCGGCGAGGACGTTCGTGGCGGGGAGGTCGCAGAAGCGGACCGGGACGGCGTGCTCGACGCCGTAGCGCATCGCCTGCCACTCGGCGGAGAACACGGCGAACGGCCAGAATGCGGCGCGGGCAGGCGAATCCGGGACGTAGGCGAGCAACGCGACCGGTGGGGCCATCGTGTCGGCGGCGACGAACCCGACGAGCGGATCAGCGTCGGCGGGGCCTTCGATGAGAATGGCGTCGGGCCGGAACTCCTCGAGCGCGTGGCGCAGCGAGCGTGCTGATCCGGGCCCGTGGTGACGGATGCCGAACACCCGCGTCACCGCCTCCGCGCCCGCACTCGAATTCGTGTCGGTCACCGAACCCGCACCGGCTTCGGCCTCGGTGGTGACCGCGCGCGCCTCGCCCGCGCCCGTATCCGAGGCGGAGCTCTCGCGGATTTCGGCACGGCTCGCCGGCTCGCCGGGCGTGGTGTCACCGGTGGCCGGGTGGGTCGCCTTGTTGCGTTGACTCATCGAAAACCCCATGTGTGGTGTGTGTTCCGTCCTCCCCTTCGGGCGGTTCTCAGCCGGCGATTTCGCGGCAGGCCCGGTAGAAGTCGGCCCAGTCGGGGCGTTCCCGGACCACGGCCTCGAGGTATTCGGTCCAGATCACGGTGTCGGCCACCGGGTCCTTGATCACCGAGCCGAGCACGGCGCCCGCGATGTCGGAGGCGCGCAGCACGCCGTCGCCGAAGTGGGCGGACAGGGCGAGGCCGTTGGTGATCACCGAGATCGCCTCGGCGGTGGACAGGGTGCCCGAGGGGGATTTGAGCTTGGTGCGGCCGTCGGCGGTGATGCCGGAGCGCAGTTCGCGGAAGACCCGCACCACGCGGCGGACTTCCTCGGCGGCGGCGGGAACGGTCGGCAATTCCAGTGCGGCGCCGAGCTGTTCGACGCGACGGCTGACGATGGCGACCTCGGAATCCTCGTCGGCGGGCAGCGGCAGCACCACGGTGTTGAAGCGGCGCCGCAGGGCCGAGGAGAGATCGTTGACGCCGCGGTCGCGATCGTTGGCGGTGGCGATGACGTTGAAACCCTTGGCCGCCTGTACTTCCCCACCGAGTTCGGGCACCGGCAGGGTCTTCTCGGACAGGATGGTGATCAGCGCGTCCTGCACATCGGAGGGGATGCGGGTGAGCTCCTCGATGCGTGCGATGGCGCCGGTGCGCATAGCGGTCATCACCGGTGACGCGACCAGGGCGGCGTCGCTCGGCCCCTCGGCGAGCAGACGGGCGTAGTTCCAGCCGTAGCGGATCGCTTCTTCCGCCGTACCGGAGGTGCCCTGCACGAGCAGGGTCGACTCGCCGCTGATGGCGGCCGAAAGATGTTCGGAAACCCACGTTTTCGCGGTGCCGGGCACCCCGAGGAGCAGCAGGGCGCGGTCGGTGGCGAGGGTGGCGACCGCGACCTCCATCAGCCGGCGCGGGCCGACATATTTGGGTGTGATCACGGTGCCGTCGTCGAGGGTGCCGCCGAGAATGTAGGTGACCACGGCCCACGGCGACAGTTTCCAGGACGGCGGGCGCACGCGATCGTCGACGCGGTCCAGGGCGGCCAATTCGTCGGCGAAGGCCTGTTCGGCGTGGGGACGCAGCAGGGTGGTGGAGGGTTCGATGGTGGTCAACGCAGCTCCTCGAGCATGGTGGCACGATCGGTGAGATCGTGGGCGAGTCGGTGGAATGCCTGGTGCCAGGCGGGATCGTCGGTGGTGTCGGCGAGCGCGCTGACGCGCGTCGCGAGTTCGACAGGCAGGTGGACGCTCGCGGCCGTGAGCAGCGCCCGGTCGGTGTACACGCCCGCACTGGCGTGCGGCTGCCGCGCGGTGGTGCGGGCGCGCTCGCCGAGCAAACGCAGCACATGGTCGGCGACGGGTTGCGGCCACGGATGATCGAGGCCGGGCAGGATCGCGTGGAGTTCGTTGAGCTGGTGCGCGTCCAGGTCGAGCACGTGCTCGATCCGGTCGGCGGCATCGAGCAGCGTGAACAGTTCGCGACGCCGCAGCACCGCCTGCTCGGTCGGGGTCGCGTGGGCGAACAGCGCACGGGCCCACGCGGTGTCGTGCTGGGCGAGCGTGGCATCGACCCAGCCGTCCACGATCGCCTTGGCGTAGCGGGGCGGCAGCGACAGGGTCAACGCGGTGGCCGGGGTCTGTTCGCCGGGTGCCCGCACGATCGAGGACCATGCGGTGAGCGGAGTGGCGGCGATCGCCTGGTGCAGCGTCGTGATCGTCGAATCAGGGGTGTCCCAGCGCAATTTCGCTTGATCGGTCGCATCGGTGATGCCGTCGCGCCGGGCCTGCGCGTCGAGCTCCGTGGGTACCCGTACGTTTACCGTCCCGTCGTCCGCCACCCGGATCCACGACGCCACCAGCGCCGCCATCCGCCGCCCGAAAGCGGCATCCGGCAGCTTGTTCAGCAGCGTCGTGGCGGTGCGCCGGACATCACCGCGCCGGTCGTCGAGGGCCCGCTCGAGCAGGGCTTCGTCGGCCGGACTCAGCCCCTCGGCGAGCAGCCCCAGCAGCTCCGCCTTCACCGGCCCCGACTCCTTCGGCCACGCAGCGGTCAACACGGTCAGCGCCGCGGCCGGATCGGCCCGGCGAGTACGCGCGAACCAGTCCTTTCGCTCGCCGGATGTGCCGAACAACCAGACATCGTGGACAGCGGGCGCGCCCGGCTCCGTACCGGAGCCCGAGTCCGCAGCGGTGCCGGAATCGGCATCGTGATCTGGGGACGTTGTCGGCCCGGCGCTCCGGGTCGTGCTCGCGTCCGTGTCGACCTGGATGTCGGCGGCGCTCGCCGTCAGCTCCGGCCGGCTGTTGTGGGTTTTCCCCTCCGCCGACGATGTGGCAACGTCGGCAGGGAACTCGTCGACCAGTTTCGCCCATGCCGGGTTGCGCGCGGCGAGCCAGCGTCCGCGGCGGCCTGCCAGTCGTAGCAGTGGCGGACGCAGCGTGGTGTCGGAGGCCGCCGAGAGCGCCTGGACACACAGCACATCGGGCAGGCGGAAGTCGAATGGTGTTGCCGCAGTGAACCATTCGGTCAAGAACGGGGACTTGTCCGCGAGGAGGCGGCTGAGGCGGTCGGCGGCGGGGCGCGGCAGCAGCGGGCGCGGATCATCGACGGCGGGTTCGGGTTTCGCCGCGGTACGGGGGAGTTGTCCGCCGCGCAGATACAGATCTTGTAGCGCGGCGGTGTGGAGCAGCCGGGTGGCCGGTTCGCCCGCGTGCTGCGGAACGGCGGCGGCGACCGCGGAGTCGAGGTGGACACCGTCGGCGCTGCGCCGGGCGGTGCCGAGCAGCGCCACCGAGACGAGTTCGGCCAGCGCGGGGGTCGGGGTGGTTTCGGTGGGGAATTCGGTTTCCAGGTCGCTCACCTCGCCTGCGCACAACACCGAGATCGGGTCGAAGCCGTCGGCTCGCCACTCGCCGCACACCGTCACCGGGTGACCGCCCGCGACCGCGATCAGCCGCCACGGGCGCGCGCCCGCGGCCAGCGGCAGCGCGGTGCCGTCGGATGCGACGAGCTGCCATCCGGTCTCGTCGAGCACCGGCACGACATCGGCGAGCAGCGCGGGCCAGGAACGCAGCCACGGATCCGCACTCAACGCGCCCGCGTAGGCGTCGAGCGCGTCGTCGATCGTGGCGCCGCCGACCGAGGGGACGGTGGTGAAGGGTTCGGGTGCGCCGTGGCGGGTGCCCCACTGCGCGCGCAGGGACACCGCACCGGGGTAATAGTGGAGTTCGGCGTCCACCTCGTTGCCGGGTGCGGGCACCTCGCCGGTGAAATTCGGGGTGGCGAAGGAATGTTCGATGAGCAGGGCCCACCGTCCGCTACCGCGACCGCGCAGCCAGGTGCGGCGCGTGTGCAGTCGCTCCTCCTCGCTCGCCCGCATGCCGAGCACCAGCCAGCGATCCCGCACCGCGGGCTCGTTCAGCACCGACTCGGCCGACGTCGGGTAGCCGATATGGGTGCGGATCCCCGCCCGCAGCGGCTCGGGGAGGGCGTCGAGCCTGCGGTGGGCCAGCACCAGCAGGTGCAGGCGGGCGTACTCGCGCAACAGCAGTTCGGGCCAGTGTTCGGTGGTGACGACCGCGGTGGGCAGCCTGCGCAGGGCCTCGGCGATGCGGGGCGCCTGGGCATCGACCATCCTGGCCGCGATCGCCTCGTAGGCGGCGTACGAACGGTCGGTCTGGGCCAGCCCGGTCCGGATCTGGTCGGTGAGCCAGACCTCCAGTTCGGTGAGCCCGGCGGATACCCGCGCCCGCCGCTGCTCGACGGTGGCCTGCGACGGCGTGCTCGCGGCCTTGGCCTTCGCCGGCGCGGCGGCCTTCGCGGCCCGCCCGGCCAGCCACTCGGCCGCGAAGTCGGCGGGCGCCTGCTGGACGGGGGTCTGGCCACTCGACCACGTGAGCAACAGCGACAGCGTGTGCTTACACGGGAACTTGCGGCTGGGGCACGAGCACTTGTACGCGGGCCCGTCCAGGTCGACGATCGCCTGATACGGCTTGGCGCCACTGCCCTGACACAGCCCCCACACCGCATTGCCCGCGGTGCCGGTCTCGCGCCAGCGACCGGCCAGCTTGCGTGCGGCAGCCAGTGAGCTCGCATCGGGCGCGAGCGCGCGGACCTGGTCCTCGGTCCACGGCGTGCGTTGCTCGGTCATCGGTTCCCCCGTTCTCGTGTTCGCCGAATATCTACCGCAACCCACCGACAACTGGCGGACCCGGCGGCGTAACGCTCGGAAAACACTGGTGCCGCGGCAAATTCGTGCTCCAGCTCTTGCCCTGGGTGGCGATCTCTGGCATTCTGACCTGTTCGGCACCGCCCGGACCGCCCGCGCTGCTCGACGCAGCGTAACGCGGGTGTGAACACCTCATCGAGCTGCCCGCCGGGGTGGGCGAGGGGTGGACATCGAGGGCCCGCCGTGGCGCCGCGATGGCCATTCCACTCCCGCGGGCAGATTCGCTGGGGGCCCTGCGCATCCCCTGGGCGAACATCCGGCGATCGGGTAGCGTTTCAACCAGGATCGCCGCGTTGCGCGCCGACGCGAAGGGGGATGTCGCAAGTGTGCTCGGATCGGATCGCCGAGGTGGTCGCGCGCGAGCTCGCCGCCGACCCGGCAGTGGAGGAACGGGTCGCCGATTGCGTGCTCGCCGCGCTCACAGCTGTCGACGGTGACTCGGCCGCAACGGATTCCGGTGATACCGGGGTCTTTCTGCGGTCGATCACCGTGCAGGGTTTCCGGGGAATCGGTCCCGCGGCGACGCTGCGGTTGAATCCGGGGCCCGGCCTGACCCTGGTGGTCGGTCGCAACGGCAGCGGGAAATCGAGTTTCGCCGAGGCCGCGGAATTCGCGTTGACCGGCGGGAATCGCCGCTGGGACGGTCGCTCGACCACCTGGCGCGAGGGATGGCGCAACCTGCACGAACCCGAGACCGCCCGGATCGACGTCGAGCTGCTCACGGCGGGCGACGACCCCGCACTCTCGGTCGCGACCAGCTGGGACCCGAGTGCGGACCTGGCCGACGCGCGGTGGACCGAGCGGCGCGGATCCGAACCGGCGGCCTCGGTCGACCCGCACGGACGGCGCAGGCGACTCGATCTGTACCGGCCGTTCCTGTCCTACAGCGAGCTCGGCGCGCTCGTCGACGGGAAGCCGAGCGACCTGTTCGACGCGCTGCATCGCCTGCTCGGCCTGGACGAGCTGGCCGCCGCGGCCGAACAGATCCGATTGCGCAAGCTGGAACTCGAACGGGCCGTGAAGGATTCGCGCCAGTCCCGCGCCGACCTGCTGGTCGAGCTGGCCGAGGCCGATGACGAACGGGCCCGTGCCGTGGCCGACCTGCTGCGCACGCCGGACCCCGATCTCGACGCGGTGGCGGGCGCGGTGGCCGGTTCGGTCCTCGGCATCGACGGGCCGGAGGGTTTGCGCGCGATCCTGCGTCTGTCGTTGCCCGATATCGCGCGGGTTGCCGCCACGACCGATCGACTCGCCGAAGCAGCCCGGAATGTGGCGCGCCACGAGACAGTCGATACCGAAGCTGATCTGCGAGTGCTCGAATTGCTCACGCGGGCGCGCGCACACGTCTCGACGGCAGGTTCGTGCCCCTGCCCGGTCTGTGGACGCGACGAACTCGACGCCGACTGGCTCGCCGCCGCTGATATCGAAATCGCCTACCGCACTCGGGAACTCGCGGCCCTACAGGCGGCCACGGCGGAATTCGACACGGCTCTGACAGCGGCCCGCAACCTCCCCGCAGACCTGCCGATCGAGTTCGGTTCGGCAATCGCGGTCGGTGCCGGCGCAGTGAGTCTCGCGGGGCCGGCGTTCGATCCGGCGGGGCGCCGGGCAGATGCGCCCGCGCCGTACGCCACGTCGGACTCGTTGCGTAAACAGCGCGACATCGTCGGACAGCTCTGGTCGGAGTGGGCCGCGCTCGCGACGGCCGACTACGAAGGCCGGCTCCCGGACCGGCTGCGCACGATTCACGCCGACCTCACCGCGGAACTCGCCGCACTGCAACGGGATACGCGCACCGAACTGGACCGTCTGGATGCGGTGTGGTCGCCGTTGGTCCCGCGCGTTCTCGCGTGGCTCGACCCCGCCCGCGCCGTCGCCGACCACGCGAGCGAACTGCGGGTGGTGAAGAGGGCGGCCGAGTGGCTCAAGGCGGCGACGGCGACGATCCGCGAGGAGCGGATGCGGCCGCTGGAGACCACGGCACGGTGGGTGTGGAGCACCCTGCGGCAGCAGAGCAATGTCGAGCTCGGGGCGATTCGGTTGCAGGGCAGCGCGGGCACAGCGCGGCGGGTGCTGCTCGATGTGACCGTCGACGAGGTGGACGGCGCGGCGCTCGGCGTGATGAGCCAGGGGGAGCTGCACGCGCTCGGACTGTCGCTGTTCCTGCCGCGAGCCACGGTGGCGCACAGCCCTTTCCGGTTCGTGATGATCGACGACCCGGTGCAGGCGATGGATCCCGCGAAGGTGGACGGGCTGGCCAGGGTGCTCGCCGAGGTGGCGGCCTCGCGGCAGGTGGTGGTGTTCACCCATGACGAGCGCCTCGCCGAGGCGGTGCGCCGCATGCAGCTCGACGCGACAGTGCTCGAGGTGCAGCGTCGCGAGCGGTCGATCGTCGAGGTCAGGGTGACCGGCGACCCGGTCCGCCGCTATCTCGACGATGCCCGATCCCTGCTGCGCACACCGCAACTCCCCCCGGCGATCGCCGACGAGCTCGTCGCTACCTGCTGCCGTTCGGCGATCGAAGCGGCCGGGCTGGCGAAAGCCCGCCAGGAACTCCTGGCGGTGGGCCTCGAGCACGGGGAAGTCGAGCGGCGCGTGCGCAACGCGCACACCACCCGTGCCATGATCACCCTCGCCATCATGGGTGTCGGCGCCCGCGTGGACGACCTGAACAAGCACCTGAGCGCGGTCGGCGGACGCTGGCTCGTCGGCGTCCTTCGCGATGCCACCGCGGGAGCGCACGTGCCGATCGATCGTCCGATGCGCGAGTTGATCAGTGACACCGAACGATTCATCACCTGGCTGCGGGCGCACGAGCCGGCGGCGGCGCGCCCATGAGTGGGCTCGCCGGAGACTCCGGCAGGCGTCTTCGCGGCCGACGGGAGACGATGGCCGCGCGCACCCGTGCCGGTACGGTGGGGTCGTGAATCGTCGCGGCAGGCCGGCTCGCGCGAAGTTCAGCCCGCGGCCCTCGGTGGCGCAGCGGCTGGAAGCCGCCGAGAACTTGTTGGACGGGTCGGTATCGGATGCCGGCGGGGTGTGGTCGCGGGCAGTGGCCTGGATCCTGCGGTTGGCGCTCGAGCAGGCGGTGGACCAGCTGTGGGCGCAGGTGGCGCCGGAGCTGATGCGGTGTCCGATGCGGGCGCAGCTGCTCGCGTTGCGGGTGTACGCGGGGCCGGAGACCGCCGGTCAGGTCGGTGCGTTGTGGGCGGCGCTGTCGCGGGCGGCGCATCATCTCGACTACGAGATGGCGCCCAGTGTCACCGATCTGCGGCGTTGGCGGGATCAGACCGCGGAGCTGGCGCGGGCGTTGGAGCTCGCGCCCCTCGCGCACCAGCCGTTCGGGTGACCAGCGCCGAGCGGACCTGTGCGTGGCGTGGGGGTTGGGTCCGGCAGGATGACGGTATGGGTGAAGTGAGAGCGTGTCCGTGTCGTCGAGGTGAGTCGTTCGACGCCTGCTGTGGACCGATTCTGGCCGGGGAGAAGGCCGCGCCGACCGCGGAGACGCTGATGCGTTCGCGCTACAGCGCCTACGTCGTCGGCGATGTGGACTACCTGCTGCGCTCGTGGCACCCCAGTACCCGCCCCGCCGAGCTCGAGCTCGATCCGGACCAGCGATGGCTGTTCCTCGAAATCGTGGGCACGCAGCGTGGCGGGCCGTTCGACGACAACGGCACCGTGGAGTTCATCGCCCACTACACACTCGACGGCGCACGGGACACGATGCACGAGCTGAGTACCTTCGTACGGGTCGACAGGGCCTGGGTCTACCTCGACGGGACATTCCAGGCCTGATCAGGGGATACTGCTCGGGTGCCCCGTATCGCGATCGAATACTGCACCCAATGCCGCTGGCTGCTGCGCGCGAGCTGGATGGCGCAGGAACTGCTCACCACGTTCGCCACCGAACTCGGTGAGGTGGCGCTCGTGCCCGGTCAGGGCGGCATCTTCCGCATCACCCTCGACGGCGAACAACTCTGGGAACGCAAGGCGGACGGCGGTTTTCCCGATATCGCCGTCCTCAAGCAGCGCGTGCGCGACCGGATCGCACCCGATCGCGACCTCGGCCACGTCGACCGCCGCGACTGACGGCCGGGCAACCGGCGGGGTCAGCAGCAGCCGCCGCCACCGCAGCAGCCCCCACCCGCCGGACGTGGCGCGGGCGCGGGGGCGGGCGCCGAGCCGCGTCCCACCGCCGCGAAGGTGGTGAGCAGTTTGACGGTGTCGTCGTGGCCGACCGGGCACGTGGCCGGATCCGAGGACTGCGCCATCGGCCGGTTGACGTCGAACGTGTCGCCACAGGAGCGACACCGGAAGCTGTAGTTCGGCATCGGCCCAGTGTAAGGCCGATGCTTGCGATCACGCTGCGCCGAACGCTTCGTCGTGGCCGCTGCGCTCCGTACCGTGAGCGAACAGCGGTGATGGCGAGGTGGCGCATGGCGAACAGTAGCGCGGGGGCGGTATTGCGGGCGGTGCTCGACCTCGGGTCGGCACCGCGCAGCGTGGTGGCCAGACACGCCGGGGTTTCCCCGGCCACGGTCACCTGGCAGAGCCGGGCGCTGGTCGAGGCGGGACTGCTCGTCGAACTGCCGGAGTCACCCGGGCCGGGTGGCGTGGGCAGGCCACACAGTCCGATCGCGCTGGACGCGGTCGGCAATGTGGTGATCGCGGTGCACATCGCGGCGGTGCAGATCACCGTCGCGGTGGTCGACATCGCCGGTGCGGTGCTGCACAGCGAGCAGGTGCCCCATCGCACCCATGCCCCGTACGACATCCTCGACGCCGTGCTGGAGCGAGTGCGCGCGGTCGGGGCCGCCCTTGCCGACCAGGTGCGGATCCGCGGGCTCGGGGTGGCGATCGGCGGCCGTGTCGACACCGCCACCGGTTCGGTCGTCGAACACTCCTATCTGCGCTGGCGTGATGTGCCGGTTCGCGAATACCTGAGTGCCCGAACGGGTTTACCGGTCAGTGTGGACAGCCATACCCGCGCGACGGTGCACGCCGAGCAGCTCTACGGACGCCTGCGTGGCTCGGCGAGCTCGATCGTGCTGTTCGTCGGCAATGTCATCGACGCCGCCATCGCCGTGCACGGCCGCGTCCACTGCGGGCCACATTTCGGGGCGGGCTCGATCGCCCGATTGCTCGGCACGACCGACAGATTCGCGCTCGAGGCTCTCGGTGACCACGCGTTGCTGGCGCGTGCCGAAGCGGCCGGCCGGTACGACGGCTTCCCCGCATTGGTGGCGGCGGCCGCGGCGGGTGGCCCGGAACGCGAGTACTTCGTCGAGCGCGCCACGGTGATGGGCGAGGTCGCCGCGGCACTGATCGATCTGATCGACCCGGAAGCGCTGGTGCTGATCGACCGTGGCCTGATCACGGTTCCCGGCGTCCGCGAAGCCTACGACGACGCGGTGCGCGCCCACTCGACCATCGGCGCCGACCCGTCCGAGGTGATCTTCGCGTCGACGTTCCCCGGTCAGGTGCTGGTGATGGCGGCGGCCGGAGTGGTGTTGCAGGAGTTGTTCAGCGATCCCCTGAGCACGGTTGTCGCGCAGGCAGTTTGATTCGTGGTTATTTTAAGACAGTCGAATATTGACCGGAAGCGGCGTCACCCGCGACAGTTGACACTATGAACAAAATGCAGTCCGGCGTCGCCCGGGTTACGTCGGATGTGCTGTGTTGTCGCGGTTCGAATTCCGTCGCCGACAATTCTTCCATCAAATTCGGGAAATCACCTTGCGTAAAAATATTCGACGAATAGCACTTCTCGCCGCGGCGGCTTCGCTGCTCGCGGTCTCCTGCGCCACCGGTGACGAGGGCGGCGCCGCGCTGACGAATCCGCTGCCCACCCAGGTCCCCGCCGGGGTCTCGCTCGCGGTCGCGGCCAATACCGCCAAAGTGGCGCTGACCGCGTCGGGAGAACTGAACAAGCTCGGGTTCACGGTGTCGTCGTGGCCCGCCGTGCAGGCCGGCCCCGATGTCATCCAGGCTTTCCGCGGCGGCTCGGTCGACCTGGCCACCAACGCGGGCATTCCGCCGATCCACGCGCACGCCAGCGGGCTCGACGCGAAGATCGTCGGTGTCAAGGTGCGCACGACCCCGCTGTACAAGCTGGCCACCGCCCCCGGATCGACCTTTACCAACCTCGATGGGCTGCGCGGGAAGAAGATCGGCTTCTCGCCGGGCCAGGCGCAGGGGTTGGTGGTGTTGCGCACGCTGAAGGCGGCGGGCATCCGCACCGACGAGGTGCAGCTCGTGGAGCTGCCGAGCACGAAGTTCCTCACTGCCCTGCAGGCCAAGGAAATCGATGTCGCCCCGTTCGGCGAACCGACCCTGACCAAGTACCTCGACAAGTACCGCGTCGACGGCGCCACCGCGATCGACACTCCCGCCGTCGACGCGCTGACCGTGCTGTGGGCGCCGACCTCGGTGCTGCGTGACGACAGCAAAGCCGCTGCCGTCGCCGAATTCGTGAAATTCTGGGCACGCGGCGAAGTCTGGGCCTGGGAGCATCCCACGGAATGGATCGACGCGTACTACGTCAAAGATCAGTCGGTCTCGGCAGAGGACGGCAAACGCATTGTCGCCACGACGGAAAAGCCGTATTTCCCGGAGAATTGGAACGAGGCGATCACCTGGGAACAGGAGACGATCGATCTGGTGACCAAAGCCGGCTTCTTCGGTAATTCCTTCCCCGCCGGCGAACTGTTCGACCGCCGATTCGAGAAGATCGCGTTCGACGCGGTGCCTGCGCCGTATCGCACCAAGGGGCAGCAATGACCATCGCCCTGTCTCGCACCGCGATTCCGGTTTCCGCACCGTCCGGTGACGGATTCGTCGAGCGGCGCACGCTGCGCCGGCTCGGACTGCGCAAGGCCTTCCCCGCCGCCCGCCTGCTCGGTGTGGTCCTGGTGGTCGCGGCCTGGGCCGCGGGTTCACTGCTCGAACTGATCGACCCGCGCAAACTGTCAGCGCCGTGGACTGTCCTGGCGACCGGCTGGGAGTTGCTGGTCGACGGGCCACTGCTGGCCAACCTGGGGGTGTCGCTGCAACGGGTGCTGATCGGCATGGTCCTCGGCGTGCTCATCGGCACCACGCTCGCCGTGATCGCGGGACTTTCCCGGTGGGGTGAATCGCTCATCGACGGCCCGGTCCAGATCAAGCGGGCCATTCCCACCCTCGGCCTGATTCCGCTGATGATCCTGTGGCTCGGTATCGGCGAGGAATTCAAGCTCGTGCTCATCACCCTGGGCGTGGTCGTGCACATGTACATCCAGACCCACGCCTCACTCACCACGATCGACCAGAAACTGGTGGAACTGTCGGAGGTGCAAGGCGTTTCACGCGCGGAGTTCATTCGCAGCGTGGTGCTGCCCGGATCGCTGCCCGGCTTCTTCCTCGGTCTGCGGATGTCGGTCACCAGTGCTTGGCTGGTGCTGATCGTGGTCGAGACGGTCAACGCCATCGACGGTCTCGGCAAGATGATGTCGAACGCGCAGAACTACGGGCAGGCCGATGTGATCCTGGTCGGCTTGGTCGTCTACGCCGTCTTCGGCCTGGCCTCGGATTCGGCGATCCGCCTGGTGGAACGGAGGGTGCTGTCATGGCGACGCACTATCGCGGGGTGAGCGAGCCGAAGGTCGCGGGTGTCGAAGTGCGCTCGCTCACGCGAAGATTCGGCGATCGCACGGTGCTCGACTCGATCGACCTGACCATCGCGCCCGGCCAGTTCGTCGCCTTGCTCGGACGCAGCGGCTCCGGCAAGAGCACGTTGCTGCGGGCGCTCGCCGGGCTGGACTACGACGTCGACGGCGGCGGCACACTGCGCATCCCGGCGAAGACCTCGGTGGTGTTCCAGGATTCACGGCTGCTGCCCTGGCAGCGGGTGCTGCCGAACGTGCTCTACGGGCAGCCGCGCACGCGCCGCGCCGCCGGCGAGCAGGTCCTGGCCGAGGTCGGCCTGGCCGGTCGGGAACGCGCCTGGCCCAGAGAGCTCTCCGGCGGTGAGCAGCAACGAGTGTCGCTGGCCCGCTCCTTGGTCGGCGAACCGGATCTGCTGCTGGCCGACGAACCCTTCGGCGCGCTCGACGCGCTCACCCGGATCAAGATGCACGCTCTGCTGCGCGACCTGATCAGCCGGCATCGTCCGACCGTGCTGCTGGTCACCCACGATGTCGACGAGGCTGTCGCACTGGCCGACCGGGTGATCGTGCTCGACGACGGAAAGCTCGCGGTGGACATTCCGGTCGACCTGCCCGGCGAGCGTGATCCGAGCCAGCCCGCGTTCCAGCGCATCCGCCGCACTCTGCTCACCGCACTCGGGCTTGCCGAGACCGCGGCCTGAAAGGCACCCATCATGTCGAAGAAACTGCACCTCAACGCTTTCCTGATGTCGGTCGGTCACCACGAGGCGGCCTGGCGGCTGCCGGAGAGCGATCCCCACGCGCACACCGACATCAACTACTACGTCCGGCTCGCCCAGACCGCCGAGCGCGGCAAGCTCGACTCGATCTTCTTCGCCGACAGCCCGGTACTGATGGGCGACCCCGGTCGTCGGCCGAGCGGCAAGCTGGAGCCGACCGTCATCCTGACCGCGGTCGCCGTGCAGACCAGCCGGATCGGCCTCATCGCCACGGCCTCCACCAGCTACAACGACCCCTACAACCTCGCGCGCCGGTTCGCCTCGGTGGACTGGGCGAGCAACGGCAGGGCAGGCTGGAACATCGTCACCACCGCCGGTGCCGACGCGGCCCGCAACTTCGGTCTCGACGACACCCCCGACCATCGGCTGCGCTACGAGAAGGCCGCCGAATTCGTCGACGTGGCAACGAAACTGTGGGACAGCTGGGACGACGACGCCATCCTGGCCGACAAGGAACTCGGCATCCACACCGATGCCTCGAAGGTGCGCAAGATCCTGCACCACGGCGAGCACTTCCGAGTGGACGGCCCGCTGAACCTGCCGCGTTCCCCGCAGGGATATCCGCTGCTGGTGCAGGCGGGATCATCGGAGGACGGCAAGGAGTTCGCCGCCCGCTACGCCGAAGCCGTGTTCACCGCGCAGCAGACGCTCGACGATGCCAAGGCCTTCTACACCGACCTCAAGGCCCGCACCGTCGCCGCGGGCCGCGACCCGGAGAGCATCAAGATCCTGCCCGGCATCGTCCCGATCATCGGCGACACCGAGGAGCAGGCCCGCGCACTCGACGAGGAACTGGCGCGGCTGATCTCGCCCGAATACGCGCGCAAGCAACTCGCCGAGCGGTTCAAGCTGCCCGTCGACGAGCTCGACCTCGACAGTGAGCTCCCCGAGGAGCTGCCCACCGAGGACGACATCGAGGGCGCCAAGAGCCGCTTCACCCTGATCGTGAATCTGGCTCGGCGCGAACGGCTCACGGTGCGCGAGCTGATCGCCCGGCTCGGTGGCGGACGCGGGCACCGCACCTTCGCGGGCACCGCGGTCCAGGTGGCCGACGCCATCGAGGACTGGTTCCGCCAGGGCGCCGCCGACGGCTTCAACATCATGCCCGCGGTACTGCCGTCGGGGCTCGAGCGCTTCGTCGACGAGGTGGTCCCGATCCTGCAGGAGCGCGGCCTGTTCCGCACCGAGTACACCGAGACCACGTTGCGCGGCCACTACGGTCTCGCGCGACCGGCGAACCAGTTCGACGACGCGGACGCGCTCGTGGCCGCCCGATGAGATCGGACTGGATCCGGTACCTGACCCGCCGCTGTCTCGAGCACCGGCGGCTGGTGATCGTCAGCTACACCGGTGCGCTGGCGGCGGCACTGCTCACCGCGGCGCTGCCGCTGGTGGTGCGGCATGTGGTCGACACACTCAGTGCCACCGCGGCGTCGGTGACGCCGTGGGTGGTGCTGTTGCTGGTGATCGGGGTGGCCAGGTTCGCGTCGTCGTACGCGCGCCGGGTGGCCTCCTCCGAGCTGTCGCTGGGGGTGCAACACGACCTGCGCCGCGACCTGTTCGCCGCGTTGCTGCGGCTCAACGGGCGCGAGCAGGCACAGTTGCGCACCGGGCAGGTGGTGAGCAGGGCGATCACCGATGTCACGTTGATCCAGATGTTCCTGCAGCTCATCCCGATGATCGCGGGCAATGTGGCGCTGCTGCTGGCGGTGCTGGTGCTGATGGCCGTGATGTCGCCTGCGCTCACCGTGATCGCGCTGGTCGTGCTGCCGGGGCTGTGGATCGTCACCCGGCGCAGCCAGCGTCAACTGTTCCCCGCGAACTGGGACGCGCAGGCGCGAGCCGCCGAAGTGGCGATGCAGGTCGAGGCCGCCGTGGCCGGTGTGCGGGTGGTGAAGGGTTTCGGGCAGGAGCAATACGAGCTGGATCAGCTGGGCGCGCGTGCGCGGGTGCTGTACCGGTCGCGGTTGCGGGTCGCCCGGATCACCAGCCGGTTCACCCCCGTCGTGCAGGCGGTGCCCGCGGCGGGGCAGGCGCTGATCCTGATCGTCGGCGGGTTGCTCGCGCTGCGCCAATCCATCACGCTCGGCACGTTTCTCGCGTTCATGACCTATCTGGGCGCTTTCGTGGGGCCGGTGCGGCAGTTCTCGATGCTGCTGACCGTGAGCCAGCAGGGCAAGGCGTCCCTCGACCGGGTGCGCGAGGTGATCGAAGCGCCGGACGACGCGGGCGCGGCGCCCGGCGCGGCGGGGACGCCGGTCGCCGCCTCGAGCGGACTCGGCGCCACCGAGCCGCCGTCGATCGAATTCGACGCGGTCACTTTCGGTTTCGACGACACGATGATCCTGGACGGCGTCGACCTGCGGATCGGCTCGGGCGAGACCGTCGCCGTCGCGGGTGGTGCGGGCAGCGGCAAGTCGATCCTGGTGTCGTTGCTGCCCGCCCTGCTCGAGCCCGATTCCGGCGCGGTGCGCTTCGACGGGATCGACCTGCGAATGCTGCCCGACCCACGCGCGCAGGTGGCGATGGTCTTCGAGGACACGCACCTGATGGCCGATTCGATCCGGGCCAACGTCGCCTACGGCAGACCCGACGCGAGCGACGAACAGGTCTGGCACGCGCTGTATCTGGCCGCGGCCGACGAATTCGTCACCGCCCTGCCGCAGGGCATCGACACCACCATCGGTGAACGCGGACAACGGCTCTCGGGTGGTCAGCGCCAGCGCATCGCGCTCGCCCGGGCCCTGCTCACCGAGGCGCCGGTCCTGGTGCTCGACGACGCCACCTCCGCCATCGACGCCCAGGTGGAGGAACAGATCTACCGGCGGATCGGCGCCGAGCTGCGCAAGCGTACGACCATCGTCGTCGCGCACCGGATCTCGACCCTGGCGCTCGCCGATCGGGTCGCGGTTCTCGACGGCGGTCGCGTCGCCGAACTGGGCACACTGCGCGAACTACAGCAGTCCGGCGAACTGTTCCGGGCCCTGTTCACGCCGCCGGAAGTCGTCGGCATCGGCGTCGATCCGCACCGCGACAGCACGCGGGTCGCCACCGAAGAGCTCTGGGTGGCACCGGAAGTCGACTCCGACGACGACCGCACGATGGAACACCTGGCCAAGGCGTTCGCGCGGCGCTCGGCCGGCGCGCCCGCGGGTCCCGGCGGTGGCGCGGGCGGGGGCATGATGGCGAGCGCGCCACCCAGCGGCGATATCGTCGCCCTGCTCGACCGGCTGCCGCCGGTGTCCGGCGAACCCGAGGTCGACCCGTCGTTCTCCCACACCCCGGACACCGCGTTCTCCCTGCCGCGACTGCTTCGCCCGTTCACCTGGCCGCTGCTCGCCGGACTCGGTCTGGTCGGACTCGATGCCATCGCCCAGGTGCTGATCCCGTTCCTGGTGCGCTACGGCATCGATCACGGCGTCCTGGCCGGTGCGCGCGACGTGGTGATCGGCGCGGCCGCGCTGGCGATCGTGGTCGTGGTGGTGGACTGGGCGATCAGCGTCGCCCAGGTGCGCGTCACCGGGCGGGTCGGGGAGCGGCTGCTCTACGGTCTGCGCCTCAAGACCTTCGCCCACCTGCAACGGCTCGGCCTGCAGTATTACGAGCGCGAGCTCGGTGGCCGGATCATGACCAGGATGACCACCGACGTGGACGGGCTGTCGGCGTTTCTGCAGACCGGCCTGGCCACCGCGCTCACCAGCACGGTCACCATCGCGGGCGTGGTCGCCGCACTCCTGGTGATCGACGCCGAGCTGGCCGTGGTGGTCCTCGTGTTGCTGCCGGTGCTCGGCGTGGCGACCGTGGCCTTCCGGCGCGCGTCGATTCCCGCGTACAACCTGGCCAGGGAGCGGGTCAGCGCCGTCAACGCGTATCTGCAGGAGAACGTCGACAACATCACCGTCACCCAGGCGTTCCGCCGGGAGTCGGTGAACCAGAACGAGTTCGAGCGCCGGTCGTGGGCCTATCGCGACGCGCGGCTGCGTTCGCAGGTGCTGATGGCGGTGTTCTTCCCGTGCATCGAGCTGATGTCGGTGATCGCCACGGCCGCGGTGCTCGCGGTGGGCGTACACCAGGTGCGCGACGACGTGCTCACCGCGGGCACGCTCATCGCGTTCCTGCTCTACATCGAGTTGCTGTTCGCCCCGATCCAGCAGCTCTCGCAGGTGTTCGACAGCTATCAGCAGGCGGTGGTCGGCGTCGACCGCATCGGTGACCTGCTGCGCACCCCCGTCGACACCCCCGAGGCCGCCGATCCGCTCCCGGTGACCGGCCTGGACGGCGCGATCGAACTGCGCGCGGTGAGTTTCGGGTACTCGTCGCGGGCTCGCACGGTGCTCGACGGACTGGACCTGCGGATCGAGCCGGGCCAGAAGGTGGCCCTGGTGGGAGAGACCGGGGCGGGCAAATCGACGCTGGTCAAGCTGCTCGCCAGGTACTACGACCCGACCGAGGGAGCGGTTCTCGTCGACGGTGTCGACATCCGCCGGTTCCGGCTGCGCGACTTCCGCAAACGTCTCGGTGTCGTCCCGCAGGAGCCGTTCCTGTTCGGCGACACCGTGCGCGAGGCCATCGCCTACGGTAACCCCGATGCCGAGCCCGCCGAGATCGAGTGGGCCGCCCGCGCGGTCGGGGCGCACGAGATGATCGCGGCGCTCGAACACGGGTACTACCAGCCGATCGGCGCGCACGGGCGCAGTCTGTCGGCCGGGCAGCGGCAGCTGCTGGCATTGGCCAGGGCGCAGCTCATCGACCCGGACATCCTCATCCTGGACGAGGCCACCGCCTCGCTGGATCTGGCCACCGAGGCACGGGTGCGTGCCGCGGTCGACGTGCTGACCGCGGGCCGCACCACGATCGTCGTCGCGCATCGGCTCGCCACCGCCGCTGATGCCGATCTGATCGCGGTGGTCGGCGGGGGCAAGCTCGTGCAGATCGGCGCGCATGCCGAGCTGGTGGCCGTCGATGGACCGTATCGGCGCCTGTGGGCCGCCTATGTCGGTGACGAAGCCCAGCACATTTCCAGCTAATCGGCGAGAGGTCGGCCGCTGTCCGGTGGGGGAGATCCGGCTGGCGGCCGACCTCGGTCCACCCGGGAGTGGTGGGCAGGGGCGGCATCCGCCGCCGAACCCGCGTCACGACCGCCGGGTGTCGGCGCGGAACGGGACTTTCGCGTGTACCGCGGAGTAACTGTTACCTGCGGAAATGGCGCGTAGGGCACGCGTTCGGGCGGTATCCACGTACGCTCGTAGGAAGTCACCAGGTGCTGCGACCAGCGGGAGCAAATACACAGGCACCCGTGCGGTCGTGCCGGCTAGGAGGTGTGCGATGAGCATTCAGCCCGATTTCGACCCGGACACGCGGACCCGTGATGCCGACCCACTGGCGGAGACCGAGTACGGCACGGTCGGTGGAACCTGGGATGGACCGGTCGCCGTATGGCGCAGCATTCCCTACGCCGCCGCTCCCGCCGGGCCCGCTCGTTTCGCGAAACCCGAACCCCCGAAACCCTGGGACGGCGTGCGCGACTGTGTGGTGTTCGGCGATATCGCACCGCAGGCCATGGGTGCGATGGTGCCGGTGGATTCCGACCTGCAGATGGGCGAGGACTGTCTGTGGGTCAACGTCTGGTCACCGCGGCCCGAGCCCAGCGACGACGCACCGCGTCCGGTCATGGTCTGGGTGCACGGCGGCGCCTACTGCCTCGGCACCGCCGCCCAGACCATCTACGACGGACGCAAGCTGGCCGAGGCGGGCGACGTGGTCGTCGTCTCGGTGAACTACCGCATCGGGGTGTTCGGCTTCCTCGACCTGTCCTCGTTCGGTGAGCAGTTCACCGCGAACCTCGGCCTGCACGATCAGCTCGCCGCCCTCGCGTGGGTGCGAGACAATATCGCCGCCTTCGGTGGTGATCCGGGCAACGTGACCCTCTTCGGTGAGTCCTCGGGCGCGGGATGCGTCACCGCGCTGCTCACCTCGCCCGCCGCGGCCGGGCTGTTCCACCAGGCGATCGCCCAGAGTCCGCCCGCTACCACGGTTTTCGGGCAGGAACGGGCGGCGGTCGTCGGACAGCGCTATCTCGAGCTGCTCGAACTCGGGCCCGGCGAGGCGAATCGGTTGCTGGAATTGCCGATCGAACAGCTCGTCGAGATCGGGTCCGTGCTGCTGGACGAGGTGCCCATCAAGGAACCGGGCAGGCTCGCCGCGGCACCGGTCGTCGACGCGGACCTGTTGCCCGGCTATCCGATCGACCGATTCCAGCAGGGGCATTCGCATCGGGTGCCGTTGCTGATCGGCACCAATCGCGATGAGGCGTCGCTGTTTCGGGTGCTGCGCTCACCGATCATGCCGGTGACGCCCGACGCGGTGAACGCGATGCTGCGCGACGTCGCCGCCTCGCATCCGGAGATGTCGCCCGAGCGGATCGCCGAGATCACCTCCGCCTACCCTGACCTCACCAAAACCCGTGGCGCACTGGCGATGTCGACCGACGCGGCCTTCCGGATGCCCGCGGCCTGGGTTGCCGAGGGGCATGCCCAGCATTCGCCGACCTGGATGTACCGCTTCGACTACGCCACCCCGATGTTGAAGGCGGCCAGGGTGGGAGCCGGTCACGCCACCGAATTACCGTATGTATTCGGCAATTTCGGCACCTTGAACCACGACCCCACCTTCTGGCTCGGTGGACGCAAGGCCTCGGTCGCGGTCTCGGGCCGCATGCAGCGTCGCTGGCTGGCCTTCGCCGAACACAGTGTCCCCGCCGCCATCGACGGCTCCAAACACTGGCCCCGCTACCGCCCCACCGCCCGCACCACCCTGCTGATCGACACCATCGACCGCATCGTGGACAACCCCGACGCCGACCTCCACACCGCCTGGGGCGACCACGCCGTCGGCTTCAGCTAGACCCGGCGCGAGCGCGTTCGATCTCGTTGATGTGGGTCTCGGTCCACTGCCTCAGGGCGGTGATCGGCTCGGCGAGGCTGCGACCCAGCGCGGTGAGCGCGTAGTCGACCCTGGGCGGAATCGTGGGATACACCGTGCGGGTGACGAATCCGTCGGCCTCGAGACTGCGCAACGTCTGGGTGAGCATCTTCTGGGAGACGCCCTCGATGCGCCGGCTGAGGTCGGTGTAGCGCTGCGTGCCGTCGAGGAGCGCGTCGATCACCAGGATCGTCCATTTGCCCGCGATGTGATCGAGCACCTGCCGGGTCGGGCACTTCGCCGAGTAGGCGTCGGCGGGCAGACCCGAGGACTCCACGAAGGTTGTCATCGGGGGATAGTAACGCACTATTTAGTGCCTACTTCCCAATGGAGAGTGACTCTCTGATAGTGGGTGCATGACATCGAAAACTCTGTCGGTCGCCGAAGCGATCCGCACCCGACGCACCGTCCGCCACTACCGCCCGGATCCGGTTTCGACGACCGATCTCGAGGTGCTGCTCGATCTCGCCATCGAGGCGCCCACCAGCTGGAACTTGCAGGATCGCGCCATCGTCGCCATCACGAGCGAGGCAGGTCGGGCCGGTCTGGCCTGGGCGACCGGTGACCAGCCCCAATCGCGGGAGGCGCCACTGATGCTGGTGTTCGTCGCCGAACCGGAGTCCTGGCGCGCGGACCATCGCGACGTCTACGACCAGGCTCGCGGCAACGGCGCGTGGACCGAGGAGTTCATCGAGATGTTCGCCTCGGCGTCACAGGAGTTCCAGACCGATCTCGCGCGGCGCGGGCTACTGCGTGAATACGCGGTCAAGGACGCCATGATCGCGGCGACCTACGTGATGCTGGCGGCCACCGAGCTGGGGCTGGCCACCGCACCGATGAACGGCTGGGACGAAGCGAAGGTGAAGAAGACGATCGGGATCGGCGACCGTGACGATCTCGCGATCGCGCTGCTGCTGGCGGTCGGTCATCCGGCCGAGCGACGCGAGCATCCGGGCCGCCGGGCCAGGGAGCGCAATGTCTTCCGTGAGGCGTATGGGCTCGCGTGAACAGCACGACGCCGGGTCGCCGGCCGAGGGAATCGGCGGTGACCCGGCGTCGCGAGGATCAGACGTCGGTGGAGAAGCGGATGCCGCCGTCGGGGATGACCACGCCGGGCCACACCCGGGCGCCACGCAGGAGCTCGCAGCGGGCGCCGACATGGGCGCCGTCACCGATCACACCGTCGCGAACCAGTGCGCGGGGGCCGATGCGGGCACCGAAGCCGATGATCGAGCGTTCGACGGTAGCGCCCGCCTCGACCACCGCGCCGTCGAAGATCACCGCGCCGTCCAGTCGCGCACCCGCGCCGATTTCCGCGCCGCGCCCGACCACGGTCCCGCCGATCAGCAGCGCGCCCGGTGCCACACCCGCGCCGGGGTGGACGAGGGACTCGCCACGCTGGCCGGGCAGAGCGGGGGAGGGAGCGATGCCGCGGACCAGGTCCGCGGAGCCGCGCACGAAGTCCTCCGGGGTGCCCATATCGCGCCAGTAGGAGGCGTCGACGTGGCCCTGGACCCGGGCGCCCTCGGCCAGGAGCGCGGGGAAGACCTCGCGTTCCACCGAGACCGGGCGACCCGTGGGGATCTTCTCGATGTACTCGCGGCGGAACACGTAGCAACCCGCGTTGATCTGGTCGGTCGGCGGATCCTGGGTCTTCTCCAGGAACGCGGTGACCCGGCCGTCGTCGTCGGTCGGCACGCAACCGAAGGCGCGCGGGTCGCTGACGCGGACCAGGTGCAGGGTGACGTCGGCGTTGGTCGACTCGTGGGTGTCGAGGATCGCACCGAGATCGGTGCCGCCGAGAACGTCGCCGTTGAACACCATCACGTTGTCCGCGCGCAGCTTGGGCAGCACATTGCGGATACCGCCGCCGGTGCCGAGCGGTTCGGTCTCGGTCACGTACTCCAGGTCCAGGCCCAGCTCCGAGCCGTCACCGAAGTGCTCTTCGAAGACCTCGGCCTTGAAGGACGTACCGAGCACCACGTGGGTGATCCCGGCTTCGGCGATCCTGGCCAGCAGGTGGGTCAAGAACGGCAGCCCGGCTGTCGGCAGCATGGGCTTGGGCGCCGAGAGGGTGAGCGGACGCAGCCGCGTGCCCTGTCCGCCGACGAGGATGACCGCGTCGGTGCCTGCATTGCCTGCCATCGAGTTTCCCCTGTTCACAGTGGACCGGTACCTACTCAGGCTCCGGTTCGCGCTTGCTCACGCAGCGCCGATCGAACCGCAATCTTGGAGCGAACCGCAAGTCCGGCCCGCAACGCGCCCCGCAACGGTGCCTGCCACCAGTGCGGATGCCGGTCCGCCTGGAAGCGGTAGGCGCTGGCGTGGTGGGCGGGCAGCATCAATTCGGGATGCTTGCCCGCGGCATGACCCTTGGCGTGGGTCACCTCGGCGTCCGGGACGAATACATTGTGCCAGCCCGCCTTGCCCATGCGGTCGCCGAAGTCCACGTCCTCCATGTACATGAAGTAGCGCGAGTCGAAACCGTCGATGGTGTCGAAGGCGGCGCGGCGCACCAGCAGGCAGGAGCCGGACAGCCAGCCGACCACCCGCTCGGAGATCTGCTCGTTCTCCTGGCGGTAGCGCACCGACCAGGGGTTCTTCGGCCAGACCGAGCCCAGGATCGCGTGCCCGGCGCCATCGGCGAGGCCGGGGACCCGGCGTGCGGACGGGTAGATGCTGCCGTCGGGCTCACGAACCATCGGCCCGATCGCGCCCGCCCGCGGCCAGCGTGCGGCGGCTTCGAGCATCTTGTCGATGGAGTCGACGCCCCAGCGGATGTCCGGGTTGGCCAGGATGACGAATTCGATGGACGGATCGATCTCGGCGACGGCCCGGTTGATGGCGCCGCCGTAGCCGATATTGCCGCCGGTGTGCAGCAGCGTCACGTGCGAGTTGGCCTCGGCGACGAGTTCGGGGACGCCGTCGGTCGAGCCGTTGTCGGCCAGGATCACCTGCGGCTTCTCGCTGGTCGCGTCGGCGAGAGTGGTGATGAAGTGCTCGAGGTGCTCACCCGGTGAATAGGTCACCGTGACCACGGCAAGGCCGGCGGTGGCTGGAGAATCGGCTGCGTCTGCTGCGTTCACGACTGCGGAGCCTAGTCGGACAACCGGCGCAGTGTGTCGGTGAGTGCGATACGCCAGGGGCGCAGCGGGGTGAGGCCCGCCGCGTTCCAGGCGGCGGGGGACAGCACCGAATACGCCGGGCGCGGTGCGGGTCTGGGGAATTCGCTGGACGCGCACGGCAGTACCCGGTTCGGGTCGGCGCCCAGGTCGGTGAAGACCGCCGCGGCGAGGTCGAACCAGGTGGCGGTGCCGGAATTGGTGGCGTGCAGCACACGGGGGGCGTCGGGGCGGGTGCTCAATTCGAGCAGGCCCGCGGCGAGATCGGCGGCGCTGGTGGGAGAGCCGAGCTGGTCGTTCACCACGGTGACGGTGTCGCGTTCGGCCTCCAGCCTGCGCATCGTCGCGACGAAATCCCCCTCGACACCGGAATAGACCCAGGCGGTGCGCACGACCTGGGCGCCCAGCGCGAGCACCGCCTGCTCACCGGCGAGCTTGGATCGGCCGTAGACGGTGCCCGGTCCGGTGGGGTCGTCGGGTTCGTACGGAGTGCGAGCGGTCCCGGGGAAGACGTAGTCGGTGGACACGTGGATCAGCCGCGCGCCCGCCGCGGCGCAGGCGGCGGCCAGGACGCCCGGTCCGGTCGCGTTGGCGGCGAAGGCGGCGTCCACGTCGGTTTCGGCGGCGTCGACCGCGGTGTAGGCCGCGCAGTTGATCAGTACGGCCCCCGAAGTGAGGACGGCGTCGACGGTGGCGCGGTCGGTGATGTCGAGTTCGGCCCGTCCGAAGCCGCGCGCCTCGGGTGCCAGGCGCAGGATCTGTCGCCCCAGCAGACCATGTGCGCCGGTTACGATCAGGTGAGCGGGGGCGGGGAAATCGACGTTCACGCGGCCAGTCTGGCACGCCGGGGCACGTGCGGTTGGGCCCGAGTGTGGTAACTGTTGGTTAGCCTGTGATGGCCGGTGTCCTCGGACGAGCCCGGGTTAACGACAAAGGCGGAGTTTGCCGGGGGAAGAGCGGGCCGGGCGCGGAGTTCGTCGAGAGGATGCACGAGTGCGAGAGTCGACAAGACCGGTCAGCGCGCCTGCGGGCACCTTCGGTCCGGCCAAACTGATGGTGGCGATTTCGGCGGTGCTGGTGCTGGCACTCACCGGATTCGCCTGGCGCAGTGTCGATAACCTGATCGCCAACATCGACCGGATCGGCGGCCTCGGCCTCGGCGGTGAGCGCGACGGCGCTGTCGACATCCTGCTCGTCGGCGTCGACAGCCGCACCGACGCACACGGCAATCCACTCACCAACGCCGAACGCGCGATGCTGCACGCGGGCGACGAGGTGGGCACCAACACCGACACCATCGTGCTGATCCGCGTGCCCAACGACGGCCGTTCGGCCACCGCGATCTCCATCCCGCGCGACTCCTACGTCGATGTCGGCGGCCAGGGCAAGGCCAAGATCAACTCCGCGTACGGCTCGACCAAGGAGACCGAACGCGCCGAACTGCTCGCCGACGGCAAGTCCGAGGCCGAGGCCGAGCGTGAGTCGACCAAGGCGGGCAGGCAGGCGCTGATCAAATCGGTCGCGACCCTGACCGGCATCACCGTCGATCACTACGCCGAGGTGAGCCTGCTCGGCTTCGTGCTGCTCACCGACTCGGTGGGCGGTGTCGAGGTGTGCCTGAACCAGGCGGTGGACGAACCGATGTCGGGCGCGGACTTCCCGGCCGGGCGTCAGCGGCTGGACGGTCAGGAGGCATTGAGTTTCGTGCGCCAGCGCCACGATCTCGAACGCGGTGACATCGACCGGATCGTGCGTCAGCAGGTGTTCATGGCGCAATTGGTCGGCCAGCTGCTCAACGCCAAGACCCTGGCCAATCCGGGCAAGCTCAGCGAGATCAGCGAGGCGGTCGGGCGTACCGTCGTGCTCGACGACGACTGGGACGTGCTGGCCTTCCTGCAGCAGCTCAAGGATCTGTCCGGCGGCAAGGTGGAGTTCGAGACCATTCCCGTCTCCGACCTCAACAGCATGACCTCGGCCGGAGAGTCGGTGGTGAAGGTCGACCCGAAGACGGTGCAGAGGTTCGTCGCCGGTCTGGTGGGGGAGGAGAAGAAGGAAGAGGAAGACACCGCTCCGAAGATCGATACCTCGACCGTGACGGTGAACGTGCTCAACGCGGGCGGCGCCACCGGACTCGCGGGCAAGGTGTCCACGGCCCTGACGGGAAAGGGATTCCGGGAAGGCACGGTCGGCAACTACACCGGCGGCAGCGTGAGCTCGAGCCGCGTGCTGGCCGCCGACGCCGACGACCCGAAGGCGGCGGCGGTCGCGCAGGCGCTGGGTGGCTTGACGGTGGTCGCCGACAAGACGGTGTCGGCGGATACAGTGAGCGTGGTGTTGGCGAGCGACTATTCTGGTCCCGGCTCGGCCGCGGCAGGCATGTTCGATCTCGACGCGACATCCTCGGCGACCGCGACACCGATACCGCCCGCCCCGCCGATCGACGCAGGCCAGAACGGACCGAAATGTGTGAATTGACCCATGCGTGAGCCGAATTCGACCCTGACCGACGCCCTCCTCGACCCCATTCTCGAACGTGATCCCGCCGGACCGCGCGTCACCTGGTACGACGACGCCACCGGTGCGCGGATCGAATTGTCCGGGCTGACGCTGGCCAACTGGGCCGCCAAGACCGCGAACCTGATCCGCGACGAATTCGCGCTCACCCCGGGCGCCAGGGTCGCGGTGCTGTTGCCCGCGCACTGGCAGACCGCCGCGGTGCTGCTCGGTTGCTGGTGGGCCGGTACCGAGGTGGTGCTCACGCCCGATCCCGACGCCGACCTCGCGCTGGTCACGCCCGACCGGCTCGACGACGCCGACGGTGTCGACGAGGTGGCGGTGCTGTCGCTGGACGCCATGGGGACGCCGGTGCGCGACCTGCCGGTCGGAGTCACCGACTTCGCGACCGCGGTGCGCGTGCACGGCGATCAGTTCCTGCCCGGTGGATTTCGGGCCGCGCTCGACGGCCTCTCGGTGCCGGAAGTGCTGACGATGGCCCGGAAATCCGCTGCGCTGCAAGATTTTTCCGCTGGCGACCGAGTGCTGTCGAGTACGCCGTGGGAGACGGTGGAAGAGCTGATCGACGGCTTCGTCGCGGTGTTGTTCGCCGGGGCCTCGCTGGTGCAGGTCGTCAATCCCGATCCCGCCGGTGTCGAACATCGGGTCGTCACCGAGAAGGTGACCGTCCGGCGCTGACTCCTACCCAGGTATAGGTTCGGGTCCACCTGGGGGACGTGTCGCGTGTCACACCCCGTCCGTACTGTGGAAGCAAGACTTCGGCAGAGTGGCAGGGGTGGCGATGATTGCGAAATACTGGGTTCGATGGTCGGCCGAACACGGGGCGCCGCGCGCGATTCTTCGCTGGCAGGCGCGTCGCGGCGATCCGTTCTCGACGTTGCTCAGCGGTCAGCGGGGCCTGCACGATCCGTATCCGCTGATCGATGAACTGCGTGGTCGCGGCGGATTGATCAAGACGTCGGTGTCCTATGCCACGTTCGATCACGCGCAGGTCCGAGCGATTCTGCGTGCCCCTGAATTCGGTGTGCGCCCTGCCCTCAACGCGGATCTGCCCGCCGCGTGGCGCAAGCTCGCCGGGGTGGTCACGGTGCCGCCCAACCCGGTCGAGCCGCCGTCGATGCTGGTCCTCGACCCGCCGGAGCACACCCGGATGCGCAAGCCGGTGGCGTCGGCGTTCACCCCGCGCGCTATCGCTCGGCTGCGCGAGCGCGTGGAGGTGGTCACCGCCGAACTGCTCGAGGCGATGCCCGCGAACGGCTCGGTCGACCTGATCACCGATTTCGCGGCCAGGGTGCCGATCGCGATCATCGCCGACATGCTCGGCTTCCCGCCCGCGGACCGCGAGATGTTTCTGCGCTGGGGCGACAAAGTGACCCCGTTGCTCGATCTCGGCACCTCATGGCGAACCTATCGAGCCGCGATGACCGCGATCGAGACCATGGACGACTACCTGGCCGACCACATCGCCACGTTGCGTCGCGCACCGGGCGAGGACATCCTGTCCACCCTGGTCCGCTCGGGTGATCTGAGTCTGCGGGAACTGCAGGCGGGCGCGAGTCTGCTGATGGGCGCCGGTTTCGAGACGACGGTCAACCTGATCGGCAACGCGGTCGCCGCGCTGTCGGCCCATCCCGATCAGCTCGCCCTCGCCCAGGACGATCCCGAACGCTGGCCCGACGTGGTGGAGGAAACGCTGCGGTTCGATCCGCCCGTCCAGACCACCGCGCGCCAGACGCTCGAGGATGTCGAGATCGATGGTGTGCGAGTGCGGGCGAACAGTACGGTGATCCTGTCGCTGGCCGGGGCCAACCGCGACCCGGCGGTCTTCCCCGACCCGCACCGCTTCGACATCGACCGCCGTAATGCCAAGGAGCACTTGGCGTTCAGTAGCGGCGTGCACTCCTGCCTGGGTGCGAGCCTGGCCAGGATGGAAGCGGTCCACGCCCTGCGCGCGCTCTACACCCGCTATCCGAATCTGCGATTGCGCGGCGAGCCGGTCCGTCGAAACCTGTTCACGCTGCACGGTTTCGAGCACATGCCGGTCGACCTGGGTCCGGTCGCGCGCATCTCGGCCCCCGATGACCTGGCGGGGGCGTCCCGTCCGGCCTGAGTCGGGTGCTCACCGACCGTCGGCCGGACTTTCGCGCCTGCCCGCACCGGGCCGAGCTCGGGTGCGCGGCTATGAGCTCGTACGCCAGCGGTAGCGGGTCTTCGGCCGGCCGGCCCGGCCGTAATCGGCGCGACGCTCGGCCAATCCGTCGTCGGCGAGCTTCTCGAGATACCGCCATGCCGTGATCCGCGAAACACCAACGGCCGCTGCGGCATCGGTGGCCGTGATGCCGGATTCGGCCGCGCGCACCGCGCGCGACACCTCTTCGAGGGTGTGCTGGACAACGCCTTTCGGTGCACCGGCCTTCTGGTCGGCGGTGCGCAGCGCACCGAGCGCGCGGTCGATGTCGTACTGCGACAGGGCCGCCTCACCCGCGGGCAGCGCGGTGTCGAAACCGCGGTAGCGTTCCAGCTTTTCCCGGAACGCGGCGAAGGTGAACGGCTTGAGCAGGTACAGCACCACGCCGTGCGCCACCGCGCTGCGCACCATGTTCAGCTCGCGCGCCGAGGTGATCGCGATGACATCGGGGCGCGGCTGGAGTCCGTTGAGCGCGGCGGCCACATCGAGGCCGCTGATGTCGGGTAGGCCGATGTCCATCAGCACCAGATGGAACGGATTGCCGTCGGCGATCGCCTCGGCCGCCACCCGCAGCGCGTCGCGTCCGGTGTGGACGACCCCACCGGTGACGAAACCGTCGAGCCGTTCGAGATAGGCCCGATGTGCCTGGGCGATCAACGGCTCGTCCTCGACGATCAGGACGCGGATCATGGTGTCTCCCTCAGCGGAATGCGAACGATGACCGCGCTGTGTGGTGCGGCCGTGGTGGTGATGGTGCCGCGATGTCGATCGACGAGGCGGTGCACCAGCGCGAGGCCGAGGCCCGCGTGGTCGGATTTCGTGGTGTAGCCGCGTTCGGCGGCCCGCGAGAACATCTGGGCCGACATGCCGGGTCCGCTGTCGGACACCTGGACCCACAGCGCGCCGTCACGATGGCACACCGACACCTCGACGCGCTTGTCGACGGTGCCCGCCGCCGCGTCGATCGCGTTGTCGATCAGGTTGCCCGCCAGGGTGACGGTCTCGTGCGCGGACAGTGGATCGGTGGAGTCCAGCGCGGTGTCCTCGCTGATCGCCAGGCCCACGCCACGTTCGGCGGCCTGGTCGACCTTGCCGAGCAGCAGCGCGGCCAGCGCCGCGTCGCCGACGGCGGCCAGCAGCCGGTCGATCAGCACCTGCGAGAGCTGGAGTTCCGCGGTCGCGAAGGCCACCGCTTCCTCGGGGCGGCCCAGCTCGACCATCGTCACCACGGTGTGCAGCCGGTTGGCCGCCTCGTGCGCCTGCGCGCGCAGCGATTCGGCGAAGCCGCGCACCGAGTCGAGTTCGCCGAGCACCGTGCGCAGCTCGGTCTGATCGCGGATGGTGAGCACGGTGCCGATATCGCGGCCCTCCCAGCTCACCAGGTCCTGGTTCACCAGCAGGATGCGGTCGGTGGTCACGTGCGTCTCGTCGCGCACCACGCCCCCGCTCATCTGCTGCAGCGAGACCGGCAGGTCGCTGCGCAGGACCGGACCGTCGGGCAGGTCGAGCAGGGTGCGCGCCTGATCGTTGACCACCTCCGCGGCCTCGGATTGGTCACCGAACACCACCAGTCCCTCGTGGACGGAGTGCAGTACCGCGTCGTGGTGCTCGTAGAGCGCGCGTAGTTCGTCGGGGGCCAGACCGTGGGTCTGGCGGCGCAGCCTGCGGCTGATCAGGAACGACGACAGCGCGGCCAGCGCGAGACCCATCGCGGCGACGCCGAGGATCAGTGGCAGCTGGGAGGCGACCTGGGTGCTGATCTTGGCTCGGGTGACACCGGCCGAGACCAGCGCGACCACCCGGCCGTTGTCGTAGACCGGGGTGACCGCGCGGATCGAGGGGCCGAGGGTGCCGGTGAAGGTCTCGGTGAGGGTCTGGCCCGCCAGGGCGCCGTCGATGCTGCCGACGAACGGCTTGCCGATCAGGTCGGGGTTGGTGTGGGTGTAGCGGGTGCGGTCGGGGGCCATCACGACGATGAAGTCCATGCCGGTGGCCGCTCTGATCCGCTCGGTGGTCGGTTGCAGCAGTCCGCTCGGGTAGGGCGAGTTCACCGCGGCCAAGGTCGACGGCGACCGCGCCACCGTGACCGAGACATCTCTGACCTGCATCTCCGCGGCCAGGTCATGGTCGCGCCGGGCATCGAGCACGGCCAGGATCGTGCCGATGGCGATCAGCAGCGCCAGCACCACCAGCTGCCATACGAAGGCCTGTCCCGCGAGCGACAGTCGTCCTCGTCGCACCTCTTGCCTCCGACCTGGATTTCTCGAACGTTATGCGCAGATATGAAACTTATGGACCAAAGTGACGGCCGTCACAATAGTTGCTCATGCTCGTCGGCATGAGTGATACCACCGCAGCGCGGAAACGCGACCATACCCACTGGCTGTACATCGCGGTGATCATCGCCGTCGTGGCCGGCGTCGTTGTCGGCCGGGTGGCCCCGGAATTCGGTCAGTCACTCGCGCCGCTGGGCACCGTGTTCGTGAACCTGATCAAGATGATGATCGCACCTGTCATCTTCTGCACGATCGTCCTGGGCATCGGTTCGGTGCGCGCGGCGGCCACCGTCGGCAAGGTGGGTGGGCTGGCCATCGGCTATTTCCTCGCGATGTCGACGGTCGCGCTCGGCATCGGGCTCGTGGTCGGCAACCTCATCGACCCGGGCGAGGGCCTGAACGTCGGCGCCACCGGAGCGGGCGCGAAATACGCCGATCAGGCGCACAGCGCGGGCGGCACCTGGGACTTCATCCAGAACATCGTGCCGACCACGCTCGTGTCCTCGCTCACCGCGGGCAGCGTGCTGCAGGCGCTGTTCGTCGCGCTGCTGGTCGGGTTCGCCGTGCAGGCGATGGGCGAGGCGGGCGCACCGATCCTGCGCGCGGTCTCGCTGGGCCAGAAGCTGGTGTTCCGGATCCTGTCGATGATCCTGTGGCTGGCGCCGATCGGCGCGTTCGGCGCGATCGCGAACGTGGTCGGCCGCACCGGCTGGTCGGCGGTGGTGCAGCTGGCGACGCTGATGATCGCGTTCTATCTGACGTGCCTGGTGTTCGTGTTCGGTGTGCTCGGCGTGATCCTGCGGATGGTCTCGGGCGTCTCGATCCTGAAGCTGTGCCGCTACCTGTCGCGTGAGTACCTGCTGATCGTGGCGACCTCGTCGTCGGAGTCGGCGCTGCCGCGCCTGATCGCGAAGATGGAACACGCGGGGGTGGAGCGCACCACCGTGGGTGTTGTCGTTCCGACCGGGTATTCGTTCAACCTCGACGGCACCGCCATCTACCTGACGATGGCCTCGATCTTCATCGCCGATGCCATGGGCAAGCCGCTCGAGCTCGGTGAGCAGTTCGGCCTGCTGCTGTTCATGATCATCGCGTCCAAGGGCGCCGCGGGCGTCACCGGCGCCGGCCTGGCCACCCTCGCCGGTGGCCTGCAGAGCCATCGTCCCGACCTGCTCGACGGCGTCGGCCTGATCGTCGGCATCGATCGTTTCATGTCGGAAGCCCGTGCGCTGACCAACTTCTCGGGCAATGCGGTGGCCACCCTGCTCATCGGCACCTGGACCAAGACCGTCGACGCCGACCGGACCCGGCGTGTGCTCGATCGTGAGCTGCCGTTCGACGAGGAGACGATGGTCGACGACCACCTCGACAACCACGTCGACGACCATCGCGTCGACATCACGAAACCTGTTCCGGCACAGGTGGTCGACGCGCAGTAAGACAGCCGAAAGGCCCCGCGACGAGATCGCGGGGCCTTTCGGCGGTGTCGGATCGTTCAGTTCCTGGACCGGCTAGATTCTGGACCACTTGCCGGGGTTGAGGTGGAACTGCACCAGGGCGGTGGCATGACCGTGGCCGAGGCCGTGCTCGGACTTCAGCCAGGTGACCAGAGCGGTGTGCCCGGTCGGCTCGGCCGCGTCGAGCAGGGCGAACCACTCGTCGACGGTGCGCCCGTACTTGGTCTCGATGGTGGGAAAGTAGGACGCGGGGCCGTGCGGCGCGTTCGCCATGGTGGTTCCTCCTCGACAGGTGATCGTTATCGGTGGAGACGGTGCGGCGGTGCGGAATTCATCGCTGCCGGGGTCATGCCGCGACGAGGGCGTGATCGGTGGTAGTCGAGCGGCGTTCGCGGATCAGCAGCACGCCGGCGAGCGCGACGAGTACGGCGGTGAAGCCGTGGACGCCGAACGCGGTGGCGGTGGAGCCGTGCCAGCTCAGGACGGTGGCCATGTCCCCGAACGGGGTGAGCGAGGTGGCCAGCATGGCGACGCCGAGCGCGAAGCGCTGTTTGGTGGCCAGCAAGCCGAGGATCACCAGGCCGCTCACCACGTCGCGGACGCCCTTGAGGTTCAGGAAGGCCACCGCGTCGCCCTCGGGTACGGCGGGGAGGCCGAAGCCCGCGGCCGTCATCTCCGGGGCGATGAGGTAGTTGATGCCGACGTAGATGATGAACAGGCCGCCGAGCAGGGAGAGAGCGGTGGCGATGCGCGAGGTGGTCATGAGGTGCTCCTGAATCTTGTTGCTTGCTCTGAAATCTAGCGGCGCTAGGTGTTGAGAGAACAATAACCTGATCCTCGCTATCTTGTCTAGCGTTGCTAGAATATCGAGCATGAGCACTCAGCAGCGCAAGGAACGCGAACGCGCCGAACGGCATCAGCGGATCATCGACACCGCGCGCGAGATGGCCGAAGCGGAAGGCTGGGACGCGGTCACCATCCGCAAACTGGCCGACCGCATCGAATACAGCCAGCCCGTGCTCTACAGCCATTTCGCGAACAAGGCGGCCATCGTCGGCGCCGTCGCCCTGCAGGGCTGCGTCGAGCTCGCCGAGCAACTGAGGCAGGCCCGCGAGGCGGCGACCACCCATTCCGAGGTGATCGCCAACGTCGCGCGCGCCTACCTCGACTTCGCCACCGCCAACCCGGCCCGCTACGACGCCATCTTCCAGCAGAAGACCGACCTCAACTTCGGCCTCGATGCCCCGCAGCCCCTGCGCGACGCCTTCGCGGGCCTGGAAGCGATGTTCTCCCCGTATGCGGAGGGCGACGATCTCGGTGCCCGCACCGAAGTGGCCTGGGCCTCACTGCACGGCCTGGCCACCCTCGACCGAGGTGGACGGCTACGCCCCGAACTGCGGGAACGACGCCTCACCCTGCTGGTCGACGGGACCAGCGAGGCGACAGCCGATCCGGCCTGAGCGAGGCGACGGCGCGTCGAACCGGCTGGGTGACCCAGCGCACCTGGACGGGCTCGTCGCTCCGCGTAGGTTGGAGGCAACGACGCAGGTCGGCAGAGCGGGGCGAGGGCGAAGGGACGGCGGATGGCGGAAGTCGTAGTAGTGGGGTCGGGGCCGAACGGTCTTGCCGCGGCCGTGATCGCCGCTCGCGCCGGGTTGTCGGTGCGAGTCCTCGAAGCGCAGGAGCAGGCGGGCGGCGGTTCGCGCACGGCCGAGCTGACCCTGCCCGGATTCCATCACGACATCTGTGCGGGCGCGCATCCGATGGCATTGGCATCACCGTTCTTTCGGGCTTTCGACCTCGAGGCGCACGGCGTCGACCTGCTCACCCCGACCGTCTCCTACGCGCACCCCCTCGACGGCGGGATCGCCGGATTGGCGTGGCGCAACATCGAATCCACCGTCGCCGACCTCGGCCGTGACGGTCGGCCATGGCGCGACCTGTTCGCGCCGCTGGTCGAGCACTGGCCCGATGTCGTCGACCTGGCCATGTCGGATCTGCGGCACCCGCCACTGCGCGTCGGCACCGGCATCAAGTTCGCGACCCGTCTGCTCGAACAGGCGTCCCCGCTGTCGGACAGCCGTTTCAGCGGTGACGTCGCGCCCGCGATGTTCAGCGGGGTGGCCGCCCACGCCATCACCTCACCGCGCGCCTTCCCCGCCGTGGGCGCGGCACTGCTGCTCGGCACTCTCGCGCACGCGGGTGGCTGGGTGATCCCGCGCGGTGGCAGCCAGGCCATCCCGAACGCGATGATCGCCGAGATCGAACGTCTCGGTGGCGAGGTGCGCACCGGGCACCGGGTCGACGATTTCGCCGAACTCGCCACCGCGCGCACGGTGCTGTTCGATACCTCGCCCGCCGAACTCCTTCGCATCGCCGGTGACCGTCTGCCCTCGCGATACCGCAACAGCCTCGGGCGTTTCCAGTACGGCAATGCCGCGTGCAAGGTCGACTTCGCCCTGTCGGGACCGGTGCCGTGGGCCGCCCCCGGCGCCGACCTGGCGGGCACCCTGCACCTGGTCGGCACCAGGGCGCAGGCGATGTACGCCGAACACCAGGTCGCCACCGGCACTTTCGCCGATCAGCCCTTCGTACTGGCCATTCAGCCCGGCGTGGTCGACCCCACCCGGGCGCCGGAGGGGCAGCACACCCTCTATACCTACGCCCACGTCCCCAACGGCACCGATCGCGATATCAGCGATCAGGTGATCGACCAGGTCGAACGTTTCGCACCCGGTTTCCGCGACCTGATCCTGGCGAAACACGTGACACCGGCGGCCTTCATGCCCGCGCACAACGCCAACTACATCGGCGGCGACATCTCGGCAGGGGCGATGACCACGCGTCAGACCCTGTTCCGGCCGCTCGCTCGCTGGAATCCTTACTCCACCCCGATTCCGGGCACCTACCTGTGCTCGTCATCGACTCCACCGGGTCCCGGTGTCCATGGGATGCCGGGCCTGCACGCGGCGCATCACATGCTGCGCAACCGATTCGGCATCGTCACCGACCCGCTCGACCTGTTGCGCGGCGAGGCGCCCGCCTACCGGTAGGGCTTCATCGGTGCGTCGTGGATCTTGTCGGGCTCGAACACATCGGGCTCGAGGTAGATCGTGCACGTATTCGGCACCGCGGCGTGAATGCGGTCGTCCGCGGCATCGATCACCTCGGCGACCTGGGTGATGTCGAGGCCCGCGTGCAGCGCGATCTTGGCGTTGATCAGCAGATCCTGGGGCCCGAGGTACTGCGTCTGCATCCGGATCACGCGCTCGATCCGCGGATCGGCCAGCAGCGCCGACCGAATCGCGGTGTCGTCCTTGGCCGTCGCGCCCTCACCGATCAGCAGACTCTTGGTCTCCACGATCAGGATCACCGCGTTCACGCCGAGCAGGATGCCGATGAACAGCGTGCCGACACCGTCCCACACCGGGTTGCCGGTGAGCACCGACAGACTCACCCCGGTCAGGGCGAACAGCAGGCCGATGATCGCGCCCGCGTCCTCGAGCAGCACCACGGGCAGTTCGGGATTGCGGGTGTGGCGGATGAAATACCACCACGAATTCTTGCCCTTCAGCGGCGCCGACTGCTTGCGCGCGGTACGGAAACTGGCGCTCTCCAGCACCAGCGACACCCCGAGGATCCCGATCGCCACCCAGGCCGACACGATCTGCTCCGGGAACCGGATCTTGTGGATCGCCTCGTTGATCGCGAACAGCGACCCCATCACGAACAGGACGAGCGCGACGACGAACGAATAGAAATACCGATTGCGCGAATACCCGAAGGGGTGCAGCGTATCCGCGGGCTGGTCGGCCCGATTGCGGCCGACCAGCAGCAGCGCCTCGTTCCCGGTATCGGCCACCGAGTGCACCGCCTCGGCCAGCATCGCCGACGAGCCGGTGATGAACGCGCCGATGAACTTCGCGACCATGATCCCCGCGTTCGCCCCGAGTGCGGCGAGGATCGCGATCTTGCTGTCTCCACCTTGCTCGGCCATATCGGAACGCTACCGCCGACACCGAGCCACGCACCGACCCCGGCACCGTGTCGTCGGCCCGGCGTTCTCGGCACGCCTCCGCCTCTGGACTGAGCGGAGGGTGCGACGAAGGAGTGCCCGGAGGGAGGGAAGAGGCGGAGTCAAGCGCCGAGAACCGCGGCGCCAGCCGCTATTTAACTCTGTACAGGTCGGGTTCCAGGTAGATGAGGCGGGCGGTGGGAACTGCTGCGCGCACGCGCGTCTCGGCGGCGTCGATCGCTTCGGCGACATCGGCGATGTCCAGGTTCGGCGCGAGGGCGACCTTCGCGGCGACCAGCATCTCGTCCGGGCCGAGGTACTCGGTCTTGAGGTGGATCAGCGAGGTGATCCTGGTGCCGTCGACCAGGTTCTCGCGGATCGCCCGACCCTGTTCGGGGGTGGCGCCCTCACCGATGAGCAGGCTCTTCATCTCCACGATCAGCACGATCGCGATGATGCCGAGCAGGACACCGATCGACAGGGTGCCGATGCCGTCGAAGATCGGGTCGTCGGTGACCATGGTGAGCCCGACGCCACCGAGGGCGAGCACCAGACCGATCAACGCGCCGGTGTCCTCGAGCAGCACCACCGGCAGCTCGGGGCTGCGCGAGTTGCGGATGAACCGCCACCAGCTCGCGTTGCCCTTGAGCGGCTTGGATTCGCGCACCGCGGTGAGGAAGCTGAAGGTCTCGAGGCCGATCGCGATCACCAGGATGACGATCGCGACGATCGGCTGACTCAGCTCCTCGGGGTGCTGGATCTTGTGGATCCCTTCGTAGATCGCGTACACCGACCCGAGGGTGAACAGCACCAGCGCCACGACGAACGAGTAGAAGTAGCGATTGCGGCCGTACCCGAACTGGTGCAGCTCGTCGGCATCCTTGGCGGCGGCACGCTGGCCGAACAGCAGCAGGCCCTGATTCGCGGTGTCGGCGACCGAGTGCACGCCCTCCGCCATCATCGAGGCCGAACCCGTGATGAACGCGCCGACGAACTTCGCCACCGCGATCCCCGCGTTGGCCGTCAACGCCGCGACGATCGCCTTCTTGCCACCACCAGCCGACATGCCGGCCCGCCCTTCTGTTCACTGAACACGACTCGCCACAGCCTAATCGGACACAGCGGCGAACCGGTCATCAGTCCCGTGCGGCACGGCCGCGGCGAAGGCGGTTCAGTTGTCGCCGACGCAGGCGCTGAACAACTGGGCGGGGCCGCGCAGCGCGCGCGCCTTGATGTCGGTGTCGGTAGCGGAGATCCAGGCCGCGCTGCCACGTTCGACGATGAGCGTGTGCCCGTTCTCGGAGAGTTCGAGCGTGCCCGCCGTGCACAGCACGATGCCGGGGCCCGCGTCGGCGAGCACGACCGGCTCGTCGTCGGCGCTGAGGTCGAAACGGCACAGGGCGAATTCCGGTGCGGGCGTGCGGTATCGGATACCGCCGTCGCTACTGGGTTCGGGTTCGATCACCGGCAGGTCGATCGGCTCGAAGTCCAGCACCCGCAGCAGTTCTGGCACGTCGACGTGTTTGGGGGTGAGCCCACCACGCAACACGTTGTCGGAATTGGCCATGATCTCCACGCCGACCCCGCGCAGGTACGCGTGCAGATTGCCGGCCGCAAGGAACAGCGCCTGGCCGGGTTCCAGGGTCAGCCGGTTGAGCAGCAGCGCGGCGAGGACACCCGCGTCGCCGGGGTAGACCTCGGCCAGTTCGAGCGCGGTGCGCACCTCGGCGGTGAACTCGCGCGCGCCCTTGGCCGACAGGTAGTTCACACAGCCCTCGAGCACCGTGGGCAGCAGCTTCGACAGCACGGCGGGCGGCAGCGTGATCCAGGTGGTGAACAGGGTGCGCAGACCGGCCGAATCGGGCTGGGCGGCAAGCAGTTCGGCGTAGATGTTGAGGCCGGGAACATCCAGCGCGCGCAACAGGTCGACGGTGCGGTGCGGATCGCGGAACCCGGCCAGCGCTTCGAAACGTTCGAGTGCGACAACGAGTTCGGGCTTGTGGCTGTCGTCGCGGTAGTTGCGCAGCGGCGAATCCAGTGCCACGCCGGTGCGGTTCTCGCGTTCGAAACCGGTACGCGCCTGCGCCGAACTCGGGTGCGCCTGGAGCGAGAGTGGTTCCTCGGCGGCGAGGATCTTCAGCAGAAACGGCAGCCGGGCGCCGAAAGTTTCGGCCGCCGGTCCCAATTCACCCGCCGGGTCGGCCATGAGGACCTCGAGCAGTGAACGTGTGCCCGAGCCGGTCTGCACGTGCGCGGGATCGGCCGGGTGCGCGCCGAACCACAGTTCGGCTTCGGGATGGGCCGATGGCACCGGCCGTCCGCACAGCTGAGCGAGCGCGGTGCGCGACCCCCATGCGTAAGAACGCAGCGCACCAACGAGTTCCTGCACTAGTAGCGTCCCCCGTCGTATCGATCCGGTTCGGGCGCGGCGGCACCGCGCGCACCGGTGAGTCGAAGATAGGCCGCGGCCATGTCGAGCCGCAGCGCGAGCACAGCCAGCTGCTCGAGTTCACTGCCGTGTCCGCCCCCTGCGGCGGAATCGGCAGCGGTGCGTTCGATCGCGGGTGCGGCGCCGGGGTCGGCGAGCTGGGATTGCAGCACATCGACATCGGCATGGACGAGATCGGCGTCGACCAGGCCCGCGCCCGCGCCTTCGAAGACCGCGAGCTTGCGCCGGGCGGCGGCCTGATCGGGATGCACGCTCAAGGCCAGCACCCGGACCCGGTCGACCGGTGCGGGACCGTCGAGTTCCTCGTCATGGAACAGCGGATCGAAGCCGGGCGCGGTGCCGCCGGTGGCAGCGGCCAGGCGCCCGACCGCGGCGACGGCGTCGGCGAGATCGGCGGCCGAAGCCAACCGGCCCGCGGACTGCAGCAGCACTTCGGCGCCGTGACCGGCCAGCTCCACCGCGGCGGGCGAGTCGCCCGCGAGGACGACACCCACACCGTGCATCCGCGCGGCGAGGGTCTTGGCCGGGTTGTGGAAGACCTCGTTGGTCGGGCCGTCGCGCAGTGCTTCGGCGTCGAGCATGTCGGCCAGCGCGGTGAGATCGGGCGTGGCCGGGCCGCTGCGCTGGGCGTCGACCCCACGCAGGACGGCGATGCCGACGGCGAGGAAACGCAGCAGCCGATTCTGGTCGAGAACGGGCACCCGCGGTTCGAGCACGATCGCGCGACCGGCGGCGACCGCGCGCAACGGACCCTCGTTGGGCGCGGCGATCACCACCTCGGCACTGCGGCGCAGCGCACGGTCGACGGCATCGATCAGCCGCGGGTCACCCGCGTCGTCGCCGGCCACCAGGACCACGTCCAGCGGACCGACCCACGGCGGCAGCGCGGTGACGGGCACGATCGGCAGCCCGGCCCGATCGCCGAGCGTGGCGACGAGCAGTCCGGCCGCGCGCGCGGCGCGACCCGATCCCGCGACCAGCACCAGGCTGCGCGGGCGCAGGTCGGAGAGCCGTTCGATGAGCGAGGTTTCGGCGACCGCCGCCGCGGTGGCCCGCACCTGGGCGCCGCCCGAGGCCGCCGAGCGCAGGGCGCCGCCGGTGTCGGCCGCCGCCAGTGACTCGGCATCGTCGAGGTCGAATACCGGTGTTCCAGCGATCATCGCCGAATCCACCTCCCCTCATCGCGCTGTGTCGTCTGTGACTCCACTATTCCAGCCGGGCACCGGCAATGCTCGTGATCTGCCGTCGCCGAATACCGGGCATGTGATTCCACGGGTACTGGTTTCATCTTCCCAGTCAGGCGCGGACGATGCTCAGGATCTCGGTCACGAGTGCGTTTACATCGTCGCGCGATCCGGCCTCGACATTGAGTCGAAGCAGCGGTTCGGTATTCGATGCGCGCAGGTTGAACCAGGCGTGGTTGCCCAGGTCGACCGTGACGCCGTCCATCCGGTCCACCGACTCGGTGCGGTCGGCGAACGCGGCGAGCACGGCGGCGGTGCGGTCGGCGGCGTCGGCGACGGTCGAGTTGATCTCGCCCGAGGCGGCGTACACGTCGTAGGCGGCCATCAGGTCCGAGACCGTCCGCTCGCCCTCACCGAGCGCGGCCAGCACGTGGAGCGCGGCCAGCATGCCCGAGTCGGCGCCCCAGAATTCGCGGAAGTAGTAGTGCGCGGAGTGCTCGCCACCGAACACCGCGCCGGTCGAGGCCATCTCCTGCTTGATGAACGAGTGGCCCACCCGCGTGCGCACCGGCTTGCCGCCCAGCTCCTCGACCAGCTCGGGCACCGCGCGCGAGGTGATCAGGTTGTGGATCACGGTCGCGCCCGGCTCCTTGGCCAGCTCACGCTGCGCCACGATCGCCGTGATCGCCGACGGCGACACGGGCTCGCCGCGCTCGTCGACGACGAAGCAACGATCGGCGTCGCCGTCGAAGGCCAGGCCGATGTCGGCGCCGCTGGAGCGCACCAGTGCCTGCAGGTCGACGAGGTTCTTCGGGTCGAGAGGGTTGGCCTCGTGGTTGGGGAACGAGCCGTCGAGTTCGAAGTACAGCGGCACGATCGTGATCGGGCCCAGGGTGCCGAGGACGGCGGGCACGGTGTGGCCGCCCATACCGTTGCCGGCGTCGACCGCGATGGTGAGCGGGCGGATCTCGTCGAGGTTCACCAGTTCGCGCAGGTAGTCCGCGTAGTCGGCGAGCAGATCGGTGCTGGTGGCGGTGCCGGGCGCGCCGTCGTAGGCGGGCACACCCTCGATCACCTCGGCCGCGATGGTCGCCAGCCCGGTGTCCTGCCCGACGGGCAGCGCGTTCGCGCGGCACAGCTTGATGCCGTTGTACTCGGCCGGGTTGTGACTGGCGGTGAACATGGCGCCGGGACAACCGAGCTTGCCCGAGGCGAAGTAGAGCTGGTCGGTGGAGGCCAGACCGATGTGCACCACATCGAGGCCCTGGGCCCGCACGCCCTGCGCGAACGCCTCGGACAGCGCGGGGGAGGACTCGCGCATGTCGTGGCCGATCACGACCCGGGTGGCGCCTTCTTCGCGCATCAGACGCGCGAAGGAAGCGCCGACATCGCCGACGAACGCCTCGTCGATCTGTTCGCCCACCACCCCGCGGACGTCATAAGCCTTGATCACGGCATTCACGAGTTCGCCAGAGCGCGCGAGGGTCGTCATGGGGCTAACCCTAGCGGGCTGCGCCGACTCTTCGGGATCCTGGCCGGACTAGCTACGGATCCGGCAGAACCCGTAGGTGGCCGCGGCGGCCCGTGCGCGCGGTGCGGGGGGCCGCGGCGGCGTTGTCGCGGTAGCCCGGCTGGTCGGCTTCGGCGGCGGGGCGGCGGCGCAGGCCCGCTTCGCGGACGGCTTCGGCCAGCGCGGTGAGGTCGTCGTCGTCCGGGGTGCTCGAGGAGAAGCCGCCTTCGTGGCGGACCAGTTCCCAGCCCTTGGGCGCGGTGATGCGGCAGGCGTGCGTTTCGCAGAGATCCCAGGAATGCGGTTCGGCGACGGTGGCCAAGGGTCCGACGACAGCGGTCGAGTCGGAGTACACATAAGTCAGCGTCGCTACAGCCGGGTTCTTGCAGCCGGGTCGGCAGCAACGACGCATAGGGATCACGACGTCGAGATTAGCCCTCCGCGGCCCGAAAGTGGATACGGACACGCCCTAATGGGCGAAGGCGGAGGTACGCATGATCGGCACGGCCGCGCAGCGTTCGTCGGTCTCGAGCGCACGGCCGGAGCGAAGGCGGAGGTACGCCTATTCGGGCTCGGGATCGATCAGATCGGGGTCTACACCGAGGTAGGTCGCGATCTGCTGGACGAGGACCTCGCGCAGCAACTCGACCAGATCGTCGGGATCGGCGGCCCGTAATTCCAGCGGCTTGCGGAACAACACCACTCTGGCCCGAGTGGCCGCACCGTGCCGGTCGACGCCCGCGGGGATCAGCCGCGACAGCGGCACCGGTCCGTCGGCGACCACCTCGTCCGGCCAGGTGACCGAATCAGGATGCAGTGGACGGATTTTCGGCACATCGTCGACGGCGATATCGAGCTTGGTGAGGCGATCGTGCCAGCGGGTGTCGAGTGGGGCGAACGCCTCGAGCACGAGCCGATCGAATTTCTGGCCCCTGGTGCGCCACGCGGGCACTGTCGGCGGAAGCATGGGGCCTCGGACTCCGCGGCCGCGGCGGGTCACCGAACGAGCGGTGGGTGCCGGAGAATGACGCCGGGAACGTGCCATGGGTCTTTCACCTCTCTCGCCTGCACCGTGAAGATCAACAAGGGCGTTCGCCCGGAGACACCGACGTACTGCGCCTGCGTGGCTCCGGGCCAGGCCTGGAGAGAGTCTACTTTCGAACAGTCACTTAACCGATTCCGCGCTTCAGCCTGCGACGCTCTCGTTCCGAGAGACCGCCCCAGATGCCGAAGCGTTCATCATGTGCCAGTGCGTATTCCAGGCACTGGTCACGTACTTCACAGCCCAAGCAGATTCGCTTGGCCTCACGCGTCGAGCCGCCCTTCTCGGGGAAGAACGCCTCGGGGTCGGTCTGAGCGCAGAGGGCACGTTCCTGCCACTGCTCTTCGATCGACTCGAACATTTCGTCGAAGCCCGTAACGACCAGACTCAGCCGGGGAGCCGCGACTTCGCTTACCACGTCCGGTTCCTGCCAGCTCATGTCAGCGCAGACAGCGTGAGCTGCGCCTGCTGTGGAATCGGTCGGCGAGACCAGATCTTCGGTCATCGTTCCGCCTCCTCACTATGTGTTAGCGCAGAATGATTCTTTCCGTCGGTCCGAATGAGATCTCCGACGGCCCAACACCGCGACGTAGTCTCGCGGGCTTCCCCGAGCCTGCCTTCCGGCGAGTGGGAACCTTCTCGCAAACGTCCCCTGCGCTGTGTCCTCGCGCCGTGGCCGTTTCCGGCGACGTGGAACCCTCTCGCAAACGCCCCCGCGCTATGCCCTCTCGCGGTGACCGGAATGACATGTCTGTGATTAGACACGCCGCACTTGCCGGTGGTCAACCCGCCGTCACCCTTCCGTTACACTCCGCACCCGCCTTTCGTGTTGATCTTGTTATGTGCCGTGGCAAATGACCAGCAACTTCGCTGTAATTCGGCGCGGAAGCGACGGGCAACCGTCACTCACTAGGCTGTGACCCTGTGACTGCACAACACGCGGTGCGCGAGCCCAAGATCGCCGTTCTCGTCGGCGGTGTCGGCGGTGCCCGGTTCCTCCAAGGCGTCCGGCAGCTGCTGCCCGAAGCCGACATCTCGGCCATCGTCAACGTCGGCGACGACGTCTGGATGCATGGCCTTCGCATCTGTCCCGACCTCGACACCTGCATGTACACCCTCGGCGGTGGCATCGACACCGAGCGTGGCTGGGGCCACGCCGACGAAACCTGGCACGCGAAAGAGGAGCTGGCGAAATACAACGCCCAGCCCGATTGGTTCGGCCTGGGCGATCGCGATATCGCCACCCACCTCATTCGCACCGAAATGCTGCGTGCCGGATATCCGCTGTCCGCGGTCACCGAAGCGCTGTGCAATCGCTGGCAGCCGGGGGTGAAGCTGATTCCGGCTACCGACGATCGCTGCGAAACCCACGTGGTGGTCAGCGATCCCGACAATGCTGGCGAACGTCGCGCGATCCACTTTCAGGAATGGTGGGTGCGGTACCGCGCGGCGCTCCCGACTCACGGATTTGCCTCGATCGGCGCCGAGCAAGCCTCGCCGGCGCCGAATGTGACCGAAATCATAGGCTCCGCTGACGCCGTGTTGCTGGCCCCGTCCAACCCCGTCGTGAGCATCGGCGCGATCCTCGCCGTGCCCGGAATCAGAGGCGCGCTACGCACCAGCGAAGCCAAGGTGATCGGGCTCTCGCCGGTGATCGACGGAAAGCCGTTGCGAGGCATGGCCGATGAGTGTCTGACCGCGATCGGCGTGGAGTCCACCGCGGAGGCGATCGGCCGCCACTACGGCGCCCGCTCGGCCACCGGCATCCTCGACGGGTGGCTGGTGCACTCCACCGACTCCGCCGATGTTCCCGGCGTGGAGGTGCGCAGCGTTCCGCTGTTGATGACCGACCCCGAGGCCACCGCTGAAATGGCGCGCGCCGCATTGGAATTGGCGGGAGTGAAGGTATGAGTTCGCAGACGAACGACACCGGCGGCGCGTTGCCCGACCACGCCGCCGACGAGTTGCGGATCCTCCCGGTGACCGGGTTGCCGGAGTTCCGGCCCGGCGACGACATCGCCGAACACCTTGCGGCACAGGCACCCTGGCTCGCCGACGGCGACATCATCGTGGTCACCAGCAAGATCGTGTCGAAGGTCGAGGGGCGCATCGTCGTCGCGCCGGTCGACCCCGAGGAGCGCGACACCGCTCGTCGCAAGCTGGTCGAGGACGAAGCCGTGCGGGTGCTCGCGCGCAAGGGCCGCACCCTCATCACCGAGAACCGGCTCGGCATCGTGCAGGCGGCCTCCGGGGTGGACGGCTCCAACGTGGCCGAGGGTGAATTGGTGCTGCTGCCTGTCGATCCCGACGGCAGCGCGAAGTCGCTGCGCACCGCGCTCGCCCAGCGGCTCGGCGTCGACGTGGCCGTGGTCATCACCGACACCATGGGCCGGGCCTGGCGCAACGGGCAGATCGACGCAGCCATCGGGTCGGCCGGGCTGCGGGTGCTCCATGATTACGCCGGCTCGGTGGACGGGCAGGGCAACGAACTGCACGTCACGCAGGTGGCCGTCGCCGACGAGCTCGCCGCCGCCGCCGATCTGGTCAAGGGCAAGCTCGGCGGAGTCCCGGTGGCGGTGGTGCGCGGGCTGCGGACCGACGACGACGGGTCGACCGCGGCGGCACTGCTGCGCGGTGGCATCGACGACCTGTTCTGGCTCGGCACCGCCGAAGCGCTCGAGCAGGGCCGCAAAGAGGCTGTGCCGCTGCGTCGTTCGGTGCGCGCGTTCACCACCGAGGCGGTGGACCCGGAACGGATCCGCGCCGCCGTGGCGGTCGGCCTCACCGCGCCCGCGCCGCACCACACCCGCCCGGTGCGCTTCGTCTGGCTGCGCAAGGCGACGCTGCGGACCCAGCTGCTCGATGCCATGACCGAGAAGTGGAGCGAGGACCTCACCGCCGACGGGCTCGACCCCGAACGCGTGCGGCGTCGGATCGCGCGTGGCCGAATCCTTTTCGACGCGCCGGAAGTGATCATCCCGTTCTGCGTGCCCGATGGCGCCCACGACTATCCCGACGCTCGTCGTCAGGCGGCCGAGCAGACGATGTTCACGGTGGCCGTCGGCGCGGCGGTGCAGGGGCTGCTGGTGGCGCTGGCCGCCGACGGCCTCGGCAGCTGCTGGATCGGCTCGACCATCTTCGCGCCCGAGATCGTTCGCGAGGTCCTCGGGCTCGACGAGGACTGGATGCCGCTGGGCGCCATCGCGATCGGTCATCCCCTGGAGGAGCCGGTGGCGCGCACCGTCGGCTCGCCAGGCGCGGGCCTGGTGGAACTGTGAGCGCGGAGTCGCTGCACGCGTCGGCGACCGAGTTGCTCACGCACTGGGAACCCGAGGCCCGCGCGGATCACTCACTGCGCGAAGCGATTCTGGCCTTCCTCGGCTCGGCTCCCCGCGGGTGTCTGCGCGAACACGCGCCCGGCCACATCACCGCGTCGGCGATCGTGTTGTCGCACGACCGTCGCGACATCCTGCTCACCCTGCACCCACGCGTCGGTCGCTGGATCCAGCTGGGTGGTCATTGCGAACCCGATGACAAGACCGTGCAGGACGCGGCGCTGCGGGAGGCGGTGGAGGAATCCGGCATCCCCGACCTGATTCTCACGCCGGGTCTCTACGGCGCGCAGGCGCACCCGATCACCTGCTCGCTCGGCGTGCCGACGCGGCATCTGGACCTGCTCTTCGAGATCGTGGCGCCCCCCGGTGCGGTGCCGGTCCGCAGTGCCGAATCGACCGATCTGCGGTGGTGGCCGGTCGACGGGCTACCACCGGGCGCGGACGTGCTACTTCCGGTCAGAGGCCGAATGTAAAGGCCCCTGAAAAGGTCACTGACCTGTAACGACGGCGACCGTGTCCAGTTCGGGCACGGTCGCCGTCCGCGTTATCGAGTCGTCACTGCTTTACAAATTGGCCAATTTGTCTAGACAGCGGACGCATCCGGACATATCGTCTGTGACAGAGAGTTACGCACATCACACGTGTGAGATGTGCCTCGGGACTGGAGACGATGATGTCGACTGATGCCAACGCGTCCGAGCAGCGGGTCGCACCGCCGCAGTGGCGAGATTCCAAGCGATATTTGTGGCTGTGGGGGCTGTTCGCCCCGACCGGCCTGTTCACGATCGCGATCCCCCTGATCTGGGGCCTCAACCAGCTCGGCTGGCATCGCATCGCCGAGATCCCGTTCTGGCTCGGGCCGGTGCTGGTCTACCTCGTGATCCCGCTGGCGGACCTGTTCTTCGGTCCCGACGGCAACAACCCGCCCGACGAGGTGATGGAGTACCTGGAGAACGACAAGTACTACCGCTACCTCACCTACCTGTACCTGCCGTTCCAGTACGCCTCGCTCATCTTCGCCTGCTACATCATCACCGCGCCGAACCTGCACTGGCTGGGCTTCCCCGGCGGCGCCAATGTGGTCGACAAGATCGGTATCGCGATCAGCGTGGGCATGATCGGCGGCATCGGCATCAACACCGCGCACGAACTCGGTCACAAGAAGGTCGAACTGGAACGCTGGCTCGCGCGCATCGCGCTGGCCCAGTCGTTCTACGGGCACTTCTACATCGAGCACAACCGTGGTCACCACGTGCGGGTCGCCACGCCGGAAGACCCCGCGAGTTCGCGCATCGGTGAGTCCTTCTGGGCATTCTGGCCGCGCACGGTCTGGGGCAGCCTGCGCTCGGCCTGGCATCTCGAGAAGCAACGTCTGGGTCGGCTCGACAAGAGTCCCTGGACGCTGCGCAACGACGTGCTCAACGCCTGGGCGATGTCGGTGGTGTTGTGGCTCGGATTGATCGCCGTATTCGGCATCGAGGTGCTGCCGTATCTGATCCTGCAGGCCGTGATCGGGTTCAGCCTGCTCGAGTCGGTGAACTACCTCGAGCACTACGGCCTGGTCCGGCAGAAGACGGCCGGCGGACGCTACGAACGACCCGCGCCCGCGCACAGCTGGAACAGCGACCACATCGTCACCAACATCTTCCTCTACCACCTGCAGCGCCACAGCGACCATCACGCGTATCCGACCCGGCGCTACCAGACGCTGCGCAGCTGGGACGGTGCGCCGAACCTGCCCAGTGGCTACGCCAGCATGATCCTGCTCGGCTACTTCCCGCCGATCTGGCGCAAGGTGATGGACAAGCGCGTGCTCGCGCACTACGGCGGGGACGTCACCCTCGCCAATATCGAACCCAAGCGCCGGGAACAGGTGCTGGAAAAGTACGGAACCGAGGTCGGGTCGTGAGCGCCTACAAATGTCCGGTGTGTGATTTCGTCTTCGATGAAGCCAAAGGCGCGCCACGCGAAGGATTTCCGCCTGGCACACTGTGGACGGCCGTTCCCGACGACTGGTGCTGTCCGGACTGTGGGGTGCGGGAAAAGATCGACTTCGAGGCGGTAGGAGTTTCGCAGTGACCGACTACAAGCTGTACCAGTGCGCACAGTGCGGTTTCGAGTACGACGAGGCCCAGGGCTGGCCCGACGACGGCATCGCCCCCGGCACCCTCTGGGAAGACATCGCCGACGACTGGACCTGCCCGGATTGCGGTGCCCGCAAGTCCGACTTCTTCATGGTCGAGATCGAACGTTCGTGAGCGTCGCGGGTACCCCGCGCAACGGTTCGCGCATCCCGTACCAGGAGGCCGCGCGCGAACTGCTGCGCAACTCGGTCCTGGACGGGATGCGCGAACTGCTCACCGAGCGTGACTGGTCCAAGGTCACGCTCGGTGACGTCGCGGCCAGGGCCGGGGTGAGCAGGCAGACGCTCTACAACGAGTTCGGTTCGCGCGCGGGGCTCTCGCAGGCCTACGCGCTGCGCCTGGCCGACGACCTCGTCGACCATGTGCGCGAGGCGCTCGATGCCAATGTGGGCGATGCCCGCGCCTCGATCCGGGTCGGGATGACCGGCTTCTTCCTCTCCGCCGCGGGTGACCCGCTGGTCCGCTCGCTGCTGAGCGGGGAGATGAAGCCGGACCTGTTGCGGTTGATCACGCTGGACGCGGCCCCGCTGCTCGAGCACGCCACCACGCGTCTGACTCAGGTTTTCGTGCACAGCTGGGTGAACGCGACCGATGCCGAGGCCGATGTGCTCGCGCACGCGCTGGTGCGGATCGCGCTGAGCTACATTCCGAATCCGCCCGTGCCCGAACGCGACGCCCCGGCCGAGATGAGCGCACTGCTCAGCCCGTACGTCGAGGCAATTGTGCAGGTACGGGGCATCCGTGTCCCATCCGGTGAAGTGGATCACTGAGAGAAGTCACAAGCTCTGATTCGCCCCTGTGTAACCATCACCACGTTTGAGGATCTGCCGCTGTGTAACGCGCCTACGGTCTGTCAGTATTCACATCGGTCGGCGATTGGTCTTTTTGTAGCGGAGCGGGTGTGCAAACGGTTGGCAAACCGGGGGGTCTTCGTGATCCCAAACGGTATCTCTGGGCTTTAGGGCTGATCGCCCCGGCGAGCGCGCTGTTGCCCTCCCAGCTGGTGTTCCATACCAAGGCTGAAGTGTTCTGGTGGATCGGACCTGTCATCGTCCTGATCGCCATTCCCGTGCTGGACTGGATCGTCGGCGAAGACGGCAACAATCCCCGCGACGAGGACTACGCGGCGCTCTCCGCTGACCGGTACTACCGGTGGTGCACCTACCTGTTCCTGCCGATCCAGTTGATCAGCCTCGGTGTGGCCTGCTTCATGTGGACGAGCCCCGAGCTGGCCCTGGTCGACAAGCTCGGATTGGCCGCCACGGTCGGCTTCGTCAGCGGCATCGGCATCAACGCCGCCCACGAATTGGGCCACCGGGTGGAGAGTGCCGAAAAATTGCTGTCGAAGATCGCGCTGGCCCAGTCGGGCTACGGGCACTTCTTCGTCGAGCACAATCGCGGACACCACGCCCGCGTGGCAACCCCTGAGGATCCGGCCAGCGCCCGGCTGGGCGAATCGCTGTGGGAGTTCCTGCCGCGCAGCGTGATCGGCGGGTTCCGGTCGGCCGTGCACCTCGAGCGCGCCCGCCTGCTCCGGCAGGGTCGCGGCTGGTGGAGCGCCGACAACAACATTCTGCAGGCCTGGGCGATGACGGCGGTGCTGTTCGGTTCGCTGACGCTCGTGTTCGGCCCGTCCATCCTCCCGTGGCTGGCCGTCCAGGCCGCGATCGGCATCGCGCTGCTCGAGACCGTCAACTACGTCGAGCACTACGGGCTGCTGCGCGCGCGCAAGCCCAACGGCCGCTACGAACGGTGCTCCCCGCGCGACAGCTGGAACTCCGATCGCCTGGTCACCAACATCTTCCTGTTCCATCTGCAGCGCCACAGCGACCACCACGCCAACCCGGGCCGCCGCTACCAGACCCTGCGCAGCAGCGAAGAAGCTCCGCAGCTGCCCGCCGGGTACGCCACCATGATCGTGCTCGCGGCCGTTCCGCCGCTGTGGCGTGCGGTGATGGACCCCAAGGTCGCGGCGCACTACGGCGGCGACCTGAGCCTGGCCAATGTCCCGCCCGCGAAGCCGCGACGGTTGCTGGCCCGATACCGCGCGGCGGCCTGAGACTCCACCTCGGCGGAGGAGGGGAACTCGCGCGGCCCCAGACGGTAACCTAGCCAACGTGACGACCTCAGAACTCCCCGCGCGCACCGAGCTCACCCCCGACGTCCGCAACGGCATCGACTACAAGGTGGCAGACCTCTCGCTGGCCGAATTCGGCCGCAAGGAGATCCGCCTCGCCGAGCACGAGATGCCGGGCCTGATGGCGCTGCGCCGTGAATACCACGACGTCCAGCCGCTGAAGGGCGCGCGAATCTCCGGATCGCTGCACATGACGGTCCAGACCGCCGTCCTGATCGAAACCCTCGTTGCTCTCGGCGCCGACGTGCGCTGGGCCTCCTGCAACATCTTCTCCACCCAGGATCACGCCGCCGCCGCCATCGTGGTCGGCCCGAACGGCACCGTCGACGAGCCCAAGGGCATCCCCGTCTTCGCCTGGAAGGGCGAGACGCTGGAGGAGTACTGGTGGGCCGCCGAGCAGATGCTCACCTGGCCGAACGCCCCGGCCAACATGATCCTCGACGACGGTGGCGACGCGACCATGCTCGTGCTGCGCGGCGCGCAGTTCGAGAAGGCCGGTCTGGTTCCGCCCGCCGACGCCGATCACTCGGCCGAGTACACGGTGTTCCTCGACCTGCTGCGCGAGAGCCTCGAGGCCGACAAGACCAAGTGGAGCGTCATCGCCGACTCGGTCAAGGGTGTCACCGAGGAGACCACCACCGGCGTGCTGCGGCTGTACCAGTTCGCCGCCGCGGGTGAGCTGGTGTTCCCGGCGATCAACGTCAACGACTCGGTCACCAAGTCCAAGTTCGACAACAAGTACGGCACCCGCCACTCGCTGATCGACGGCATCAACCGCGGCACCGATGTGCTCATCGGCGGCAAGAAGGTGCTGATCTGCGGTTACGGCGATGTCGGTAAGGGCTGCGCCGAGTCGCTGGCCGGCCAGGGCGCGCGCGTGCAGGTCACCGAGATCGACCCGATCAACGCGCTGCAGGCGCTGATGGACGGCTACGACGTGGTCACCGTCGAGCAGGCGATCGGCGACGCCGACATCGTCATCACCTCGACCGGCAACAAGGACATCATCACCCTCGACCACATGAAGGCGATGAAGGATCACTCGATCCTGGGCAACATCGGCCACTTCGACAACGAGATCGACATCGCGGCGCTGGAGCGTTCGGGCGCGACCCGGATCAACATCAAGCCGCAGGTCGACGAGTGGACCTTCCAGGAGACCGGCAAGGCGATCATCCTGCTGTCCGAAGGTCGCCTGCTGAACCTGGGCAACGCCACCGGCCACCCCTCGTTCGTCATGTCCAACAGCTTCTCCAACCAGGTCATCGCCCAGATCGAGCTGTGGACGAAGCCGGAAGAGTACGACAACGAGGTCTACCGCCTGCCCAAGCACCTCGACGAGAAGGTCGCCAAGATCCACGTCGAGGCCCTCGGCGGCACCCTGACCAAGCTCACCAAGGATCAGGCCGAGTACATCAACGTGGACGTGGAAGGCCCGTACAAGCCGGAGCACTACCGCTACTGAGTTCTGTACGCCACGGTGGCCCGTCGACCTTCGGTCGGCGGGCCGCCGTCGTCATCCGGCGGGTAATCTGCTGCGCATGGGCGTACTGATTGCGGTCGAGGGGCTCGATGGTGCCGGTAAGCGGACTTTGATCGACGGGCTGATCGCCGAATTGTCCGCGAAGGGCTTGCGGGCGGACAGTCTGGCCTTTCCGCAATACGGGCATTCGATCCACGCCGATCTGGCGGCGGAGGCGCTGCGCGGGGGCAACGGCGACCTGGCCGGCTCGATCAACGGCATGGCGATCATGTTCGCGCTCGACCGGGCGGCGGCGCGCGCGGAGCTGTCGGACCTGTTGGGCGGCAACGACATCGTGATCCTGGACCGATGGGTGGCGTCCAACGCGGCCTACTCGGCCGCGCGGGCGCACCAGGACGCCGACGGCCAAATCGTGTCGTGGGTGGGCGATCTGGAGTTCGGCAGACTCGAACTGCCAACGCCGGATCTCACCGTTCTGCTCGACGTGCCCACCGAGGTGGCGGCCGAACGCGCCCGGCTCCGAGGCGAACTCGACGACACCCGCGCCCTCGATGCCTACGAACGGGACGGCGGTCTGCAGCGGCGCACCGGCGAGGTCTATCGTGAACTCGCCGACCGCGACTGGTTCGGCCGGTGGTGGACATACCGATCCGATGACGATAGGCCTGCGTTACTCACCCTCTGCTCGGAAATCTTTTCCGGATAAGGTTGGATACGCGACGGGTTCACACCATTAATGGCGTGGCGGCCCGATCCTGGCCATGGAGATGACAACATAGGACTATGAAGCCCAAGATTCTGGTCGTCGACGACGATATGGCACTCGCTGAGATGCTGACCATCGTCTTGCGCGGGGAAGGGTTCGACCCGCATGTGGTGGGCGACGGCACACAGGCCCTGTCAGCGGTGCGGGAGATCCGCCCCGACCTGGTACTGCTCGACCTGATGCTGCCCGGCATGAACGGCATCGACGTATGCCGGGTGCTGCGGGCCGATTCCGGCGTTCCGATCGTCATGCTCACCGCCAAGACCGATACGGTCGATGTGGTCCTCGGCCTGGAGTCCGGTGCCGACGACTACATCGTCAAACCCTTCAAGCCCAAGGAGCTCGTCGCCCGCGTGCGGGCGCGTCTGCGCCGCACCGAGGACGAGCCCGCCGAGCTGCTCTCGATCGCCGACATCGTCATCGACGTGCCCGCGCACAAGGTGACCCGCGGCCCCGGGCAGATCTCGCTCACCCCACTGGAGTTCGACCTGCTGGTCGCGCTCGCGCGCAAGCCGCGTCAGGTGTTCACCCGCGAGGTGCTGCTCGAACAGGTGTGGGGCTACCGGCACGCCGCCGACACCCGTCTGGTGAACGTGCACGTGCAGCGACTGCGCGCCAAGGTCGAGAAGGATCCGGAGAACCCGGAGATCGTGCTCACCGTGCGCGGCGTCGGTTACAAGGCCGGACCGCCGTGATCGGTCACTGCGGGGCGCCGCTGTGACCACTGGTCCAGTGGCGCAGCTGCGGCGATGGGCGAGCCCGATCATGGCCTGGTTCCAGGCCGTCGGGACCGCACTCGGCCACCTGTGGCGCCGATCGCTGCAGCTGCGGGTCATCGTCTCGACGTTGACCCTGTCGCTCATCGTGATCACGATCCTCGGGGTCGTGCTCACCGGTCAGATCACCGACCGGCTCCTCGAAGCCAAGATCAACGCGGCTGTCGAGGAGATGGATCGTGCCCGCAGCACGATCGAGAACAAGATGTCCGGCGTTCCGTCCGGTAACAGCCAGGATCAGCAACTCGCCGACGCGCGAGCCGCGCTGTCCAGCCGTGGTGGCACCGGGCAGTCCAGCGGCGCCGCGGGCAGTTTCGACTCGGCGCTGGCGATGGTCGGCGGCACTCCGCCACACGAGATCGCGGCCGGACCGCTCGCCGAGGTGCCGCAGGAGCTGCGCCGATTCGTCCAGCGCAATCAGGTCTCCTACCAGTTCACCACCGTCGCCGACCCCGACGGCTACCGCGGGCGCGCGCTGGTCATCGGCAGCCCGAGCGCCGAGGTCGCCACCCTGGAGATCTACCTGATCTTCCCGCTGGCCAGCGAGGAATCGAGCCTGTCGCTGATGCGCGGCACGATGCTCATCGGTGGCGTGGTGCTGCTGGTGTTGCTCGCCGCGATCACCGCGCTGGTGACCAGGCAGGTGGTGCTGCCGATCCGGTCGGCGGCGCGGATCGCGGGCCGATTCGCCGACGGCCGACTCAAAGAACGCATGCTGGTGCGCGGCGAGGACGACATGGCCCGGCTCGCGCAAGCGTTCAACGAGATGGCCGAGAGCCTGTCGAACCAGATCACCCAGCTCGAGGAATTCGGCAATCTGCAGCGCCGCTTCACCTCCGATGTCAGCCACGAACTGCGCACCCCACTCACCACGGTGCGCATGGCGGCTGACCTCATCCACGGCTCCAGCGACGATCTCGATCCCGCCCTCGCGCGCAGCTCCGAACTGCTCGTCAACGAGCTGGACCGGTTCGAGGGCCTGCTCAACGACCTGCTCGAGATCTCCCGCCACGACGCGGGTGTGGCCGAACTGCAGGTCGAATCGCTGGATGTGCGGATGTGCGCGCGTGCCGCGATCTCCACGGTCCGCCATCTGGCTCGCGACGCCCAGGTCGAGGTGGTGATCGACCTACCGGAGGAGCCGGTGGTCGCCGAGGTCGACCCGCGCCGCGTCGAGCGCGTGCTGCGCAACCTGCTGGCCAACGCGATCGACCACTCCGAAGGCAAGCCGGTGCTGATCCGCATGCGCGGCGACGCCGAGTCCAACGCTGTCGCGACTGTGGTGCGCGATCAGGGCGTCGGGCTGCGGCCGGGCGAGGAAAAGTTGGTGTTCAACCGGTTCTGGCGCTCCGACCCCTCGCGGGTGCGTCGCTCGGGTGGCACCGGGCTCGGCTTGTCGATCAGCGTCGAGGACGCGAATCTGCACGAGGGCAGGCTCGAGGCCTGGGGCGATCCCGGCGTCGGCGCGAGCTTTCGGCTGCTGCTCCCGATGGTGCGCGGCCGCAAACTCGGGCAGAGCCCGCTCGCCCTGGAACCGATGCTGCGCAAGGTCCCCGCGCTGCCGGAAGCCGAACCCGAGCCGACGACCGTCGAAGCAGAACCGGCCGGACCGACCGCGGACGAGGCGACGGGATCGGAGACGGCCGACGTGGAGCAGACCGGACCCGACTCGGCCGGACCCGACTCGACTGTTGTCGAACTGACGGTCGTCGAGCCGGGAGACGAACCGCGAGACGACCCCTCGGCCGACGATTCCGGTATCGAACCGCCTGCGGCAGGCGCGCACCCGGCGACCAACGGCCGCGACGCGGCCCCCGCCGACGCCGACCGCGACGAGTCGACGCCCACCGAGACCAGAGACAGGAAGTCATGACTAGTGCGCGTGGTGATCGTCGGGATCGGCACGGCGCCGCACTGGTCGCGGCGGTTCTGGCCGGGCTGATGGTGCTCACCGGGTGCGCCAGCCTGCCGGAGTCCTCCGCACCGCAGGCACTCGGCACGATCAACCGCGCGCCCACCTCCGAGGGCCCGACCCCGCCGACCTCCGGCCGCGACCCCGACCTGCTGCTGGGCGACTTCCTCACCGCCAGCGCCGACCCCACCAACCAGCACGCCGCGGCCCGCCAGTACATGGCGCCCGAGACGGCGGGCAGCTGGAACGACGAGGCGAGCACCACCATCGTCGACGATCGCCCCGACACCCTGCGCGAGTCGCGGTCGGGCGACAAGGCCAGCTATGTGCTGCGCGCCCGCAAGGTCGGCGAGCTCGCCCGCGACGGCGGTTACCGCGCCACCGAGGGCACGCTCGAGAACAAGATCGAGATGAGCAAGATCGATGGCGAGTGGCGGATCACCGAGCTGCCGCCGGGCGTCGTGATGGGCAACGACGCGTTCGTCAAGTCCTACCACCGCTACGTCCTGCACTACATCGACCCGGGTAACTCGCTCCTGGTCCCGGATCCGCGCTGGATCTCGGTGCCGCGCGCCCAGCTCACCGAGCGATTGATCGGCATGCTCGCCGAAGGCCCGCAGTCCACGATCGCCCCGGTGGTGCGCAACCAGTTGGCGCAGCCGGTCTCGCTGCGCGGTCCGATCACCAAGGCCAACAACGAACCGGGTGACGTCGGTGTCGGCATCGGGGGAGTGCGCATCGACTTCGCCGGGATCGGCGGACTCGGCCAGCGCGATCGCGAACTGCTCGCCGCGCAGGTGGTGCTCACCCTGGCCGGCGCCGACATCCTCGGACCGTACGTGCTGCTCGCCGACGGTAAACCGCTCGACGACCGGTACGCGGCCAGCGGCTGGTCGGTCGCCGATGTCGACCAGTACAGCGCCTCGGCGCCCGGCCAGAACCGGATCGGCCTGCACGCCCTGCGCAACGGCGCCCTGGTGCAGGTCACCCCGGACGGGATCGTCACCCCGAGTGGTTCCTTCGGCGAGGCGACCAACCTGCAGTCCGTCGGCATCTCGGCCGACGGACAGTTCGTCGCCGCGGTCGCCGACTCCGGCAAACCGCTGCCAGAAGCCGCCCGCACCCTGCTCATCGGCAACTACGGGGCCAAGGCGTTCGCGGTCGCCGAGGGTGCCAGCATCGCCCGTCCGTCCTGGACCAGCGACGGCGGCGCCGCCTGGACAGTGATCGACGGTGACCGGGTCATCCGGGCGGTCACCGATCGGGCCACCGGCAATGTCTCCACCGAGGACGTCGACATCACGGCCCTGTTCGAAGGCGCGGGCGCTCCACGTCCGCCGATCAGCGAGGTGGTGGTCTCGCGCACCGGCGTGCGCGCGGCGCTGATCGCCGACGGCAAGGTGTATGTGGCGGTGGTCCAACGTCGCCCCGACGGCAAGTACGCGCTCACCTCACCGCTGCCGCTCGCGCTCGGCCTGAGCTCGCGCGCGGTGTCGTTGAGCTGGGTCACCGGCGACACGATCATGGTGGCCCGCGAGGGCAATGTCGACCCGGTCTTCACCGTCTCCATCGACGGTTCGCAGTTCAGTGCGGTGACCTCGCAGAACCTCACTCCGCCGGTGCGGGTGGTGACGGCGGCCCCGGCCACGCAGTACGTGGCCGATTCCCGGGCCGTCCTGCAGCTACAGACCGCCGATCCGACCCGCAACGACCGTTTCTGGCGTGAGGTACCCGGATTGACCGGAGAACGGGTTGTGCCGGTCTTGCCGAGCTGATCATGTCGGTGCCCGCTGTCATGCTCGTGCGCTATGAGAACCCTGCTGGACCTGATCCTGCCCGATCGGTGCGGTGGCTGCGGTGCGGTCGGCGAGAGTTGGTGCGCCGAGTGCGCGGCCGAACTCGCCCGCGATCCCGTCCGGGTGCGGCCGCGCGCTGATCCCGGTGTTCCGTGCTGGGCGCTCGGTCCTTACGCCGGTGTGGGCAAGCGGGCGGTGCTGGCAGCCAAGGAACAGAACAGGCGCGACCTCGCCGCCCCACTCGGGCTGGCGCTCGCCCACGCGCTTGCCCGCTTGCGTGCCCCCGATCGCCCGCTGTTGCTCGTGCCCGCGCCGACCAGAACTGCGGCGGCACGCCGGCGCGGTGGTGACCCGGTGGCCCGCTCGGCCGAGGTCGCGGCACGGTGGCTGATCGATTGCCGGAGCGTGCCGCTGCTGCGGATGGGACGCGGTGTCCGGGATTCGGTGGGCTTGACGACGCATGAGCGTTCCCACAATGTGCGCGGCAAGATCATGACTGTCGCCGAACCGGACGAATGGGTCGCCGTCAGCGCGAAAGCCCAGGTAGTGCTGGTAGACGACGTGCTCACCACCGGTGCCACCGCCTGCGAATCGACACGTGTTCTCAGCCGGATCGGCATAGTTCCGCGCGCGGTTTTGGTGACCTGCGCGGCTTGACTGATGAAAGTTCGCGTGAACAGTGGCGGACTTGCCGATGGCGGACTAGCGTCGCGAGCACACACCGAACCACAAGTTTGGGAGGTGGTGCCGCGGATACAGGTGCCGGGCGATTCCCGATCGGCACAGCTCAATCCCGCCGCCCTACGTTGGTAGTTGTGCGGCCATATCCGGGAGGTACGCGTGACGACTTCTTCACGGGCATCAGTGCAAGATGCTGAACCCACCACGGCACTCCAGAACGGTGCCACCGAGACGATCGACTTCGAGACCCCGAACGCCGAAGTGGTGGTCTCCGGTCGCAACGTCGAAATCCCTGACCACTATCGAATCTACGTCGCGGAGAAGCTGTCTCGGTTAGAGCGCTTCGACCCGTCGATCTTCCTCTTCGATGTGGAACTGTTCCACGAACGCAACCGTCGTCAACGCAAGGCCTGTCAGCGTGTGGAGATCACCGCGCGCGGCCGTGGACCGATCGTGCGCGCCGAGGCGTGCGCCGACAGTTTCTACGCCGCGCTGGAATCGGCCACCCAGAAGATCGAGAGCAGACTGCGCCGGGCCAAGGACAAGCGGCGCGTCGTGCACTACGGCGACAAGACGCCGGTCTCGGTCGCGCAGGCCACTGCCACACTGGTCGACGAGTCGCTGTTCACCCCGCCGGACGGTTCCGCTGCCCACGACCACGACGAGGCAATCGACGAGGCGGGCCCCGGCCACATCGTGCGCACCAAGGTGCACACCGCGACACCGATGTCGGTGGACGACGCCCTCTATCAGATGGAATTGGTCGGCCACGACTTCTTCCTCTTCCATGACAAAGAGACCGACCGCCCGTCGGTGGTCTACCGCAGACACGCCTTCGACTACGGCCTGATCAAGCTGGCCTAGAACCCCTGACCGATCCGGGCATCCGCCGTGCGGGTGTCCGGATCTTGTTCAGCAGCCGAAGGTCTCGTGATGTACGGCCTCGGTCAACGATCGGCCGGACCGCCAACCGAAACGTTCCAGGTCCGGCACCTGCTGGAACGCGTCGACCGGGCCCACGCACAGCCAGGCCACCGGCTTGATCCCGGTGGGCAGGCCGACGAGTTCGCGCAGGAATTCCGGATCGTAGAACGACACCCAGCCCACCCCCACCTGCTCGGCGGTCGCCGCGAGCCACAGATTCTGGATCGCCAGCACGGTGGAGTACACGCCGGTCTCCGGCACACTCGCCCGCCCGAGCACCTGTGGGCCGCCACGCGAATCATCGTGCGTGACAACCACACCCGTACCGCTCTCGACGATTCCGTCGATCTTGATCGGCGCGAAGGTCATCGCGCGCTCGGCGGGCAGCGCCGCACCGAACTCGACCCGCTTGTCCGCCACATGGTCGGCGAAACGGCGCAGGGTCTCGGCCTGACGAACCACCACGAAGTCCCACGGTTGTGAGTTCCCGACGCTGGGCGCGCGATGCGCGGCGTCGAGGATCCGCAGGAGGGTGTCGTCGTCGACGAGCTCGCCGGTGTATTCGGCGCGCACGTCACGACGCAAACGGATCGCGTCGTAGACGCTCAGCTGATCGGCACTCACGCCGACCATACAACCGCAGCCGGTCAGGCCATGGTCCGGCGGGCCAGCTTGCGGCCGGCGGCCAGTGCGGTGCGCAGTCCCTGGCGACGCCCGGTCACCGGGTCGATCGAGGGGGTGGTGTTGCCGGCGAACAAGCGTTCGGACTTGGTCTCCGGCGCATCGTCGGTGGTGTGGCGCAGGTACTTGTTCGGCAGCGACAACTTGAGAATGGTTCGCCACGACTTGAAGTACTGCACCGGCAGCGAACCGGTGGTGTAGGGCAGGTCGTACTTCTCGGCCAGCTCGCGCACCCGCACCGCGATGGCGGCGTAGCGGTTGCTCGGCAGGTCGGGGAACAGGTGGTGCTCGATCTGGTGGCTGAGGTTGCCGCTCATGAAGTGCAGCAGCGGTCCGCCGCTGATGTTGGCGCTGCCCAGCATCTGGCGCAGGTACCACTCGCCCTTGGTCTCGTTCTCGATGTCGGCCTTGGTGAACTTCTCGGCGCCGTCGGGGAAGTGACCGCAGAAGATGATCGCGTTGGTCCACACATTGCGCATCACGTTGGCGGCGATGTTGGCGGTGAGCGTGGTGACGAACGCCGGGCCGGTGAGCAGCGGGAAGACCACGTAGTCCTTGGCGGCCTGCTTGCCGATCTTCTTCAGGACCAGGGTGCGGTCGGCCTCGAACTGCTTCCACTCGGGCGAGTCCTTGGCCCACTTCTTCTTGGCGACCTTGCCCAGCTCGAGGTGCTGGATCGCGACGCCGTACTCGAACAGCGCCTGCAGCAGGAAGTTGTAGATGGGGTTGCCCAGGTAGAACGGCATCCAGCGCTGGTCACGGGTGACGCGAAGCAGGCCGTAGCCGATGTCGTCGTCCATGCCGAGCACGTTGGTGTACTTGTGGTGCAGGAAGTTGTGGGTGATCTTCCAGTGCGCCGACGGGCCGGCGTTGTCCCATTCCCAGGAGGTGGAGTGGACTTCCGGATCGTTCATCCAGTCCCACTGCCCGTGCATGACGTTGTGCCCGATCTCCATGTTCTCGATGATCTTGGCGGAGCCGAGCAGGGCGACGCCGGCCAGCCAGGCCGGGGGCAGGAAGCTGGCGAACAGCACCGTGCGGCCGCTGATCTCGAGCGCGCGCTGTAGCCGGATGACGTTGCGGATATAGCGCGCGTCGGCTGCGCCGCGAGAGGATTCGATCTCCCGGCGGATCGCATCGAACTCCGCGCCTAGAGCTTCGACATCCGCTGCGGTGAGGTGCGCGTATTCCTTGACATCCGAGATCGCCATGGCGGCTACAGTACCGTAAGTTACGAGAGCGTAGGTTGGCGATTTTCGGGACGAAATGTGTGATAAGTCCTATTGCGCGATCGAGATGGAAATGTTATCGAGCATGGCGAGCCATGCGACGAGCTGCCTTGTCCCGCAACACGCCCCGTTCGCGCACGGCGCGTTCACCCAATGCCCGCTTGGCCTCGCGCAGCGCCAGCTTCTCCTGCCGGGCTCGAGCCTTGAGCGCCGTCTTCGCCTCGCGCAGCACTTCCTTCTCGTGCCGCGCCTTGATCTCGAGCGAGACCTTGGCATCGTGCAGCGCCGAGCGCAGACCGAAACGCTTTCCGGTCTCCGGGTCGACCCGCAGGCTGTCGGGCAGCGAGATGCCGGCGAACTTGCGCTCCGACGACGTCTCGGGCGCATCGTCGGCGGTGCGCTTGAGGAAGCGATCCGGCAGCGCCAGCTTGTGGATGGTGCGGAAGGCCAGCAGGTACTGCTTGCCCAGCGATCCGGTGGTGTAGGGCAGGTCGTACTTGTCGCACAGTTCGCGCACCCGGACCGCCACCTCCGAGTACCGATTGCTCGGCAGGTCGGGGAACAGGTGGTGCTCGATCTGGTAGCAGAGGTTGCCACTCATGAACGCCATCACGGGGCCGGCCTTGAAGTTGGCGCTGCCCAGCATCTGGCGCAGGTACCACTCGCCCTGGGTCTCCCCGTCGAGCTGCTCGGCGGTGAACTTCTGCGCGCCGTCGGGGAAGTGGCCGCAGAAGATCACCGCGTACGACCAGAGATTGCGGACGAGGTTGGCGGTGGCGTTGGCCTTGAGCGTCGACTTCCAGGCCGGGCCGGTCAGCGCCGGGTAGATCACGAAATCCTTGGCGACCTGACGGCCCGCCTTGCGGTAGAACTCGATGTCGGGCGGCGAGGTCATCGTGACGCCCTCGACGCCGGCCAGCTCCTTCTCGATGCCGAGATCGTGCAGCGCGATACCCCACTCGAAGGTCGCGGCCAACAGCAGATTGGCGGCGGGCTGGACCAGATGCACCGGACGCCACGCCTCGTCGCGGGTCATCCGCAGAATGCCGAAGCCGAGGTCCTCGTCCTTGCCGAGCACGTTGGTGTAGGTGTGGTGCGAATAGTTGTGCGCCCGGCGCCACTGCGCCGAGGTGCCGGTCATGTCCCACTCCCAGGTGGTGGAGTGGATCTCGGGATCGTTCATCCAATCCCATTGGCCGTGGCTCACATTGTGGCCCAGCTCCATGTTCTCGATGATCTTGGCGACCGAGAGCATCGCGGTGCCGCCCAGCCACGCCCAGCGATTGCGGCTGCCGAACAGCACCGCGCGCCCGGCGACCTCGAGAGCTCGCTGGGCGGCGATGGTGCGGCGGATGTAGCGGGCGTCGCGCTCGCCACGGGAGGTCTCCACCGAACGGCGGATCGAATCGAGTTCTTTCCCCAGTGTCTCGATGTCGGCCGCCGTCAGATGGGCGAAGGCCTGAATATCGGTGATGGCCACCGGGGGTCCTCCTGTTGATTATCAGCAGCTGATGCCGCGGGTTCTCGGCCTGGGAACCTCGATCTTGCCTGGTCGAGGGCGCTGCTCGGTCGCACTCTTCGGCGAGTCCGGAATCGAGACGCCGAAAAACCCGGCGCTGCGCGCCTAGGGCTGTCGCCTCGATGCTGTTCGGCCTGTGAGTGATCCTAAGTCGCGCCCTCAGGCATTGATCGAAGTGAGGGGCCTAAGCGATAGCCGCCGGTCACGGGTTGTGGCCGACGCATAGGTCAAGGGTACCCGCTCGGCGGTTCGGCAACCGGTTAGATGTCCAGCGTGCAGTCGCCGGCGGCGGCGGAGATGCAGGTTTGCACCTTGTCGCCGGGCTGACGTTCGTCGCCATTGCGGAGGTCGCGGGCGTGTCCCGCGGACAGCGTCACCACGCAGGTCTGGCAGATGCCCATCCGGCAGCCGAAGGGCAACTGCACGCCGACGGACTCACCGGCTTCGAGCAGGCTGGTGGCGCCGTCGACGGTGAGGGTGCGTCCGGTGGTGCCGAAGGTCACCGTGCCGCCCTCGCCGATCGCGGAGCGTTCCACCTCGAAGCGCTCGATGTGCAGCTGGTCGCCCACACCCGCGTTCTTCCAGTGGCTTTCGATCGCGTCGAGCATCGGGGCAGGCCCGCAGGCCCAGGTCTCGCGTTCGCGCCAGTCGGGGTAGAGCTCGTCGAGGCTGGCCAGGGAGAACAGGCCGTGGGCATCGGTGAGCTGCAGGTGGGAGACGAAGCTGGGGTGCTTGTCGTGCAGGGCGCGCAGTTCGGCGCCGAACATCACGTCGGCGTCGGTGGGTGCGGAGTGGACGTGCACCACATCGTTGACGCCGTCGCGCCGGTCCATCGTGCGCAACATCGACATGACCGGGGTGATCCCGCTGCCCGCGGTGAGGAACAGCACCTTCGCCGGCGGCGGCTCCGGCAGCACGAACCCGCCCTGCGGCGCGGCCAGCCGCACGATGGTGCCCGCGGCCACCCCGTTGACAAGGTGGCTGGACAACTTGCCTTCCGGCATCGCCTTCACCGCGATGGAGATGAGCCGCTTGCCGCCCTCGCCGGTCCAGTCCGGCGGGCAGGTGAGCGAGTAGGAACGCCAGTTCCAGCGGCCGTCGATCAGGATGCCGATGCCGATGTACTGCCCGGGGCGGTACTTGAAATCGAAGCCCCAGCCCGGCTTGATCACCAGGGTCGCCGAGTCGGCGGTCTCCTTCTGGACCTCGACGATGCGCCCGCGCAGTTCGCGCGCCGACCACAGGGGGTTGGCCAGATGCAGATAGTCGTCGGGCAGCAGGGGAGTGGTGACCCGGGCTACCGCGCCGCGCAAGATGTTCAGCTTGCCGCCGCGGTCGGCGACCTGCGCCGCCGGTGCTTCGAGCCATTCCCGGAACTTGTCGATGACCATGCTGTGCGATTTCTCCCTGTCGTGCATCCGGTCCACCGTGGGGTAGCCCTCTCGCAGCCAGGTTACGGCATCGTAGGTTCAGCGCCAGTTGTGAACATTGGGCAACCCCGCCGCCGCCCGCCGCAGATTACAACAGCTCGAGCAGGAACGGCAGTTCTTGTGGTGCGTACCAGGCAAGCTGGTGGTCCTCCGCGTCACCGAGCACGAATTCCGCGTCGGTATCGCCGAGGTCAGCGGCGTCGATGACGTCCACCGCCTTGGCCACCTGCGGCTCGGCCTCGGCCAGGTCCACATGCACGGCCGCGACCTGTTTGAAGGTGACCGGCCCCGACAGCTTCACCACAGCATCGTCGAGATCGGGCCGCAGTTTCGCCCCCGCTACATCCGCCGCGATCACCGCGCGCCGATACACCGGGCCACCCGGGGTGGTGGCCGAGCCCTCGGCGTCGTCGTCGAGTCCGTCGCGCTCGGCGCCGATCAACCGCATGGAGGCCCGGGCGGCTTCCTGCATCGCCACTTCGGCGAGCTCCTCGTCGTCGCCCGCGGCATAGGCCTCGCGCAGCGCGGGCGTCACGGCGAACGCGGTCGCCCCGAGCGGGAGCAGTTGCTGCTCGTCGACGAGTTGGCGCAGCAGCGGAATCGTCGCCGGGATGTAGACGCGCATCGTGTCGTTCTCAGAGACAGGCACCGAGCAACTCCTCCATCGATTCGTGCACCGATGCCGCGAGGACATCGATATCGGCCATGGCGTCGCGGTCGGCGTTGAGTCCGTAGAAGACCTGACCGTCGTACGAGGTGAGCCCGAAACTCAACGTCTGATTGCGCAGCAGCGGTGATACCGGATACATCTCCAGCATGCGCGCGCCGCCGATGTACATCGCGGTCTGTGGTCCCGGCGCGTTGGTGATCACCAGATTGAAACTGTTGTCGGCGAAGGTACTCGCCGCGCGCACACTCATCGCGTGCAGGCTCGCGGGCGCGAACCCGGCCAGGTGCACGAGTGTGCGCGCCCGCACCCCGCGGCGCTGCCTGCCCGCCGCTTCGGTGGCATGCGAGATGTGGGAGAGCCGCATCGTCGGATTCGGTTCGCCCACGGGCAGATCGATGAGGAACGAGGACACCTCGCTGGCCGGGGTCAGCTGATTGTCGCCGTCGACATAGACCGACATCGGCACCACCGCGCGCAGATTGGTCGACTCGACCAGTGCCTCGTTGCGCGAGAGCAGCCAGTTACGCAGCGCCCCGGTGACCACCGCGAGCACCGCGTCGTTGATCGAGCAGTCGAAATGCCTGCGGATCGTGCGGTAGTCGTCCAGATCGGTGCGCACCACGTCGAAGCGGCGGCTGCGCGAGGTGCGGGCGTTGAGCGGGCTGTCCGGCGCCGCGCTCGAGGTCGCCGCGCGCACCACGCTGGCCGCGGCCTTCACCGCCATCCGCGTGCCGCGCACCACCCCGAACGCGTTCGATCCGGCGTCGCGCATCACGCTGTAGGCCTCGCGCGGTTGCGCGGCCAGTTGCGAGAGCGCTCCGGCGAGCAGTTCCACATCGGTGGGTTCGCGCGGCGCACGCCACGAGTCGTCGGCCAGTTCGCGCGGCAGCGGGGAGTTGTCGAGGATCACGTGCCCGATCTCCAGGGCGGTGTCACCGTCGACGAGTGCCGAGTGCGACTTGGTGAACACCGCGGCGCGCCCGTCGGCGAGGCCCTCGATCAGATACATCTCCCACAGTGGTCGTCCCTGGTCCAGGGGTCGCGACGCGAGCCGGGCGACGAGATCGTAGAGCTGGCCGTCGCTGCCGGGACTCGGCAGCGCGGAACGCCGGATGTGATAGCTGATGTCGAAACGGCTGTCCTCGACCCAGACCGGCCTGCCCATGGCGAGCGGGATCTCGCGCACCTTGCGGCGGTAGCGCGGCACCATCGGCAGCCGGGATTCGACCAGGTCGACGAGGCGTTCGTAGTCCAGTACCTGGCCTGTGCTGTCGGGGGAGGAGTTGTTCAGGATCGCGAGAGAGCCGATGTGGATCGGGTTACTGCTCGACTCGAGCCGATAGAACGACGCGTCTTGCGGCGTCAATCTCGTGATCACGCGCTCCGAAGCTCCTTCCGGTGCCGCATGGCGCTGATCGGGCACGCGCTACATCCTACGTCACGGCAGGTGAATCGCGGTGCCGGGCAAGGAGGCTCGCCGAGCGTCGTGACCTGGGGTAATGACTGCGCCGGTACGCCGGGCACGGGTCCGCGCCGCCGGGTACGGTGGTCTGCGGACTACCATCGCCGTTGAACACAACTCCGACCAGAGGACTGACGAGACCCGTGCCTGCGCTGACACTGACGAGGTTGCTACGGATTGGTGAAGGTCGCATGGTCAAGCGGCTCTCGAACCTCGCCGATGAGGTCATCGCGTACGGCGACGAGATCGAAGCGTTGACCGACGACGAGCTGCGTGCCAAGACCGACGAGTTCCGTCAGCGCTACGCCGACGGGGAAACCCTCGACGACCTGCTGCTCGAGGCCTTCGCCGTGGCACGTGAGGCGTCGTGGCGAGTGCTGAACCAGAAGCACTACAAGGTCCAGATCATGGGCGGCGCCTCGCTGCACCTCGGCAATATCTCGGAGATGAAGACCGGTGAGGGCAAGACGCTCACCTGTGTGCTCCCCGCGTACCTGAACGCCATCTCCGGCGACGGCGTGCACGTGGTCACGGTCAACGACTACCTCGCCAAGCGCGACTCCGAGTGGATGGGCCGTGTGCACCGCTTCCTCGGCTTCGAGGTCGGCGTGATCCTGGGCGGTATGACTCCCGCCGAGCGTCGCGTGGCCTACGCCGCCGACATCACCTATGGCACGAACAACGAGTTCGGCTTCGATTACCTGCGCGACAACATGACCCACTCCCTGGACGATCTCGTCCAGCGTGGTCACAACTTCGCCGTGGTCGACGAGGTCGACTCGATTCTCATCGACGAGGCCCGCACCCCGCTGATCATCTCGGGCCCGGCCGACGCGTCGTCGAAGTGGTACGCCGAATTCGCGCGCATCGCGCCGCTGCTGAAGAAGGATGTCCACTACGAAGTGGACATCAAGAAGCGCACCATCGGCGTGCACGAGCAGGGCGTGGAGTTCGTCGAGGATCAGCTCGGCATCGACAACCTCTACGAGGCCGCGAACTCGCCGCTGGTGAGCTACCTGAACAACGCCATCAAGGCCAAGGAGCTCTACCAGCGCGACAAGGACTACATCGTCCGCGACGGCGAAGTGATCATCGTCGACGAGTTCACCGGCCGTATCCTGGTCGGCCGCCGCTACAACGAGGGCATGCACCAGGCGATCGAGGCCAAGGAGAAGGTCGAGATCCAGCCGGAGAACCAGACCCTGGCCACGATCACCCTGCAGAACTACTTCCGCCTCTACAGCAGGTTGTCGGGCATGACCGGTACCGCCGAGACCGAGGCCGCCGAGCTGCACTCGATCTACAACCTCGGCGTGGTCCCGATCCCGACGAACAAGCCGATGGTCCGCAAGGACCAGGCCGACCTGATCTACAAGTCGGAAGAGGCCAAGTTCGCCGCGGTGGTCGACGACGTGACCGAGCGGCACGAGAAGGGTCAGCCGGTCCTGATCGGTACCACCAGCGTCGAGCGCTCGGAGTACCTGTCCAAGCAGTTCACCAAGCGTGGTGTGGCGCACTCGGTGCTGAACGCGAAGTTCCACGAGCAGGAAGCCCAGATCATCGCCGAGGCCGGTCGCCCCGGCGCGGTCACCGTGGCCACCAACATGGCCGGTCGTGGTACCGACATCGTGCTCGGCGGCAACGCCGACATCATCGCCGACATCCTGCTGCGCAAGCAGGGCCTCGATCCGGTGAACACCCCCGACGAGTACGAGGCCGCCTGGCACTCCGCCCTCGACCAGGTCAAGAAGCAGACCGAGGACGACGCCGAGACGGTTCGCGAGGCCGGCGGTCTCTACGTGCTCGGCACCGAGCGCCACGAGTCGCGTCGTATCGACAACCAGCTGCGTGGACGTTCGGGCCGTCAGGGCGACCCGGGCGAGTCCCGCTTCTACCTCTCGCTGGGTGACGAGCTGATGCGCCGCTTCAACGGCGCCGCGCTCGAGTCGATCATGACCCGCCTGAACCTGCCCGACGATGTCCCGATCGAGGCGAAGATGGTCTCCAAGGCCATCAAGAGCGCCCAGACCCAGGTCGAGCAGCAGAACTTCGAGATCCGCAAGAACGTGCTGAAGTACGATGAGGTGATGAACCAGCAGCGCACCGTCATCTACGGCGAGCGCAACCAGATCCTGCGCGGCGAGGACATGGAGGGTCAGGTTCAGAACATGATCACCGACGTGACCACCGCCTATGTCGACGGCGCCACCGCCGAGGGTTACGTCGAGGACTGGGATCTGGACAAGCTCTGGACCGCCCTCAAGACGCTGTACCCGGTGAGCCTGGATCACAAGGAACTCACCGGCGAGACCGCCACCGGCGACGCCGGCGAACTCACCCGCGACGAGCTTCGCGAAACGCTCCTCGACGACGCGCACACCGCCTACGAGAAGCGCGAGCAGGAGATCGACGGCCTCGCGGGCGAAGGCGCGATGCGCAACCTGGAACGTCAGGTTCTGCTCTCGGTCCTCGACCGCAAGTGGCGCGAACACCTCTACGAGATGGATTACCTCAAGGAGGGCATCGGCCTGCGCGCCATGGCCCAGCGCGATCCGCTGGTCGAGTACCAGCGCGAGGGCTTCGACATGTTCGCCGCCATGCTGGAAGGCCTGAAGGAGGAGTCGGTCGGCTTCCTCTTCAACCTCCAGGTGGAGGTCCAGCAGCCCCAGCCCGAAGGCGTCTCGGTCGACAAGGGTCTGCGCTCCCCGGTCGGTGCCCGCCCGCAGGACACCCCCGCGGAGACCCAGGCCCCGCCTGCTCTGCGTGCCAAGGGAATCAGCGACCAGGCTCCCCGAGCCATGAACTACTCGGGCCCCGCCGAGGACGGCCACGCCGAATCCCATTCCGACGCACAGGAATACGGCGGTCATCAGCAGGGCGGCACCCGCCGCGAACGCCGCGAAGCCGCCCGCACCGACTCCAAGGGCAAGCGCCGCCGCTGAGGCGAGCCAGCTGATCGAGACGACTGAAGCCCCCGCTTTCGGCGGGGGCTTCAGTCGTATTTCCGTCTACCGGTCGGTCCTCGCGTCAGCTCGCTCGGTGGATGGGGTGGACTCGGGAGAGGGCGCGTTTGGCTTCGGCCAGGGAGATCATCTGGTCTTCGTCGTCGATATCGGCGACGGCTGCCTCAGCCCATTCGCGCAGGAGGGTGGAGACTCCTACCCGACGTTCGTCGGCGAGGGATTTCAGCCGGCTGTGCAGACCGAGGGGGAGCCGGATCGACGTGGTCACCATGATGTCTTCGTTGACGGGAAGACGTGGTGGGGCATCGGTGGGCTCGTCGGAGAAACTCAGCCGATCCATGAAGTCGGCGAGTTCTTCTTTGCTGGACGGAAGTCCTGGCTCGCTCATGATCGGGTCTCACTTTCCCACTGCTCGAATTGCGCCAGTTCCTCGGCGCGCATCGTGCGTGCGCCGATGATCACCCACGTCCAGTCCTCCCGTTGCCGCATCACCACGATCAACGGGCGGCCGGCTGTGGTGCGCCCCCACACCGTCAGGACGGTCACCTGGCCGTCGAAGGCCGGGCGTGGCCACCGTCGTGACGCTGCGAGGACCTGCCGAACCTCGCTGGGTTCGATGCCGATCAGGTGAGCGATCGCCCAATCAGGCCACTCGAAACCCATAAGTCCATAATACGCATGTAGTAACGCCATGTGAAAGTGCTGAGTTTCGGGCGGGCGTCGGTACGCTCGCGGTGTGTCGATACAGCGGAGGCCGTGTTGGGCGAGGTGATGCGCCCGCTGTCGGCGTCGGAGCGGTGGTTCTGGCTCGTCGATCAGTTGTCGCCGGCGAATTGCGTGGTCCGATTGCGGGTGCGCGGCCCGATCGGCGCTTACCGCTTGGAAGAGGCCGCGGACGCGCTGGTCGCGGAATTTCCGCTACTGCGGACAACCGTTGTCGACGGCCCGCGTTTCGCCCCGTCCGCCGACCCGCATCTACCGGTCCTGCACCGCATGGTCGACGACCCCGACGAGTGGCGCACGGTCTTCGACGAACAGCTGGCCGAGCCCGTCGACCTCGCGACCGCACCTGGGCGCCTCATCGATCTGGTGTGGCGCCCTGGCACTTCCGAGGAACACCACGACCTGATCCTGGTGCTGTCGCATGTGCTGCTCGACGGCCGCTCGATGACGTCGCTGGGGTGGCGAATCCTCGCTTACGCCTTCGGATCTCCCCTCCCCGGCGCCGCGCGTCCGCCGATTCCGGCTCCCGACGACCTCATCCCTCCCGCACACACGCGCCTGCTGCGCTGCCTGCGCACCAACCTCACCGGTCAGCTCACCGCGATGGCGCGCCGCCCGACCAGCCTGCCCGGCATCGCGCCACCACTTCCGATCCGCCGCACCCGCACCGTGATCCGCACCGTCGAGGGCGACACCCTCACCGAGCTCCGGACCCGCTGCCACCAGCACGACGTCACCGTCAACGCCGCGCTGACCGCCGCCTTGGCCAACGCCCTCGGTGAACTCGCCCCCCGGCCCTCCGGCGTCGCGGGCATCGGCATTCCGGTCGACGTCCGCTCCCGCTTGAACCCGCCCCCGGCCGACGACGAGCCCGGCATGTTCACCGCGGTCGTCCCCACTTTCGTCCCCTACGGCCCTGGCCATTCCCTGTGGGACGCGGCTCGCGCGGCGAAAACCCAACTGCACCAGCGGCTGGCGAAGAACACCGACCTCACCGCCCTGGCCGCCATCCGCTACGGCTGCCCCCGCTCGCTCGAATCCGGCAGGCGCACCATCGAACTCATCGACCGCCGGGCTCCGTGGAACGTCACTCTCAGCAATCTGGGCAGACTCGCACCGCCCGAAACCCCTGAGCCGCTGGATATCACGGCGCTGACGGTCGCCGGGACGAACTCCTGCGCCAGTGCGCTGACGGTCGCGGTGGCCACTCTCGGCACCACGATGTCGATCACCTTCTGCTACGTCGACACCATGCTCCCTCGGGCCACCATCGAATCCCTCGCCGACCGCACGCTCCGCTCGGTGACCCGTTGAGCCGACCGGCAGCACCGAGTCCAGCGGGCGGCCCGCACTCAGGCGAGCAGCTTGCCCACAAGCTCCCGTAGCACCGCGCGATCCGGTTTGTTCGTCCGCCCGCTGACCGGAATCCGATCCACCACCACGATGTCGTCGGGGACGGCGGTGGTGTCGATGACCTGCGGCAGTCGTTCGCGAAGCAGGGCCGCGATGTCGTCTGCGCCCGGTTCGGCGACAATGGCGAGCACGATCCGCTCATCGCCGATCTCGTCCGGCAGGCCGACCATGATCGCCTCGCGCACCCCGTCGATCGCGGTGATCACCGGCTCGTACAACCCCGGGTAGATATTGGTCTTCCCCCGGATCATCATGTCTTTCTTGCGTCCGGTGAGGACGAGTTCCGTTCCGTCCCACCGTGCGAGGTCCCCGGTCGCGATCTCGGTCAGCGGCTCCGCGCCGAGATACCCGCGGCACAGGTTCGGGCCCGACAGCACGAGTTCCCCGTCGTCGGCGATCCGCGCCTGCACACCACGCACCGGAGCGCCGAGCAGATCCCCGTCGTGCGCGAGCTTGGCGGTGCCGGTCGCGATCGCCACCGGCAGGATCTCCGTCATCCCATAGATCGCGAGAAACTCGGTGTCGGGCAACGATTTCCGTGCCCGGCACAGGAGTGCGGAGGTGACCGGCGCGCCGCCGAGGGCCACTTGACGCAGATTCGGCGGCGGCTCGAGGTCGCCGGCTTCGATCGCGTCGAGCGCGACAGCGAGATCGGCCGGGGTGTAGAACGTATGCGTAGCGCTCCGCAGATTTCGCGTGAATCGGACAGGATCGATGTGCGTCCCGAACCGTGGATACCGCGGCATCGCCCACCGCGCCCCCGCCATCAACGCGGGCAGTCCCATCATGAGCTGCTCGGTGTGCAGGAAGGCGCCCGGCGCGAGGCTGGTCTTTCCGCCCATCGCGGCGAGTCCCGCGCTCAGCGAAGCACGCGTGTGCACCACGGCTTTCGGGTCGTCCGTCGTTCCGGAGGTGAAGACGATCAACGCCGCCGCGTCGGGATCCGCGGCGGGCAGGGCGGTCTCGCGTGCGTCACCGGTGAACCGCCGCAACGGAATCGACCCGAACGGCGTACCGGGCAACCACACTCCGCTGTGGATATGGCGAACATCGAGCGCGCCGAACCGCGGCAGTTCCAGCCCCTTCTTGCGCCCGAACCCGGCGAGTGGGCCACTCACCGCGTACAGCAGCGATTCTGTTGCGGCCCAAGCTGGTTCAACCAGGCCGACTCGCTTGGCGAAGAGCTCCGGCCCGACGCCGGGGTCGACGAACACGATCGTCCCGCCCGCTGCGATCACCCCGAAGATCACCAGCACCGACGAGACACTCGGCCGGATCGAGAACAGCATTCGATCGCCCGGCGCGAACCCCGCCTCGCCGAGGTTGTGTGCCACCCGGCCGACGGACTCCACCAGCTCCCGGTAGGTGAGCGCGCGCTTGCCGACCGTGCCGAGCGCCGACGCGTCCGGAATCCGTGCGGCTTGCGCGGCAAGCCGTGCGAGAAAGTCGGTCACCGATGTTCCCCTCCACTGCCGATCGGCCCGGCCGCGGTCACCGAATATCGACCACGTCGGGCCGATACCGATGATCGGCGTACCAGGCCAGCGTCTTGCGAATACCCCAGGCGCGCACTCGCCGATTCGAGCCGTGCACCCGCACGTCCCGGCGCAAACCATAGTCGGTGGTGATCGTGCGCACCGCGTTGACCAGCGCCCGGTCCTCGTGGAGATCCTCGATCGCGGTGCGCGGGAATCCACCTGCGGCAACATACAATTCGGCGGTGATGGCCATATTGCACCCCGGTGTCATCACATAGGGTCCGAGATACTTCGGATCCCGGTTGCCCGAGCGCACCTTGCCGAACGTCGACGCCACTTCCAGTGCCACCCGAATGATCGTGCGGTCGATCCAGGAAACGCCTTCATCGGTGCGCGGAATCAGCTGACCGCTGACCAATCGCAGCCCGGAGCCGAACCCGGCCTTGATCCGCCGGGTCCAGTCGGGGGCGGGCAGGCAGTCGGCGTCGGTGCGCGCGAGGTAGGTGGCGCCACGGGAAATCGCGTAGCGCATCCCGGTATCGGCGGCGGCGCCGGTGCCCTTCTGCTGCTCGTCGATCACCACGATGCGCGGCAGTGGATGGGCGGCGGCGAAGGCCCGCACCACCTCGACGGTGCGGTCGGTGGAGTTGTTGTCGACAACGACCACCGTGAAATCCGTGTCCTGCTGCGCCGCGATGGCATTCAGGGTGCTGCCGATGCCACGTTCCTCGTCGAAGGCGGGAATCACCACCCACAGATCACTCACGCGTCCTCCAGCAGCCGGTCCAGCCCGCCGACCTGGTCGACCCAGCGGTGGAAGTCGTCGAGGCCGGTCGTGAACGGCACCTCCGGTCGATAGCCCAGTTCACGGGCGGCGCGCGAGATGTCATAGGTCGCCGACCGGGTGACGAGCGCGACCGCGTACCGCGAGAGCGGGGGAGTCCACCGCTGCGCGACCGCCGGTATCCGCCACAGTGTTTCGATCGCCGCCAAGGCCCCGCCGAGCACCGTCGCGGGTACTGTCACGCTCGGTCCGGCCAACGAGAACCGTGCGGCCACCGCGTCCAAGGTCGCCCATACCGGCACCGGCTCCGCGTCGGCGATGAAATACGCACGCCCACCGATCTTCTCGGCTGTCAGCGCGAGAGCGGCGGCGTCGACGAGGTGGTCGATGTAGCACAGCGAAGCCCGAACATCGCGCCCGCCGGACAGATCCGGCAACCGCCCCGCCCGCAACTTCGCCAGAATCTGCACGATCGGCCCGTGCCGGTCGCCGGGCCCCCACACCGCGCGCGGCCGCAACGAACACGTCGTGAACTCCGGTGTATCGGAGGCCAGCACCAATTGCTCGGCGACGGCCTTGGTCTCGCAATAGCTGTTCAGAAATCGCGCCGGGTAGGGCACGGTCTCATCGATCCCCACCTGATCCCCGCCGTCGGGCGCCATCAACGCACTCGGACTCCCGATGAACACGAACCGCCGTACTCCGGCCGCCGCGGCTTCCTGCATCAGCCGATCGGTCCCGGCCACGTTCACCGCGAAAAACTCGGCGGGCCTGCCGAATTCACCGAGCAGGGCCGCCGCGTGCACCACTGCGCGCACTCCGGCCACCGCCGCCGCCAGCGCACCCGCGTCGGCGAGATCGGCCACCGCCACCTCGACACCCTCCGGTGCCGAGGCCGGATCGCGAACCATCGCCCGAACCGGCACTCCGCGCGCCACCAGCCCGCGCACGATCGCGCCGCCGACGAACCCGCTCGCGCCAGTCACCAGCACTGTCATCGCGCCACGTTATCCCGTCGACGATCTCGCGAAGCCGCGGCCGGACGGTGCCGCCTCGGTCACTGTTCGCCCTCGCCCAGCGTCTTCCACCAGGTAGCCCCGAGCAGCATGGTCATCACGGCCGCACGACGACCCGAGATCCCCCGTTCAGCGGCCACTTTCCGGGCTGCTGGAATCTGCGCGGCGTGCACCCCGACGCTCAGCACCACATCGATCCAGAAGGCCACCCGCAGCCACCGGGCCCGGAACGGCCGCACCACACCGGCGATCAGGAATATCCAGCCGATCACCGGAATCGACCGCAGCGCCAGCACCGCTCCCGGGCTGGGCACCGCGACCGAAGTATCGGCCGCCGCGCGATGGCGACCATGTCGCGGCGCACTCACCGGATCCGGAACAACATGCAGAGACCGTGTCACCGCACACCAACCCCTCGATAGGTCACTGCCGCCGCGGTGGGTCCACCGTCGGCGGCGACGAACAGCAACGGTCGTTCGGCCAGTCCCGCGTCACGAGCCGCCACGAACGCGGCGGTCAACGCGGAAGTGTGTGCGTCGGCGGCGAAGTCGTCGGTCACCACCGCGCCCACGCCGAGCTGGGCCGCCAGTTCGCCGGCGAAGTCCGCCGTCGGCTTACCGCACAGCAGCACCACCTGTCCGGCGTCGATACCGTCCGCCGCCAACGCCTCTCGCGCCGCGATAGCGGCGTGCTCGACGAGTTCCGCTGTCCCGGTGAGCAATTCCACCGTCAGCGAGGAACGGCCCTCGGCTCCCATCGCGGACAGCTTCACGTAGCCCTGCGGGTCGGGCAGTACGTCGCCGGCACTCACATGGACTCCGCCGAAACCCGCCGCTTCGGCGGAATTCTCGAGCACGAGAGCCGCCCCTACCGGCTCGAACGCGAACTCCACATCGGCCCGGCCCGACGGATGCGCGTCGCCCGACACGACGACGACATGTCCCGTGGGCAGATCTGCCAGCAGCGATGCGGCCACCCCGACCGCGTTCACCACCCCGCAGGCACCGTTCATCAGATCGAACGACAAGCACGGCACGTCACCGCGCCGATAGTCCAGCCCGATCCCCGCGGCCTGCTGGATCAGCGCCGCGACCGCCGGTTCCACCAGGTTCGCATCGCGATAGACCCCCACATTGATCAGTGCGTCGACCTGCTCCGGCGGACAACCGGCTCCCGCTAAGGCGTCGCGCGCGGCGCTTGCCGCCTGTCCTACCGAGCTGACTCCGCCGCTGCGCGTCACTGCCGAAGAAATGATGATTCCCATACTGTCCTATACCCGCAGATCGCCGATTGTCACCGACAAGAATCCGGCGACCACCCCGGAAGCCGCCGGTACCAGCAGTACTTTCGACCCCGGCTCGATCAGTCTCTGCCGCAACGCGTCGTGCAACACCACGAAATGCGAGGTCGACGCGGTATTGCCGTATCGGTCCAGCACCGCGAGTCCCGGCGGCATCGCCGCGTCGAATTCGCGCTCGGCGATCTTGTTGATCAATTCCACAGCGGGGCCGCTGAACTGGTGATGGATCAGGTAGTCGTAACCCTCCTCGGCGAAGCTGGAACCGCGGGCGGCCAGGAACTCCAGCTGCCGCGAGGTCCACAGCAGGTACCGGGACTCGTTGTGCATCGCCCGGTTGTCGGTGTAGAGCGCGACTCCCGGCCCCTGGTCACTGGGCATCCCCAAGCACAGCTTCGCGAACGCGGCGCTGGTGTTGAGCTCCACGTAGTCGAGCCCTGGCCCGTCGGTGCCGTCGAGCAGCACGGCCGCCCCGGCGTCGCCGACGGTGAGCGAGGCGAACTGCGGGTCGTACTTCTGCGAGATCTCCCGCACCGCGGTGTCGGCGATGGGCGTGATGCACTCCCCGGACACCACCATGCCGCGACGCACCGCACCGGATCGAATCATCCTGTCCAGCAGGAGAACTCCGGTCATCATCCCGGCACACGCGTTGGACACGTCGAAATGGATCGCCCTGTTCGCCCCGAGTGCGGTGCGCAGCATCAGAGCGAACGACGGTTCCAGACAGAAGTCCTCGCCCCGGGTCCGGGTGATCGAGCAGGAGATGATCACATCCAGATCGGCGGCGTCGTAGCGCGAATTGCCCAGTGCGCTGCGGGCGGCGGCCGAGGCGATGGTGAAGGAGTCCTCGGATTCGCCGCGTACCCTGCGCGCCCTGACTCCGCTGACCTTCTCCAGATCCAGCGGCGCGTCGACGGCCAGCTGCGCCAGCAACTCCGCCGTGGTCACTTCTCTGGCCGGCAGATACGCGCCGACGGCTTCGATTGTCGAACTCACCATGCTTGTTCACTTCCAGATATCGCGTGATGCACAGATCACCACCAGCGCATCTCGTCGATCCTAGCCACAGACCTTCACTAATCGGGCGTGCTCGATTAGATTCTGCCGGGGTGTGGAGCTCCGCCCGACGCCATGAACTAACCCTACTCGCCGCTGGTCAACCCTGGTTGCCTGGATTATTGCTGCTGGGACGGTTCGCGCGGCCCATCCGCAAGGTGCCCGAACTCGGCTGGTTCGTCGCCGATCCGCTGGTGGCCCGCCAGATCTACAACGACAGCACCCATTTCAGCATCGTGTCCGAGGGCGCGGCCGGGCACTGGTGGGCGCAGGTCATCGGCGACTGGGTCGAGGATCTGTTCGAGGGTCCCGGCCATACCGACCTGCGGACCAAGGTGCGCGACCTGTTCACCCTGAGCCACACCGATGCTCTGGTCGAGCGCGTGATCGGCCCCGACCTGCGTGACCTGCGCGAACGCCTGGCGGCGGGGGAGACCGTCGACATCGCCGCCCGCGCGCAGATCCTGGTCGGGCGCAGCGTCTCCGACCTGGTCGGCATGCGCCCCGAAGACATCGCCGCGGCCATCGGCGGCGACTACACCGACGATCAGGACGCGCTGTTCCTGCGCCTGTTCCATCACGTCGAAGAACTGGTCAACCTGGGTTTCGGCACGATGGCCTCGACCACGCTCGACCCGGTGGCGCTGGCCCGCGCGCGGGAGCTGGCCACCCAGCTCGCCGTCAACGTTCCCGACGCGTACGCCCGCGCCGATCCCGACACCACCCTCGGCCGCTGTCGCGAACTGGGCCTCGACGTCGAGCACGCGGGCGGCCTGGCGATCCTGATGGCCGTCGCGGGCACCGACACGCTCGCCAGCGCCATGACCAGAATGATCGCGATCATGCACGACACCGACCAGCACCGCGCCCTGCTCGCCGCTCCTGATCGCCTTCCCGACGCGGTCCGCGAGACCCTGCGCGTTACGAGCCCGGCCTACCTCGTCGGCCGCTCGGTCACCGCGGACGTCCGCATCGCCGACCGCGACCTGCGCGCCGGCGAACACGTCAAGATCCTCACCTGGACCATCAACAACGCCGCGGGCGAGTTCCGCGTCGACCGGGACTACAACCCCGAAACCCGCCAGCTCTGGTTCGGCGGCGGCCGCCACCTCTGCCTCGGCGCCCAGCTCGTCCACTCCGAACTCACCGCGCTTCTCGAAGCCCTGACCGCAGCCGGCCGCCCGTGGGAGATCGTCGAACGCCGCTACCGCAGAAAGGTTTTCATCCCCACCTACGAGGCGCTGCGCATCCGCCTCGCGCGCTGAACAGCACGAAAGACCCCGTCCGGGTGGACGGGGCCTTTCCGGCGACGACTACTGGTTTTCCGGCGCGTTGATCCGGTTGCTGAAGCCGATGCCGATGGCGATCGCGGCGGGGACGCCGGTCAGCACCAGGCCCGCGGCCGCACCCAGCGGGATGCCGACGGCGGCACCGGCGAGGCAACCCGCGAGGCCGGTGGCGCCGCCGAGGGCGAGGACCGGGACGCCGAGAACCAGGCCGCCGACGCCGCCGATGGCGCAGCCCGCGAGGCCACCGGTGAGGGTGCCGACGAGAGTGCCGATGGCGGTGATGATGCCGAACTGGGTGGCCGCGGCGCTGACGGCGTCGTCGAAGGCGTCCTGCCGGACGACGTCCTTCAGCAGGGTCGACGGGCGGGCCGAGGCCACGTCGGTGCGCGGGGTCAGGGTGGCGCGGGTGCCGTCGACGGCGGCGTCGATCGGGTACTCGAGGTCGTCGAGCGTGTAGGCCAGCGGCAGGGCGGCGACGATGTTGCCCTGGTTGTCGCGCACCTGGAACTGGTTGTTCTCGGTGGTGAGCGAGCCCGCGTCGGTCTCGACGACGACCGCGTCGCCCTCGATGCCGGTCTTCCAGTTGATGCCGGGCAGCACCTGGTTCACACCCTGGTTCACGCCGTCGAGGAAGGCCGCGACGGGCGCGGGAGCAGGCGCCGGAGCGGCGTGCGACGTGCCGGTGGCAACGCCGAGCGCGGCGATGACGAGTGCGGAGGTTGCGGCAACCTTGCTGATGTTCATGAATGCAGTCTTTCCCTCAATGGCGATGCTCCCTGGGGAGCGCAGGCCCTCGATCGAGCACCCATGATCAAGTGTCCAACTGTTTGTTGCTGAAATGTAACTTAAAAAGTCTTAAGAGTTCAAAACGGACAGTGACGTGCGTCATTGCCGGTGAATTCGATTAACTGTGAACAGCTTTCGCTCGCAATTTACCGGCCGTGATCTGAAACACATCAATGTCGAAGTCCTGTCACCAGCCGCAACCGTCGTGCGAGGTCGGAGGCGAATACCCGTTCGGGGTCGACCCGGTCCCTGACCCGGCGCCATTCGCCGAGCCGTGGATACATCGTCGCGATCATCTCGGGGGTGGTCCGTGATTCCTTCGCTAGGTACAGCCGTCCACCCGCCGCCCGCACCCGCTCGTCGAGGTCGGCGCAGAATCGGTCGAGCCCGCTGGAGAGCGCGAAATCCAAGCTCAGCATGTATCCGGGATGCGGCCACGACAGCGGCGCCGGATTGCTCGCCCCCATGCGCTTGAAGACGTTGAGGAACGAGTGGTGCCCTGATTCGGCGATGGTGCGCACCGCGTCGGCCAGCTGCTGCTCGGCCCCGAACGGCATCGAGAACTGATACTGCAAGAACCCGCGCTTGCCGTACGCCCGATTCCATTCGCCGAGCAGGTCGAGCGGGTGATAGAACTGCGTCAGATTCTGGATGCGCCCTCGCGACCGCCGGGGAAACAGGCGATGAGCGGCCTCGGCGGCAATCCGGGTGGTCACCGAATTGACCATCCCGTTCGGAAAGATATCGGGCACTGTGAACAATTGTGGGGCATCGAAATTCAAGGGTTTGCTACGCAGTCTCGACGGCAACTGATCGACCGTGGCCAGCGAGCCCCGGCTGAATCCGGCCCGCCCGAGTTTCGCCCCGGTGGAAATGGTGTCCGGCACCGCCATCGAGTAGTCGTACCCGTCATCGGAACCGCCGGTCAGCAATTCCATCGTCTCGTCGAGATCGCGTGTGCGGTCGTTGTCGACGAGGAAATACGCGGTCTCGGTGTGCTTCAACCGAACTCGCGCGCCGATGATGATGCCGGTGAGCCCCATCCCGCCGACCGTCGCCCAGAACAGTGCCGAGTCGGGCCCCTCCGGGGTCAAGGTACGTACCGTTCCGTCGGCGGTCAGCAGATCCATCGACACCACGTGATTGCCGAAGCTGCCCTGCGAATGATGGTTCTTACCATGGATATCCGCGCCGATCGCCCCACCGACCGTCACCTGCCGGGTACCCGGCAGCACCGGGACCCACAGCCCGAACGGCAGCGCCGCCCGCATGAGCGTGTCCAGGCTGATGCCCGCGTCGACCTCGACGATCCCGCTGTCGGGATCGATGCTGTGGATGCGGTCCAGCGCGGTCATGTCGACCACCAGTCCGCCCGCGTTCTGCGCCGGATCCCCGTAACTACGCCCGAGCCCGCGCGCGATCACCCCGCGCGGTCCCGCGGTCCGCACCCGTTCGGCGATCACCGCGATGTCGGGGGTGCGCAGCACTTCGGCGACGGTCGGTGCGGTGCGGGCCCATCCGCTGAGGCTGCGGCACGCGCTGACTGGATTCGGTTGCGTGAATGTCACAGGGGCTCACGCTAAAACGGGTTCCTGTGCGCAGCCTGAGGTAATCGTGCGGTTATTGCGGAGATGCCTGCCGCGGGCCGAGGGTGCCGTCGTGCATCGTGGCGATGCGGGTGCAGGCGGCCGCGAGGAGGGGCTCGTCGTGGCTGATCAGCAGGACGCCGAGGTTGTCGTCGGCGCGCGTCATGACCAGCCGGATGATGGTGGCGGTGGTGGCCGCGTCGAGCATGGCGGTGGCTTCGTCGAGGATGAGGTAGCGGGGGTTCTGGGCGAGGGCGCGGGCCAGGCAGGCGCGTTGGAGCTGGCCGTCGCTGAGGGCGTGGGGGCGGCGGTCGAGCAGGTCGGGGGTGAGACCGACAGCGGTGGCCAGCGCGGTGAGATCGGGGACCGTGGCGCCGCGGATGCGGGCGGGCTCGGCGATGATCCGGGCGAGAGTGAAGTGGGGATTGGTCGCGGCACGGGGGGATTGAAAGACCATGGCGATGGCGCCGCGGGCCCGGCGGGGTGCCTGCCCGTCGACGGTGACAGTGCCGGAGGTGGGCGTCAGTAGCCCGGCCATGGTTCGCGCCAGCGTGGTTTTCCCCGATCCCGAGTCGCCGGTGATTCCGACGATCTCGCCCGGAGCGATCCGCAGGTCGACCCCGCGGATGACGGATTCCGAGCTGTAGCCCGCGGTGATGGAGTCGGCGATCAGCATCAGGACCTCGGTCGGCGAATCATGCGCGGCAGTTGGGGAACCAAGTGCGTCGGGCCACCCGCGTAAGGGCAGATCTCGGACAGGTTCGTCAGCGCTCGCGGGGGATGGGGGAGCGGGTGCAGGCCGTGTTCGGGCAGGGCGGCGAGCAGGTCGCGCGTGTAGTCGTGCCACGGATCGTCGAGCACGTGCGCCCCGGGGCCGACCTCCATCAGGCGCGACGCGTACATCACCGCGACAGTGTCGGCGATGCCCGCGCGGATCAGGTGCCCGAGATCGTGCGTGATCAGCAGGACCGCCGCACCGTCATCGGCGCACTCACGCAACAGTTTTCCGATCTGGTCGGTGCGTGTGCGATCGAGTCCGGAAGTGGGTTCGTCGGCGATGATCACCTCGGGGTCACCCGCCAAGGCGGCCGCTACGGCTGCCCGCTGGGCCATGCCGCCCGAGAGCTCGTGCGGATACAGATCGAGCGCGGCGACGGAGAGCTCGGCGCGCTCGACGAGGTCGGCGGGGGTGTGTGCGGTGCCGAGCGCGGTGATCGCCTCCGCGAGTTGAGATCCGACGGTCCGTACGGGGGAGAAGTAGGTGCTCGGCGACTGGGGGACCAGGGCGATGTGACGGCCGCGATACGGCAGGTGGGCGGCGAGGATGTCGATCGGTTCGGGGGCCGGGTCCGCACTACCGAGTTGCAGGCGAACGGACCCGGTGGTGATGGCTTCGCGTGGTAGCACACCCATCACGGCACTCGCGACAATCGACTTCCCGCAACCGGATTCGCCGACGAGCGCGGTGATCGCGCCTGCCGCGATGTCGAGAGACAGTTCGGTCACCGCGTGCACCACGCCACCGCGGCTCACCGGAATGCGGACGGTCAGCGCGTCGATGGACAGGCAGGTACCTGACTCGGGCGATCTCGCGCTGTTCATGTGGCCTCCTCGGCGGTCGCCGCAGCGCGACGTCGGCCATGGCATCCCGGGATCGGCGGGTCTTGCCATGCTCGGTTCATCGCGGCATCCGTGCAGGTTTCGGCGGGGCCAGCAACCCGCGGAGTGACGATCCCGAGACGGCGACCGCCACCGTCGTCAGCACCAGGAATCCAGCGGGGAAGACCAGCGTCCACCACCCGCCCAGCAGCAGCGACGTGCGCGCTTCCTCCAGCAGTGTGCCCAGGCTCGGCTCGTGCGGCGGCAGTCCGAACCCGAGGAACGACAAGGTCGACTCGTGCCAAATCGCGTGCGGGAGAAGCAGAACCACCGCGATCAACGCCTGCGGGGCGACGGCGGGCAGCAGATGTCTGACCAGCAGGTGAGCGCGACTCGCACCTGCGAGCACCGCCGCGGACACGTACTCGCGCTCGCGCAGACTCAAGCTCTCCGCCCGCACGATCCGCGCCACCTGCACCCAGTGCGTGAGTCCGATCGACAACACCACCGCCAGCGCGTTTCCCCGGAACAGCGCCACGATCACGATTCCGAGCAGCAGATGCGGCAGCGCGTTCGCGGTATCGGCGAAGCGCATGATCACCCGATCCACCCACCCACCGGCCAGCGCGGAGACAGCACCGACCAGCACCCCGATCACCGTCGACACCGCAGCCGCACACGCCGCGACCACCAGCGAGGTCCGCAATGCCGCCGCGATTCGCACGAACAGCGACCGCCCGGCCGAGTCGGTCCCGAACCACCACTGTCCGGACGGTGCCTGCCGTGCGCTCGCGAAGTCGGTCAGCCGATCGTCGACCCCACCGATCCACGGCACCGTCACCGCGTACAGCACCACCGCGGCCAGCACCGCCAGCGCGACACAAAGCCGCCGCTCACCGCCCGCTGACGCCCAGCAGGCACCGCGCCGCCCCTCGGCAGCTTCGCGCGGGACGTCGCGTGCACGAACGCGCAGGCGATACCGCTCACCCATCGGCGCGCACCCTCGGATCGAGCAGCACCACCGCGACATCGGCGAGCAGCGAGCCGAGCATCACCGCGCAGGTCGTGCCGACAGTCAGCACGGCAAGCAGCGCCATGTCCAGATCCTTCGCGGATTGCACGAACGCACCGGCGATCCCCGGCCACGAGAAGATCTCCTCCACCAGCACCGCCCCGACCACGACCTCCGGCAGTCGCGCGCCGAGGATCGTCACGAACGGGGCCAGCGAGGCAGGCAGGATGTGCTTGCGGGTGATCGTCGCGGGGTCGATGCCGCGCGTGGCGGCACCGACCACGAAATCCTCACCGCGATTGCCCGACACCGATTCCCGCACGGCCAGCAGGAGCCACGGCACCTGTGAGACGGCCAACGCGGCAGCGGGCATCACGAGATGTCGCGCCACCTGACCGACCCCGGCCTCGGCCCCGGCGTCGGTGAGCCCGGCAGGCGGCAACCAGCCGAGTCCGACCGCGAACACGCCGATCGAGGCCAGCGACACCACGAACGGCGGTAGCCCCTGCATCACCACACACGACGTGGTGACCAGCCGATCGATCACCCCACCGCGATGCATGCCCGCCCAGACGCCCGCGCCGAGCGCGACGGCGATCGCCACGCTCATCGCGATCACGACCAGCAGCACTGTCCACGGAATCCGTTGGGCGAGCAGGGTACTCACCGGCTGGGCGAACCCGCGGGAAACGCCGAGGTCGCCGCTGAACAGGTCGCCGATCCAGCGTCCGTACAGCTGGTACCACGACGCGTCCAGCCCGAGCTGATCGGTGAGCATCGCCCGATCCGACGCACTCGTCGTCTCGTAGCGGGCGCCGAGATAGCCGACCAGCGGGTCGAACGGCGACACCGCCGCCGCGGCGAAGAGCGCGGCCGACACCGCGGCGAGCACCGGAATCAACGCCGCCAGTCGCCACCCGACCATGGCCCGGAGGCCGCGTCCGCGAACGCGACTGCGCCCCATCAGCGGGTCCAGGTCTGCAGCGACCACCATGGTCCCCAGGTGACGCCGTGCGCGTGCGGCTCGAGAATCGGTCCCGACATCGTCCAGGGAGAATCCTTCACCACATAGGTGTGATCGAGATGGACCAGGAAGACGTGGCTCGGATCCTGGGCATACCGGCTCTGTACCTCCCGGTACGCGGCGGCGCGCACCACGGGATCGACACTGCGCCGCGCGGTGTCGAGTCGCGCGTCGATCGCGGGATCCGCGTGCCTGCTCGCATTGTCGTACGGGCTACCCGCACTCGGGTCGAGCAGCGGCGAGTGCAGGGTGTTGTAGGCCTGGGTGTCGGGATCGTAGGGCTCGCTCCCGCCGCCGAGCAGAATCCCGGCCTGTGCGATGCGCGGCTCGATCCGATCCCAGGACAGCGCCTCGAGATCGACCTCGATACCCACCCGCCGCGCATCGGAGGCGAAAGCCAGTGCGAGGTCACGGCGCAACGTGTCGGTGGAGTTGTACATCACGGTGAATCGCGCGCGCACGCCGTCTTTCGCGCGCACGCCGTCGGCGCCGGCCCGCCATCGCGCACCGTCGAGGATCTGCTCGGCACGCGCGCGATCGAAGGCGAAAGCGACCGCCGGGTTGTGGGATTCGCCGTAGACCTCGGCGAAAGGCGTGTAGGCCGGGCGACCGTAGCCGCCGAGGATGTTGTCGATCATCGCTTGCCGGTCCACCGCGTAGTTCAGTGCCAGCCGGACGGCCGGGTCGCCGGCGACCGGATCGCGCTCGGGCATCGACACACCGCGCCAATCCGCGGAAGTGTTGGCCTGCACCGACATCCGTTGTTCGAAGGTGGCGGCCAGCAGGGGCGGCAGTGACGTTCCGTCGAGTTCACCGGCGGCCATCCGCTGCGCGCGGGTGTTGTCGTCGGGCACGTAGAGCACAGTCAGCCGCTTGACCGAAGGCACACCACCCCAGTAGCTTTCGTTCGCTTCGAACACCGCTCTCGTCGGCTCCAGTGTTGTGAGCCGATAGGGGCCGGTGCCGATCGGGGCGGTATTGAGCGGTGATTCGGTCGCGGGTCCCGGTGTCGAGACGGACTCCGACGGCACGATCCCGATCAGCAGCTTGGTCGGGAAGGCGGCATAGGGATGACGCAGGGTGAACCGCACCGACAGCGGATCGACGGCGTCGACCCGGTCGATCATCGAAAACGACGACCGCACCTCCGAGGCCGACGCCGGATCCAGAATCGCCCGGTAGGTCGCCACCACGTCGGCGGCGTCGAACGCCGACCCGTCACTGAACCGCACGCCGGGGCGCAGCGGCGCCGTCCAGACAGTCGCGTCGGCGTCGGGCGTCGGCAATGCCGTTGCCAGGGCGGGCTCGAAACCGGGCAGGCCGGTGCCGCCGGTGAGGCGCAGCAATCCGTCGTAGACCTTGGCCTCGCCGGCCGCGCCGTACCCGGCGACGGGGTTGTACCCGCCCAGCTCATACGCGTCGGCGAGCACGAGCGAGTCGATGGACCCGCTGCCGGGCGCTCCGCACGATGTCAACACGACCGCCAGCGCGGCTCCTACAGCGAACAGCGGCCGAGTGCGCATCCATCATCCCTACATGTTTATCTGAACAGATGAACAGATAATAGTCGCGGGCGGCGCCGTCCTGTCCACTCGGCGATTAAGCTGGGCACCGCCATGGGAGAGCCACGCACACTGCACGGGTCGCCGGTCGAACTCGGCCGTCGCGCGATCGGCGACGTCGAGATCAGGGAATGGGCGCAGCGCTTCGACCTGCTGTCGGACCCCGGCCGCCTGGAAATCCTGCTGTGTCTGCACCGCTCGCCGGGCATCAGCGTCGGCGAACTGGCCGCCGCGGTCGGCCGCAACGAGAATGCGATCTCCCAGGCGCTACGCGTGCTGCGGCACGAGGGGTGCGTCACCTCGAGTCGCGAAGGCCGATCGGTCACCAACCGGCTCACCGACCCGATCATCCACGAAATTCTCCACACCATCGGCGCGAAGCACTGACGTCGAGAATCCACTGCTCGCAGGATTCGGCCGCGCCGGAACCCGCCTCGGCAGGGCCGTCGCGGGGTTCCGGCGCATGGTGAATGCTTGTCGCTCAGGAGAACTCGGCGACCACCTCGTACAGGGCGGGGTTGGCGCGAGCGACCTGACGCGCCTGGTCGACCGAGGCGACGACCGTCGGGTTGAGTCCGGCGGCCTCGCAGGCCTCGGCACTGTCCCAGTGCGCGATGTTCACCAGCTGGAATCGCGAATCGGGCAGCAAGGCACGGTGCAGGCGGACATCGCGGAAACCGGGGGCGGTGCGCATGTGCGCGGCTCGTTCGCGCCACTGCGCGACGAATCCCTCGATGTCGTCGGCGGAAACCTCGATCACATTGATGAAAGTGACACCCTGGTCGGTCATGGGGAGCTCCTGTTCGGTCACGCGGCGGATCCGGGACGGACGATCATGAGAACGACCACGGCCGTCCACAGCAGGTTGTAGATGCCCGCGAGCATCGACAGCACCCGCAGGCGCTTGCCGTCGTCGGGCTGGTCGAGGGCTTCGCGCTGCATCGGAACGATCTGCACGGCGAGCAGCCCGCCTGCCACCGCGGTCGTCACCATCGCGGTGGTGATCCAGATTTCGTTCATCCGGCCCTGGATCGTGGCCAGCACGATGCCGATCACCGGCACGATGATGGCGAGTTTCGCGTAGTTCCCGGTGATCCGGTGCATGGCGGCCGCGACCGGCCTGCTGCGCACCGATTCCGGATCGGGCGCGCCCGCGACCGGCGCGTACCGGGGAAAAAGACTGGTGGCGACCGCTGAGCCGCCGACGAAGACGATGCCCGCGAGCACATGCACGGACAACAAGACGTGTTCCAACTACCGACTCCCTCCGACCTTCAATGTGCTTGAAGCCTAGCTCGAGTTTCAGCCACATTGAAGGTCGGATTCGTCACGCCTCGGGTCGAGGGGGAATCGTCCCGGCGAACGCGTCGACGATCGCTGCTCCGACCCGCCGCAGAATCGGATCCGATTCTGCCCCGAACAGCTGGGTGTCCACCCGCGCCACCGCTTGACGCGCCTGCGCGAGCAGCTCCGCGCCCGCCTCCGTCAGCTCGATCGCCGACGCCGACCCCGCCCGCGCCGTCCGATCCTGCACCAATCCCGCCCCCACCAGCCCCTTTACCGCGGCGTGCACACTCTGCACGCTCGTCCCCGACATCCGCGCCAACTCGCTGAACGAGGCCCCGGGCACCCCATTGATATGCCCGAGCAACCCCAGCCGAGCCACCGTCAAATCCAGCGCCCCCAACTCGGCCCCCAACGCCGCCTCCACCCGCCGCGACATCGTGATCACCAAAATGCTCGGGCTCATAGCCGGCGGTCCAGGACGCTCGTTCTCGGTGGTCACCCCCTCATTTTCCCGCACGACACCCCGATAGTCGTGTTCCGGGAGCCGTATTCACTCCGCGTCCGCGAAATAGCCTCGGGGCCCAGCGAGTTCGCTGGGCGCCTCGCCGGCTCAGGCAGGGAGGGCGGGGAGGGTTCTCGTGTGGGTGATCTCGGGGGTGACGGTGATGATGTCGCAGGCGGCGACGATGCGGTGGGGGAGGTCGGAGCCGAGGTGGGTGAGGCTGGGGGTGACGATCGCGGCGGCTTCGGTGGTGGTGACCACGTCGAGCAGGCGGCCGATCGGGTCGGCGGTGCGGTCACTGAAGACGACGGTCTTGGTGAAGCGGTAGCCCAGGCGTTCGGCTAGGGAACGGATCTGCGTTTCGTCCCAGGACTGGGCGACACCCGAGATGTCGCGGCGCAGGTAACCGATCGCCGGTGGCTTCATGGGGATGACGGTACCGGCGGACAGTGTCGTGGTTGTGAACGCGAGCGAACGCGAGTCGAATTCGAAATCTGAACGAGATCTATTTCGGATTTGGATCCGCCGGGGACCATGGCGTGATCTACTGCTCGCCACTCGGGCGTATCAGCGCCTCGACGACGTCGAGGGCGTCCGGCACGTAGTTGGAGACAGATGATGGTGGACAGAAGAGTGCAGCGCGCGGCCGTTTTCGCCGCCGCGGCGGGGCTGGCGATGACGGCGTTTCCCGGCTCGGCCGTAGCCGCTCCGGGATCGATCACCTGGGATGACGGCAACAGCCATTTCACCCGAACGGTATCGAACACCAACCCGGTGGTCGGCGACACGGTCACCGTGACCACGAAGTTCGAACGCACCGGCATCCCGGTGGAATACATCTACTCGATCAAGGACCTGCACCCGGCGTGCCTGACGCCGGTCGCGGGCTCGGCGAAGATGTCGGGTGACGCGGTCTCGATCGACACGTCGTCGTCGGACTGGATCCGCGCCGAGTTCGGCATCACCAAATACCCGGTGTACCCGAATATCTCGCCGAAGTCGCAGACCTTCGAGATCCAGTACAAGGTCGGCGTGAACTGCGCCCGCGACACCCCGCTGCCGACCTCGATGCACTACGGCGGGTCTCTCGGCGACGGCATCTACCAGGCCAAGGGACCGGCCATCACAGTGTCGGGCGACGCCGTGTCCAGCACCGCCATCACCGCGGTGTCGGGTGCGCAGGTCGGCAAGGCCGTCACGCTGGAAGCGAGCGTGACCCCGGCCGCGGCGGGCGGCACGATCCAGTTCAAGGCGGGCGACAACGTGCTCGGCGACATCCCGGTCGGCGCGAACGGCAAGGCGAGCATCGTCTGGACGCCGGGCGCCCCGGGTGCCTACAGCATCGGCGCGGCCTTCTCCGGGCGCAGCGGAGTGGCGGGTTCGTCGAGCACCGCGACGGTGACCGTGGCCGAGGTGCCGACCGACGGTGGCGGCGGTGGCGGCGGGGTCGACACGGGGTCGTTCAGCTTCTGAGCGTCACCCGGCACGGAATCGGTTGCTACCAAGCATCGTTGGCGATCAGGGCGGTCAGCAGCGTGCGAATCGCGGCGACCCGCCGTTCCGTGCCGGGCAGCTGATCGAGCGCGCATTCCGGATCGGCAGGCGGCCCGAGATGGGTACAGCCGCGCGGACAGTCCTCGATGGCACCGGCGAGGTCGGTGAACGAGGCGATCACATCGTCGGGCGTGATGTGGGCGAGGCCGAACGAACGCACGCCCGGGGTGTCGATCACCCAGCCGCCTTCGGGTAGCGGTAGCGCCACCGACTGGGTGGAGGTGTGCTTGCCCTTGCCGACGCCGGACACCTCGCCCACCGCCCGATAGGCATCGGGCACCAGACGATTCACCATCGTCGACTTGCCGACACCGGAGTGCCCGATCAGCGCGGTGAGCCGGTCGTTCAAGATCTCCAGCACCGGCTCCATCGGGTCGTCGATGCCCGCGTAGAGGATCTTCAGATCGAGACCGTCGAAGGCGGAAGCGAATTCGGATTCCGAGACCAGGTCGCGTTTGGTGAGCACCAGAATCGGTTCCAGCCCACCGGCGTAGGCAGCCACCATCGCCCGCTCGACGAAACCGGTGCGCGGTGGCGGATCGGCCAGCGCCACCACGATGAACAACTGCTGGGCATTGGCGACGACGATGCGTTCGAACGGATCGGTGTCGTCGGCGGTGCGGCGCAGCACGGTGCTGCGCTCGCTCACCCGCACGATCCTGGCCAGGCTGTCGGGCCTGCCGGTGAGGTCGCCGACCACGTCGACCTGATCGCCCACGACGATCGGGGTGCGGCCCAGTTCACGGGCGCGCATGGCGACGATGCGCCGGTCGGCGTCCCCGTCGAGCACGCAACCCCAGCGGCCGCGGTCGACGGCCACCACCATGGCGGGCTCGGCGTCGGCGTGCTGGGGACGGGTCTTGGTGCGGGGACGCGACGACGCCTTACCCGGGCGTACCCGGACGTCGGATTCGTCGTAGCTGGCTGAGGATCGCCCCTGGCGGCTCAGCGCGCCACTCCGTCACTGGATAACGCGGGAGCCAGCATCTGCTCCCACAGTGCGACGAAGGTCGGCAGGGTCTTGGCGGTGGTGCCGATGTCCTCGATCTCCACCCCCGGCACGCGCAGGCCCAGAATCGCGCCGGCGGTGGCCATCCGGTGATCGGCGTAGGAGTGCCACTGTCCGCCGTGCAGCGGGGTGGGCACGATCTCGAGGCCGTCCTCGGTCTCGGTGACATTGCCGCCGAGCCGATTGATCTCGGCGGAAAGTGCTGCGAGACGGTCTGTTTCGTGTCCGCGTAGGTGGGCGATGCCACGCAGTCGCGAGGGAGAATCGGCCAGTGCGGCCAGCGCGGCGACGGTGGGGGTGAGTTCGCCGACGTCGTGCAGGTCGATGTCGATGCCCGCCAGGCGTTCCGGACCGTGCACGGTGAGGACGCCGTCGAAGATGCGGGCCTCGGCGCCCATCCGGACGAGGATCTCGCGGATCACGTCACCGGGCTGGGTGGTGCCGCGCGGCCACATCGGGATGCTCACCTCGCCGCCGGTCACCGCGGCCGCCGCCAGGAACGGGGTGGCGTTGGACAGGTCGGGCTCGATGTCCCAGTCGACCGCGCGGATCGGGCCGGGCGCCACGGTCCAGGTCTGGGCGTTGCCGGAATCGGCCGGGGTCTGCACGGCCACATCGGCGCGGCGCAGCATCTCGACCGTCATCTCGATGTGCGGCATCGACGGCAGTGCCTTGCCGTCGTGGTGGACGGTGATGCCCTCGTCGAAGCGGGCGGCCGAGAGCAGCAGCCCCGACACGAACTGCGAGGAACCCGACGCGTCGATGGTGACGGTGCCGCCGCGCAGCGCGCCGGTGCCGTGTACGACGAAGGGCAGCGCGTCACCGTCGACATCGAGACCGAGCTTGCGCAGGGCGTCGAGAATGGTGGACAGCGGACGCAACTTCGCCTGCTCGTCGCCGAAGAACGCGACATCGCCCGTGGCGAGTGCGGCGGCGGGCGGCAGGAATCGCATGATGGTGCCCGCCAGCCCGCAGTCGACAGCGGCACTGCGCAGGGGCGCCGGGGTGATCTCGAGGATCTCGGCGTCGCCGGTGATCTCGGTGCCGAGGGCGCGCAGGGCCCCGATCATCAGATCGGTGTCGCGGCTGCGCAGGGCGCCGGTGAGCGTGGACGGCCCATCGGCCAGTGCGGCCAGGATGAGCGCGCGGTTGGTGATGGACTTCGATCCGGGCAGGGTCACGGTCGCGTGGACGGGGACCTCGATATGGGGCGCAGGCCAGAAACTCACGTCCCCATCTTCGCTTATGTGCGGTTCGGACGCACCGGTGGTGCGCTTTTTCGGCGTGGGGTGGCGTCGTCGGCGGTGCCTGATGTCGGTGCCCGCGCGTATCTTGACCTTTATGTGTGGACGATATGCGACGACCACGAATCCGGGCCGGTTGGCGGCCGAACTGGACGCTGTCGACGAGACGGGGCTCGACGAGCCGGACGCCGCTGTCAGCTACAACGTCGCGCCGACCACACAGGTGCTCACGGTCGTGGAGCGGCACGCGCACGGCGAACCCGACGACGATCCGCGGCTGCGGATCCGGCGGATGCGCTGGGGCCTGATCCCGCACTGGACCAAGGCGGCCGAACCCGGCGTGCCCGCCAAGGGGAAACCGCTGTTCAACGCGCGCGCCGACAAGGCGACCACCGCGCCCTCGTTCCGCGATTCGGCCAAGCACAAGCGCTGCCTCGTGCCGATGGACGGCTGGTACGAGTGGCTGGTCGAGCCGTCACCGACCGGCAAGGGCAAGGCGGTGAAGCGGCCCTTCTATATGTCGCACAGTGACGGTTCCCTGCTCTATATGGCCGGGCTCTGGTCGGTCTGGCGGGACCGCAGCCTGCCCGATGCCGAGCCGCTCATGTCGTGCACGATCCTGACCACCGACGCGAGCGGCGAGCTGGCAGGCATCCACGACCGGATGCCGTTGCCGATGCCGCGCGAACACTGGGACGCCTGGCTCGACCCGGATCACCCGGCGCCCGCCGATCTGCTGCGACCGCCCTCGCAGGCGGAGCTGGCGACGATCGTGGCGCGCCCGGTCTCCACCCTGGTCAACAATGTGCGCAACAACGGGCCCGAACTCCTGGTGCCCGACGGGTCATGCGACGACAAGGCCGGGCAGACCACAGTGTTGTGATCGTGCCCGGCCTCGGGTAGCAGTTCCTCAGAGCGAGCAGGGCACCGAGTCGGTGGCGATGTTCAACCCGCACTTGATGACTCCCGTGATCAGATCGATCACCTCGGTGGCGACCCCACCGCCGAGCTTTTCGGCCTTCTCGGCCTTCTCGTCGGTCTCGGGTGCGGTCTTCGGCGAACTCTTCGGCGTGGTGCCCTGGCCGTTGAGCGGATAGTCGCCGGGCTCGGCCTGCGACGGCGGAACCACCTGCGGAACCGCGGTGGCCGGAGCTATAGCGGCAGCGCCGAAAGTGATTACCAGGGCACCGGACAGGGCGGCGATCGTCGAACGAGCGGACATTTTCGCATCACATCCTCGGGTCGAATCGGTCGTACCGGGCGCAGAATGCGTCGAAGTGATTCGGAACGAGGCGCCGACTGGATTGCCTCAGCTGGTGATCGGGGCGGTGACGGCCGCGCAGGCACGCACCAGATCCGCGGGCGCCAACTCGATTTCGAGCCCGCGTTTGCCCGCGCTGCACAGCACCCGATCCCAGTCGAGCGCGGAGGCGTCGACAACAGTGGGCAACTTCTTGCGCTGACCCAGCGGCGAAACCCCGCCCAGCACATAGCCGGTGGTGCGCTCGGCCTTGGTCTTGTCGGCCATGCTCGCCTTCGGCGCGCCGAGCGCGGCGGCCGCCGCCTTCAACGACAGCCGCGCGGGCACCGGCAGAACGGCCACCGCGAGCGTGCCGGATGAGAGTTCGATCACCAGTGTCTTGAAGATCTGCTCGGCTCGCACTCCCAGTTCGTCGCCGAGTGCGTCGACGGCCTCGTCGCCATAGGAGTCGGCGCGTGGATCGTGGGAATAGGAATGCACCGTGTGCGCGATACCGCTGAGGGCCTTGATCGCGGGAGTCGACATAAGCGGTCACCTTAATCGCGGCCACGCCCGGTCCGGCAACCAGATTTCCGCCGGTGTGGGAACACGAATGCGGGGGTGCATGTTGCACACAAGTGACAAGCCAACGCGGCCAGAGACGACGTGAAGGAGAGATAGTGACACTGCTGCTCGAGGAGCGTCCTGTCCTGCCACGGGGTGCGCGATTGCCAGTCGATTCCGTCGTGCCGGTAGATTCGGCTACTACGGCGATCGAAGGGATTGGTGTGACGAGCGACGACGACGTGGTGTCCGACGGTGCGTCCGGCACGGAAGTCGACGAAGCCGAGCTGGCGGCCCGGTTCGAGCGTGATGCGCTCCCGATGATCGACCAGCTCTACGGCGCCGCCCTGCGGATGACCAGGAACCCGGCCGATGCCGAGGACCTGGTGCAGGAGACGTTCGTGAAGGCGTTCCAGGGGTTCAAGTCGTTCCGGGAAGGCACCAATCTGCGTGCCTGGCTGTACCGGATCCTGACCAACACCTACATCAACTCCTACCGCAAGAAGCAGCGCCAGCCCGCGCAGTACCCGACCGACGAGATCACCGACTGGCAGCTGGCGGCCACCGCCGAGCACTCCTCGGTGGGTCTGCGCTCGGCCGAGGTGGAGGCGCTGGACGCCCTGCCCGACGACCAGATCAAGTCCGCGCTACAGCAGCTGCCGGAGGAATTCCGGATGGCGGTGTACTACGCCGATGTCGAAGGCTTCCCGTACAAGGAAATCGCCGACATCATGGGCACCCCCATCGGTACCGTGATGTCTCGGCTGCACCGTGGACGCAAGCAGCTCAAGGGCCTGCTCGCCGATGTGGCGCGCGAACGTGGATTCGACCGTGGGGAACGCCAGGAGGTAGTCAAGTGAGTGACGATCCCGATCTCGACATGGACTGCACCGCGGTCCTCGCGGATGTGTGGCTCATGCTCGACAACGAGTGCGATCAGGCCACTCGGCAGCGCTTGCAGGAGCACATGGACCACTGCAGCCCGTGCATCGAGGCCTATGGCATCGAGGAGAAGATCAAGGGTCTGCTCAGCCGCAAATGCGGTGGCGAGCACGCTCCCGAAGGCCTGCGCGACCGGCTGAAGCTGGAGATCCACCGGACGATCTCGGTGACCAGGATTGAGACCACCGAAGGCTGATCAGCCCGGATACGGAAACAGCACGCTCTCAGTAGCTTCTGAGAGCGTGCTGTTGTCGTCTGTGCGCAGCGGCACGACTCAAGCGTTAGGACGCTTGCCGTGGTTTGCGGCGTTGCCCTTGCGGCTGCGCTTCTTACGTCCACGCTTACCCATGGGAGCTCCCTTCTCTGTCTGGTCGAGAGCCATTGTTTCACGTGTGGTTGGCTGTAGCTTCGGCGGATACTAACGAAGGGGTGCCATGCCTGAAGAAGTGCGCGCGGAGATGGTCTCGACCGTGCTCGCTGTCGAGGTCACCGTGGGCGAACACGTCCGGGTCGACCAGACACTGGTGCTGCTGGAATCGATGAAGATGGAGATCCCGGTGCTCACCGAGGTCGAGGGCGACATCACGTCGGTCGACGTCAGCCCGGGCCAGGTTCTCCAGGCGGGCGACCTCATCGCCACCATCGCGTAACTCACCCGAGCAACGAAGCGGTAGATCCAGCGTGGCAACACTGAGCGAGCTCCTGGCCGAACACACCGACCTTCCCGGCATCGCCGTGGACCATCTGCAACGGGTGGTGGGCGATTGGCAGTTGCTCGCCGACCTCTCGTTCTCCGATCTGCTGCTGTGGGTGGGCGCGGGCCCGGTCGTCGACGGTTCCGATGTGGTGTGTGTGGCCCAGATCCGGCCCACGACCGCGCCGACCGTGCATCTCGACGACAAGGTCGACACCACCGCCTCGCGCACCGACTTCCCGCAGGTCTTCGATGCCCTGCTCAGCGGACACACGGTGCGCACCGACACCGAGGTCGAGGTGAGCGGGGTCTATCACCCGAGCCCGGTGCACGCGGTGCGCGAAGCGATTCCGGTGCGCTGCGGCGACGATGTGATCGCCGTGCTCAGCCGCGATTCCGACCTGGCGCGCTCGCGGGTCCGCAGCACCCTCGAAACGGCGTATGTGTCGTGCGCCGACGATCTGTGCCAGATGATCGCCGACGGCAGTTTCCCGACGCCCGAGGATCGGGCGGCCACGCATTCCAGCCCGCGCGCGGGCGACGGATTCATCCGCCTCGATACCGACGGCATCGTCGTCTACGCGAGCCCGAACGCGCTCTCGGCCTATCACCGGATGGGGATGCAGGCCGATCTCGTCGGCCAGGATCTCGCGGTGACCACCCGCTCGCTGATCACCGATCCGTTCGACGCCCAGGAAGTGGTGGCCGATATCCAGGCCGCGCTCGCCGGGCGAACCGGGCGCCGGATGGAGGTCGAGGCGCGCGGGGCGACGGTGCTGTTGCGCACCCTGGTGCTGCGTCCGGGCGGGGAACTGGCCGGGCCCGCGGTGCTGGTGCGCGATGTCACCGAGGTGAAGCGGCGCGATCGCGCGCTGTTGAGCAAGGACGCCACGATCCGTGAGATCCACCACCGGGTGAAGAACAATCTGCAGACCGTGGCGGCGCTGCTGCGATTGCAGGCGCGCCGCACCGAGAACCCGGAAGCTCAAGTGGCGCTGACGGAATCGGTGCGACGGGTCACCTCCATCGCCTCGGTGCACGAGATGCTGTCGATGTCGGTGGACGAGGAAGTCGACCTCGACGAGGTCATCGACCGGCTGCTGCCGATCATGGCCGATGTGGCGACGGTGCACACCGCGCGGATCAAGGTGCGCCGCGCGGGTTCGCTCGGGGTGTTCTCCGCCGAACGGGCGACGCCGCTGGTGATGGTCTTGACGGAACTGGTGCAGAACGCGATCGAGCACGCCTTCGACGCGGGGGAGAACGGTACCGTGACGATTCGCTCGGAACGGTCGGCTCGCTGGCTCGACGTGATCATCTCCGACGACGGCCGTGGCCTGCCGTCAGGGTTCAGTCTGGAAGGTTCCGACCGGTTGGGTTTGCAGATCGTGCGCACCCTGGTGACCTCGGAACTGGGTGGCTCGATCGGCTTGCATCCGGGTGCCGATGTGGGCACCGATGCGGTGTTGCGGGTTCCGCTCGGACGCCGTTCCGGGCGCTGAGGCTACGGAAACCTCAGGTGGGCAACAATAAACCCGGCACCGTGAAGGTGCCGGGTTCTCACACATGCGTTACCGGACCGGGGCTGATGGCCCGGCAACGCCAGGTCCGTCGATTCAGACGGAGGTACGCGTACGGGTGCGCGCGTTGCGCCGCTTGAGCGCGCGACGCTCGTCTTCGCTCATTCCACCCCACACGCCGGCATCCTGTCCGGACTTGAGGGCCCATGACAGGCAATCGGCCGTGACGGGGCAGCGGGCGCAGACCAGCTTGGCATCGGCAATCTGCGCGAGCGCAGGACCACTGTTACCCACCGGGAAGAACAGTTCGGGGTCCTCATCGCGACAGATGGCCTTGTGGCGCCAGTCCATTCCTCTGCTCCTTTGCGAGGGCGCCACAAAGGGCGCCTGTAGTTAGTGGATCGTTCACTTGTGCGACTCGAATGTTTCCGCACGGTTGCTTGTGAATGCTTTCACGATCACCGTAGATGTCAATAGGTCTCCGGCGCACCGTGGGGGAGATCACGCTCTAGGCCCCCACAAGGGGAACCTGCCCGGTCCTTTGTACTCGCGTCTCCGGGTTTTCGCAGCGCAACCAGGAGATTTTTCTTGCCGTCCGGTGGTCAGGACGGCTTGGGTGCCACCACGTCGAGCACGCTGGGGACGGATGTGAAATGCACCATCTTGCGTTTTCCGATGAAGTCGCCATCGATTTGCAGGCCGATCTCCTGGCCCGTCTCGATTCGCACGGACGGCACGTCGTCGGCGCGGAAAAGTATGGGCGACTTGGGGTTTCCATTCTCGGCCAGCAACTGCCGCGCAAGCAGCAGTGTGCGGGTCACACTCATCGACCGCACCGCGAACACGCCGAGGCCCGATTCGAAGGTGGTGGTGGGATTCGTGCGAATCGGGCGGTCCTCGAGATAGGTCCACGGACTCGAATTCGTGACGAAGGCGTAATAGACCTCCTCGACCGGATCCCGTCCTGTTACCTCGAGGGTGACGCTCGGATCCTGCCGCCGAGCCCGGAAGAACTGCCGGACCGTGGTGCGCAGATAGCGCGCGGGCGTCGCCTTGCGGCCCTTGGCGCGCGCGGTGTCGATCGACTCGCACACATCGGCGTCGAGGCCGACGCCCGCGCTGAAGGTGAACCATCGGTCGTCGGCGAGACCGAGCCCGATCCGGCGGTCGGCATCGCGCGCCAGCAGATCGATGAGCTGGTTGGTTGCTGTCACCGGATCGGGGGAGATGCCGAGCGCGCGCGCGAAGACGTTCGCCGAGCCGCCCGGGATGATCCCGAGACGTGGGCGCCACACCTGGTCGTCGCCGACCTGGGGCACCGGCAGGAAGCCGTTGATGGTCTCGTTGACCGTCCCATCGCCACCGTGCACGACGATCAGGTCCATCTCCTGCGTCGATGCCCACTGGGCCAGTTCGGCCGCGTGGCCGCGATGCTGGGTGTGCGCAACGGTCAGCTGCGTTCGGCTCTCCAAGGCGTGAGCGAGCAGATCCCGGGTGGCCGGGGTCGTCGAGGTGGCATTGGGATTGACAATGAGCAACGTCCGCACAGTGCCGAGGGTAGTGCGCGCGGGCGAACACCCGGCGCGCGCCGGGCGCCACGACACGTCGTCGTAGGCTGGGCACGTGGCAGAGCAGGACGTGACAGACGGTGACCAGCGCGAGGGCGGCGACCAGGTGTCGACCGGTATCCCGACGACAGTGCGGGTGGCCGGTGGGCTGGTTTCGCTGGAGGGGCTGGCCGGGGTGGTGACCGCGATCGTGCTGATCGTGCGGGCGCTGACCGGACACGATCAGTCCGCGGCCAGCGGGGTCGGCACCGCGATCTGGTTCGGGGTGCTGTTCGGCGGGGTGCTCGCCGCGGGCATCGGGCTGCTGCGCGGCAAACGCTGGGGGCGGGCCATCGCGGTCATCGCGAACGTGTTGCTGTTGCCGGTGGCCTGGTCGTTGCTGACCGACTCACATCAGCCGCTGTGGGGAAGCTTGCTCGGGCTCGTGGCGGTCGCCGGATTGGCCGCGCTGTTCGCCCCCGCCACGAGTCGATTCATGGCTCAGGACTACGGCGAGATCCCCGAGGACGACGAGCGTCCGTAGGTCAGGCCGTGGCCGCGCGCAGTGCCTGGCGGCACAGGTGGTCGGCTCGGCGGGTGGTCTCGGGTTGCCGGAAACCCCGCGTGAGGGCAAGTACCCGGTCGCAGGCGGTGTCGAGGTCGATGCGGTGGCCGACCGAGACGAACAGTGGCTTCACCTCGTCGCGCGTGCGCAGCGCGCGACCGACGACCTCGCCGTCGATCGTCACGTCGCTGGCGTCACCGCGGCGCGGCCCCGGCGCGCGGTATTCGCCCCACACCGATTTGGCGACACCGATGGTCGGAATTCCGGTGAGCAATCCGACGTGACACGCCAATCCGAAACGCCGGGGATGCGCCACACCTTGTGCGTCACACACGAGTAGATCCGGTGTGACAGTGAGCTTTTCCAATGCGGCAACCGTTGCGGGCAGTTCCCGGAACGCGAGTAGCCCGGGCACATAAGGGAATTCCGAAATGCCGTGTGCGACTGCCGATTCCACCGTTTCCATGGTGGCGATGTCGATAATTACCGCGGCCGTCGCGACGGTGCCGTCGTCGGCATACGCCGAATCAATTCCGGCCGCCGTCGAAAATTGCGGCGGCGCGGGGTTTTCGGTGGATACCGAAGGGCGGAGTTCGTCCTGGAGGGCGATCGCCTCGTCGGGCGTTCGTGGCCAATCGTGGGGCAACGCGATGCGCACGGTTCAGCTCGCGGTGGCGGCCAGCGCCGACAGTTCGGCACCGGCGAGTCGATAGCCGATCCACTCGTCTTGCGGTGCGGCGCCGAGAGATCGGTAGAACTCGATCGACGGCGTGTTCCAGGTGAGCACCGACCACGACACCCGGCTGTAGCCGTGTTCGACCGCTTCGGCGGCCAGCGCCGCGATCAAGGCGCGGCCGAGCCCCGTACCGCGGGTCTCGGGTCGCACGTACAGGTCCTCCAGGTAGATGCCGTGCACGCCGTCCCAGGTGGAGTAGTTCAGGAACCAGATGGCACAGCCGACCACGTCACCATCGTTCTCGGCGACATGCGCGAAGAGCGCGGGGGCAGGCCCGAACAGCGCGGACCGCAACTGCTCCGGGGTGAGCGTGCACTCGGCGGGAGCCTTCTCGTACTCGGCCAGATCGTGGACGAGCCCGACCATCGCCGGCACGTCGGCGGGGGTGGCGCGGCGGACGAATGCGCTCATCGGTGGACTCCTTCGATCGGCTCGGTGCGGGTCGTCAGGTTGTGGCCCCAGATGGAGCGGGCGTCGTGGTCGAAGCCGAGCACACTCACCGCACCGGTCGACATCGCGAAGCGGCGTCCCTCACGCACCGCGAACTCCGCCCAGCGCGCGATCAGCACCCGCGAGAAGTGCCCGTGACCGACCAGGACCACGTCGCGCCGCGCCAGCTCCGGCTCCGCCCGGGCGAGTACCCGATCGGCCCTGGCGCCCACCTGTTCGGCCGTCTCCCCGCCGGGCACGGGCGCGGTCCACACCGTCCAGCCGGGGACGGTCTCGCGGATCTGCGCGGTCGTGATGCCCTCGTACTCGCCGTAGTTCCACTCGACCAGATCGTCGTCGACCTCGATCGGCGACAGACCTGCCAGTTCGGCGGTGTGTCGCGCCCGCAGGCGCGGACTGGTGAAGCACAGCGGATCGCGCAGGTCGAGGGATTTCAGCACCAGCCCGGCCGCGACGGCCTGGGTTTCGCCCAGCTCGGTCAGCGGCAAGTCGGTGAAGCTGGTGTGCTTGCGCTGACTCGACCACTCGGTTTCGCCGTGGCGCAGCAGGACCAGGCGGGCATCGGGTGTGGACATGGTTCCATCATGGCAGTGCGGGTTCAGCCGAGCGCGTAGAGCTGTCCGCCGCGGCGTTCGAAGACCGTGTTGCCCAGGACGGCGGTGGAGATGGTGTCGCCGCGGTAGTCGGTGCGCGCGAGCGGGATCTGGGCGACGGTCGCGCCGTTGCCGCTGTCCACCGCGAGCTGCCCGTCGGGGACCGGGACCAGCAGCCTGCCCGCCATCAGGGCGGGGGTGCCTAGTGCGTCGCGCACCGTCCAGACCGGCTGTAATGAGCTGGAGCTCAAGGCGATCAGGCTGTTGCCGGTGAAGACGTAGATGGCCGAGCCGAGACGGGTCACCGTGGTGCGCTCGTCCCACGGGGCGGCGAGCTGGTAGGTCGCGATCTCGTTGCCGGTGCCGTCGTGCACGGCGATCCTGGCCGGCAGCCCGAGGCCGGTGGCGGTCGCGGGCGTCGGCGGGTAGTAGACCGCGATCTTGTTGTCCGACACCGCGATCACCCGCATCTGCGGCGCGTCGGCACCCGGTGCGGTGAGCACCCGCGAGCCGTATTCCTCGGGGGCGGTCGATTCCTTCGGCGCCGGATTGAGCACGGTCAGCCGGTCGGTCGCGTCACCCGGGCAGCGCTCGAGCACGGCCAGCCGCGAGGAACTCGACGCGGCCGACCGCAGGGCACATCCGTTGCGCGGCTGGGTGTTCGGATTCACCGGGGCATCCACGTAGCCGTACTCGAGCGTGCGTACCAGATCCGAACGCCACATCTCCAGCCGGTTCGCGCCGAGCGCCAGCAGGTAGGTGCCGTCACCGCTGACACGGATCTCGTCGTCCATGTAGCTGCTGCGCGCGACCCGGCGCGCACCGGTATCGGCCTCGAGCATCACGGACTGGCTGCACCCACGCTGATCGCGATAGGTCGCGATCACGGTCCCGAACTGCGACTCGACCCCGCACAGCGGCATATCCCGGCGATACCACCACAGCTGATTGCCGGTGAGCGGATCGCGCCCACTCACGGTGCCGTGGTCGCCGGTCACCACCACATTGCCCGACGTGAGCGCGCGCCTGCTCGACTCGTCGGCGGCGTGCCACTGCTCGCGCAAGGTGGTGGGCAGCTGGGTGGCCGCGGTGATGGTGGGGGCGGGGGAGGCCGCCGTCACCGAATCCGTTCCGGTGGCATCGGCGCGCGCCCATACGACGAACGCCGCCACCACGAGGGTGACGGCGATCGCGACTGCTACGAAGATATCGGCGCGCGTCCGCCGTTCGGGTGCGAGCACGAAGGCGACACTAGCCGATCGGCATCACTGGGCCGAGTTCGCCGTCGTGTGCGGGGGTGACGGGTTCTGGGGTGGGGATTCGGGCTTCGGTAGTCCCAGGTCGGTTCGACTGTGTTTGTCGGCGCGCTGGCGCGCGCGTGTCCGCGGCCCTGAGGGGCCGCCGGTCAGGCACCGGGGCTTGCTCCTTCGTCGCCTACGCCCC
>NZ_JBSGSS010000015.1:0-222976 GCF_053606985.1 Nocardia sp. NPDC055165
CCACCGGGGCTTGCTCCTTCGTCGCCTACGCCCCGGCGGCTAACCGGCGACCCGGCCGCGACCGGCCACTTCGTGGCCGCCGCTCCCTAGGGGTCGCGGGTGCGGGGTTGGGGTTTATGGGGTGTGGAAGGCGGCCGGGACTCAGTGTTCGCGGTGGCGGGCTACTACTGCTGCTACCGCGCCACCCGCGGCGCCCAGCGCCAGGGCGGTGGGGACGCCGATCTTGGCTGCTTTGCGGCCGGTGCGGAAGTCGCGGATTTCCCAGCCGCGGTTCTTCGCTACCTCGCGCAGGTCGGAGTCGGGGTTGATGGCGACAGCGGTGCCGACCAGCGACAGCATGGGGACGTCGTTGTGGCTGTCGGAGTAGGCGGTGCAGCGCTTGAGGTTGAGCCCTTCGCGGATGGCGAGGGTACGCACCGCGTGCGCCTTGCCGAGGCCGTGCAGGATGTCGCCGACCAGGCGGCCGGTGAACTTGCCGTCGACACTCTCGGCGACCGTGCCGAGGGCGCCGGTCAGACCGAGGCGTTTGGCGATCACATTGGCCAGCTCGACCGGGGTGGCCGTCACCAACCAGACCTGCTGGCCGGCGTCGAGGTGCATCTGGGCGAGTGCGCGGGTGCCGGGCCAGATCTTGTCGGCGATGATCTCGTCGTAGATCTCCTCGCCGAGTGCCGCGAGTTCGGCCGTGGGGCGGCCCGCGATGAAGCTGAGCGCCTTCTCCCGGCCCGAGACCATGTCGGAGGAGTTCTCCTTGCCGGTGACCCGGAACTTCACCTGCTTCCAGGCGACGTCGACCAGATCGGAGGTCTTGAAGTACTTGCGCGCGGCCAACCCGCGGGCGAAGTGGACGATCGAGGCACCCTGCACAAGGGTGTTGTCGACGTCGAAGAACGCCGCGGCGGTGAGGTCGCGCGGAACCTCGGGGCCCGCGTCGGCACCCTGCTCGGCGAGCTCGGCATCGTGCAGCTCGAGCGCGGCGTCGGCGCTGGCCTCACCGGCCAGGTTGGCGCGTAACTCTTCTTCGCTCGGTCCGAACGGGCTGCGTGGCAGCCGTGCGAACTGTTCCTGCAGTTCCTGACCGAGGCGGCTGGGCTGCCACCGTGCAGGGAACTCCCCGAATCGCCCTGCGACGAATCCGGCCCTAGTCACCTTCGAACGTTCCGGCACCAGTACCCTCCGCTAGTCGCGCGAACCATGTCCACAGTAACCGGCTGCACCGACAACCCGCTGCGGGCTCGGGGATTAAATAGGGCTCATGACTAATCCCACACCGACGGTGACCCTGTTGACCCGCGCTGGTTGCGGCATGTGCAGCGCGGCACTGGAGCAATTGCGGATGATCTGTGGTGATTTCGGTCTCCCGGTCGCCACTGTAGACGTCGACGAAGCCGCGGTCAGGGAGCCGGAACTGCGTGCCGAATACGGTGATCGCCTGCCGGTGGTCCTGTTGAACGGCCGTGAACACAGCTATTTCGACGTCGATGAGCCCCGTTTGCGGGCGGACCTGAGCCGGATCGCTGGTCGCGACGGAAAATGAGGCCGAATTCACCGACTTTGTGAACGCCTGCACAAGCGGTTACGGTGGTGACACGCAATCCGCACCGCCGCTCCACGCGGCGGCGGTGGCCGGGTTTGTACCGCCCCTATGGCACCGGTCGCGCTCTCGTAATTGCAGCGACCCACACCGGTGAACGAACAGAGGAACCGGACCGCGATCAGGCCCGGAACGAGGAGCCGACGACGTGACAGAGCAGCACGAGACGCCGAGTGGCGTCTCCGGCAAGGCTCTTGTGCGGGACATTCCGCAGGCCACGGTGACTCGTCTTGCTACCTATCTCCGGGTTCTCGCCGGGTTGGCCGACGAGGGTGTAGTCATCGTATCGAGTGAGGAACTCGCTGTCGCGGCGGGTGTCAATTCGGCGAAGCTGCGCAAGGATCTTTCCTTCCTCGGACCCAACGGTGTGCGGGGTGTCGGCTATGACGTAGCCAAGTTGCGCACCAGGATCGAAGATGTGCTCGGACTGTCGCAGGGACATCGGGTAGTGCTGATCGGCGCGGGCAATCTGGGTCGCGCGCTGGTCGGTTACGGCGGATTCGGGGTACGAGGCTTCACCGTGGTCGGGATCTTCGACAACGACCCGTCGGTGATCGGCCAGTCGTACGCCGGTCTCGTCGTGCGCGATGTCGAGCAACTGACCGCGCAGATTCCGGCGCTGACGCCGACGATCGCTGTGGTGGCCGTGCCCGACGAAGCCGCCCAGGACGTGTGTGACCGGCTCGTCGACGCCGGACTGCCGTCGATTCTGAGTTTCGCGCCGCTGGAACTGCGCGCGCCCGCCCATGTCCAGGTCCGCCGCGTCGACCTGGCGATGGAACTGCAGATGCTGTCCTTCGATGCCGCGCGCAACGACGCGCCCGCGCTGCCCGAGATCGCCGAGGTCGGCTCCGGCCGCGTCGCGCGCCGGGTACCGCCGCCGAACCACCTCACCCATGCCGCACCGGTCGAACCGGCCCGCGGCAGGCCGACACGGCGTACCGCGCCGCACTCGGCCACGCCCCACTCGGCAACGGAGCCAAGCACCAAGGGATCGGTGATCACGCCATGAGCGAGCGCCAGCGAGCTGAACAGCGACACGGCGTGCGGACACGCATGACAGGGCACAGCGCCGGCGAGGTGTGGTCATGAGTGTTCTGCTGGTAGGGATTTCGCACCGCAGCGCCCCGGTGTCGGTGCTGGAGAAGGTGGCCATCAGTGAGGCCGATCGGCCGAAGCTGGTGGATCGGCTGCTCGCCTCGAGTCACGTGTCGGAGGCGATGATCGTCTCCACCTGCAACCGGGTCGAGGTCTACGCGGTCGTCGACGCCTTCCACGGCGGACTCGGCGAGGTGAGCGAGCTGCTCACCAAGCATTCCGGACTGCCGCTGGGCGACCTCACCAAGCACGCCTACGTGCGCTACAGCGAGGCCGCGGCCGAGCATCTGTTCGCGGTCGCCAGCGGCTTGGACTCGATGGTCGTCGGCGAGCAGCAGGTGCTCAGCCAGATTCGCAGCGCCTACGCCAGCGCCGACGGTCAGCAGGCGGTCGGGCGCACCCTGCACGAGCTGGCTCAGCACGGGTTGCGGGTCGGCAAGCGAGTGCACTCGGAGACCGGGATCGACCGGGCCGGTGCCTCGGTGGTGTCGGTGGCGCTGGATCGGGCGCGCGGTGTCGTGGGCGATCTCGCCGGACGGACCGCCGTGGTGGTCGGTGCGGGCGCGATGGGCGGGCTGGCCGTCGCGCATCTGTCGCGGGCCGGGATCGGGCGCATCATCGTCGTCAACCGGACCCTCGAACGCGCACAGCGTCTCGCCGAGACCGGGCGCACCATGCACGGTGTCGACGCCGAGGCGGTCGAGATGTCGCGGCTCACCGAGGCCATGGCGGGTACCGATGTGGTAATCACCTGTACGGGCGCGGTCGGGTCCGTGGTGACTCTGGCCGATACCCACCGCGCGCTCGCCGGCCGGGCGCGCACCGACGCCGCCGAGCGTCCACTGGTCTTCTGCGATCTGGGCTTGCCCCGCGATGTGGAGCACGCCGTGGCAGGCCTGCCCGGCGTCGCCGTCATCGACATCGAATCGCTGCAGCGCGATCCGGCCGCGGGAGCCGCGGCCGACGACACCGCCGCCGCGCGCGTCATCGTCGCCGACGAACTCGCCAAATACCTTGCCGGGCAACGCATGGCGGAGGTCACTCCTACGGTGGCCGCGCTGCGTCAGCGTGCCGCCGATGTGGTGGAGGCCGAACTGCTCCGCCTCGATTCGCGGCTGCCCGACCTGGCCGACCCGGCCCGCGACGAGGTGGCGCGCACGGTGCGCCGCGTCGTCGACAAGTTGCTGCACGCGCCGACCGTGCGGGTGAAGCAGCTGGCATCGACGCCGGGCGGCGACAGCTACGCCGAAGCGTTGCGTGAGCTGTTCGAACTGAAACCTGGTGCGGTACAAGCGGTTGCCGCCCCGATGGAGGTCGCCGCGGCGGAGTCCGCGCTGGCCGACGACTTCACCGCAGGCCACCTCGGCGATGGGCCGTCACGCTTGACCGAGTCAAGACCCGACACAGGCAGCATGCGAAACCACGCAGCGCCGCTCGGGCATGCGCAGGAGGAAACCGCATGACCACGACAGTGCAGGAAGAGGACACCGTGACCGCAGGCAGCAGCAGTGCGCCGTGGCGGATCGGCACGCGCGGCAGTCTGCTCGCGCTGACACAGGCGGGCACCATCCGTGATGCGCTGATCGCGGCGGGGCAGCCCGCCGAACTGGTGGTCATCAAGACACCGGGCGATCTGTCCTCGGATCCGGTGCAGAAGATCGGTGTCGGGGTGTTCACCTCCGCGCTGCGCGACGAGCTCGCCGCGGGCGGCATCGACATCGCGGTGCATTCCTATAAGGACCTCCCCACCGCGCAGGATCCGCGCTTCACCATCGCCGCGATCCCGCCCCGCGAGGACCCGCGCGACGCGCTGGTGGCTCGTGACGGCATGGTGCTCGGCGAACTGCCCGCCGGTGCTCGCGTCGGGACCTCGGCCCCGCGCCGCGCCGCGCAGCTGCGCGCACTCGGCCTCGGCCTCGACATCCTTCCGCTGCGCGGCAATATCGACTCCCGCCTGCGCAAGGTGAGCGAGGGCGAACTCGACGCGATCGTCATCGCCCGCGCCGGCCTGTGCCGGATCGGGCGCACCGACGAGATCACCGAATCGCTCGAACCGGTGCAGATGCTGCCCGCCCCCTCGCAGGGCGCGCTCGCGGTCGAATGCCGCAGTGACGACCCGCAATTGATCGAGATACTCGCCGGTCTGGACGATGCCGCGACCAGAGCCGCGGTGCTCGCCGAGCGTTCGCTGCTCGGTGAGCTCGAGGCAGGCTGCACCGCGCCGATCGGAGCGCTCGCCGAGATCGTCGAGTCGATCGACGAGGACGGCCGGATCTTCGACGAACTCTCGCTGCGCGCCTGTGCTGCCGCGATCGACGGCTCCGATGTCCTCCGCGCCTCGATCGTCGGCGCGCCGAAAGACGCGGCCGAACTCGGTCGCACGCTGGCGCGCGAACTGCTGGACCTGGGTGCTCGCGCATTGCTGAGCGTCACAGACGAACCGGCGCCCACCGACTTCACTAATTCCAGCCCGATGGAGAACAACCGATGAGCAGCAGCCGAGCTACCAAGAAGCAACCAGGGCGGATCCTTTTCGTCGGATCCGGCCCCGGCGACCCGGCCCTGCTGACCGTGCGTGCCCGTGAGGTGCTCGAGCGGGCGATGCTGGCCTTCACCGACCCCGATGTCGACAAGGGCGTGCTCGCCCTGATCGGTAGCGCGGTCGAGGTGGGCGAGGACGGCGAGAGCCCGGTCGACGTGCGGCCCGCCCTCGGCGAACCCGCCGAGGTGGCCAAGACGCTGATCGCCGAGGCGCGCAACGGTCACGACGTGGTCCGCATCGTCACCGGCGACCCGTTGACCACCGATTCGGTGATCAACGAGGTCAACGCCGTCACCCGCTCGCACATGGTGTTCGAGGTGCTTCCGGGCCTGCCCAACGGCTCGGCCGTGCCCAGCTACGCGGGCATCGCGCTGGGCTCCGGGCACACCGAGGCCGATGTGCGCGGCGAGGTCGACTGGTCGGCGCTGGCCGCCGCCCCCGGCCCGCTGGTGCTGCACGCCACCTCCGGTCACCTGGCCGAGACCGCCAGCGCGCTGGTGGAACACGGTATGGCGCCGCAGACGCCGGTCGCGGTCACCGTGCGTGGCACCACTCGTCAGCAGCGCACCATCGAGGCCACGCTGGCCTCGCTGAACAACGCCGCGTCCGAGCTCGTCGGCCCGCTGGTCGTGACGGTCGGCAAGGAAGTCGACAAGCGCGCCAAGATGTCGTGGTGGGAGTCGCGTGCCCTCTACGGCTGGACCGTGCTCGTCCCGCGCACCAAGGATCAGGCGGGGGAGATGAGCGAGCGGCTCGTCACCCACGGCGCGATCCCGATCGAGGTGCCGACCATCGCGGTGGAGCCGCCGCGCAGCCCCGCCCAGATGGAACGGGCCGTGAAGGGTCTGGTCGACGGGCGCTACCAGTGGGTGGTGTTCACCTCCACCAACGCGGTGCGCGCGGTGTGGGAGAAGTTCGCCGAGTTCGGACTGGACGCTCGCGCGTTCTCCGGTGTGAAGATCGCCTGCGTCGGCGAGGCCACCGCGGAGCGGGTGCGCTCCTTCGGTATCAACCCCGAACTGGTGCCCAGCGGCGAACAGTCCTCCGAGGGCCTGCTCGCCGACTTCCCGCCCTACGACGACGTGTTCGATCCGGTGAACCGGGTGCTGTTGCCCCGCGCCGACATCGCCACCGAGACCTTGGCCGAGGGCCTGCGTGAGCGCGGCTGGGAGATCGACGACGTCACCGCCTACCGCACGGTGCGCGCCTCGCCGCCGCCCGCGGAGACCCGCGAGATGATCAAGACCGGCGGTTTCGACGCGGTCCTGTTCACCTCGTCCTCCACGGTGCGCAACCTGGTCGGCATCGCGGGCAAGCCGCACGCTCGCACCATCGTGGCCTGCATCGGCCCGAAGACCGCGGAGACCGCGATCGAGTTCGGTCTGCGTGTGGACGTGCAGCCCGAGACGGCTCAGGTGGGCCCACTGGTGGAGGCACTGGCCGAGCACGCGTCGCGCCTGCGCGCCGAGGGCTTGCTGCCGCCGCCGCGTAAGAAGAGCCGCCGCAGCAGCAGCCGCTGATCTCAGCAGATACCCCGAAAGCCCGCCCGCAACGGCGGGCTTTCGGCGTATCGAGGTCATCGGCTGTAGCGCAGCAGTGTGCGCACGAGCCGGCAGGTGGCATCGGACGGCGGGCGGATGTCGATCTTCTCGGCGGTGCGCCGGATCGTGTCGTTGGTGGCCTGATTGGGTAGGTACACACCGGAATCCAGCAGCGCGATCGTCAACCGCATGGCCTTGAGCCGACGGTTGTGCGCCACGTACCAGCGGCGCGGACGGCCCGCGGGCAGTCGCTTCTTCTCGAGCGGCACGTACGGCGCGGTGATGAAAGTGGTCTGAGCGGCAATGGCATTCATTCGGCGTCCTCCCGTTGCGTTTGGGTCCCGCCCCCGATCGTCGGAACCCTCGAACACGCTTTCGATTATACCGAGGGGCACCGACAGGTTTCGTCGATCTCTCGCGGAAGCCATTGAGCTCCAGTGGGTTTCGATGTTATCCACAGGTTCGCCGCGACCGGTAGCCGACCTCGGCGAAGCGCCGCGCGTGGTGATTCGCGGGTAGCTGTCGGACCGCTGTGGTCTAGTAGCGCAAGGCAACCCGGGGAGAGGCGATGAGGGTGAACGAGATCGACAAGCGGCTCGGCGCGCACGTCGCGGCGGACGAGCTGCTCGGCCTGGCATGGCTCGTGGCAACCGGAGACGACGTCATCACCGGCGCCATCGGCCACCTCGACGCCACCCGCGCCACCCCGATGCGCACCGACACGATCTTCCGGATCTCCTCGATGACCAAACCGCTCACCGCGGCGGCGGCCTCGATTCTGATCGACGACGGCGTACTCGATCCGGCCGAACCGGTCGACCGGCTCCTCCCGGAACTCGCCGGCTTACGTGTACTCGCGCACCCCACCGCCGAAGTCGCCGACACGGTCGCGGTGAACCGCCCGATCACCGTCGACGACCTGCTCACCTTCCGCCTCGGCTGGGGCATGGATTTCGCCGACTTCTCACCCAAGCCGTTCGACGCCGCCTGGAGTGCCCTCGACCTCGGCTGGGGCCCGCCGACGCCCGCGCGGATGTTGCCTCCGGACATCTGGCTGCGCCGGCTCGGCACCCTGCCCCTGCAGTATCAGCCCGGCGAACGCTGGCTCTACCACGTCGGCGCGTCGATCCTCGGATTCCTGGTCGCCAGGGCAGCGAACAAACCGCTCTCGGAATTGCTGGCCGAGCGTGTCCTGCGCCCACTCGGCATGACCGACACCGGTTTCTCCGTCCCGCCTGACAAGCTGGCCCGATTCGGCCCGCATTACTCGGAAACAGACGGCACCCGCACCGTCTTCGACCCCGTCGACGGGCAATGGAGCACTCCACCCGCCTTCGAAGGGGGCGGTGACGGCCTGGTCTCCACTCTCGCCGACTACTACCGCTTCGCGCGGATGCTGCGCGACGGCGGCGAACTCGACGGCATCCGAGTGCTGTCCGAGCGAGCCGTCGCGGCCATGACCACCAACCACCTCACCGCCGAGCAACTGGCCCGCGGCGGACCCGGCCCCGGCGACAGCGCGGGGTGGGGTTACGGCGTCGGCGTCCAGGTACGCGACCAACTCGACGGCCCACGCGCAGGTGCCTACGGCTGGGCAGGCGGTCTCGGCTCGACCTGGTCCAATGACGGCGCGGTGACGGCGATCCTGCTCACCAACGAAACGTGGAGTTCGGCCGGCCCGTCCCCGGTCTTCGCAACTTTCGAGCAGATTCTGGGCGAAACCGCCCGCCGTCGCGACCCGTTGTAGGCGCTGCGGCGACCATCGGGGGACAGGCGTATTCTGCGGGCTATGACCGCTTTCGACCGCCCGCGGCGGTTGCGCAGGACACCCGCATTGCGTCGACTCGTCGCCGAGACCACACTGCAGCCGCGTCAGTTGGTACTGCCGATGTTCGTGGCCGACGGACTCGACGAGCCGCGGGAGATCAGCTCGATGCCGGGGGTGTATCAGCACACGCTGGACTCGCTGCGCAAGGCCGCCGCGGAATCGGTGGCCGCCGGGGTGGGCGGACTGATGCTGTTCGGTGTGCCGCTGTCCGAGGACAAGGACGCCACCGGCAGCCAGGCCAGTGATCCGAACGGAATCCTGAACCGCGGTCTGCGCGCGCTGGCCGAAGAAGTCGGGGACGCGACGGTCATCATGGCCGACACCTGCCTCGACGAATTCACCGACCACGGCCACTGCGGGGTCGTCGGCACCGATGGCGCGGTCGACAACGACGCCACCTTGCACCGCTACGTGGAGATGGCGCTGTCGCAGGCCGAAGCTGGTGCCGATCTGCTCGGAACCAGCGGCATGATGGACGGACAGGTCGGCGCGATCCGGCGTGGGCTCGATGCGGTCGGGCGCACCGACACCGCCATCCTCGCCTACGCGGCCAAGTACGCCTCGGCCTTCTACGGCCCCTTCCGTGAGGCCGTCGGCTCGTCGCTGGAAGGCGATCGCCGCACCTATCAGCAGGATCCGGCCAACCGCCGCGAGTCGCTGCGCGAGCTCGACCTCGACCTCGCCGAGGGCGCCGACATCGTGATGGTGAAGCCCGCGATGTCCTACCTCGACATCCTGCGCGACGTCGCCGACCGTTCCACCGTCCCCGTCGCGGCCTATCAGATCTCCGGCGAGTACGCGATGATCACCGCCGCCGCCGAGCGTGGCTGGATCGATCGCCGGGCTTCGATCCTGGAGTCGCTGATCGGCATCCGGCGGGCAGGCGCGGACATCGTGCTCACCTACTGGGCGACCGAGGCAGCACACTGGCTGTCGTGATCGTTCCGCCGAACAAACCCGAAACCCTTCCCGTGCCGGAGGACGTCGGCACCGCTCGTCAGCTGTGGTGGGGAATCGCCGGCCTCGGTGTCGTCTACACCTTCGCCAGTGTCATCACCATGACCGGGGAGCGCGACAAGCTCAGCAAGCAGTTCCTCGACGAGATGCACAAGTCGGATCCGAACTTCCCGGCGTCGACCGTCGACGTGATGGTGCTGGTGGCTTTCGCGCTGACCGCGCTGGTCGGGGTGCTGCTGGCCGGTGTCACCGTGGCGATCGCGCATCAGCTCGGCCGTGGCAAGAGCTGGGCGCGCACGGTGCTCACTGTTGTCGCGATCTGGCTCGGACTCGGCGCCGTCGCCACCATGTTCAGCTTCTCCGCGGTCGCCAATCCCGCGACGATCGTGGCGGGAGGCTCGGCGATCGTGCAGGGCGTGCTCGCCGCGGGGGCCGCGTTCCTCAGCTACCGGCCCGAGTCGACGAAGTACTTCCAGTCCCGCCGGAAGTGACACCACACAGTGTATGGTGAGGATTGTCACACCGGTTGAGCGCCGGGGGAGCGGAGGCAATGATGCGCGTGGTGATCGAGCAACCACACAGCCTGCGACGCGACCTGTTGGTGATCGGGCTGATGGTTGTACTCACCCTCGCCGTCATCGCGCTGATTCTGCTACCGAGCCTGGTCGGCTGATTCGATCTCGCCCCTGGCAGGATCGCAGGAATGAGACGCTGGATCGCGCTGTTCGAACTCGGCTTCGCCGTGCTCTTCCTTGCCTGCGCGATCGTCAGCTGGCGCGCCGCACGGCGCACGACCGAATTCGCCGGCACCGATGAGCACCCCGGGTTCGAGGCGGTGCGCTACGTGGCGCCGTTGCTGTTGCTCGCCTGTGCGCTGGTGATCGTGAGCGGGGTGCTGGTCATCGATGTCGTCACCAGGATCTACCGCGGATCTGTAGCACCGCGCGATCTCGAACCGATGATCTAGAGGAAGCCGAATTCCGATGTGTGCGTGGGGGTTCGGGACGCGAGCTCGCACCGCGGGCTCCCTCGAGGAGGAATCGATGACCAAACTGACCGCAGGAATCTGTACCGTCGCCGCCGCGGTGGCGACGATCGCCCTGGCCGCGGCGCCCGCCCAGGCCGCCCCCGGTCTGCCGCTCACCCCGATGATCGCCGAGCCGGCCGCCGACGGTTTCGCCCCGGAGACCGGCTCGAGCGGCATCTACAACGGCATCATGTGCCAGCTGCACACGATCTCGGCCGAAGTGCCCTGCATGTACACCTGATCAGCTGGTCCACTGCTGGTAGACGTCGACGATGCGGCCGCCGCGCGTGCCGGGCGCGTTCAGGAAGACGGAGACGGTGCCGTCGGGATGGGCCGCCGCTTCCGTCACCACCTGACGCAGGGTGGCGCGGATGCCGCCGTCGGCGTCGCGGTACAGATCGCTGTCGGGATGCAGACCCGCGCCGATCCGATTGGCGGGTACGAGCATCGCGGTGATCGCCGGAATCGGCCCCGCCCCGAGGGCCGCGGTCTCCTCGTGGCTGAGTTGGGCACCGATCCGATCGGGCTGGGCCTGTGGTGCGAACGCGGTGGCCGAACCCGCGCCGAGTAGCACTCCCGCCGCGACGAATCCTGTGCCAAGGGCAGTGCTGGTGACGCCGAAACGCATGAAATACCCTCTCGCTGATACCTGATTTCCCTATGGCTCAGGTGCTGAGCCGCCCGGAGCGTAGTCGCAGGCCAATGGGCCTAGATCGAATTCTTTCCCGGATCGGGGCGGCGTGTCGGGCGTGTCGTCGGTGGGTCGCTGCGGTCTGGGTCACTGTGCTCCACCCTGTCGTCCGGCGTGCCGAGGCGAACTGAGACACTGGAATCCGTGAGTCTTACGCAGGTACCGGTTTCGGCCCAGCTCTTCGAGCGGGCGGCCGCCGTGATCCCGGGTGGCGTCAATTCCCCGGTTCGTGCGTTCAACTCGGTCGGCGGTACGCCACGGTTCATCACCTCCGCGAGCGGCTACACGCTCACCGATGCAGACGGCAACGACTACGTCGATCTGGTGTGCTCGTGGGGGCCGATGATCCTCGGTCACGCCCACCCCGCCGTCGTCGAGGCCGTGCAGAGGGCCGCGACGAGCGGACTGTCGTTCGGTGCGCCGACCGAGGCCGAGATCGAGCTGGCCGAGGCCATCGCCACCCGCGTCGACCCTGTCGAGCGGGTCCGCCTGGTGAACTCCGGTACCGAGGCCACGATGAGCGCGGTCCGCTTGGCCCGCGGTTTCACCGGCCGATCCAAGATCATCAAATTCTCCGGCTGCTACCACGGTCACGTCGACGCGTTGCTGGCCGACGCGGGCTCCGGTGTCGCGACCCTCGGTCTGCCGACCTCACCCGGCGTCACCGGCGCGCAGGCCGCCGACACCATCGTGTTGCCCTACAACGACCTCGCCGCCGTCGCCGCCGCCTTCGACGCGCACCCAGGCCTGATCGCCTGCGTCATCACCGAGGCCGCCGCGGGCAACATGGGCGCGGTCGCGCCGCTGCCCGGCTTCAACGAAGGTCTGCGCACCCTCGCCCACGACAGCGGCGCGCTGCTGATCATGGACGAGGTGATGACCGGATTCCGGGTCAGCGCGTCGGGTTGGTACGGCCGCGAAGGCGTCGCCGGTGACCTCTACACCTTCGGCAAGGTGATGAGCGGTGGCCTGCCCGCCGCCGCGTTCGGCGGTCGCGCCGAGATCATGAACAACCTCGCCCCGCTCGGCCCGGTGTATCAGGCGGGCACGCTGTCCGGTAACCCCGTCGCCGTCGCCGCGGGCCTGGCGACCCTGCGTGCGGCCGACGACGAGGTGTACGCGGCGCTGGACCGCAATGCCGATCGTCTCGGCGCGTTGTTCGCGAAAGCCCTGACAGAGGCCGGTGTCGAGCATCAAGTCCAGTTCGCAGGCAATATGGTGAGCGTGTTCTTCGCCGAGCGTCCGGTGACCGATTACGCCGCCGCCAAAGCGAGCCAGACCTGGCGTTACCCTGCCTTCTTCCACGCCCTGCTCGACGCGGGCGTGTACGCGCCGCCGAGCGCGTTCGAGGCATGGTTCGTCTCCGCGGCACTCGACGAGGACGCGTTCGACCGTATCGCCGCCGCTCTGCCCGCCGCCGCCCTCGCGGCCGCGGCCGCAACCCCCGAAGGATCCCCAGCGTGAGCTCCGACCAGCCCGACGCAGAATTCGCCCCAGTCCCGGCGGATAGCGACGAGGCGCCCCATCCTGCCCCCGCCGCCGCACCTCCCGCCCTCGACGACGACCCGTCGAGTGTCGAAACCATCGTGCACGTGCTGCGCCACGGCGAAGTGCACAACCCGAACGGCATCCTCTACGGTCGCCTGCCCGGCTTCAGCCTCTCGGTGGCCGGTCGCTCGCAGGCCGGTGCCGTCGCGCGCTCGCTGGCCGATCACGACATCGCGATGGTGATCGCCTCCCCGTTGCAGCGCGCCCAGGAGACCGCAGCGCCGATCGCGGCCGCCCACGACCTGATCGTGCGCACCGACGAGAACCTGATCGAAGCGGGCAACACCTTCGAGGGCCTGCGCGTCTCCGTCGGTGACGGGGCGCTGCGCAAGCCGCGGCACTGGTGGAAGCTGCGCGACCCGTTCACCCCGTCCTGGGGCGAGCCGTATCTGCAGATCGCTCATCGCATGCTCGCCGCGGTGAACAAGGCCCGCGTCGAGGCCGCCGGTCACGAGGTGGTGCTGGTCTCGCATCAGCTGCCCGTGTGGACGCTGCGCCGTTTCCTGCAGGGTCAGCGGTTGTGGCACGACCCGCGCAACCGGCAGTGCTCGCTGGCGTCGCTGACCTCGCTGGTCTACCACGGCGACACGCTCGTCGACATCGTCTATTCCGAGCCCGCCGGGGCGTCGGATCCGTCGGTTCACGGCGCATGACACGCTGCACCTCGTCGGGAACCGCCCGTGGCCGTCGGCCGCGGGCGCTGACCGCCGTTCTGTCCGCCCTGCTGGTGATCATCGCCGCGGCGGGCTGCTCGACGGGTACCGATGCGGTCGCCACCGGTGGTGGGACCTTCGAATTCGTCTCACCCGGTGGTAAAACGGATATCTACTACGATCCGCCCGCCACGCGCGGGACGATCGGCACGCTCTCGGGGCCCGATCTGATGAACGAGGGAAAGACCGTTTCGGTCGACGATTTCCCGAACCAGATCGTGGTCGTGAACCTGTGGGGACAGTGGTGTGGCCCGTGCCGCGCCGAGTCGCCCGCTCTCGAAAAAGTCTTCGCGGCGACCAGAGATCAAGGCGTCGCGTTCCTGGGGATCAATGTCCGTGACCATCAGCGCGACAAAGCCCAGGACTTCGTAGTGGACAACAAGATCGAATACCCGTCCATCTACGACCCGTCGATGCGGACCTTGCTCGCTCTCGGCGGAAACTTTCCCACCAGTGTTATTCCGACCACGTTGATCCTGGATCGTCAGCACCGGGTCGCCGCGGTCTTCCTTCGCTCGCTATTGGCCGAAGACCTTCAGCCCGTGGTCGAGCGCATCGCCGCCGAGGAGAAGCAGTGAGCAGCCGTCGTCGTCCAGGAAATCTGACCGCGTGTCGTCCCCGTCAGGGCGCCCGCCGAATGGGTGCGGGCTGGACGGTCGACGACCGTTGGGCCGGCATCGCGACCGTGCCGCGCAGTGTCGCCGGCGCCGGTCTGTTCGATTTCGGCCCCGCTGATCCGGCCGAGACCGAGCGAACCCTGTCGTTGCCGCGCGACGAGCAGCATGACATGGATACGGACACCGACGAGTGATTCCGCTCGCCGCAGTCGGGGATTCCTTCCAGCAGACGGCGGCATCGGGTCCGCTTCTGCTGGCGCTGGGAGCCTGCCTGCTCGCGGGCCTGGTGTCGTTCGCTTCACCGTGTGTCGTGCCGCTCGTCCCCGGCTATCTGTCCTACCTGGCCGGGCTGGTCGGTGCCGAGGCGCCGCCTGCCACCAACGCGCAGGCGAGCACGCTCACCGCGCAGCGCCGTAGCGCGAAGATGCGGGTGGCCGGTGCCGCCGGGCTGTTCGTCGCCGGGTTCACGGTGGTGTTCGTGCTGGCCACGGCCACTGTTTTCGGCGTGATCCAGACCCTCAATGTGAATCGGGAACTGCTGCAGCGCATCGGCGGTGTGGTGACGATCCTGATGGGTCTGGTGTTCATCGGCCTGGTCCCCGCCCTGCAGCGCGACACGCGGATGGAGCCGCGCAGGCTCACCAGCATCCTCGGCGCGCCGCTGCTCGGCGGGGTGTTCGCGCTCGGCTGGACCCCGTGTCTGGGGCCCACGCTGTCGGGTGTGATGGCGGTGTCCGCGGGTACCGAGGGCACCACCGCCGTGCGTGGGGTGACGTTGATCGTCGCCTACTGCCTCGGTCTCGGGCTGCCGTTCATCGTGCTGGCCTTCGGGTCGGCCGGTGCGTTGCGCGGGGTCGGCTGGCTGCGGCGCAATTCGCGCACCATTCAGGTAATCGGGGGTTTTCTGCTCGTCGCCGTCGGCGTCGCGCTGGTCACGGGGGCATGGGATCAGTTCGTCGGCTGGGTGCGTGACGGGTTCGTCTCCGAGGTGACTCTTCCGATCTGATGACTGACACGCTGACCACACCGACCACCCCCACCCCGCCCGTCCGGCAGTCGCTGCTGGGCCGGGCCTGGGCCCTGGTCCGTAATTCCTGGCGCGGCCTCACGAGCATGCGCACCGCACTGGTGCTGCTGTTCCTGCTCGCGCTGGCCGCCATCCCCGGCGCCCTGCTGCCGCAACGCAGCCTCAACGCGCAGAAGGTCGACCAGTACATCGCCGACCGTCCGACACTGGGTCCGTGGATGGACCGGTTCGAACTGTTCGACGTGTTCGGCAGCTTCTGGTTCACCGCCATCTACGTGCTGCTGTTCATCTCGCTGGTCGGCTGCATCCTGCCGCGCTGCTGGGACCACTACCGGGCACTGCGTACCCCGCCGGTGCCCGCGCCGCGCAACCTCAGCCGGTTGCCGCACCACTCCAGCGAAACCGACGACCGGACTCCCGACGAGGTGATCGAGGCCGCCAAGGCTTCCTTGCGTGGGTGGCGGACCGAGGTGCGCCCCGGTCAGCGCGACGGCGAGGTGACGCTGTCCGCGGAGAAGGGCTATCTGCGCGAGTTCGGCAACCTGGTGTTCCACCTGTCGCTGGTGGGGCTGCTCGTCGCGATCGCGTTGGGCAAGCTGCTCGGCTACGAGGGCAATGTCATCGTGATCGCCAACGACGGTCCCGGCTTCTGCACCACCTCGCCCGCGGTCTTCGACTCGTTCCGGGCGGGCAACACCAACGACGGCACCGGCATGACGCCGCTGTGCATCAAGGTGAAGGACTTCAAGGCCGACTACCTGCCCACCGGCCAGGCCGAGATGTTCCACTCGAACATCGAGTACCAGGCGGGCGCGGACCTGAGCACCGACACGTGGCGCAGCACCGAGCTCCAGGTGAACCATCCGTTGCGGGTCGCCGGTGACCGCGTCTACCTGCAGGGACACGGCTTCGCGCCGACGTTCACCGTCACCTTCCCCAACGGGCAGACCCGCACCGAGACCATCCAGTGGCGGCCCGACGACGCGCAGACCTTCCTGTCCAGCGGTGTGCTGCGCATCGACCCGCCCGGCGGCATGTACGCCACCGACGAGGAACGTCGGCAGAACCAGATCGCCATCGAGGGCCTGTTCGCGCCGACCGCGATGTTCCACGGCAGCCTGCTCACGTCGTCGTTTCCCCGGATGGATGACCCGGCGGTCGCAGTCGATGTCTATCGCGGCAATACCGGTCTCGACACCGGTCGTTCCCAGTCGCTGTTCTCGCTGGACCCGGAGATGATCAAGCAGGGTCGGTTGACCAAGGAGGCACGGGTCAACCTGCGTCCCGGCGAGTCGACCACGTTGCCGAGCGGGGCGAAGGTCACCTTCGACGGCGCCGAGGAATTCGTGAACCTGCAGGTCTCGCACGACCCGGCCCAGCAGTGGGTGCTGGTGAGCGCGCTGACGATGATGGCCGGTCTGCTGGTGTCGCTGTTGCTGAAACGGCGGCGGATCTGGATCCGGGCGTACCCGGTCGAGGCTGCGGCGGGTACCGTGGGTCAACGACGCGCCGTAGTAGAAATGGGCGGCCTGGCCAGAAGCGATCAAGCGGGCTGGGGCGCCGAGTTCGATCGACTGCGGACACGGCTGCTGGGAGCGGAGAAGTGATCCGCGCACTCGACATGGAGACGGAATCCTGATGCAGATCGACGAAACGCTGGCACGGTACAGCGACTTCGCGTTCATGTCGGCCATGGCCATCTACGCCCTGGCCACGGTCCTGCTGATCGTGCAGTACGCCTCGGCGCGCGCCAAGCAGGTCGCCGCCCGCGAACTCGTCCCCGCCGGCGACCCCGGGTTGCCCGGCAGGATCGAGACCCCCGAGGCCAAACCGCTCGCCGAACGGCTGGGCAACATGGCCTTCTCGGTGCTGGTAGTCGGCGCGGTCCTGCACATCGGTTCGATCGTGCTGCGCGGCTTCGCCACCCACCGCTTCCCGCTGGGCAACATGTACGAGTTCACCACCATGGCCACCGCGGCCGCCGTGGTGATCGGCCTGATCTTCCTGCGCGACCAGCGCTACCGGGCCATGTGGGCGTTCCTGCTGGTCCCCGTGCTGATCCTGATGTTCCTGGCAGGCACGGTCCTCTACGCCGACGCCGCCCCCGTGGTCCCCGCCCTTCGCTCGTTCTGGCTGCCGATCCACGTCACCATCGTCAGCATCGGCAGCGGCGTCTTCCTGGTCTCGGGCGTGGCCAGCCTGCTCTACCTGTTCCGCATGCGTCAGCCCGCGGGCGAGGAATCCACCAACATCCTGGGCATCATCGCCCGCCGCCTCCCCGACGCCCGCACCCTCGACCAGCTCGCCTACAAAACCACCATCATCGGCTTCCCCCTCTTCGGCGCAGGCGTCATCCTCGGCGCCATCTGGGCCGAAGCCGCCTGGGGCCGCTTCTGGGGCTGGGACCCCAAGGAAACCTGCTCCTTCATCGCCTGGGTCCTCTACGCGGCCTACCTGCACGCCCGAGCCACCTCGGGCTGGCGAGACACCAAGGCAGCCTGGATCAACATCGCCGGCTTCGTAGCGATGCTGTTCAACTTGTTTATCATCAACATGGTGATCAGCGGTCTGCACAGCTACGCGGGGCTGAACTGAGCGGCCGCTACCTCCGATATAGCGTGTCTGCATAGCTCCGAGATGAGACCATAGGTCTTGTGGCACACGATCTTCGGCTGTCCGGTGTGACCTACGGGGCGGGGGATCGGTCCGGGGGATCGACTGAGCGTGCGGGGAAGTTGAGTTTCTCGCATTCGGAAATCCGGTGGCGCCGATCGGTGCGCTCGGCGTTCGTGGTCGGCTGGCGCGAGGTGACGGGCGTGGATGTGCGCACGCCCGACCTTGTCGAAGTGATCAGTGCCGGAGTTGGGTGGGCCGACGGCTCCGTGATTCGCCTGGATGTGGCGGGGGCTACCCACCGATTCCACGTTGCGGGCACGCAGCCCGAGCAGCTGCGAGAAACGCTGATGGCATGGGTCGTTCGCGAGGCGCCGCCGTCGAAACCGTGGCCCGTGGCGCCTGCCCGTCCAGTGGTGGCGCGGGCGCCGGTCGATATCGCGTACGCGGCGGCGGCGATCTGGCGAGCCAGCGGCCTGGGACGCGCACCGTTTTCCGAGATCACTACGGCGTCGTACCGGGTGGCTGTCGCGGAGAATCACCGCGACAGCGGACGCTACTCGGAAGCGATCGCGGTGTTGGAGCCGCTCGCTCAACAGTGCGCGGAGAAGTTCGGTGCCGACCGGCCCATCACGTTGCAGGTGCGGAACGCCCTCGGCCGGTCCTACTGCGATGCGGGGTACTTCTCCGAAGGACTAGAGGTGCTGAACGATATCGTGTCGATCGCCGAGCATGTTCTCGGCGTCGACGACGACATGACGCTCACCCTTCGCAACAATCTGGCTTTGGGGTATTCCGCTGCCGGTGAGTACCTTCATGCCCTTGACCTACTCGACTTGAACGTCGACTACAGCGAACGGAAACTCGGCGACGACAGTCTCGAAACTCTCGGGCGTCGCAACAACTTGGCGGCGACACAGGCGCTGGCCGGGCTTCGGCAACGCGCTGCGGCCTCGTACTGGAGCATCCTCGATCGGCTGCATCCCGACAGTTACGCGCACAGTCTCGCGGTCACCGCACGCCAGAACCTGGCCATCTTGCACAACCCGCTGTGGGAGCCCTGAGGCGCCTCGGAGTCAGCAGTAGTAGCAGATCTTGTTGGCGGGGAGTTCTACGTGGCAGTTGAGGCAGACCGGCTTGCGCACCGGTTCCGGCTTGGGGATGGCGGCTACGGTGCGGCGGGCGGCGGAGGGTCGTTTGACGGCTGCCTCGGCTGCTTCGGCGGTGGCCAGGTCCGCGGAGGTGGACTGGCGGATGGCGGCGACCTTCGGGGGGAGGGTGGGCAGGCCGCCGTCGGCGGGGAGGTCGGTGGCGTAGTGCTGGTAGCACTGCCAGCGGGCCGCGGCCGCGTGCATTTCGAGGTCGTCGGGGATGGGCAGGCCCGCGAGTTCGAGGATGTAGCGGTAGCCGGTGCCCACGGTCTGGTTCTTGCGCACGCACAGGGCGCTCAGCGGCGGCTCGTTGTTCTTGTGACAGTGCTCGGCGACTTTGTCCAGCACGACCGGCAGCCAGTGCTGCCACTTCACCGCGGTGCGGATCCCGGATTCTTCCTGGACCAGCTCGGCCAACTCCGTGTTGACGATGAAGTTGTTGAACCGGGTAGCGGTGTCGGCCAGCACCTCGTGTGCGGCGCGAGTCCACTCCGACCGTGCCTCGGTGAACGTCACGGCGCTGCCGTCGGCCGCGCGCCAAGTGGTCGGGACAGAACCCTGCTGCACATCAATCACCGGAATACGTTATCTACCCAGCTCTTTCGACGCGCAACGGGGGTATGTGCGTCAGCTCACGGCGACGCACATCGTGAGGGTCACTCGGCCGGGCCGGAGTCGTCACGTGGTTGTTTGCCGAGGCGCCAGAGGAATTCCGGGTCGTCGTCGGGGCCGAGAACCGGTCTGCGCGAGGGTGGGCCGGGATTCGGGCGTTGCATTTCGGGGCCGAACGCCTTCCAGCACAACACCGCGATGGCCACGATCGCGATGAGTGCCAATAGGTACGTCACGTCGCTCACCTCCTGCTATCGAGGGTAGCCGTGTCCGCGCCGTGTGCACATCCGCAACGGGAGGGAAATTTTTGGCGAACGCGAGCCCGCGGTGGGCTCGCGTCGGCCGGTGAGTCAGCGGGGTGCTGCCTCGGTGGTCAGTGATCTGAGCAACTGCAGGACCTCGGACTCGCGGAAACGGCGATGTCCGCCCGGTGTACGCAGTGAGCCGAGTCTGCCCGCATGGGCCCACCGGGTGACGGTCTTGGGATCTACGTGGAACATGGCGGCCACTTGGCCTGGTGTCAGCAGAGTGTCCTGAAGGCCGACGGTGATCGCAGTCATAGCTAACCTCTCCGTTCTCGACAGTTCCCTCATCAGTGGCGTCATCGTCGCACTGCGACCCCCATGTAGTCGAACCACCTACTGTTGGTAAAGGGGAAGTAATAGACAAAAGCCGCGAACGGGGCCGCATCGGCGAGATTCGCGCCGGGCTACGCTGTAGTCGTGAGTGAAGCAACAGGTCAGCAGGGTCCTGGCGCAGGGAAGCGGCTGGTCCGCAATCTCGCGCTCTACACGCTGGCTCGTCTCGGGCTGGTCGTGGTGATCGCCGCGTTGATCGTAGGCGTGGCCAAGCTGATCGGTGTCGACGTGCCGGTCATCGTCGCGGCGCTGTTCGCGCTGATCGTCGCGATGCCGCTGTCGCTGACGTTGTTCAAGAAGCTGCGGGTGAAGGTGAACGAGGACATCGCCGTGGTCGACGCGCGCCGCCGCCAGGACAAGGCGCAGCTGCGGGCCCGCTTGCGGGGTGACGACGACGGCGCCTCGGCGTGAAATACCTCGATCGCAGCGCCCCGCGTGACTGGGTCGACAATGCCGTCCGGCTGATCGACGCCGACACGCAGCGGTCCGCCGACACCCACCTGCTGCGGTATCCGCTGCCCGCCGACTGGCCGGTGCAGCTCTACCTCAAGGACGAGTCGACCCACATCACCGGCAGTCTCAAGCACCGGCTGGCACGGTCGCTGTTCCTGTACGCGATCTGCAACGGCTGGGTCACCGAGGGCGCAACGGTGGTCGAGGCGTCGTCGGGTTCGACGGCGGTGAGCGAGGCCTACTTCGCGAAGCTGCTCGGTCTGGACTTCGTCGCGGTGATGCCCGCGAGCACGTCGCCGCAGAAGGTCGCGCTCATCGAAGCGCAGGGTGGCCGATGTCATTTCGTCGATCGACCACCGGACATGTACACCGAGGCCAAGCGTCTCGCCGCCGAATCCGGCGGGCATTTCATGGATCAGTTCACCCATGCCGAGCGGGCCACCGACTGGCGTGGCAACAACAACATCGCCGAGTCCATCTTCGAACAGCTGGCGCTGGAGAAGCACCCGGTGCCGGAGTGGATCGTGGTCGGTGCGGGTACCGGCGGCACCAGCGCGACGATCGGACGCTACATCCGGTATCGCAGGCACGCGACGCGGCTGGCCGTGGTGGACCCGGAGCATTCGGCGTTCTACGGCGGCTACGAGTCGGGCGACGCGGGCTATGAGACCGGAATGCCGTCGCGCATCGAGGGGATCGGCCGTCCTCGGGTGGAGCCGTCGTTCGTGGGCCAGGTGGTCGATCGGATGATCGTGGTTCCCGACGCGGCCTCGATCGCCACCGCCCGTCATGCGAGCGCCGCACTGGGCCGTCGCGTCGGCGGTTCGACCGGCACGAACCTGTGGGGCGCCTTCCACCTCGTCGCCGAGCTGGTCGCGGCGGGTCGCAGCGGAAGCGTGGTCACGCTGCTGTGTGACGGCGGCGACCGGTACGCGGGCACCTATTTCGACGACGACTGGGTGGCCGCCCAGAACATGGATCTGACCGGCCCGACCGGGATTCTCACGGAATTCGCCACCACCGGCCGCTGGAACGGCTGACAACCTCCGCCATACCCTTTCCGGGTCTGTTCGCGCTCAGCGATGTCAATTTTTGTTGACAAACGCGGCTGTCGTCAAGCAAAATTGACGTCATGACCGATGCAACAACCCTCGCCTCAGCGGCAGGCAACCCCGACCCCGCCGTCGGGCTGCGCGCGGTGCTCGCCCTGCGCAGGCTGGCCGACCGGCTCGAAACCATCCAGGTCGCCAATGCCAGAGCCAACGGCTGGTCGTGGCAGGCCATCGCCGAGGCGCTCGAGGTGAGTAAGCAAGCGGTCCATCAGAAACACAACCGGAAAGGTGGAACCCGCTGATGTTCGAAAAATTCAGCCGCGAGGCCAGAGTCGCGGTGGTCGGTGCCCAGGACGACGCCAAGGAGCTGGGCGCGAAGCGGATCGGGCCGGAGCATGTACTGCTCGGCACCCTGTCGAACGCCGAACCGGACCTGCGCGCGGTGCTCGACGCGCGCGGCATCACCGCCGGCGGTGTGCGCGCCGCCCTCGCCGCCCGCACGAGCGAGCCGCCGCTGGGCGCCGATGACGCGCAGGCCCTGCGCTCGATCGGCATCGACCTGGATGCTGTGCAGGCCAGCATCGCCGACAACTTCGGCTCGCAGGCCTGGGACCAGGCCGAACCGGAGGCCAAACGCGGCATGTTCGGCCGACTGCTCGGCTCCGGGCACATCCCGTTCACCAGCACGGCCAAGAAGTCGCTCGAACTCGCGCTGCGCGAGGCGATCCACCGCAAGGATCGGGAGATCTCCTCGACCTACCTGCTACTCGGCATCCTGCGCGGGGCCGACCCGGCCACCACCGACCTGCTCGGCGGCCGCGACGCGGTGTCCGGCCTACGCGCCGATCTCTACGCGATGCTCGACCGCGCCGCGTGAATTCCACATCGGGTGTGTGTCAGACCCGCCGCAATGTCCGTTTCCCGGCCTAGCATTGCGTGCATGCAACTAGCAATCCGGTTGGTCATCAACGCCATAGCCATCTGGGCTGCGGCCGCGTGGATCGACAAGATCGATATCTACGTGCCGCCCGAGTGGTCAGCGGAGTGGGGTAACTGGGGCAAGGCCCTGGTCCTGCTCATCGTCGCGCTCGTGTTCACGGCGGTCAATGCCGTGATCAAGCCGATCGTGCAACTCCTGTCGTTGCCGTTCGTGATCCTCACGCTCGGCCTGTTCCTGCTGGTGGTGAACGCGGGGATGCTGTGGCTCACCGCCAAGATCACCGAGCTCACCGACTACGGCCTTCGCGTCGACGGTTTCTGGGCGGCGTTGTGGGGTGGCTTGATCATCACGCTGGTCAACTGGGTGCTCGGCATTCTGGTGCCCGACGGCGACTAGCCCGCGAGCCCGACGGCCAGCGCGCTCAGCGCCGACCAAGCCAGCAGGGCAAGCCCCGAATCGCGGAGGGCGGGAATCAGTTCCAGCCCGCCCTTACCGGTGCGCACAGGGGCGTTGGCCCGGATCGCCAGCGGCAACGCGAGCAGTCCGGCCAGCGCCCATGGCGTGCGCGCGATCAGCGCGAGGCTGATCACGAACGGCGCCGCGAGCAACACCAGGTGCAGGGTGCGGGTGCGCGCATCGCCGAGTTTCACCGCGAGCGTGACCTTGCCCGACTCGGTGTCGGTCGGGATGTCACGCAGATTGTTGGCCACCAGCACCGCGCTGGAGAACGCGCCGACGCCGATCGCGAGCAGCAGGCCGACCCAGTCGACCCGCAGCGCCTGCACGTACTGGGTGCCGAGCACCGCGATCAGCCCGAAGAACACGAACACGGCGATCTCGCCGAAACCGCTGTAGCCATACGGCTTGCTGCCGCCGGTGTAGAACCACGCGCCCGCCAGGCACAGCGCGCCGATCAGTACCAGCCACCACGCCGTCGTCACGGCCAGCACGAGGCCGGCGACCGCGCCGATCGCGAGGCTGAGCAGCGCGGCGGTGCGAACAGCTGTGGGGGAGGCCAGTTTCGAGCCGACCAGGCGCAGTGGGCCGACCCGCACGTCGTCGGTGCCGCGAATGCCGTCGGAGTAGTCGTTGGCGTAGTTCACCCCGACGATCAGCGCCAGCGAAACCAGCAGCGCCAGAATTGCTTTCCACCAGACGGCTCCGTCGATGGATGCGGCAGCGCCGGTGCCCGCGAGTACCGGCGCGATCGCGTTGGGCAGCGTCCGTGGTCGGGCGCCCTCGATCCATTCCGCTGCTGTAGCCATGGATCGAAGCCTAATCCGACACGGACGCTCCCCGCTCCTGGAGCCCCTCGCGCACGGCCGGAGGGCGCCTGATCGCGGGTCAGGCCGGGGTGGACTCGGCGACCGTCTTGAGCCGGGCCAGTCCCTTGTCGAAGTCCTTGCCGATGAGGTTGTCGATCGGGAACACCTTGCCGAGCACGCCCATCAGCCCGGAGTGGGTGCCGGTCATCTGCCAGGTCACCTCGGTGCCACCGGCAACCGGAGCGAGCGTGAAGGTGACGAAATTGGTGGCTTTGAACGGTTTCTCGAAGGTGAGCTCCACGCCGACCTCGCGTTCGGCGTCGGCCTTGATCTCCATCACGCCCGCACCGGCTTTGCGGTTGCCCCGCCAGGCGTAGCGGGCGCCGACGCCGGATTCCGGGCCGGTGTAGGTACGGGCGAGCTGCGGGTCGGCGTCTTCCCACGGCGACCACAGCCGCCACTGGCGGAAGTTGTCGATCAGTGCGTGGATCCGTGCCGGTTCAGCGGCGATGACGGTGCGCCGCGACACCTCGAAGTTGCCCATGTGCGTGAGCCTAAAGCGAGGTGGGGACAAAATCGCGGGACACAACGTCGGCGGTGTCGCGCTGGGGCGCGAACCGGGAACCCGTCGCCGCCCTCGCCTACGATGACATCCGGCATGTCTGTACAGCATCGCGGCCCCGAGGGGTCGCCCTCCGAGGCACTCTCCCGCGTTGTCGTGGGGGTGCTCGGCGTGATCGCGATCCGCCGCGACGACGCCGTGATCGCGCTACCCGGCGCCCGCGCCCGGCTGCTGCTGGCCGCCCTCGCAGTGCATCCAGGGCGGGCTCGGAGCGCCCAAACGCTGATCGACGAGGTGTGGGGCGAACAACCACCCCGCGCACCGATGAACGCGCTGCACACGCAGGTCTCGCGCCTGCGGGCGATGCTGCCCGACGGCGCACTGGAGATCGGCCCGGCCGGTTACCGGCTGAGATTGCCCGCCGACAGCGTCGACCTCACCGCGGTCGCCGCGCTCGCCCGCCGAGCCGATGAACACCTGGCTGAGGGAAACGTCGCCGACAGCCTCGCCGCGATCGCACTGGCCCGGACGCTGTGGCGCGGTGAACCGGGCGCCGATCTCCCCGATTCCGCCCCGGCCGCCGACCTGCGCACAGCCGCCGCCGACCTGGGCCGCCGCCTCGATCACACCGAACTCACCGCCCACCTCACGCACGGCGACGTGGCCGACGCCGTTCCCCTCGCCCGCGCCGCGGTCGTAGCCAACCCGCTGGACGAATCCGCCCACGCGACCCTGATCCGGGTCCTCGCCGCCGCAGGCCGGCCGAGCGAAGCCCTCGAGGTCTTCGCCGCCTACCGCCTACGCTTGATCGAAGAACTGGGCGCCGACCCGGGCCCCACCCTCCTCGCCCTCAACACCGCCGTCCTCCGCGGAGAACCGATCGAGCTGCCCGGACGCGCACCACAACACCGCGTCCAGTCGGGTCCGAGTGCCGCGACGACCAGCGGCCGATCCGCCGGCGCATGGTCGTCGGTCGGCGTCAACGGCGACCGGCCCGGCCGATCGGGCAGCGACGCCGGGAGCTCCGACGGTGGGGGAGCCGGCCCCGGGTTCGCAGACGGGGTGGGGGCCGGTCAGCGCGGCCGGCCGGTCGGCGCCACCGGAAACGACTCCGGTGGGACCGCCGATTCCCAGTCCGCGGCAGGCGCTGGAGATACCGCGGCCACCGACCGGCGCGGCCCGGGCAGCCCCACGCCGCGCACCGCCGTCGGACTACGCGCAGCGCCCAACGAATTACTCGGTCGCACAGTGGATCTCGACGCGATCACTGACCTGGCACGGCGCTCCCGAGTGACGACCGTCCTCGGACCAGGCGGCACCGGCAAGACCAGGGTCGCCAACGCGGTGGGTGAACGCATGGCCGGTTCGGTGCCGGTGGTACTCGTCGAATTGGCCTCGGTGCAGCCCGAATCGGAGGCCGGACCGCAATCGCGCAAAGACATCGAGGTCGCCATCGGGCAGGTGATCGGCCTGGGTGAGATGCGGGAGACGGGTGCCATCCGGGCGGGCGTGCACGTGGATGTGAGCACCCGTCTGCGTGAGGCGCTCGCGGCGCGGCCGATGGTGCTGATCCTGGACAATTGCGAGCACGTGATCGATGCCGCGGCTGAGGTGGTCGCCGATCTCGTCGGCAGTTGCGCCCAGTTGACCGTGCTCACCACCAGTCGTTCGCCGCTGTCGATCACCGCCGAATCCGTCTATCCCCTAGCTCCTTTGGCGATCGACGCGGCCGGTTCGCCTGCCACGGACCTGTTCTCGGCTCGCGCCAGGGCGGTACGCCCCGATGTCCGCCTCGACCCCGACACCGTGGCCCGGCTGTGCCGCACCCTCGACGGTCTCCCGCTGGCGATCGAGCTCGCCGCCGCACGGGTGCGCACGATGAGCGTCGCCGAGATCGAGACCAGGCTCGACCATCGTTTCGCCCTGTTGCGCAGCGGTGATCGGTCCGCGCCGCACCGGCATCGCACGCTGCACGCGGTGATCGCCTGGAGCTGGAACCTCCTCGACCCCGATCAGCAGGTGACCCTGCGCAGGCTGAGCCGTTTCCCGGCCGGGTTCACCGCGGCCGCGGCCGCGGTGGTCGCGGCGGGCCCGGATGTGGCCGTCGCGGTGGACGGGCTGGTCGCCCAGTCCCTGCTCACCGTCCTGGACGACCCAGACGGCGCGGGCATCCGCTATCGCATGCTCGAAACGGTCCGTGAGTTCGGCGCCGAACAGATCGCCACCGTCGACGCGGTGACCGATGGCGCCGAATCCGCGCTCGTGCTCGACAGGATGTTCTGCTGGGCCAGGGAATTCGCGCTGGGGTCGTTCCGCGGCTACCGCGGCGGCGGTCAGGTGAGGTCCGTGCTCGCGGTGTCGGCCGACCTGGACAACCTGGTCGCCGTGCTGCGCTCCGCTGTCGATCGCGCCGACGCGCCGACCGCGTACTCGGTCTTCCCGGTGGTCGCGATGGTCTGGGTGATGCGTGGCGCGCACCTGGAATTCACCGGGTGGGCAATGCGATTGGTCGCTCTCGCGCCGCCGCCACCGTCCTCCGCCGAGGACGCCGACCTGCAGATGATCGCGCATCTGCTGACCTGCCTGCACATGCTGTTCCTCAAGGACGGCGGCACCCGCGCGACGGCGATCGTGCGCACCCGTGCGCGGCGGCTGCTGACCAACCCTGTTCTCGATCCGGGCCTGTACTTCCTCGGTACGGTGATCACCTTGCGGCCCGAGCCGTTCCGGTTGGGCAGATTGTTCGCCCGGGGCGCGCGTTCACACCATCAGCAAGTCCGGGTCGCCGCGCTGGTGGCGCGAGCCAACTTCTGGGAGAACGGCGGCAACGTCGCGGGCTCGACCCGCGACTCTTTCCGCACCCTCGACGACATGGATCCGGCGGAGGTGTGGGGGACGGCGACGGTGTGCCAGCACCTGGCCCAGCTGTCCGGCCAGTCCGCGAACTATGACGACGCAGTGAAGTATTACCGCCGCACGCTGGAGCTGATGGGCGAGCTCCGGGTGCACGAGGAGATCATGGAGAGTCGCTGTTACCTGGCCGCCGCTTTGGTCGGCGGCGGGCACCTCGAGCAGGCGCGTGCCGAACTCGACTTCATCGTGCGACCGAACGATTCCGGTGTCAGCCCCGTTGACGACCCCATGGTTCGCCGTAACCACCGGCTGGCGAACGCCGCTACCGCGCTCGCCGAACTCGAACTCGCCGAGGGCGATGTCGACGCCGGGCTCCGCCATTACCGCCGCGGGCTCGAGCTACTCGGGTGGCCCGATTTCGAACCGACGCCGGGCCCCGGTTCGCTGATGGTAGCGGCGGCCACCCTGAGTGCCCATGTGCTCCACGGCCGGGCATCCGCTGCCGCGGGTCTGGCGACCGAGCTGATCGAGACCGCCGATCAGCGGTTGGCGCAGTACATCGACCTACCGCAGATCGGGGCGGTCGCGTGCGGGCTCGGGTCCTACTTGCTCACCACCGACTCCGGGCGCGCCGACGGTCTCGAACTGCTCACCCTCGCAAGGACATCGGTGGCCAGGCAGGACGGCCCCTCGATGGAGTTGGCCGCCCACATCGCCCTGCACCGGGGTGTCGTCGGCGATGCCGCGATGGACGCGGCCCTGCATCGCGCGGCGGGTACGCGTCGTCTCGAGGCCGCGAAGCGCATCGTCGAGATCATCGCCGGACTGCACTGACACGACAACGGCATCCGACCCACTGGATCGGATGCCGTTGCGGAGGAGCGGTGTTCAGGCGCGGCGCATGTAGGCCCGCACCGCCAGTGGCGCGAAGATCGCGATCACCACGAGTGATCCGACCAGCGACCAGACGAGGTCGGTGCCGTAACTGTTGGTGTTCATCAGCTCTCGGCAGGTGTTGACCATGTAGTACACGGGGTTGACGTGGTTGAGACCCTGCATCCAGCCCGGCATGGTGCTCACCGGGGCGAAGGCGCCCGACATGAACGTCAGCGGGAACATCACCATCATCGAGATGCCCTGCACCGACGCGGCGCTCTTGCCGGTGACGCCCACCAGCGCCCAGATCCAGCTGACCGCGAACGAGCACACCACGACCACCAGGCAGGCCGCGACCACCCCGACCAGACCGCCGCCGGGCCGGTAGCCCAGGCAGAGCCCGACCAGCACGGTCAGCGTCGAGGCGATGGCGTAGCGCACCATGTCGGCCAGTAGCGCACCGGACAGTGCCGAGACCCGGGCGATGGGCAGGGATTTGAAGCGGTCGAACACGCCCTTGTCCATGTCCTCACGCAACTGCGTGCCGGTGACCACCGAGGTCAGCACCACGGTTTGCACGAGAATGCCCGGGATGAGCACCGGCAGATAGCCGGACACGCTGCCCGAGATCGCGCCGCCGAAGATGTAGGTGAACAGCGCCGTGAACAGGATCGGCTGCACCGTCACGTCGAAGAGCTGTTCGGGATTGTGTTTGATCTTGAGCAGGCCGCGATAGGCCATCGTGAACGAGGTGGAGATCGTGTCGCGCAGGCTGATTCGGTCGCTGGCCTGGGGAATGTCGTCGATGGTTGTGGGAGCGGTGAGAACTGCGGTCATGCCGCGCTCCGTTCGGTGTCGTCGGATTCGTCGGCCGGGTGGCCGGTGATGGTGAGGAAGACTTCGTCCAGCGTCGGCTTGCTGACGGTGATCTCCTCGACCCCGATCTCCCAGTCGCGCAACCGGATCAGCAGGTCGGCGGTGAGATTCGGGTCGGGCAGCGGCGCGGTGAGCCTGCCCGCCTCGGGGCTGATCTGCGCGCTCACGTCGAGGAAGTCGCCGACGATGCGGCGGGCCTCGTCGAGCTGCTCGGGATCGACCAGGGTCAGGTGGACCGACGCGCCGCCGATGGAGGCCTTGAGCTCGTCGGCGGTGCCGTCGGCGATCACCTTGCCGCGGTCGATCACCGCGATCCGGTCGGCCAGCTGGTCGGCCTCGTCGAGGTACTGGGTGGTGAGCAGCACCGTCGCGCCCTCGCGGACCAGCCTGCGGATGGTGTCCCACATCTGCGCGCGGGTGCGGGGATCGAGGCCGGTGGTCGGCTCGTCGAGGAACAGCAGCGGCGGGGTGGAGATGAGGCTGGCAGCGAGGTCGAGGCGCCTGCGCATACCGCCGGAGAAGTTCTTCAACGGCTTGGACGCGGCCTCGACGAGGTCGAATTCCTCGAGCAGCTCGACGGCTTTGCGCCGGGCATCGCCCCTGCTCAGGCCGAGCAGGCGGGCGAAGATGATCAGGTTCTCGGTGGCGGTGAGTTCCTCGTCGACCGAGGCGTACTGGCCGGTGACACCGATCAGCGAGCGCACCGCGTTCGGTTCGGCCACAACGTCGCGGCCGAAGATCCGGGCGCTACCGCCGTCGGGGCGGAGCAGGGTCGCCAGCATCTTGATGGTCGTGGTCTTGCCCGCGCCGTTCGGTCCGAGTACGCCGTACACAGCGCCGCGCGGCACCGTCAGGCTGACCCCGTCGACCGCCCGCTGCTTCCCGAACACCTTGACCAGCCCGTCCGCCTCGACGGCGAGGGATGAAGTGGGTGTGTAAGTCATGAGCACTACCGTGCCCACCCCGACTTGCACGCCCCTTGCGCAGCGCTGTCGTCGTGCGGCTACTCGGCCAGCAGGAGCGTGCGCAGGGCCGCGCGGTCGGGCTTGCCGGGGCCGCGGAGCGGGATTTCGGACAGGACGGCCAGTTCACGCGGTGCGGCGATCGAGTCGAGTTCGGCCACCACGTGGGCACGTATTTCGTCCAGCGTCGGCGCGGCACCGGGTGTCGGCACGATCGCGACCGCGACCCGCTGACCCAGCCGCTCATCGGGCAGGCCGAGCACGATGCACTCGCGGATACCGGGGTGGTTGGCCAGCACAGCCTCCACCACCTGCGGAATCACCAGCAGTCCGCCGGTCATGATCGCCTCGTCGAGGCGGCCCGAAATCGAGAGCACACCGTCGTCGAAGGAGCCCGCGTCCTCGGTCCGGAACCAGCCGGGCTCGGCGAAGGCCGGGTGATCGGGCAGATTGCGGTAACCGCGCGCGATCATCGCACCGCCCAGAATGACGCGACCGTCCTCGATCCGCACCTCGGTGCCGTCGAGCGGCACGCCCTCGTAGACGCACCCGCCGCAGGTCTCGCTCATCCCGTACGTGCGAACCACCGTGATACCGAGGTCGCGCGCCCGGTCCAGCACCGGCGCGGGCGTGGCCGCACCGCCGACCAGGACACCGTCGAGTTCGGCCAGCGCCTTGGCCGCTATCGGCGAATCCAGCGACTTGATCAGCTGGGTGGGTACCAGTGCGGTGTAGCGACGCGGTCCGCGCATCGCACCGACAGCGCCGGCCAGCGCCTCGGGCAGGAATCCGCCCGACACGTCGAGCACGGTCGGCTCGGTACCGGCAAGAATGCTGCGCAGCAGTACCTGGATACCGGCGATGTGATGGGTGGGCAGCGCCAGCAGCCAACTGCCCGGCCCGCCGAGGCGGTCGTGGGTGGCGTTACCGCTGGCACGCAGTGCCTCGGCGCCGAGCAGCGCGCCCTTGGGGATACCGGTGGTGCCCGAGGTCGTCACTACCAGCGCGACATCGTCATCGATCGGATCGCCCGGTTTGAGCGCGTCGGAGAGTCTGCGCGCCTCCCGGCGATCGGTGGTCGGGATCGGTAGCCACGCCGGGCCGCTGCCGTCGAGGGCTTGGCGCAGGTGGGGCATCACTTCGCTCACCCCGGCGCCGGTCGGCATCTGCAGCGTCCGCAGGGTTCTGCTCACGCCGCGGCCTCGCTGGCGCTCGGCCGCACCGTGCGCATCGCGCGCTGGCACATGATTCGCTCGCTGTGCTCCCTCATGCCCACCACCTCCGGAAACAGCTTGCCGCGCGCCCTCACGGCTTCGATCGTGTCATGCGACCGACAAGACCCGGCCAACGGGTCGGTTTGTCGGGAAACGGGTCGGGAAAGCCAGACATAGCGACTGCGATTCAGTAGATGGACAACACCACTCGCACTGCGGTCCGGACGGCGTCGGTCGGGCGCTTGCTCGCAGCTATCGTGCGCGGCCGAGCCGTCATCGGCAACTCGGCTCGGCCGCGGGCACAGCCCTCTCACTCCGGTGACCAGCGCTGATCCCGCCGGATCGGATGTTCGGCGGGAACCTGCACCAGCACGATGGCGACCCCGTCCGGATCGCGCACCCACATCTCCCACAGACCCCAGTGTTCGAGCACCGGTGCGCGCTCGATCTCGATTCCCTTCAGCGCCAACTCCGCCGCCGCGTCCTCGACATCGCGCACCTGCAACCAGATCGCGCCGTCGAAGCTGCTTGCCTGCCCGCTGCCACCGTGTGCGGCGACCTCGAGCAGCGACTGCCCGGCGAAGAACACCGTGCCGCCCGGGTACTCCCGTGCGATCGCCAAGCCGAGGCTGTCGCGGTAGAACGCCAGCGTGCGACCGTAGTCGCTGGGACGCACGATGATCCGGCTGTTGAGAATCTCCATGGGGTGTCCGTTCTCAGAAGTACCAGGGGTAGGGCGTCCAATCGGGCTTGCGCTTCTCCAAGAACGAGTCTCGGCCCTCGACCGCTTCGTCGGTCATGTACGCCAGGCGAGTCGCCTCGCCCGCGAACAGCTGCTGACCGACCAGGCCATCATCGAGCAGGTTGAACGCGTACTTCAGCATGCGCTGCGCCTGCGGCGATTTGCCGTTGATGTCGGCGGTCCACTCGAGCGCGACGTTCTCCAGCTCGTCGTGATCGACGACCTTGTTCACCGCACCCATCTGGTGCATCTCCTCGGCCGTGTACGGCCTGCCGAGGAAGAAGATCTCGCGCGCGAACTTCTGGCCCACCATCTTCGCCAGATACGCGCTGCCGTAACCACCGTCGAAAGAACCGACATCGGCGTCGGTCTGCTTGAACCGCGCGTGCTCGCGCGAGGCGAGCGTCAGATCGCAGACCACGTGCAGGCTGTGCCCGCCACCCGCCGCCCAACCGTTGACCAGCGCGATCACCACCTTGGGCATGAAACGGATCAGCCGCTGCACCTCGAGGATGTGCAGTCGGCCCGCGCGCGCCGCGTCGACCGTGTCGGCGGTCTCGCCATCGGCGTACTGGTAGCCGTTGCGGCCGCGGATGCGCTGGTCACCACCGGAACAGAACGCCCAGCCACCGTCCTTCTCGCTCGGACCGTTGCCGGTGAGCAGCACCGCGCCCACGTCGGGGCTCATCCGCGCGTGATCGAGCGCGCGGTACAGCTCGTCGACGGTGTGCGGACGGAATGCGTTACGGACCTCGGGCCGGTCGAACGCGACCCGCACCGTGCCCTGCTCGATATGGCGGTGATAGGTGATGTCGGTCAGGTCCTCGAACCCGGGGACGGGCTGCCACAGCTTCGGATCGAAAGTCACGACCACGATTATTGCCCTACCTTCCGACGTCGCGGTACGAGGTCGTAACACTGCAGCTCGAGCGGTCGCCGCATACTCTGAGTACCCGATGCGTATAGTTGCGCCTGCTCGTACATCGAACCGATCCGGAGGAACCTGAAAGTGGTTGCAGCACTGTCTGAATCCCTGCTCGACGACGCCAAGCGTCCGGCTTTCCTTGCTGACGCCGTCGAGGTGCTCGACGCCGAGGTCTCGGACAAAGGTGGTGCGTCCGGCCTGGCAGTGAAGGGTGGCTACGCGGCGGTCAAGAAGATCAGCCCGACCATCGTTCCCGACGGCCTCGCGTCGCTGGCGCCGAAACTGCTCGATCAGCTCCAGCCGTACTGGGCGGAGTTCACCACCTCCGGCACCGGCACCTTCGCCGATCTGCTGGCCGCGAAGTCCGATGAGGTTGCCGAGTCGCTGCTGGCCGTCACCGACGCCCGCGCCGAGTCGTCCACCCGGCCTGCGCTGAAGAAGGTGTACTCGTCGATGCGTGGTTCGGCCAAGAAGCACGTCATCGAGGCACTGCCGCGCGTCGGCGATCTGGTGCAGAAGCACGCAGGCTGAGCGGTAAGGCGAGGTAGCCCTCGCCGCGATCGTCCGATTGGGCCGGTGTGAGTTCGGGTAACCGAACCGCACCGGCCTTTTCGCGTTCGTGGGTGACCACCCTCACGCAACAGGGGTGTGCGGTGGTGGCGGACACATCGATTCCCGGTCGGCGGTAAATTCCGGGTCGGTCTGTGTGAGGAATATTACCGCTCCGGTGAACGCCAGGATAATTGCGGGTTGCCACGAATTCGTCATATGCGCGTGCGTCATCTTCGCGATTGACAACTACCCGGCCTTATCGGTTACGTTGCCAATCAAGCGATTCGAAAGGTGAATTGCTTCAAGTGACTGCATTGCACAGGTCGAAAGGAAGTTTGCTCACATGATCTCTCGCAAGACCCTCGCCGCCACCGGTGCTGCCGCTGCCGCCGCTGTCATGTTCTTCGGTCCCGCCGTCGCGAGCGCCGACACCGGCTCCGCCGAGGCCTCCACCGGCTCGGCTGACGTGCTGACCGGCTCGTCCTCGGGTTCCGGCGTGCTCGAGTCGGGCAGCGCCGCTGCCGACAGCGCCACCTCCGCTGTTCTCAACATCATCGAGTCCATCACGGGCATCCAGGATCTCACCGCCCCCGCGGAGTGAGCTGACTCTTCGTTCGGCCGGCCTTTTACCGGGTTGGCGGAAATTCCGGCGGCGGGCGTCTTGCTCGTCGCCGGATTTCTTTCTTTTGTTGTTCTCTTTGCGATTTCATGAATATCGGTTGCTGCTGGATATGAATAGCTGTCCGGCTCTTCGGTAATTGGTTGAGGCGTTCGTATATCGATACGCCGTCCGGCTCGGTGACGCACGCAACGCGGGCCGGGGGCAGACGGGTGCGCGCCGGTCTGACAGGCTGTGATTGTGAATCCGTCTACTGCGCAGGCTCGAGTGGTCGTCGACGAGCTCGTCCGCGGCGGCGTCCGCGAAGTGGTGCTGTGCCCCGGATCGCGTAACGCGCCACTGGCCTTCGCGCTGCAGGCGGCGGACGCGGCAGGCGAGCTGCGGCTGCACATGCGCGTCGACGAGCGCACCGCGGGATTTCTCGCGATCGGTCTCGCGGTGTCGTCCGGGCGGCCGGTTCCGGTTGTGATGACCTCCGGCACGGCGGTGGCGAACCTGGGCCCGGCGGTCCTGGAGGCCAACTACGCGCGGGTGCCGCTGATCGTCGTCAGTGCCAATCGGCCCTACGAGATGCTCGGTACCGGTGCCAATCAGACGGTGGAACAGCTCGGGCTGTTCGGCTCTCAGGTGCGTGCCACGATCAGCCTCGGGCTGGCCGAGGCCGAAGCGGGGGAGTCGGCCTACCCGCGACAGAACAGTGTGTGGCGTTCGTCGGTGTGCCGAGTGCTCGCCGCCGCGCGCGGAACCCGTTCCGGCAACGCGGGTCCGGTCCAGTTCGACATTCCGCTGCGGGAACCGCTGGTCCCGGAGCTGTCCGACGACCCGCTGCCCCTCGGCCGCGAGGGCGACCGGCCGTGGACGGCAACCCAGTACGCCACGCTCGACGTGCCGCTCGACATCGATCTGACGCCCGACACCGTCGTCATCTCCGGCCACGGCGCCCGGCTGCTGCCCGAACTCGCCGCGCTGCCGACGGTGGCCGAGCCGACCGCGCCGATGCACGGTCCCGCCCTGCATCCGCTCGCGCTGTCGCTGCTGAAGCCCACCCAGGCGATCATCACCGGTCGCCCCACCCTGCACCGGCAGGTCTCGCGCGTGCTGGCCGATCCGGACGTCACCGTGTTCGCGCTCACCACCGGTCCGCGCTGGCCCGATGTCTCCGGCAATGTCGTCGGCACCGGCACTCGCGCGGTGACCACCGGCGCGCCCGCGCTCGCGTGGCTGGCGCGCTGCTCCGAACTGAACCAGCAGGCCGAATCGGTGGTGCGGGCCGAGCTGGCCGCGCATCCCAAGGCGACCGGCCTGCATGTGGCGGCCGTGGTCATGGACGGACTACGCGAAGGCGATCAGCTGCTGCTCGGTGCGTCGAACCCGGTGCGCGACGCCGCCCTGGTCTCGCATCCACGGCCGGGTATCCGCGTGCTGTCCAATCGCGGCGTGGCCGGGATCGACGGCACGGTCTCCGGTGCCGTCGGTGCCGCGCTGGCGCATCCGGGCCGCACCGTGGCGCTGATGGGTGACCTCACCTTTCTGCACGATGCGTCCGGTCTGCTGATCGGTCGTGGCGAACCACGTCCGGACAACCTCACGATCGTCGTCGCCAACGACGACGGCGGCGGTATCTTCGAGTTGCTCGAACAGGGCGATCCGCAGTACGCGGGCGTGTTCGAGCGGGTGTTCGGCACACCGCACGGCATGGATCTGGCCGCACTGTGTGCCGCCTACCGCATCCCGCACCGTCAGCTCGATCCCGCCGAACTGGCCGTGGAACTGGCCGCCGACGCGCACGGTCTGCGGGTGCTCGAGGTGGCGACCGAGCGGTCCAGCCTGCGTGAACTGCACGCGGGTCTGCGGACGAAGATCGCCGGTTAGGCGAACCTCCGCCCTCGCCGCAGCCGTGCGCGAACGGCGATCGAACGCTGTCGCGCCGGTCAGCCGTCCTCGGCGACGGTGAACTCCTCGCCGCCCTCGTCGAAGGGGACGGGGATGGTCTGTTCGATCACGTCGGCCGGATTCGCGGTCTCGGCCTCACGGGCGATGGTGGCCGCCATCTCGTCGGTGTAGTCGGCGGCGTCGGAGTAGGCGGGATCGTCGGGGTCGTCATCGCGGAAGGCGGACTGTTCCTGTTCGACGCGATCGGCCTCGGGGACCTCGTCCAGTGGGCGAGAGCTTTCGTAGTCGATCATCGGTGCTCCTCGTTCGTCGGCCTGCTCGATCGGTTGAGCCTCGGACGTGATGTGACGCTGATCGGGTCCTGCGCTGTCCAGCGTGCGCCGATCCGGTGCCCGCGGCAACCCGCACCGATGACTTTCCGGCGACGGTGTCGTCTGCATGAGTGCAGCCACCTGCCATCGCTGAGGAGCGCTCATGGAACCACAGTTCGATTTCGAACCAGCCGCCCGATCGCTGGCCGCGGTCGTCGACGGCATCACCGACGACCAGCTCGCCGACCCGACGCCGTGCGCCGAGTCCACGGTGCGCGATCTGCTCGCCCACGTGGTCGGGCTGACCGAGGCGTTCCGCCAGGCCGCGACCAAGGAGTCGATCGGCCGGTCCGTGCCACCGCCCGCCGGTTCCGACAGCCCGCTGCCCGATGACTGGCGCACTCGCATCGCCGCGCAGCTCGAGACGTTGACGTCGGTGTGGCGCGTGCCCGAGGCATGGGACGGTGACACCGAGGCCGGTGGAGTGGAGCTGCCCGCCGCGGTCATGGCGATCGTCGCGCTCGACGAGATCACCATCCACGCGTGGGATCTCGCCGTCGCCACCGGACAGCATGTGACCGTCGCCCCCGCGGACCTCGCGATTCTGCACGAGTTCCTGCGCGAGACCGACCCCGCCGGAACTCCCGGCCTATTCGGCCCGGTCGTCGAGATCCCGGCCGACGCTCCCGCCTTCGACCGGCTGCTCGGTCTCACCGGTCGCGACCCGGCCTGGCGTTCCCCGGTGGTCGCCTAGCATCGCGCTCCCTCGTCCCCTGCGTTCAGTCGTCGAGGCTCTCCGCGGTGATGACGAATGTCCCCGCGGCGGCGGCGATGGCGGCGGCCCGGGCCGATCGGTCGGCGATGTCGTCGTCGATGGGATCGCCGCTGGCCAGTAATCGGTAGTAGAGCGGCGCGGAGACCGCGGAGAGCACGGCGCGCGGGTCGGTGCCGACGGGCGCCTCGCCACGGATGACGGCGGCCTCGACACACGGCGCCCATTCGTTGAGCCGGGTGTCGTAGAAGGTGTGCAGCGCGGCGGCGGTGGCGTCGTCGCAGGTGGCGGCCGCGATGACCGCGCGAAACAGGTTGCTCTGGCGACCGTCGGCGAGAGTCTTCGCCACCAGGCGGGCGTTCGCGGTCAGATCGTCGAGCAGTGAGCCGGTGTCGGCGCGGGGCAGTGACTGCTCGGCCATGTCGACGAGCAGATCGGCGACCAACCCCGCGGGCGTGCGCCAGCGGCGGTAGACAGTTGTCTTGCCGACCCCGGCGCCGGTGGCGACCTCGGTCAGGTCGAGGTGCGCGAATCCGCGGTCCGCCAGCAGATCACCGGCCACTTCCAGGACGGACTCGCGCACCCGGGCGGTGCGTCCACCAGGCCGAACGGAGCCCGGCCAAGCGATGTCGTGGTCCATAACGGAACTCCTGTTTCATTTAGCGCGGATCGGGTGTACTGTCGATCGTGTTAACGAAACTATAGACCCTTTAGGAGCTCTCATGGAGTACCGACGGCTCGGCGCATCTGGTCTTCTCGTTCCGGCACTCGGCTTCGGCGCGGGTACTTTCGGCGGTCGCGGTGCGCTGTTCAGCGCATGGGGTGATACCGATGCCGCGCAGGCCAGGCGCTTGATCGACATCAGCGTGGAGGCCGGCGTCACCCTGTTCGACACGGCCGACGTCTATTCCGACGGCGCGTCGGAGGAGATACTCGGCGCGGCGATCAAGGGCAGGCGCGAGCAGGTGCTGCTGTCGACCAAATCGGCGCTGCCCACCGGTCCCGGCCCTCACGAGGCGGGCTCGAGCCGCGCCAGGCTGATCCGCGCCGTCGACGCCTCGCTGCGCCGCCTCGGCACCGACTACCTCGACCTGTTCCAGCTGCACGCCTTCGACGCGGGCACGCCGCTGGCGGAAACACTCACAGCCCTGGACGATCTGGTGCGGGCAGGCAAGATCCGCTATCTCGGCGTCTCCAACTTCGCCGGCTGGGAACTGATGAAAACACTCGCTACCGCCGAGGCTCTCGGCCTGGAAAGGCCGGTGGCGCACCAGGTCTACTACTCGCTGGTCGGTCGCGACTACGAATGGGAACTGATGCCGCTCGGTGCCGACCAGGGCGTCGGCTCCATCGTCTGGAGTCCGCTCGGCTGGGGCAGGCTCACCGGCAAAATCCGTCGCGGACAACCGCTTCCGGCGGGAAGCAGACTGCACGAGACGGCTCAGGCGGGTCCGCCCGTCGACGACGAACGGCTCTACGACGTTGTCGAGGTGCTCGATCGTATCGCCGCCGAAACCGGCCGCAGCGTCCCGCAGATCTCGCTGAACTGGCTGCTCACCCGGCCCACGGTCGCCACGGTGTTGATCGGCGCCCGCAACGAGGAGCAGTTACGCCAGAACCTCGGTGCGGTCGGTTGGCAGCTCGACCCCGAACACCTGGCCGCGCTCGATGCGGCGAGTGCGACCACACCCCCGTACCCCTACTACCCGTACCACCGGCTGCCCGACTTCGCCCGGCTCAACCCGCCGACGATCCACGCGGCGGCCTGATCGGATCAGTACACGTCGCGCACGTACCGCTTCTCGGCGACGAGCTGCTTCTTGAAGGCCAGCGCGCCGGCCTCGTCCAGCTTTCCGTGGATCTGGGCGATCCGCAGCAGGGTGTCGTCGACATCCTTGGCCATCCGGGCCGCATCACCGCAGACATAGAAGTGGCCGCCGTCGCGCAGCCACGACCACAGCTCGGCGCCGTGCTCGATCATTCGGTGCTGGACATAGACCCGCTCGCGCTGATCGCGGGAGAAGGCAAGGTCGAGCCGGGTGAGGAAACCGGAGCGGAACATGTCTTCGAGCTCGGCGCGGTAGTAGAAGTTCTGGGCGGCGTGCTGGTCGCCGAAGAACAGCCAGTTGCGACCGGTCGCGCCGATGGCCCGGCGCTCGTGCAGGAAACCGCGGAAGGGAGCGATACCGGTACCCGGCCCCACCATGATCATCGGGGCGTTCGGGTCCAACGGCGGACGGAAATGCGGTGCCCGCTGCAGAAAGATCGGCACCTCGGTCGTGCCCCGGTCGGCCAGGAACGTCGAGCACACCCCACCGCGCCGCGCCGAGGTGCCCACCGGGTCGCCGTAGCGGACGACACCGACCGTCAGCTGCACCTCGTCGGGCGTGGTCAACGGGCTCGACGAGATCGAATACTGGCGTGGTTGCAGCTTTTTCAGTGCGCCCAGCCAGTCGACGAGATCGGTGCGTACCGGGAAGTCACGCAGCACGTCGACCGCCTGGCGGTCCCACAGGTAGGAGGCGAGCTCATTGCGATTGTCGCGGCGCAGCAGCTTGGCCAGCTGTGGGTGTGGGTTGCGCTCGCCGATGAAGCCGAGCAGGTCCTGGCTCACCTTGGTGATGTCGTAGTGGGTGCGCAGGGCATCGGTGAGCGTGAGTTCGCGGTCGTCTACCTCGATCACGCGCCGGCCGTCGAGTCCGGTGCAGGTGAGCCATTCGTCGACCAGATCGGGACAGTTGGCGGGCAGCACGCCCAGCGAATCGCCCACTTCGTACCCGGCGTCGAGGTCGTGCAGGTCGAAACCGAAGCGCCGCACCTCTTTCGGTGAGCCGGGTGCACTGAGGATCTCGTTGCGCATCAGGGTGGCGCGGACCGGGGACTGGCGGGTGAACGGAGCGGCGGTGGCGCGCTTCGCTCGGGCAGGCGCGAGTTGCCGGTCGAGCACGGTCGTTCCACCGCGACCGGCCGGTGACGGCATCGCACGGCCCGAATCGGCGTGCCGGGCAACGTTGCTGGTGCCGATCGAATCGCGGCCGTTCGATGCGCCGACGAGCGAGGCATCGCGGCCGCGCGGAGCGCCACCGGTCGGACCGCCGTCGTCGGGCGATCCGCTGGTGATCGCGATCAGGACATCGTCGAGCCACTGATCGGCGGTGTCGGCGAAATCGGGCTCGCTGTCCACCCGCGCCAGCAGTCGCTTCGCGCCACGTTCAGCGAACAGGGTGTCGAGCTTGCGGCCATGGCCACAGAAGTCGTCGTAGGAGGAATCGCCGAGTGCGAACACCGCGTACCGAACACCGTTGAGGCGAATGATGCTGTCTTCGAGCCTGGTCCAGAAGTCGGCACCGTTGTCCGGCGGGCCACCGTCACCGAAGGTGCTGGTGACGAGGAGAACGTCACCGGTGATCGAGGTCAGCTCGCACGAATCCATGTCGAGCAACGACGGCGTGAGTCCCGCCTCCGAGAGGCGGGCCGCGACGGTGGCGGCCAGTTCTTCGGCGTTGCCGGTCTGGGAGGCCCACAGGACGGTGACCGGGTGGGAGTCGGGGCTGTCGGTGGCTTCGGTGGCGGCGCCGGCGTTGCGGGAGTACATGCCGGCCAGCAGTCCGTCGACCCACAGGCGTGACTGTGTCGACAACGGTGCGCTCACCGGAAGCACCGGCTGCCCGGTCACCGGTAGCGACTGCAGGGCGGCGAGGTAACCGCCGAGATAGATGCGCTCGGTCTCGCTGAGCGTGGGGGAGATGCCGGCGTCGAGGCCGAGGATCCCGGCCAGTGGATGCGCGGCCGGTTGTGTGGGCAGCTGCGCGGGGTGCGGAGGTGCTTGCTCAGGTGTGGCGGCCGGGCCGACCCGGCGCAGCGCCACCGCGCACGCCTTGAACTCCGGCTGCAACGAGGCCGGATCCACCGCGTCGTTGGTGACCGCGTTGATCGTCAGGTATTCGCCCTGTTCGTCATTCCAGTGGAAAGGAGCAAAACAATCACCAGGTCGCACCCGGTCGCTGATCCGCACCGGCAGCACAGCACGGCCCCGGCGCGACGCGATCTCGAGCTGATCGCCCGGCTTCAGATCGAGCTTCTCGGCGTCGGTGGGATGAACTTCGACGAACGGCTCGCCGTTCAGCTTCGTCAGCTTGGCGACCTTGCCTGTCTTGGTCATCGTGTGCCACTGATGCTGCAGCCGACCGGTATTGAGCAGGAAGGGATAGTCGTCGTCGGGCAGTTCGGCGGCGGGCATATGCGGGCGGGGAAAGAACACCGCGCGCCTGCTCGCTGTAGCGAATGCCAGCCGCGGGGTGGTTCCGTCGGCCGCCGTGTGCAGCGGCTGATGGGTGCCGTCGTTGATATAGCGGATCGGGTTGCGCGGGGTATCCGCGTCATTGCACGGCCACTGCATCGACCCCTGTGCCAGGCGTTCGTAGCTCATGCCGCTGAGGTCGTAGCCGGTGGCCGGGTTGGTGAACTGCCGCAGCTCGGCGAACACCTCGGCGCTGGAGGCGAAATCGAAGCCGGGGAAACCCATCGCCGTGGCGACCTGGGCGATCAGCAGCCAGTCCGGTCGCGCGTCGCCGATCGGGTCGACCGACTGCTGCAACAGGGTGACGTTGCGCTCCGAATTCACCATCACCGCATCGGCTTCGGCCCACAGTGCGGCGGGCAGCAGCAGGTCGGCGTAGGCGTTGGTCGCGGTCTCGGCGTAGGCATCCTGCACCACGACCAACTCGGCCGCCTCGAGGCCCGCGATCACCGTTTTGCGATTGGCCACGGTGGCCACGGGATTGGTGCAGATGATCCACGCGGCCTTGATCTCACCGTCGGCCAACCCGCGGAACATGTCGATCGTGCCGGGGCCCGACTCGGTGCGCAGGGTGCCGTCGGGCAGATCCCAGGCGGTTTCGACGAAGGTGCGGTCGGCGGGGGAGAGCAGGCTGCGTTGCCCGGGCAGGCCGGGGCCCATGTAACCCATCTCGCGGCCGCCCATGGCGTTGGGCTGGCCGGTGAGCGAGAAGGGCCCACTGCCCGGCCTGCAGATGGTGCCGGTGGCCAGGTGCAGGTTCACCAGTGCGTTGGTGTTCCAGGTGCCGTGCGTGGACTGATTGAGCCCCATCGTCCACAGCGACATCCACTCGCCGGCTTCGGCGATCATCGTGGCCGCGGTGCGGATATCGGCTTCGGCGAGGCCGGTCAGTTCCGCGACGCGGTCCGGGGGATAGTCGGCGAGGAACTCGGGCATCGCGTCCCAGCCCTCGGTGTGCTCGGCGATGAAGTCGGTGTCGATCGCACCGGCGGTGACCAGCAGGTGCAGCAGCCCGTTGAGCAGGGCGAGGTCGGTGCCCGGTGCGATCTGCAGGAACAGGTCGGCGCGCGCGGCGGTATCGGTGCGGCGTGGGTCGACCACGATCAGCTTGGCGCCCGCCTTGAGCCGGTCGGCCATACGCAGATACAGGATGGGGTGGCAGTCGGCCATGTTCGCGCCGCTGACCAGGAACAGGTCGGCGTGTTCGAAGTCGTCGTAGGAACCGGGCGGCCCGTCCGCGCCGAGCGACTGCTTGTAGCCGGTGCCCGCGCTGGCCATGCACAGGCGCGAGTTGGCCTCGATGTGTTTGGTCCGCAGGTAGCCCTTGGCCAGTTTGGTGGCCAAGTACTGGGCTTCCAGCGACATCTGCCCCGAGACGTAGAGGGCGATCGCGTCGGGGCCGTGCTCGTCGAGGATCGCGCGCAGGCGGGTGGCGGTTTCGTGAACGGCCTCGTCGACCGGCAGTGGGACGGGGACCTGCCCGCGTTCGGGGCGCCGGTAGGCGGTGTCCATCCGGCCGGGCGCGGCCATCATCTCCGCGTGGGTGGCGCCCTTGGTGCACAGCCTGCCCGCGTTCGCCGGATGCAGCTTGTCGCCGCTGACCTTCGCGATCAACCGCGCACCAGACTGATCAGTCTTTGTCTGGACGTTTATGCCGCAGCCGACGCCACAATACGAGCACTGTGTACGCACAGTGTCCGTGCCGCGGCCGTCCGCTTCCCCTGTCATGACTCGATCATCCGCATCGGTCGTTGCGCTCGATTTACCGAACGTTATGTCCAGGTGACAATCGACCTCACAAGACGAAATCCCGACGGTGAGGATACGGCCCGAATATCACCCCTGATCAGGGCGCATTCCGGACTGTCGGCGCACGACCACGGACGAGTCGGGGTGACCGGACTCACCCCCGCCGCCGCCGGTGTTTCAGCCCAGTTTGTAGCCGCGGTGCAGTGCCACCACACCACCGGTGAGGTCACGCCACTGCACCGAGTCCCAGCCGGCGTCCGCGACCCGGCGGGCCAGCCTGCGCTGGTTCGGCCAGGCACGGATCGACTCGGCCAGGTACACGTACGCGTCCGGGTTGGAGCTCACGGCGCGTGCCACCCTGGGCAGCGCCTTCATCAGGTACTCCATGTACACGGTGCGGAACGGTCCGAACACCGGTGTGGAGAACTCGCAGACCACGACCCGGCCGCCCGGTTTGGTCACCCGCAGCATCTCGCGCAGTGCCAGATCGATGTCGGCGACATTGCGCAGCCCGAACGAGATGGTCACCGCGTCGAACGAATCATCGGCGAACGGCAGCGCCATCGCATCGCCGGCCACCATCGGCACCTGCCGGAAACGGCCCGCCGCGAGCATCCCCTGGGAGAAGTCGGCGGCCACACACCAGGCGCCGGACTTGCCGAGTTCCACGGTCGAGACGCCGGTACCCGCGGCCAGGTCGAGGACCCGCTCGCCGGGACGCAGCGCGAGAGCACGTCGCGTCGCCCACCGCCAGTACCGGTCCTGGCCACCGGAGATGACCGTATTGGTGAGGTCGTAGCGCTTCGCCACACCGTCGAACATCGACGCGACCTCGTGGGGTTGCTTGTCCAGCGAAGCCCGAATCGGTTCTCGCTGCTCTGTTGTCGCCACGCACCGAGCTTAGAGTTTTTTCGCCGCGATAGCGCGGGTGGGTTGCGCCACTCAGGCCGTGCGCGGCAATCGCTCGCGCATCCCGGTGACGTCGGCGTAGTGACCCATCAGCTCGGTGCAGATCGCGGGCCAGGTGCGGTGCAGCACCGACTTGCGCGCCGCCGCCGCGAACCGGCCGCGCTGGCCCGCGTCACGCAGGGCCGACACCGCGCTCGGCAGCAATTCCGCGAACCGGTCGACCGGCAGCAGATACCCGTTGCGGCAGTGCGAGATCAGATCCCGTGGCCCACCGGCATCGGGCCCGATCACCGGCACACCCGAGGACAGCGCTTCCTGCACGCCCTGACAGAACGTTTCGTGCTCGCCGGGATGCACCATCACGTCCAGGCTGGCGTAGTGCGTGGCCAGCTCGCTGCCACCCAGTTCGCCGGTGAACACCGCGTCCGGCATCACTCTGCGCAGCCGGGCCCGTTCCGGTCCGTCGCCCACCACGACGAGCTGGATCGACGGGTCACCGGCCAGTGCGGCCAGCCGTTCCACGTGCTTCTCCGGTGCGAGCCTGCCCACGAACCCGACGACGAGCCGGTCGCCGGCACCGAGCCAGCTCGCCCGCAGCTCGGCACTGCGCGCGGCCGGGTTGAACCGGGCGATATCCACGCCACGGCCCCAGCGGTGCACCCGGGGAATCCCGTGCTCGGCGAGATCGTGCGCGGCCGCCGAGGACGGTGCCAGCGTGCGGGTGGCGCCCTCGTGGATCCGGCGCGTCCACGCCCACGCGGCCCGTGCGGCCAGCCCGAGCCCGTAGCTTTTGGCGAACCCGGCCACATCGGTCTGATACACCGCGACGGTCGGCAGATCCAAGCGCGTCGCCGCGGCGAGCCCACCCGCGCCGAGCAGGAACGGCGAGGCCAGGTGCACCACATCGGGATCGAATGCGGCGATGGCGGCGGTGATGCCCGGTTGTGGCAGGCCCACCGGCAGCGAACTCACCTTCGGCACCATCATCGCGGGCACGCGGTGCACCGGGAATCGGCCGTGGAAGCGAGGTGCGGGTGGGGCGCCGCGCAGGGAATCGGGCGCCACGATCATCGCGTCGTGACCGTGCTGGTCCAGGTGATCCAACACCCGCAGCACGGAGTTGACGACGCCGTTCATGTTCGGCAGGAAAGACTCCGAGACGATGGCTACGCGCACTCTTCCAGGGTGACCGCCACACCGCGCGACACCCCCACACCGACGTGAAGCCGGGGCGAACAGCAAACGAAGTTACGACTCGCGCTGCTTGCGGCGCACGATCCAGAGCACCGGCAGGGCGAGCGCCCACGCCACGAAGATCACCGAGGCTGCCGGGATGATCGCCACCCGCGCGTCGCGCCCGGCCACCCGGACCAGGTCGGGGTCACGCGTGCTGTACTCCACGTTGATCCGCTGACCAGCGGTCAGATTCGTCGGATACAGGATGCCGACCTTCGGATTGTGGGTCACGCTGTCGGGCGTCACATAGATCACCGCCGAACGCAACCGGCCCGCCGACAGCACCTCGCCGGAGGTCACGCCACGATGGCGCTCGATTTCGAAGTCGTTGCGCCAGGCCGCGAGTACCAGCAACACCATCAGCACGCTGACCACGGTCGCTGCCCCGACCACCCACACCCGAACCCGGCGCAGGCGCTTGTTCCGCCGCTCCGACAGGCTGGTTTCCGACACCCGCCACACAGTACCGGTCACCTAGGGGACCGGAAGTTCCCGCACGCGCCGACGCCCCACGAGTCCCTCCCCTAACATTCCCGCTATGTCCCGCAAATTCAGCTTCACCGTGCCCTACACCGTCCCGGTCGAAGAGCTTCACCGGGCACTTGTCGACGACGCCGTCTGGCAGGCGCGTTTCGCCGGCGCCGAGACCGCGACCATCGAACTCTCCCATCCCGACGGCCCCGATTCGATCACCATCGATATGACCGAAACCCCCGGTAAGGACAAGGTTCCCGCGCTGGTGCGCAAGGTGCTCAAGAGCGATCTCGTCCTGGTCCGCACCGACAACTGGCAGCCACTGGCAGGCGAGGTCGCCAAGGGCAGTTTCACCGGCAACACCAGCGGCATCACCACCGAGATGTCGGGCACCTATGAACTGCGGCCCACCGCCGAGGGCAGCGAGATCGAGGTCGTCGGGACGGTCAAGGTGAAGGTTCCGCTGGTCGGCGGCGCAATCGAGCCGCTGGCCGAACAGTTGCACCAGCGCGTCCTGAACAGCGAACGCAAATTCATCGAGAACTGGTTCGCCAAGCTCTGAGCCGACAGCGAGGGGTGCCGCTCCAGCGAGCGGCACCCGCGCGTCAGCCGCGATTCTCGACCAGCACCAGCCAGTTGCCCGAGTTGTCGCGAATGATCGCCTCGGTGCCGTACGGGCGTTCGGACGGCGGCTGAATGAACTCCACACCCTTCGCGGTGAGTTCCTCGTAGGTCTTCTGGCAGTCGGCGGTGCGCAGCCCGAGGGCGCCGTGGGTGTCGTCGGCCAGTGCCCGCCGGATCGCATCGGCGAGGTCGTCGGTGAGCGGCGGCCCCGGGATCATCAGTGTCACCTCGAGCTCGCGATGATCGGGGTGGGCGATGCTCACCCAACGGAAGCCGTTGTCGCCCATGCTGTCCCGCCTCCCCGTGAATTTTGGCTGGACTCAGGTGCGGTTCGCTCCCGTTGGCGGCAGGCGGAACCAGGGCGGCTGAGTTGGCTGTGGTCGGCGAGTTACCCATGTTCCTCCGGTGGTAAGTGCCGCATCAAATGCGCCAGCCGATGATTCGTTGAGGGACTACTACCAGCGAAGTTCGCCTACAGATCAGCAGCACCTGCGCGCGTAAGGACATGGGTAACTCCCCGACCACAGCAAACCTGGCTCGGTCGGAACCCCCGGTCGCCAACGCGGAACCATCGCGCATCTCAGTCCGGCCAGAAGTCGCGGGGTGGCGGTGGAGAAACTCCTGCGGCGCGGGCGAGTTCGTCGAGGTCGAGCGGGTCGGCGTACTGCCGGTCGACGAGGTCACGCGCTTTGCGTAAGTGCGGCAGCAGGGCCGGCACCGGACGCCGCGCCGCGCCGCTCACGACTGCTCCGCCCGGCCATCAGCTGAACGGTGGGAGTTCGTCGGCCCGCAGCGACGCCCGTCCAGCCGCTCGCCAGGCGCGGGCCGTGAGGTCGAGGTCCTCGTCGGTCACCAGATTGCCCATCACGCGAACCGCCGTGCGCTGCAGATACTTCGAGCGCATCACCGGCGGCCCCCCGAGTGGGACCATCCTCGGCTGGGTGGCCAGGCCGGCGAGCCTGCGCGCCACGGAGAAGGTGCGTCCGTAGTGGTCACGCAGCAACTGCGGCCACGCTTGGCTCAGATCGGGTTCGTCGAGCAGGTCCGCGAGCATGTGCCCGCCTTCCAGGCCGTAGTCGATGCCTTCGCCGTTGAGCGGGTTCACGCAGCCCGCGGCGTCACCGACCAGCACCCAGTTCGGGCCCGCCACGTTCGACACCGCGCCGCCCATCGGCAGCAGCGCCGAGGCCACCGCGCGTAGTTCACCCTCGAGCTCCCATTCCTCGCGACGCAGCTGGGTGTAGTGCTCGAGCAGCGGCTTGAGGGCGACGTGCGAGGGCCGCGCCTCGGTGGCCAGCGAGCCGACGCCGATGTTCACCTCGCCGTTGCCGAGCGGGAAGATCCAGCCGTAGCCGGGGACCAGCTCGTCGGCGGCATTGCGCAGCTCCAGATGCGAGGAGATCCACTGATCGTCGCTGCGACCGGACTTGATGTAGGCGCGGGCCGCGGTCCCGTAGGCGTAGCGGCGATGCCAGGTGCGACCCAGCTGTTTTCCGACGGGGGAGCGCACGCCGTCGGCCACCACCAGTACCCGGCAGCGCACCGTGTGGGTGGCCGCGCCGATCCGCACCATCACCCCGGTGACCCGCTCACCCTCGCGCAATACCTCGGTGACCTTCGCGCCGTCGACCATCCGCGCACCGGACTTGATCGCGGTCTCGCGCAGTTTGTCGTCGAGTTCGGTTCGTGGAACCGCACTTCCGTACGTCGGGAACGACCCACCCGGCCACGGCAGCAGCGCTTCCTTGCCGAAGCCCGCCATCCGCAGGCCGTGGTTCACGGTGTGCGCGCGCAACCATTCGCCGAGACCCAGATGTTCCAGCTCGGCGGTGGCGCGGGGCGTCAGCCCGTCACCACACGTCTTGTCGCGCGGGAAAACCGCCGAATCGAGCAGGAGCACATCGCGTCCGGCGCGCGCGGCCCACGCCGCCGACGCGGAACCGGCGGGTCCTGCCCCGACGACCAGCACCTCGACGGTGGCAGGCAGCGGCGCGTGGTCGGCAGGGGTGAGATCCGGTGAACCCATGGCTCAATACTGGCACTGTCGGCCGCTGTGCGAGAGTGTCGGGTACACCGGGAATTGTCACTGTGTGACGGGGTTCATCGGCCATAGTGCCGGGACACGCTAGGTTGCTACCCGTCGGGGTCGGACGCATCGCTGGGAGAAGATAATGAGCACATCGGCTGTGAGCGACGAAAGCACCGTGGTTGCCGGGGTAGATCTCGTCGATCCCGAACTCGCCGTCACCGTGCGCGACGGACTGGCCGCGGTCGAGAAACTGCTCGTCGACGAACTCTCCGACGGTGAGGAATTCCTCCAGGAGGCGGCGCTGCACCTGGCCAGGGCGGGCGGCAAGCGGTTCCGGCCGCTGTTCACCGTGCTCACCGGCCAGCTCGGACCCAATCCGACCGACCCGGCGCTGATCACCGCGGGCACGGTCGTGGAACTCGTGCACCTCGCGACGCTCTACCACGACGACGTCATGGACGAGGCGACGCAGCGTCGTGGCGCGGAGAGCGTCAACTCGCGGTGGGGTAACAACATCGCGATCCTGGCGGGCGATTACCTGTTCGCCCACGCCTCGCGCCTGACCTCCACCCTCGGCCCCGACGCGGTCCGCATCATCGCCGAGACCTTCGCCGAGCTGGTCACGGGCCAGATGCGGGAAACCATGGGCGCCAAGCAGACCCAGGACCCCGTCGAGCACTACCTGCGCGTGGTGTGGGAGAAGACCGGCTCGCTCATCGCCGCCGCGGGCCGTTTCGGCGGCACCTTCTCCGGCGCGGGACTCGAGCACGTGGAACGCCTGGCGCGCCTCGGCGACGCGGTCGGTACGGCGTTCCAGATCTCCGACGACATCATCGACATCTCATCTTCGGCCGAGCAGTCGGGCAAGACGCCGGGTACCGACCTGCGCGAAGGCGTGCACACCCTGCCGGTGCTCTACGCCCTGCGCGAGACCGGCGCCGACGGCGACCGCCTGCGCACCCTGCTGGCGCGCCCGCTGGAAACCGACGCCGAGGTCGACGAGGCACTGGAACTGCTGCGCCGCTCGCCCGGCATGGCGCTGGCCAAGGAAAAGCTGGCCGAATACGCCGACCTCGCCGATACCGAACTCGCCGCGCTTCCGCCCGGCCCCGCCAACGATGCCCTCACCCGCCTCGTCCGCTACACGATCGAACGCGTCGGCTGACCAGGAACCAACACCACCCGGCGCACGTTGTCCTGTCGCGACGAAATAACAGATTTCGACAGCACATGGGTAACTCGCCGGGTACGCCCAGAACCGTTCCCGTTGTCCACCGCAGGCCTGATGCCTGACGAACGCAGCGCCTGACGACCGGCACAAGGCGCGGGGAGGCGGAAATGCCCAATGGGATCAAGACGTTCGGTTTGATGGTGGGGATGTCGGCGTTGATCGTCGCCATCGGGGCGATGTTCCGCAGCCCGACGATCCTGATCATCTCGATCGTGCTGGCCATCGGCATGAACGCCTACGCCTACTTCAACAGCGACAAGCTGGCCTTGAAGGCGATGCACGCGCAACCGGTGAGCGAACTGGAGGCGCCGGTGATGTACCGGATCGTGCGCGAGCTCGCGACCACGGCGCGCCAGCCGATGCCGCGGCTCTACATCAGTCCCACCAGCGCCCCCAACGCGTTCGCCACCGGCCGCAATCCGCGCCACGCCGCGGTCTGCTGTACCAGCGGCATCCTGCAATTGCTCGACGAGCGCGAGCTGCGCGCGGTCCTCGGCCACGAGCTGTCCCACGTCTACAACCGCGACATCCTGATTTCGTCGGTGGCGGGCGCGATGGCCTCGGTCATCACCGGTCTGGCGAACATGGCGTTCTTCGCGAGTTCGTTCGGCAGCAGAGACGGCAACGGACCGAACATCATCGGTGTGCTGCTGGTCTCACTGCTCGGGCCGATCGCGGCGGCCCTGATCAAGATGGCGGTCTCGCGATCGCGGGAGTACCAGGCCGATCAGTCCGGCGCCGAGCTCACCGGCGACCCGCTGGCCCTTGCCTCGGCCCTGCGCAAGATCGAACGCGGCGTCCAGGCGGCCCCGCTGCCGCCGGACCCCAAGATCACCAGCGAATCGCATCTGATGATCGCCAACCCGTTCCGCGCGGGCGACCGCGTCGCCCGCTGGTACTCCACCCACCCCCCGATGGACGAGCGCATCAAGCGTCTGGAGGAGATGGCCGGCGGCACTCATCACCACTGAGTGCCGCCCACACCGGACCTATCGGTAGTTGACGAACTGCAGGGCGATTCCGAAGTCCTCGCCCTTGAGCAGCGAGATCACTTCCTGCAGGTCATCACGCTTCTTGCTGCTGACCCGCAGCTCCTCACCCTGGATCTGCGCCTTGACGCCCTTGGGGCCCTCGTCGCGGATCTTCTTCGAGATCTTCTTCGCCTTCTCGGTATCGATACCCTGCACCAGCGTGCCGGTGATCTTGAAGATCTTGCCCGACGGCTGCGCCTCGCCGGCGTCGAACGCCTTCAGCGAGATGTCGCGACGGATCAGCTTCTCCTTGAAGACGTCGAGTGCCGCCTGCACCCGCTCCTCGGCATTGGCGGTCAGCACGATGGCCTCCTCGCCCGACCATGCGATCGACGCATCGGTGCCCTTGAAGTCGTAGCGCGAGTTCAGCTCCTTCTCCGCCTGATGCAGAGCGTTGTCGACCTCCTGTCGATCGACCTTGCTCACGACGTCGAATGACGAATCAGCCACACTGCGCTCCTGTCCTGTGAAGGTCCGGCGAACTCCGGGGCCGGGATGTGCCGGCCACCGAGACAGTTGTACCCGCATCGGGGGACGACCGGTGCTCGCAGGGGGTCTGTGCAGGCGTTTTGATAGTCCGGGTGGGTACGTTGTAAGCTGCTCAGCGCACCGGAAACGGCGCACACGGCAGATTGCCCGAGCGGCCAATGGGAGCGGACTGTAAATCCGTCGGCTTATGCCTACGTAGGTTCGAATCCTACATCTGCCACATCGAACCCCCGTCGATCATGAAGATCGGCGGGGGTTCCTTGGTTCTGCGGGTTGTTCTCGCGCGGATCCGGGTAGCCTCCATGTGAGCAGGGTCGGAACCAGCGATCTGTACCCGTGAAAATGCCCTTTGAGCTGCCGATTTGGTGCTCTGGCCGGGGAGTGTGTAATCTCGTTCAGGACGCCGGAGCACGGGGTCACGCTGATCGGCTTGCCGATACAGACTCTGTGCCACGTAGTCATGCCCCCTTAGCTCAGTCGGTAGAGCGTTTCCATGGTAAGGAAAAGGTCAACGGTTCGATTCCGTTAGGGGGCTCGCCGGATTGCCGGTGGTGAGCGGCTTACCGCGGCATCATCGGGATATTAGTCCGCCGTGGCGGTGTAGCTCAGTTGGTAGAGCAAACGACTCATAATCGTTGTGTCGCCGGTTCAAGTCCGGCCATCGCTACCAATTTCAACTCAGCCCAGACCGGAAAGAAGGCAAATCGTGGCCGCGAAGTCCACCGATGTCCGGCCAAAGATCACCTTGGCCTGCGACGAGTGCAAGCACCGCAACTACATCACCAAGAAGAACCGGCGTAACGACCCGGATCGCCTCGAGCTGAAGAAGTTCTGCCCGAACTGCGGAACTCACCGGGCGCACCGCGAGTCGCGCTAGTTTTCAGAAACATCTGCCGAAGGCCGGACGAGAGTCCGGCCTTTGTGCTTTTCCCGGGAAGTTCATGGAAAGTTCGGGGCCGATACAGTACCCGGACGCATCACGTTTTACACCGGTCGACTTCGGTGCTGTCTTACGAGTGAGTAAGGTCCACGTTGTGACAGTGAACACCGGAACTCACGAAGCGGTCCCTGCCGCAGCCGCCGAAACCTTCGATCCCGCCGCCCATGCGGCATCGATGGTCGGCCACCACTACCGCGTCGACGACTACTACGAGGTCGGCCGCGAGAAGGTGCGCGAATACGCCCGTGCGGTGCAGGATTACCACCCGGTGCACTGGGAGGAAGACATCGCGCGCGAGTACGGCCACCAGGGTCTGCTCGCCCCGCTCACCTTCATCTCCCTGGTCGGCATCCTCGCCCAGCGCAAGCTGTTCGAACGGATCGTGACCGGCTACGACCTGAGCCAGATCATGCAGACCGATCAGATCCTGGAATTCCACCGCCCGATTCGGGTCGGCGACCAGTTGACCTGTGATGTGTATCTGCATTCTTTCCGGCAGGCCTTCGGTGGCGACATCATCGTCACCAAGAACATCGTCACCGCGCAGGACGACGAACTGGTGCTCACCACCTACACCACCCTGATCGGCCGCAGTGGCGGCGACATCGATCCTCGGATGTCGGACGCGGTCCGCAACGTGCTGATGCACGGACTCGGCGAGGAGGAGCCCGCCCACCACGCGCCGGCCGAGCTGTCCGTCGGGATCACCCCGGTCACCAAGCAGCCGGAGCCGACGGTCAGCGTGCACGCCCTGTCCTTCGACAGCGTGTCGGTCGGCGACGAGCTGCCCGCCCGCGTGGCGCGACTCACCCGCGGCGACCTCGTCAACTACGCGGGCGTGTCCGGCGACGCGAACCCGATCCACTGGAGCGACGAGGTCGTGAAGCTGGTCGGCCTGGACAACGTGGTCGCGCACGGCATGCTCACGATGGGGCTCGGCGGCGGTTTCGTCACCTCGTGGCTGGGCGATCCCGGCGCGGTGAAGGAATACAACGTCCGCTTCACCAGCCCGGTCTACGTCGGTTCCGATGTCCCGGCGGAGGTCGAATACACCGGCAAGGTGAAATCGGTCGATCCGCAGACCCGCACCGCTGTTGTCGCCATCACGGCGAAGTCGGCGGGCAAAAAGATCTTCGGCCGCGCCACGGCAACCGTTCAGCTGTCCTGACCTGGTCGAGTGTCCCGGATTGGCGATAACCGCGCGCGGTGACGTATAGTCGGGTCTCTGGGGTCACGAGATGCTGCGCGCTGATCTTCCCGAGGGGTTATCTCCTCATGGAAGCGGCGCGCGTGTTGTGTGACACTGGAGACAACTGAATATCGAATGTGGTTGGGCATTACGGCTCAGGCTGGTCCAACCGAAGGGGCGTAGCTCAATTGGCAGAGCAGCGGTCTCCAAAACCGCAGGTTGCAGGTTCAAGTCCTGTCGCCCCTGCCCTGAATGCCAGCGACGAGAGAGGATCGACGTGAGCGACGAGCGGGATACTCGCGGCGAAGACAGCGAGGACACCGCCGCTGCCACTCGACCGAGTGGCAAGCGGTCTGCTCGTCGTGTGCGCGCGTCGGATGCTCCGGCAGACAACGGATCGGTGGCCACGCTCGATCGGCCGTCGGCCTCGCGCAAGGCAGACAAGACCGCCGGTAAGGCAAAGACGGGCAACCCGTTCAAGCGGCTGCTCAAGTTCCTGCGAGAGGTCATCGCGGAACTGCGCAAGGTGATCTGGCCCAACCGGAAGCAGATGGTCACCTATACGGCCGTCGTTCTGGTGTTCGTGGTCTTCATGGTCGCGTTCATCGCCGGGATCGACGTGGCGTTCGTCAAGGGTGTCGACTGGCTGTTCGGCTGATCGCCGACACCCACGCCGGTAGCCGATCGCGGGTCGGAACGGCGGAGTGTGCCTCCGCGCACCCGACCCGGCCCAGAGGATGTACGTGACGACACAGGAAGCGAGTGCCTCAGTGAGCACCCCGGAGAACGACACCAACGACGAGTTCCCGGTTGACGACGCTGTCGTGGCGGAAACCGCCACCGACGAGGTCGAGGCCGCCGAGCTCGCCGATGCCGAAGAAGCCGCTGCCGACGAGGTCGTCGACGAAGCCGTGATCGAAGAAGTCGCCACCGAGGACGACCCCGAGGCCGACCCGATCGAGTCGATGAAGACCAAGCTGCGCCGCGTGCCCGGCGACTGGTACGTCGTGCACTCGTACGCGGGCTACGAGAACAAGGTCAAGACCAACCTCGAGACCCGCGTGCAGAACCTCGGACTCGAGGACTACATCTTCCAGGTCGAGGTGCCGACCGAAGAGGTCACCGAGATCAAGAACGGCCAGAAGAAGAACGTCAACCGCAAGGTGCTGCCGGGCTACATCCTGGTCCGGATGGAACTGAACAACGAGTCGTGGGGCGCTGTGCGCAACACCCCCGGCGTCACCGGTTTCGTTGGTATGACCGGCGGTGGCCCCGGCGCCAAGCCGACCCCGCTGACCATCAACGAGGTCGTGAAGTTCCTGGTCCCGGCCGGTGCGCAGGCGCAGAAGAAGGCCGCCGCGGCCGCTGCCGGTGGTTCGGATACCGGTAGCGCGGCTTCGGGCAAGCCCACCATCGAGGTCGACTTCGAGGTCGGCGAGTCGGTCACCGTCATGGACGGCCCGTTCGCGACGCTGCCCGCCTCGATCTCCGAGGTCAATGCCGAGCAGCAGAAGCTCAAGGTGCTGGTGTCGATCTTCGGTCGCGAGACCCCGGTCGAGCTGAACTTCACCCAGGTTTCCAAGATCTAGGATTTCCACACTCGCGTCAACGGCACCGCTCACCGGCGGTGCCGTTGGTGTTTGTGCTGGTCACCACCCGATTGCTGGGTCGTGTGGCAGGTCCGGTAGAGTGTGATGGTTCGTGTTCTGACTTCCCCGCAGTACTTGTCGGGGCCTAGTCGTGCGCGAATACGAGGCTTACGGCAACCGTAAGGAACCGAACCCCAGAAAGCCAAGGAAGAAAGATGCCCCCCAAGAAGAAGAAGCTCGCCGGGATCATCAAGCTGCAGATCCAGGCCGGCGCAGCCAACCCGGCACCGCCGGTCGGCCCCGCGCTCGGTCAGCACGGCGTCAACATCATGGAGTTCTGCAAGGCGTACAACGCCGCGACCGAGTCGCAGCGTGGCAACGTCATCCCGGTCGAGATCTCGGTGTACGAGGACCGGACGTTCGACTTCAAGCTGAAGACCCCGCCTGCCGCTCGTCTGCTGCTCAAGGCCGCCGGTGTGCAGAAGGGCTCCGCTGAGCCGCACAAGACCAAGGTCGCGAAGGTCACCATGGACCAGGTCCGGGAGATCGCCAAGACCAAGGCCGAGGATCTCAACGCCACTGATCTCGATCAGGCCGCGAAGATCATCGCCGGTACCGCGCGTTCGATGGGTATCACCGTCGAAGGCTGAGCGAATCTCGCTCTCATGTGGGAGGGCCGGCCAGGCCCGACAACCACATCTGAACTCGAAACTTTAAGGACAGAAAATCATGGCAAAACGAAGCAAGGCGTACCTCGCCGCTGCTGAGAAGGTCGATCGCGACAACCTGTACTCCCCGCTGGCCGCCGCGCGCCTGGCGAAGGAGACCGCGACCACCAAGACCGACGCGACCGTCGAGGTCGCCGTCCGTCTCGGCGTGGATCCCCGCAAGGCCGACCAGATGGTCCGTGGCACCGTCAACCTGCCGCACGGCACCGGTAAGACCGCTCGCGTCATCGTGTTCGCCGCGGGCGAGAAGGCTTCCGAGGCTGAGGCCGCAGGCGCCGACGCCGTGGGCGCCGAGGACCTGATCGAGCGGATCCAGGGCGGCTGGCTCGACTTCGACGCCGCGATCGCCACCCCGGATCAGATGGCCAAGGTCGGCCGCATCGCGCGTGTCCTCGGCCCGCGTGGTCTGATGCCGAACCCGAAGACGGGCACCGTCACCAACGATGTGACCAAGGCCGTCAACGAGATCAAGGGCGGCAAGATCAACTTCCGCGTCGACAAGCAGGCCAACCTGCACTTCGTCATCGGCAAGGCGTCCTTCGACGACGCCAAGCTGGTGGAGAACTACGGCGCCGCGCTGGACGAGATCCTGCGTGTGAAGCCGTCGACCGCCAAGGGTCGCTACGTCAAGAAGATCACGGTTTCGACGAACACCGGACCGGGCATCCCGGTGGACCCGAACCGCACCCGCAACCTCCTCGACGAGGATGCGTGAGCTTCGGCTGACAGCTAGCTCCTGAGAGCAACACGAGGGTGGGAACGCACAGCGTTCCCACCCTCGTGGTTTTTCGGGGGACTAATCGCCCCGGCATCCCGGTTGCGCACAGGTGTGACCAGGATTCTGCTGATCTCCGGTAGCACCAGAGCCGGATCTACCAATACCGCCGCCCTCCGCACCCTGGCCGGGCTCGCGCTCGACGGGATGCGCGCAGACCTCTATACCGGCCTGCGTGACCTGCCCGCTTTCGTTCCCGGCGACGATCCGGACGACTATCCCGCGGTGGTCGACCTCCGCGCCGAGCTCGCCACCGCGCACGCGGTGCTCATCTGCACCCCCGAATACGCGGGGACGCTGCCCGGCAGCTTGAAGAACCTGCTCGACTGGACCGTAGGTACGGCGGACCTGTACGAGAAGCCCACGGCCTGGTTGTCGGTGGCCCAACCGGGCCGCGGCGAGGGTGCGCTGGACACGCTGTCCACGGTGCTCGGTTACGTCGGCGCCGATGTCGTCGAGCGGGCGTGTCTGCGAGTGCCGGTGCTCGGCGCCGAGGTCGACGAGGACGGGCTGGTCGCGGATCGGGAGTTCGCGCTGAACGCGTCGATCGCACTGATCGAGCTGGCTGCTCATCTGCGTCGAATCGGAGTGTGACGTGCGCGCACCGGGCCGCGACAGCCCGGTGCGCGTGCGGTCAGTTCTTCGCCTCGGTGTCCTCGGTCTCGCGCCAGCCGAGCAGTACGGACTCTCCGTCATGCGGCCGCCAGGGCAGGAAGATCGCCACGATCACCGCGCAGACGAGCACCGCGACGGTGGCGACCAGGGACGCGGCGTGGGCGCCCTGGAGCGTCGCGGCCTTCATGGCGACGATCAGGTTCTCGCGTTGGGTCTCGAAGAACGGCGCGAGCTCACGTTTGCGCAGTTCCAGCACGCTCAGTGGACTGGCCTTGACCAGGCTCTTCTCGTTGTCGTTCATGATGCCCATCGGGATGGCGTCGATGCGTGCGCCGATCCGGCTGGTGTAGTACGAGGCCACGATCGAGCCGAGCACCGCGACACCGAGCGTGCCGCCGATCTCGCGGGTCGTGTCGTTGACCGCCGAACCCGCCCCCGCCTCGTTCAGCGGCAGCGAGGACATGATCGATTCGGTGGCCGGTCCCTGCACGATGCCCAGACCCAGCGCCATCAACACCATCGAGGGCAGCACGCCGATCAGGTAGCTGCTGTCGACGGTGACCTGTCCGCCGAGGTAGAGGCCCGCGCCGATGAGTAGCAGGCCGATCACCAGTACCGCGGTGGTACCGACCCGTTGTGCCAGCAGCGTCGCGACCGGTGCGCCGATGGCGACCGAGAAGGCGAACGGCAATGAGGCGATACCGAATTCGAGCGGGGTGTATTCGCGCACGCCCTGGAAATACTGGGTGATCAGGAAAAGGAAACCGAACATCGAGAAGTAGCCGATGGCGATTGCCAGCGCGGGCAACGAGAATCGGCGGTTGCGGAACAACCGCATGTCGAGAATCGGTGCGGCAGTGCGCAATTCCCAGGTGACGAAGGCGGCGAGCAGAACGGTGCCGAGCGCCGCGGTGCACAGTGTGGTGAGCGAGAGCCAGCCATTGTGCGGCGCTTCGATGATCGACCACACCAGCAACGTGATCCCGGCGATCGAGAGCGCGATACCGACGAGATCGAGCTTGCCGATGTGGTCGGCGCGCGATTCGGGCACCCAGATCAGCGTCGCGACCAGTGCGACCAGCGCCACCGGCACGTTGATCCAGAACACCGAATGCCAGCTGAAATGTTCGAGCAGCCAGCCGCCGGAGATCGGGCCGATGGCGATCGCGAACCCGGCCATCGCGGTCCACGCGGCGATGGCCAGCGCGCGTTCGCGCCGGTCGGTGAAGATATTGATGATCAGGGCGAGGGTGGCGGGGAAGACCGCGGCGGCGAAAACGCCCATCGCGGCTCTGGCGACGATGACCTGCGTCATCGTTTCGGCGAGTGCGCCGCCGACCGACATCACCGCGATGCCGACGAGGCCGATGGTCATGATCCGGCGGCGGCCGTATCGGTCGCCGAGGTTGCCCGCCGCCAGCAGCAGGCCGGCGAAGGTGAGGGTGTAGGCGTCGACGACCCACTGCAGGCCGGAGACTCCGGTCCGTAGCTGGACGCCGATCGAGGGAAGAGCGACGTTGACGATGGTGTTGTCGAGTACCACGAGCAATTCGGCCAGACAGATGACGGCGAGCGCGAGAAACCGCTGCGAACGCCGGTCCAGCAGCACTGATGGAGCGACTATGGAGGTTGCCATAGCATTGGAGTGAACCAGATTACTGTCACCCTGCGTAACACCTTCTCGATAGGATCACTGACACATTGTGTTGCCGAAGTGGTCTGCGTCACATCGAATCCGGCTGAATCGGACCGGGGGATACCCGTTTTGGCAGATGGGGGGAGGTGCAGGTACAGTGGTCAACGGTCATGCGGGATGTGCATACATCCGGCGAAGACCACACCCATTCGTTCTACCGAAGACCGTTGGTCGTTGATGCCGAATTTCACGGTGTCGATCGAAGGTCCGGCGACATTGCCGGCGACCCACGCAGGGAGAGCTGAGGCCGAAGATATTTTGCGCCCCGGTACGCCTTGCGTCCGGGGCGTTCGTTTTGTCGCCGGCCCCTGATTCGGTAGTGCACCAACGAAACCGACATCAGAGAGGAGGCGAAGTATGGCGAAACCTGAAAAGGTCACCGCTGTCGCGGAGATCGCGGAGCAGTTCAAGAACTCCACGGCCACTGTTGTCACGGAATACCGTGGCCTGTCGGTCGGCAAGCTCACCGAGCTGCGTCGTGCGCTCGGCGCCGACGCCACGTACTCCGTCGCCAAGAACACCCTGGTCAAGATCGCTGCCGGCGAAGCCGGTGTGGCGGGTCTCGACGAGCTGTTCGTCGGCCCGACCGCTATCACCTTCATCCAGGGTGAGCCGGTCGATGCCGCCAAGGCGCTCAAGCAGTTCGCCAAGGACAACAAGTCCCTGGTCATCAAGGGCGGATACATGGACGGCCGCGCGCTGTCCGTGTCCGAGGTCGAGCGTATCGCTGACCTCGATTCGCGCGAGGTGCTGCTGGCCAAGCTGGCCGGTGCGTTCAAGGCCAAGCCTTCGCAGGCTGCCGCCCTGTTCGCCGCTCCCGCTTCGCAGGTCGCCCGGCTCGCCCAGGCGCTGCTCGAGAAGCGCACGAGTGCCGAAGGCGCTCCTGCTGCCGAAGAAGCACCCGCGGCTGACGCCGAATAAGACATCTATTACCCGCCTCGGGGTGCGTATGCGCTGCGAGGTACACCACGAAAGGAACCACCATGGCAAAGCTGAGCACCGAAGAACTGATCGGCGCCTTCAAGGAGCTGACCCTGCTCGAGCTCGCTGAGTTCGTCAAGGTCTTCGAAGAGACCTTCGACGTCACCGCCGCTGCCCCCGTCGCCGTCGCGGCCGCCGGTGGCGCTGCTCCGGCCGAGGCTGCCGAAGAGCAGGACGAGTTCGACGTCATCCTCGAGGGTGCCGGCGACAAGAAGATCCAGGTCATCAAGGTGGTCCGTGAGATCGTCTCGGGCCTGGGCCTGAAGGAAGCCAAGGACCTGGTCGAGGGCGCCCCGAAGCCGATCCTGGAGAAGGTCGCCAAGGATGCCGCCGAGGCCGCCAAGGCGAAGCTCGAAGAGGCCGGCGCCAAGGTTTCCGTCAAGTAATTCGGAACCAGTGCTGTTGTGAACGGGCGGTCCTTTCCGGGCCGCCCGTTTGCTATTTGTCCGGACATGCGAAAGTGATCCGGGTCGTAGTAGCCGCGCCAGGTTACTCTTCAGTCATGTAGGGGTGTGCCCCGTCTCACTGATGGGTTACAGTGACCGGACCCACAGAGTCGTAGCGCACCGCCGTGATGTGAGCGCGCGGGAACGCGGGTGGGGTGCTCGCAGGGATCAATGGAGGTAGCAGTGGGCGTCGAGGTCAGGACCGAGGGTGTAACAAAGTCCTTCGGTTCACAGCGAATTTGGCAGGACGTGTCGATCACGCTCCCTTCGGGTGAGGTCAGTGCATTGCTCGGCCCATCGGGTACGGGTAAGTCGGTGTTCCTGAAGTCGCTCATCGGTCTGCTGCGGCCCGAGCGCGGGTCGATCTTCATCGATGGCACCGACATCATGACCTGCTCCAACAAGGAGCTCTACGAGATCCGCAAACTGTTCGGCGTCCTTTTCCAGGACGGCGCGCTGTTCGGCTCGATGAATTTGTACGACAACATCGCGTTCCCGCTTCGTGAGCACACGAAGAAGTCGGAATCCGAGATCCGCCGCGTGGTCATGGAGAAGCTCGAGCTGACCGGTCTGCTCGGCGCCGAGGGCAAGCTGCCCGGCGAGATCTCCGGTGGTATGCGCAAGCGCGCCGGTCTGGCCCGCGCGCTGGTCCTCGACCCGCAGATCATCCTCGTCGACGAGCCCGACTCGGGCCTCGACCCGGTGCGTACCTCGTACCTGGCGCAGCTGCTGCTCAACATCAACGCGCAGATCGACGCCACGATCCTGATCGTGACGCACAACATCAACCTGGCCCGTACCGTGCCGGACAACATCGGCATGCTCTTCCGCCGCAACCTGGTGATGTTCGGCCCCCGTGAGGTGCTGCTCACCAGTGAGGAGCCGGTGGTCAAGCAGTTCCTCAACGGCCGCATGATCGGCCCGATCGGTATGTCGGAGGAGAAGGACGAGGCGCAGATGGCGCGCGAGCAGGCGCTCGTCGACGCCGGTCACCACCACGGTGGCGCCGAGGAGATCGACGGCATCATCCCGCAGATGAAGGCCGAGCCCGGCATGCCCGCCCGCCAGGCCGTGTTCCGCCGTCAGGCGCGCGTGCGCGAGATCATCCACACCCTGCCGCACGCGGCGCAGGTGGCGATCCGCGAGTCGCTGGATTCCTCCGATGACACTCAGGTGATGGCTGCCTACGGCGGCAACGATCAACCCACCGAAACGTTCAAGACCGTTCCGCACGGCCAGATCAACGGCTGAGCGACTTTTACGCCTCGGATGAGCCCCGGCCTACGGCCGGGGCTCTTCTGTGTGACAGGGCGGAAAACAACTGCTGACCGGCCGTCGCCGGGGTGGCGCGCACGGCGTGTCGCGAGTAAAATGGCCGCGGCGCGGGGTGGGGGATCCCCAGCGCGCCAGGCGATCTCGCATCGCGAACAGACCTTCGCGCGCCACTTGACGAGGGGCTCGCAAACCGTCACCCTATTCACAGCAGCGTGAGCTGTTGAGGGGCATCAACGCCAGCGAGAATTCGGCCCAGCACCAGCTGACAGGGGTCGGCGCCAGTTGAATAGAGGGCTCAGCGCCAAGTGAGCGGTCGTCTCGGGGGAGTCGGCGGCAGGGCGCGCAGCGGTGAAGGAACCCGACGCGGCCAGCGTCCAGGGCTTCGGCGCGTTATCCCGTGCGTCCGGTCACACGGATGGTATGTTGACACTCCCTTGTCTAGGGGTGTAAGTTTGGACGTTGCGCTGGCTGCCTCCTGTCCACACCTTGATTCGCACTCGAAAGTTCCACCCTTCCGGTGTTACTTCCGCTGCTGCTTGTTCTGGTTTCGTTCGGGCTGTAACCAGCGGAATTCGTAGCAGACAAGCGACGGTCGCGGACCACCACGCGACGCGCGTGAGGTGCTGGAAGGACGCATCTTGGCAGTCTCCACCCAGACCAAGGCTGGTATCCCCGGAGCCCCTTTGAGGGTTTCGTTCGCGAAGATCCGAGAGCCCTTGGAGGTGCCCGGACTTCTCGACCTACAAACGGACTCGTTCGCCTGGTTGGTCGGTACTCCCGACTGGCGTGAGAAGGCGGCCGCTCGCGGCGACGTCGGTCTCGCAGGCGGCCTCGAAGAGGTGCTCGAAGAGCTCTCGCCGATCGAGGACTTCTCCGGATCCATGTCCCTGTCGTTCTCTGATCCGCGCTTCGAAGAGGTCAAGGCCTCCATCGACGAGTGCAAAGAGAAGGACATGACCTACGCGGCGCCGTTGTTCGTCACCGCGGAGTTCATCAACAACAACACCGGCGAGATCAAGAGCCAGACGGTGTTCATGGGCGATTTCCCCATGATGACCGACAAGGGCACCTTCATCATCAACGGCACCGAGCGTGTCGTCGTCTCCCAGCTGGTCCGTTCCCCGGGCGTCTACTTCGATCACAACATCGACAAGACCACCGAGAAGGACCTGCACAGCGTGCGCGTGATCCCGTCGCGCGGCGCGTGGCTGGAGTTCGACGTCGACAAGCGCGACACCGTCGGTGTCCGTATCGACCGCAAGCGTCGTCAGCCGGTCACCGTGCTGCTCAAGGCGCTGGGTTGGACGACCGAGGAGATCGTCGAGCGTTTCGGCTTCTCCGAGATCATGATGTCCACCCTGGAGAAGGACAGCACGCCCGGCCAGGACGAGGCGCTGCTCGATATCTACCGCAAGCTGCGTCCGGGCGAGCCGCCGACCAAGGAGTCCGCGCAGACTCTGCTGGAGAACCTGTTCTTCAAGGAGAAGCGCTACGACCTGGCCCGCGTCGGTCGCTACAAGATCAACAAGAAGCTCGGCATCCACGTGCACGAGCCGGTGACCTCCTCGGTTCTCACCAAGGAAGACATCGTCGACACCATCGAGTACCTGGTGCGTCTGCACGCCGGTGACCGCACGATGACCGCCCCCGGCGGTGAAGAGGTCCCCGTCGAGATCGACGACATCGACCACTTCGGTAACCGTCGTCTGCGCACCGTCGGTGAGCTCATCCAGAACCAGATCCGCGTGGGCCTGTCCCGCATGGAGCGTGTCGTTCGTGAGCGGATGACGACTCAGGACGTCGAGGCGATCACGCCGCAGACCCTGATCAACATCCGTCCGGTCGTCGCGGCGATCAAGGAGTTCTTCGGAACTTCGCAGCTGTCGCAGTTCATGGACCAGAACAACCCGCTGTCGGGTCTGACCCACAAGCGCCGCCTGTCGGCGCTGGGCCCGGGTGGTCTGTCCCGTGAGCGTGCCGGTCTGGAAGTTCGTGACGTCCACCCGTCGCACTACGGCCGCATGTGCCCGATCGAGACCCCGGAAGGCCCGAACATCGGCCTGATCGGTTCGCTGTCGGTGTACGCGCGGGTCAACCCGTTCGGCTTCATCGAGACGCCGTACCAGAAGGTTGTCGACGGCAAGGTCACCGACGAGGTCAAGTACCTGACCGCCGACGAGGAAGACCGCTACGTTCGCGCGCAGGCCAACTCCCCGGTCGACGCCGAAGGTCGCTTCCTCGAGGAGAAGGTCCTCGTCCGCCGTGCGGGCGAAGAGGTCGAGTTCGTGACGCCGGCTCAGGTCGACTTCATGGACATCTCGCCGCGCCAGATGGTGTCGGTCGCGACGGCCATGATCCCGTTCCTCGAGCACGACGATGCCAACCGTGCCCTGATGGGTGCGAACATGCAGCGTCAGGCCGTGCCGCTGATCCGTTCCGAGTCCCCGATCGTGGGTACCGGCATGGAGCTGCGCGCAGCCGTCGACGCCGGTGACGTCGTCGTGAACGAGAAGCCCGGTGTCGTCGAAGAGGTCTCGGCCGATTACGTCACCGTGATGGCCGACGACGGCAGCCGCAAGTCCTACCGGATGCGCAAGTTCAACCGGTCGAATCAGGGCACCTGCTCGAACCAGCGTCCGATCGTGGACGAGGGCGATCGGGTGGAGAAGGGGCAGGTCCTCGCGGACGGCCCCTGCACCGAGAACGGTGAGATGGCGCTGGGCAAGAACTTGCTCGTCGCGATCATGCCGTGGGAAGGCCACAACTACGAGGACGCGATCATCCTGTCGCAGCGCCTCGTGGAAGAGGACGTTCTCACCTCGATCCACATCGAAGAGCACGAGATCGATGCCCGCGACACCAAGCTCGGTGCCGAGGAGATCACCCGCGACATCCCGAACGTCTCCGACGAGGTCCTCGCCGACCTCGACGAGCGCGGCATCATCCGCATCGGTGCCGAGGTCCGCGACGGCGACATCCTGGTCGGCAAGGTCACGCCCAAGGGCGAGACCGAGCTCACCCCGGAAGAGCGTCTGCTGCGTGCCATCTTCGGTGAGAAGGCTCGCGAAGTGCGCGACACCTCGCTCAAGGTGCCCCACGGTGAGTCCGGCAAGGTCATCGGTATTCGCGTGTTCTCGCGTGAAGACGACGACGATCTGCCTCCCGGTGTGAACGAGCTGGTCCGCGTCTACGTGGCCCAGAAGCGCAAGATCCAGGACGGTGACAAGCTCGCCGGTCGCCACGGCAACAAGGGCGTCATCGGCAAGATCCTCCCCATCGAGGACATGCCGTTCATGCCCGACGGCACGCCGGTCGACATCATCCTGAACACCCACGGTGTGCCCCGTCGTATGAACATCGGCCAGATCCTGGAAACCCATCTCGGGTGGATCGGTAAGGCCGGCTGGAATATCGACGTGGCCGCGGACGGCACCCGTCCCGACTGGGCGGCGACGCTGCCCGAGGAGATGCTGGCCGCGCCGGCCGACTCGAACATCGCCACGCCCGTCTTCGACGGCGCCAAGGATGACGAGCTGACCGGTCTGCTCGGGTCGACCCTGCCCAACCGTGACGGCGAGCGGATGGTCAACGCCGACGGCAAGTCGACGCTGTTCGACGGTCGTTCGGGTGAGCCGTTCCCGTACCCGGTCGCGGTCGGTTACATGTACATCCTGAAGCTGCACCACCTGGTCGACGACAAGATCCACGCCCGTTCGACCGGTCCGTACTCGATGATCACGCAGCAGCCGCTGGGTGGTAAGGCGCAGTTCGGTGGTCAGCGATTCGGTGAGATGGAGTGCTGGGCCATGCAGGCCTACGGTGCGGCGTACACGCTGCAGGAACTCCTGACCATCAAGTCCGACGACGTGGTCGGCCGCGTGAAGGTCTACGAGGCCATCGTCAAGGGCGAGAACATTCCGGAGCCGGGCATCCCGGAGTCGTTCAAGGTGCTCCTCAAGGAACTCCAGTCACTGTGCCTCAACGTCGAGGTGCTGTCTTCGGATGGTGCCGCGATCGAGATGGGCGGCGGCGAAGACGAGGATCTGGAGCGCGCGGCCGCGAACCTGGGCATCAACCTGTCCAGGAACGAAGCCGCCACCATCGACGATCTGGCGAACTAGGTGGTAAGCGGTGCGGTCGCTGTGGAAGCGACCGCGCCGCGCACCGCGCTCGACAACTAGTGAACTTTTGCTCGAATTCGACCCGAACAGGGGAAAGGAAGTTACGTGCTAGACGTCAACTTCTTCGATGAACTCCGGATCGGCCTTGCCTCCGCCGATGACATCCGCCAGTGGTCTTTCGGCGAGGTGAAGAAGCCGGAGACCATCAACTACCGCACGCTCAAGCCGGAGAAGGACGGGCTCTTCTGCGAGAAGATCTTCGGTCCCACCCGGGACTGGGAGTGCTACTGCGGCAAGTACAAGCGTGTCCGCTTCAAGGGCATCATCTGTGAGCGCTGTGGCGTCGAGGTGACTCGCGCCAAGGTGCGTCGTGAGCGGATGGGCCACATCGAGCTGGCCGCTCCGGTTACTCACATCTGGTACTTCAAGGGCGTTCCGTCGCGCTTGGGCTACCTGCTCGACCTGGCGCCGAAGGATCTCGAGAAGATCATCTACTTCGCCGCCTACGTCATCGTCGGCGTCGACGAGGAGCTGCGTCACAACGAGCTCTCCACGCTCGAAGCCGAGATGGAGGTCGAGAAGAAGGCTGTCGCCGATCAGCGCGACGCCGACCTCGAGGCCCGCGCGCAGAAGCTCGAAGCCGATCTGGCCGAGCTGGAAGCCGAGGGCGCCAAGTCCGACGTGCGTCGCAAGGTCAAGGACGGCGGCGAGCGCGAAATGCGTCAGCTGCGCGACCGCTCGCAGCGTGAGCTGGACCGCCTCGACGAGATCTGGACGACCTTCACGAAGCTGTCGGTCAAGCAGCTCATCGTCGACGAGGTGCTCTACCGCGAGCTCGTCGACCGCTACGGCGAGTACTTCACCGGCGCCATGGGTGCGGAGTCCATCCAGAAGCTGATGGAGAACTTCGACATCAACGCCGAGGCCGAGAGCCTGCGCGAGACCATTCGCTCCGGCAAGGGTCAGAAGAAGCTGCGCGCGCTCAAGCGTCTGAAGGTCGTCGCGGCCTTCCAGACCAACGGCAACTCGCCCATGGGCATGGTGCTCGACGCTGTTCCGGTGATCCCGCCGGAGCTGCGCCCGATGGTCCAGCTCGACGGTGGCCGTTTCGCCACCTCCGACCTGAACGACCTGTACCGCCGCGTGATCAACCGCAACAACCGCCTCAAGCGACTGATCGATCTGGGTGCGCCCGAGATCATCGTCAACAACGAGAAGCGGATGCTGCAGGAGTCGGTCGACGCACTGTTCGACAACGGCCGTCGTGGCCGTCCGGTCACCGGACCGGGTAACCGCCCGCTGAAGTCCCTGAGCGACCTGCTCAAGGGCAAGCAGGGTCGTTTCCGTCAGAACCTGCTCGGCAAGCGCGTCGACTACTCGGGCCGTTCGGTCATCGTGGTCGGTCCGCAGCTCAAGCTGCACCAGTGTGGTCTGCCGAAGCTGATGGCGCTCGAGCTGTTCAAGCCGTTCGTCATGAAGCGTCTGGTCGACCTGAACCACGCGCAGAACATCAAGTCCGCCAAGCGGATGGTCGAGCGTCAGCGCGCACAGGTGTGGGATGTCCTCGAAGAGGTCATCGCCGAGCACCCTGTGCTGCTGAACCGCGCGCCCACCCTGCACCGCCTCGGCATCCAGGCCTTCGAGCCCCAGCTGGTCGAAGGCAAGGCCATTCAGCTGCACCCGCTCGTCTGTGAGGCGTTCAACGCCGACTTCGACGGTGACCAGATGGCCGTGCACCTTCCGCTGTCCGCGGAGGCGCAGGCCGAGGCACGCATCCTGATGCTGTCGTCGAACAACATCCTGTCCCCGGCGTCGGGTCGCCCGCTGGCGATGCCGCGTCTGGACATGGTGACGGGCCTGTTCTACCTGACCCGTCTCGACGAGAACGGTGTCGGCACCTACAAGGCCGCTGCCAAGGACGAGCCGGAGTACGGCGTGTTCTCCTCGCCCGCCGAGGCACAGATGGCCGTCGATCGTGGCGAGCTGACCGTGCGGTCCACCATCAAGGTGCGGCTGACCGAGCAGCGCCCGCCGCGGGATATCGAGAACGAGCTGTTCCCGGACGGCTGGAAGCGCGGCGAAGCGTGGCTGGCCGAGACCACACTGGGGCGCGTGATCTTCAACGATCTGCTCCCGGCGGACTACGCGTTCATCAACGAGCCGATGCCGAAGAAGCGTCAGGCCACGATCATCAACGATCTGGCCGAGCGCTACCCGATGATCGTCGTCGCGCAGACCGTCGACAAGCTCAAGGACGCCGGCTTCTACTGGGCCACGCGTTCGGGTGTCACCGTCTCCATGTCGGACGTGCTCGTTCCGCCGGAGAAGCCCGAGATCATGGAACGCTACGAGTCGATGGCGGACCTGATCGAGAAGAAGTACCAGCGTGGCGCGCTCGATCACTCCGAGCGCAACAACGCCCTGGTCAAGATCTGGCAGGAAGCCACCGAGGAAGTGGGCGCCGCGCTGCGTACCCACTACCCGCCGGACAACCCGATCATCACGATCGTCGACTCCGGCGCCACGGGTAACTTCACCCAGACCCGTACCCTCGCGGGTATGAAGGGCCTGGTGACGAACCCGAAGGGTGAGTTCATCCCGCGCCCGATCAAGTCCTCGTTCCGTGAGGGCCTGACCGTGCTCGAGTACTTCATCAACACCCACGGTGCTCGTAAGGGTCTGGCCGACACGGCGCTTCGTACCGCCGACTCGGGTTACCTGACCCGTCGTCTGGTCGATGTGTCGCAGGACGTCATCGTCCGCGAAGAGGACTGTGGCACCGAACGCGGCATCCTGGTGCCGATCGCGGAGAAGCTGGCCGACGGCACGATCATCCGTGACGCGCACGTCGAGACCTCCACCTATGCCCGGACGCTCGCGTCCGACGCGGTGGATGCCAAGGGCAATGTCATCGTGTCGAAGGGCGCCGACCTCGGCGACCCCGCGCTCGACGCGCTGCTCGCGGCCGGTATCACCGAGGTGAAGGTCCGCTCCGTGCTGACCTGCACCACCGGCACCGGCGTCTGCGCCACCTGCTACGGCCGTTCGATGGCCACCGGCAAGCTGGTCGATATCGGCGAGGCCGTCGGCATCGTCGCGGCCCAGTCCATCGGTGAGCCCGGTACCCAGCTGACCATGCGTACCTTCCACCAGGGCGGTGTCGCGGGCGACGACATCACCGGTGGTCTGCCGCGTGTTCAGGAGCTCTTCGAGGCCCGTGTCCCCAAGGGCAAGGCGCCGATCGCGGAGGTCTCGGGCCGGGTGCGTCTCGAGGACGACGACCGCTTCTACAAGATCACGATCATCCCTGATGACGGGTCGGAGGAAGTCGTCTACGACAAGCTCTCGAAGCGTCAGCGTCTGCGGGTGTTCAAGCACGACGACGGCTCCGAGCGTCTGCTGGCCGACGGTGACCACGTGGAGGTGGGTCAGCAGCTGCTCGAGGGCGCTGCCGATCCGCACGAGGTGCTGCGCGTGATGGGTCCCCGTCAGGTGCAGGTCCACCTGGTCCACGAGGTCCAGGAGGTCTACCGCTCGCAGGGTGTGTCGATCCACGACAAGCACATCGAGGTCATCGTTCGCCAGATGCTGCGTCGTGTGACGATCATCGATTCGGGTGCGACCGAGTTCCTGCCCGGCTCGCTCACCGAGCGCGCCGAGTTCGAGAACTCGAACCGTCGCGTGGTGGCCGAAGGCCGCGAGCCGGCCTCGGGCCGTCCCGTGCTGATGGGTATCACCAAGGCGTCGCTGGCCACCGATTCGTGGCTGTCGGCGGCTTCCTTCCAGGAGACCACCCGAGTGCTGACGGACGCGGCGATCAACTGCCGCTCCGACAAGCTGATCGGCCTGAAGGAGAACGTGATCATCGGTAAGCTCATCCCGGCCGGTACCGGTATCAACCGTTACCGCAACATCCAGGTGCAGCCGACCGAAGAAGCCCGTGCCGCGGCGTACGCGGTGCCGTCCTACGACGACACCTACTACTCCCCGGACAGCTTCGGCTCCTCCACCGGCGCAGCGGTGCCGTTGGACGATTACGGCTTCAGCGACTACCGCTAAGCAGTAACCCGAACGCCCCGTTCCTTCTTGGAGCGGGGCGTTCGTCGTTTCTGTGTCGGTGTGGGGTGAGACCATCTCGGTATGCCCGAAACCGCAGAGGCCCTGTCGATCGAGGACATGGTCCGTGGCGCGATCAAGCAGGTGTGGGCGGACTGTCCGGATCTGGTCGTGGATGCCGTTCACGAGCGAACTGTGGTGGCGCACATCGCATCCGCGCTGAATCAGCGATTGTCGGTTCTGCCCGGGAAGTGGCGGGCGGATGTCGAATACGATCGTGTCACGAATTTAGAATTCTCGATGGTGCGGAAGCAGCTGCGATTGGCGCGCGCGGGGCTCGACGATGTCAGCTTCGTGGTACCGGACTTGATCGTGCACGAACCGTACAGTGGTTCGAAACGCGGCAATATCCTTGTGCTGGAAGCCAAGAAGGGGCGCGTTTCAGCGCGGGCACGCGAAGGCGATTACATCAAACTCTGTGCGTTCATCGAGCAGCTCGGATACCGGCACGCGGTCTTCCTCGAGTTCGACGGTGCGGGTGGCCGCCCCAGGGTCGAGTGGATTCGCTCGGCGTACGAGTACCCGGACCCAACCCTGCGGGCGTCGGAGGAGCTCTAGTCCAGGGCCGATTCGGCGGGCCGCCGTGACGGGGCGGTGCGGGCGTGGGTGGCGTAGAGGGTCAGGCCGACGAAGGTGAGCCCGCCTACGAGATTGCCGAGGACGGTGGGGATTTCGTTCCATACGAGGTAGTCGCCGAGGGAGAAGTCGCCGCCCAGGAGCAGGCCTGAGGGGAACAGGAACATGTTGACGATGGAGTGTTCGAAGCCCATGTAGAAGAACAGCATGATGGGCATCCACATCGCGATCACCTTGCCCGACACCGAGGTCGACATCATGGCGGCGACCACGCCGGTGGAGACCATCCAGTTGCACAGCACGGCGCGGATGAACAGGGTGAGCATGCCCGCGGCTCCGTGTTCGGCGTAGCCGAGGGTTCTGGATTCGCCGATCTCACCGAGCTTCTCGCCGACGGCGCTGGGGTCGACGGAGAAACCCATGGTGAGGATGATGGCCATCATCACCGCGACGGTGAACGCGCCCGCGAAGTTGCCGACGAACACCAGTCCCCAGTTGCGCAGCATCGTGCGCACCGTGACGCCGCGTCGTTTGTCGATCAGGGCCAGCGGAACCAGCGTGAAAACGCCGGTGAGCAAGTCGAATCCGAGCAGGTAGAGCATGCAGAACCCGACCGGGAAGAGCACGGCTCCGAGTAGTGGTTCGCCGGTGTTCACGGTGATGGTCACGGCGAACGCGGCGGCGAGGGCGAGGATCGCGCCCGCCATGTAGGCGCGGATCACGGTGTCGCGGGTGGACATGAAGGCTTTGGCCTCGCCCGCGTCGATCATCTTCTCGACGAAGTCCGCCGGTGTGAGATAGGACATGGAAAACCCTTCGTAGTGGCTCTAGCGCAGGAGTTTTCGCTGTCGAGGTTGCCTCGCGGTCACCGGACGTTGCTCCCACGTAAATAGTGGTATTCCACTATGGCGGCGAGTGCCTCCGAATGGCAGGCTGGCTGCGACCCCGACCCTAGGAGCCCCTGCATGCAACCGATCCTGAGCAAGTCCGCCGCCGCCGACCTCATCGTCGCCGCTCGTATCCGCAAGGGTATGACGTGGGCGGGCATCGCGGAATCGATCGGCGCACCCGTGGTCTGGACGACGGCAGCCCTGCTCGGCCAGCACCCGATGACCGAGGAACAGGCCGCCGCCGTCTGCACCCTGCTGGACCTCGACGACACCGTCGCCGAAAGCCTGCGTCTGCAACCCTCCCGCGGCGCCGACCCGGCGACACTGTCCGACCCCACCATCTACCGCCTCGTGGAAGCCGTCTCGGTCTACGGCCCCGCCCTTAAGGAACTCATCCACGAGGAATTCGGCGACGGCATCATGAGCGCCATCAACTTCAACATCGACATAGCCCGCCGCCCCCACCCCGACGGCGACCGCGTCGTCATCACCCTGGACGGCAAATTCCTCGACTACCGCTGGTGAATCGAGTTCTGTCGACGGTCAGGATCCTTGCTCGGTCCGAGTCCTCGGGAGCTCCGTCGGGGTGTCTGCCGGTGTCTCGGGGTCGCCGAGCGCGGGCGCGGTGGGCTCGCCGAGGCGGACGGAGACGACTCCGATGAGGATCAACGCGCCGCCGAGTAGCTGGATCGGTCTGGGTGCCTCGGCGAGGAGGATCCAGGCGAAGATCAGGGCGGCGAGGACCTCGGTGAGGGCTACGAAGGAGGCCAGGCGGGAGCCGAGGCGGCGGGTGGCGGCGATGCCGGTGACGTAGGCGATGGCGGCGGTGACGATGCCGATGACGAGGATGGGGATCCACCAGGGGGTGGTGAAGTCGGCGAAGGCGACCCGGTGGGTGGTGGCGTGCAGGGGGACGATGCCGAGGGCGCCCGCCAGGATCAGGGTGAGGCCGCCGATCAGGAGTCCGCCGCAGGCCAGAACGGTGCCGGGGAGGTCCCCGCCCTGGGCGGAGAGGACGAAATAGGCCGCGGCGCCGAGCATCGCCGCCAGCGCCCAGGCGATGCCGATCGGGTCGGTCGACAGGCCGGAGGTCACATCGAGCACGAGCAGCAGGCCGGTGATTCCGAGGACCGCGCCTGCGATGGTGGCCGCGCCGGGCTGTTGCCGGTGGCGCACCCACAACCAGCCCACCACGACGATCGGTGCGGTGTATTCGATCAGCAGCGCGGCGCCGACTTCCATGTGCGCGACGGCGTTGAAGTAGGCGAGCTGGGTGCCCGCCACGGCGACCAGGCCGTACGCAACGATGAGATTAGCGTTGGTGCGCAACAGTTTCCAGTTTCCCCGCAGGTGGGGGAGGGCGAGCGGCACGAGAACCACCCCGGCCAGCAGCACGCGCGCGGCGACAACGGCGGCGGCGCTCCAGCCCGCGTTCATCAGCCCACGCGCGAGTGGACCGGACAGCCCGAACGAGGTGGCCGACGCCAGCGCGAGCAGCAGTCCGGACCGCATCCGGATCGCACTGTCATGAGTCAAAGTCGCCATGACTAATGACGGTAAGGAGCCTGCGGTAATATGTCAATGTGGTTTTTGCTCATGACACCGAGGCGGCCCTGCTGGCGGCGGTCGAACTGGTCAATTCCGCCGAAGACCCCGACACCTTGACCGAGACGGCTCAGCTCGCCGAGTTCTTCGAACGGCACGTCTACACGGGCGCGCACACCGGCGACGCGGCCGAACTGACCGCTGTCCGGGCCCTGCGCGCGCCGCTGCGCGCGATGCTCACCAGCGACCGTGATGCCGCCGTCACGCTCGTGAACGAGACTCTCGCCGGGCACCGCGCCGTACCGCAGTTGGTCCGCCACGGCGACGTCGACTATCACGTGCACGCGGTCCCGCCGCAAGCCCCACTTCCGGTCCGCATCGCCGTCGAAACCGCGATGGCGATGATCGATCTGATCCGCGCCGACGACCTGAGCAGACTCTCGATCTGCGCCGACGCAGACTGTGCGGGACTGGTACTCGACTTGTCCCGCAACCGTTCCCGCCGCTATTGCAGCACCGCATGCGGCAACCGCAACGCCGTCGCCGCCTACCGTGCACGCCGGAAGTAGCCCACTGCAACGTGGTTCGGAGTAGGCCGATGCCGGGCTGAGTCTGTCTCGGGCTAGCTCGGCCGTCTCTGCGTGAGCCCGTCGAGCAATGCGGCGAGTCCGAACTCGAAACTCCCCACGGCCGTGAGGGTTTCCGTGTCGGCGCGCTCGAGCCGGGCTCGCAGCCGCGGATACGGCAGGGCGATCTCGCCTGCCTCGTCGAGTGCGGCCTGGAGTTCTACCGCCGGATCGCGATCTCCGCGCCCGAGCCGTCGCCGCAGTGACACATCGGCCGCGGCGCCGGCGGCACTGCCGAGGATCAGTGTGAACACCGACCCCATCGCTTGGTCGGCCGCGTCGTCGACGAACCCGGCGTTCTCGTACACCGTCAGTGCGACCTCGTCGTGGCGAGCCTTGTTCGGCCCGTAGAGCAGGTAGCTCGACTGCGCCTGCACCAGCCAGGGATGCCTGGTGATGGTTGTGTACAACCCGCGGGCCAGCTGTTCGGCGGCCGCGCGCCAGTCGAGCGAGTCGGGATCGGGCAGGGTGATTTCGCCCCAGATCTCGTCGGCGGCCAGGCGAATCAGGTTGTCCTTGTTCTTCACATGCCAGTACATCGCGGTCGGTGCGGAATCGAGCCGCTTGCCGAGGCTGCGCATGTTCAGCCCGTCGAGTCCCTCTTCGTCGAGCAGGTCGATCGCGGTGGCGACGATTTGTTCGCGGGTCAATGTCTCACGCGGCATGCCTAGACCATAGGGGTTCACCTGGCACTTTCACAAAGTTCAAGAAATCTCTTGCACTTAGTTCAAGTAGACCGCTACGCTACTTTTACAAAGTTCAAGAAGGGATCGACCAGCATGAATGTCTTCCTCGCCACCATCGACCTCGCCATCGCCGCCGCGTTCGTGAGCATGCCGTTCGTGCGCAATCGCTACGGCGCGGCCGCCATGGTCACCGCCGAGTCCGAGCTGGCCAGACAGGGGGTGCGCACCACCGCGCTCACCGAGAACGGCATGCGGTTCGACGCCAGTGGCCACGAGAGTGCCGCGCCACTGAGCGTCGCCGCGATCATGATCGCGCTCGCCGGCGTCAACCTCGCTGACCTGGCCGTCGCCCGGCCGCTGAACTGGGTGCTGTTGACGCTGGTTCTGCTCGGCAACAGCGTCATCGTCTACAGCAATCACACCGCCGTGCGCTCGGTGCGCGCCGCGTTCCACCGCAAGGGCGATCCCGAACTGATCCGTATCGACGTTCCCGCACTGCTCGCGGCCGCCGAATCCGGCTTCCCGGCCTGGACTTGGACGTTGCAGACGCTGCGCAACATCACCGTCTTCGGCAGCGCCGTCCTCGGCCTCGCGGCCCTCGTACTTTCCTGAAACAGCAAGCAAGGAGAAGAACCATGTCCGATCTCGCCCAGTTCATCGCCGCTATCGCCACCGAATTCGGCATCCCCGGCCTAGCCGTCGGTGTTTTCGCCGACGGTCACGAGATCTTCGCGACGCACGGCGTCACCGGCATCGACAACCCGCTTCCCATCACCCCCGACACCCTGTTCGCCGCCGGCTCCATCACCAAACCGGTGACCGCGACCGCGCTGATGCGGCTGGTCGCCGAAGGCAGAATCGACCTCAACGCGACTGTTCAGCAGTATGTTCCGGAATTCACGGCCTCGGCCGGCATCACCGTCGGGGCCCTGCTCAACCACACCTCGGGCCTGGACTGGAACCTCCTCGTCGATACCGGCGAGGGTGACGACGCGCTCGCCGAGTTCGCCCGCCGGTTGAGCGATCTCCCGCCGATCGGCAAGCCAGGCGAACGCTCCTCCTACAGTCAGGCCGGTTTCAACCTCCTCGGCCGGGTCATCGAAACTGTCACCGGCCAGAGTTTCGAGCGCGCGGTCCATGACCTCGTGCTCGCACCGGTCGGTATGGACAACAGTGTCTTCCAGCTCTCCGAGGTCATGACCCGCCGCTTCGCGATCGGCCACGAACTCGGCGCCGACCACGAAATGAGCGTCGTCCGGCCGTGGAAGGGCAACCGCGCCAACAATCCCGGCGGTGGCCTGGCCACGACCGTCGCCGATCAGTTGCGGTGGATGCGCGTGCACCTGGGGAAGAGCGACGTGCTGCCGACCGACATGCTCGCCCGTATGCAGGAGCCGACCGTGCAGCTGCGGGCCAGTTCGCTCGGCGACGCGATCGGTCAGTGCTGGTTCGTCCGCGACATCGATGGCGTCCGCACCATCGGCCACGGCGGTTCGGGCTTCGGGCAATTCGCCGAACTGCTTCTCGTCCCCGAACGCGACTTCGCGGTGGTGGTGATGGCCAACGCCGGTCCCGACGGGATCGCGTGCAACCAGCGCATCGTCCGCTGGGTCCTCGCGCACTACCTCGGCATCGATGATGTCGACCCGACACCGTTGCCCTTCGACGCCGCGGCGGCCGCGGAACTGGTCGGCCGCTACGAGATCGACGCGATGACTTTCGACATCACCGCGACCCCGTCGAGTCTGGTCCTCGAGGTCAGGATCAAGCCGGAGCTGCGTGCGGCGGCCGGCCAGGATCTCCCGCCCGACCACGCGCCGTTCGATGTCGGCCTGCTGCCCGGCGCCGGTGACGAATACATCGTCACCTCAGGGGCTTTCGTCGGTCAGCGCGGATACTTCAGCCGCGACGAGGACGGCGGGGTGATCGGAGTGGACCTGGCCGGCCGGTTGTTCACCCGCATCGGCTAGCGCGCGTCGGGTGGACCGCCGGGTTTCGCCACCCGGCGGTTCGGTCGTGCCCGCAGCGCGCCTACCTGACCTTCGGGCACTTCTTGCCCGCCAGATGGCACTTGTCCTCGAATCCCGCGGGCAGCCAGGTGCCGGTCTTCAGCAGTGGGTGGTGCGGGAAGTGCCGCAGGGCAGCGGTGACGAAAAGCAATACCGCCCAGGGGCTTTGGATCTGGATCTGCTGCAACTTGCCGTCTCGGTCGGGGAACCGGCAGCCGACGCGATCCGGCGCGGTGAGGTCGATGGACTCGAGCGCGGACCAGTACAGCGAGAACGACCGATCGGGGTTGGCGAGATGCAACCGCCGGTCCGAGATCATCACCGACCCCGGCCGTTCCGCCACCCAGCGCGGTTGCGCGGCAGCCGCTGCCTGAGTGCGCCGGGTACGGTTCACGACCGCATTACCCAACTGCGCGGCCGCGACGATCGGGGCCGGACCGGCGACGGGCCCCCGGTTCCTGGTCCGATTTCCGTCGCCGGTCGGCCGCCACGTGTACCAGTTGACGGCTCCCTCGGCGAGACCGACCTCGCCGGGCTCGATCCGCACCCGCGTCGCCGTGTGCGGGATCAGTCCCACCTCGCCGCGCGCCAGCAGATCGGCCACCCCGCAGGTGTACAGCAGGTAGTCGTCGAACCACGTCCACCCGGCCTGTTCGGCCAGGGCGCGTTCGATATCGGCCAGCGGGTCGAACACCACTCTCATCACCACCCACCCGTGCGGACTTACTGGTGTCAACGGTAGCGGAGACCGGCGGCAACGCGCGGTCCGCGGACAGCGAAAATCAGCGTTCGCTGTCGAGCATCGCCATCTGCTCGGCCGCGTACCGCTCGCCCGCGACGGCGTCGGCCGGTGCCGCCGCCTCGATCACGGCCAGCTCGTCGGGCGTGAGCGAGATCGCGAGCGCCCCGAGCGTCTCGTCGAGACGCGTCCGGCTGCGCGCGCCGATGACCGGCACGATGTCCTCGCCTCGGCTCAGTGCCCAGGCGATCGCCAGCTGGGCGACCGAAACCTGTTTCGTGGCAGCGATATCGGCCAGCGCCTCGACCAAGCGCAAGTTCCTGGTGAGGTTTTCGCCCTGGAAGCGCGGGCTGTGGGCACGGAAGTCGCCGGCCGTCGCAGGCCCGCCGTTGCGGAAGGTATCGCTGAGCAGCCCCCGCGAGAGCACGCCGTAGGCGGTGATGCCCGTGCCGAGTTGCCGTGCGACGGGGAGGATCTCCTTTTCGATGCCGCGGGAGATGAGCGAGTACTCGATCTGGAGGTCGGCGATCGGGTGCACTGCGGCGGCCCGTCGCAGTGTGTCGGCACCGATCTCGGAGAGTCCGATGTGCCGCACGTACCCCGCCTCGACGAGTTCGCCGATCGCGCCGACGGTGTCCTCGATCGGCACCTCGGGATCCAGGCGCGCGGGCCGGTAGAGGTCGATGTGATCGACACCGAGTCGAGTCAGTGTGTAGGTGAGGAAGTTGCGGAGGGCGGCCGGTCGCCCGTCGAAGCCGCCCCATGTTCCGCCCGGCCCGCGCAGCGCACCGAATTTCACGCTGAGTACCACGTCCTCGCGGGCGCGTTCGGCGATGGCCTTGCCGACCAGTATCTCGTTGTGACCCGCGCCGTAGAAGTCACCGGTGTCGATGAGGTTGATGCCCGCGTCGATGGCGGCATGGAGGGTCGCGACCGATTCACGGTCGTCGGAGGCGCCGTATATCCCGGACATGCCCATCGCGCCGAGGCCGATGCGGCTGACGCGGGGACCGGTGTCGCCGAGGCCGACGGTGGGAATCTGTGAGTTCGTCATGCTTCGAGCCTGCGCCGCGAGCGCCGCTCGCGGCAGAGATCGTTCATCGGGGGATCGCCGGTCCCTGGCTGGGCGCCGCCGCGAAGCGCACCATGGAGATATGGACCGATCCGAGCTGGCCGACTTCCTGCGCCGTCACCGGGAACTGCTCACCCCCGCCGACGTGGGCCTGCCGCCCGGCGTGCGCCGGCGCACCCCCGGTCTGCGACGCGACGAGGTGGCTCTGCTCACCGGCATGTCGACCGACTACTACACCCGCCTCGAACAGGCGCGTGGTCCACGCCCGTCCACCCAGGTCCTCGCCGCGCTGGCTCGCGCGCTGCGCCTGAGTGCCGACGAGCGCGACCACCTGTTCCATCTGTGCGGCCACCCGTCCCCGGACCGCGGGCTGCGCGACAAGCACGTCGGCCCCGGCCTGCTGCACATGCTGGACAAACTCGACGACGTCCCCGCCGCCGTGATCACCGATCTCGGCGAGGTCCTCGTCCAGAACCGCATGCACAGTCTGCTGGCCGGTGACCACGGTGCCCGCAGGGGCCTCGATCGCTTCTATTCCTGGCGCTGGTTCACCGATCCATCGGCCAGAACGCTGTTCCCCGAATCGGATTGGGCCCGTATGAGCCGCAGCCATGTGGCCGATCTGCGTGCCACCGCGGCACGTCGCGCCGACGATGCGGAGGTCACCGGCTTCATCAGCGAGTTACGCGGCAACAGTGCGGAATTCGAAGAGCTGTGGAACGAACACGAGGTCGCCGTGCGGATCTCTGACACCAAACAGTTCCTGCACCCGGAAATCGGCCTGATCGATACGATCTGCGAAACCCTGCTCACCCCGAACGCCGCCCAGCGACTGCTGGTCTATCTGCCGCGTCCCGGCACCGACGCGGCGGAGAAGATGGCGCTGCTGCGGGTGATCGGCACCCAACTCCTCAGTCCGACAACGTGATTCACGGCGTCCCGGTGACATAGGCCAGCGCGGTGTCGATCGCGGGCTGACCGCCTGCCAGCGCGTACCCGGCGAGCGCGCCGATCGCCGCCCCTGCCACGGTAGCGACCGGGACGGTGATGAAGTCCAGGATGAACAGGCCGAGTGGGAAGCCGAGTACGAAACCGATGGCAGCCCCGATGGCGGCGCCTTCGATGATCTTCGGTTGCAGGCGTTGGGTTTCGGCGAAGAAGCGTTCCTGTGCGCTGATGTCGCGCACCGGTGTGGTGGATTCGCTGATCGGGGTGAGGGTCAGGCTGGTGCCCTGCTCGTCGATCGACGGTGTGAGCGGCACCGCGTGCGCACCGACTCGCACGACCATCGGCAGCGCCGCGAGGACCGCCCCCGATTCGTCGGTGATCGCGACGACTGTCGCGTCGTGGACGAGCTGGAACCGCCCCGTGTCGATGGTGGTGACCACCGCACGCCGGTCCTCGGTGGCGCTCACCTGGTAGTTCACGCCCTTGTCGATGCCGCGCAGCGAAGGCGCCTCGACCGGCTGCTCGGCGATCACCGGCGCGGGCTCGGCGTGCCCGTTCCCGGCTGCCGCCACGATGACCCCCATCGCGAGCAGTGCTGCCCCGACCCCAGTGCCGATCCTCATCCCGCAAGCCTCCTGCTGCTCCACCCGGGTCCGGTTCGTCCCGTTCGTCGCGGCAAACCTAGCCGTTACGGCCCCGTTCGGAAAGTCCACAGCGGGCGGGGCCGGGACAGATCAGCGCCGCGCGTTCGACGATCCGGCGCCGGTCTGTGGACGTCGGGCGAAATCCGGCGCGTGCTCGGGGCGCAGCCCGATACCGCCGAGATAAGCGGTGATTCCGGCGAGCGCGGGCACGGCGTCGACAACACGCAGCGGCAAGGGTGCGGTGTGCAGGGTTCCCCGCAGCGCGGGCGTGATGAGCATGTCGTGTTCGCCGCGCTGGGATCGCTGCGTGAAACTCGCGGGCAGCATCCGCCTGCGCTGCACCTTTTCCAGGTCGGCGGTCCGCACGGTGCCGTCGAGCAGCGGCTGGGCCAGGATGCGCGCGGCCGCGACGGCGTCCTGCACCGCGAGATTGACGCCGACCCCGCCGACCGGTGACATCGTGTGCGCGGCATCGCCGATGCACAGCAGGCCGGGGACGTACCACCGGTCGAGCATGCCCACCGTCACCTCTAGCAGTTCGACGTCGTCCCAGGCCCGGATCGCCGCTGTCGCCTCGGTGGACCAGCCGAACAGTTCGGTGACGCGATCGCGTAGCCACCGCACGTCGTGTGCGGCGCGAAGCTCTGCGTCACAGCCCTTTTCGATGATGTAGCCGGTCTGGTAGTAGTCGCCGCGGTCGATGGCCACCGCGGAGTTGCCGTTGGTGAAGCGGGCCTGCACGGCACCGCCGTCGATGTCGTCCTCCGATTTCGGGATGCGGAAGAACCACATGTCCATCGGCACGTCCTCCATGCGCGGGCGCAGACCCGCGGCCTCGCGCGTCACGGAATCGCGTCCGTCGCAGGCGATCACGAGATCTGCGCGCAGGGCGTGTTCGACACCGTCGGCATCGAGATAGCGCACGCCTGCCACCCGGTCCGCCTCTTCGATCAGTCCGGTCGCGGTCGAGCGCATGCGCAGGGTGAAGGTCGGTTCCTCGGCCGCGGCGCTGGTGAGCAGGTCGAGGAAGTCCCATTGCGGCACCATGGCGATGTGCCGGTACTTGCCGGGAATTCGGGTGAAATCGGCGGCGACCACCATGCGGTCGCCCGCATGCATGCACATCCGGGTGAGCTCGGAGCGCGGCAACCTGGCGAAGTTCGCGCCGAGCCCCAGTTCGTCGATCAGTCGCACCGTCGACGGGTGCACCGTATCGCCGCGGAAATCCCGGAGGAAGTCGGCATGCTTTTCCAGCACGGTCACCTCGACGCCTGCTCTGGCGAGTAGGAGACCGGCCATCGTGCCCGCGGGGCCGCCGCCGACGATGCAACAGGTGGTCTTGTTCATGAGTGTTCCCCCTCGATGATTCCCGCCAAGTTCTACGACAAAGCGTAGTAGTGAATCCATCGGCCCGTCCAGGGTTTTCCGAAAGGGGTTGACCGGATGACGTGGCCACGCAATACTGAACTAGATGGTTCAGTATGACTTCCTAGACGCCTCGTTCGGGGCGCTCGCGGACCCCACACGGCGGGGCATCCTCGAGCAACTCGGGCGTGGACCCGCGAGTATCAGCGAATTGGCCGAGCGATTCGAGATGACCTTGACCGGCATCAAGAAGCACATCGGCCTGCTCGAGGACGCGGGCATGGTGGTCACCGAGAAGCGTGGGCGGGTGCGGTACTGCCGGATCTGTGAGCACGTCTTCGATCGTGAGGTGGCCTGGATGCAGGGTTATCGGCAGATGCTCGAAGCCCGGATGGACCGTCTCGGTGAATTCCTGCAACGAACGGAGCCAGAGCAATGAGCACCACCACCAACGACGCCGTCATCACCTCCACCTCGGACCGCGAAGTCCACATCGAACGCGATTTCGACGCCCCACTGGACCGGGTATGGGACGCCTACAGCCGCATCGAGCAGCTCTCCCGCTGGTGGGGTCGCGGCCATGTGGTCGACGTCGAGCGCTGGGAGTTCCGCAAGGGCGGCCACTGGCGTTTCGTCGAACACGACGGCGACGAGTCCTACGGATTCGAGGGCCGCTTTCGCGAGATCACCCCGAAGGAACGCATCGTGCAGTCCTTCGAGTGGGACGGCATGCCCGCCCACATCTGCATCGACTCGACCACCTTCCTCGATCTCGGCGACGGCCGCACCAGGGTCGCCACCGACAGCATCTTCCACACGGCCGAGGAATGCGCGGGCATGCTCGCCTCGGGCATGGAGGTCGGCCTCAACGACAGCTACCGGGCCCTCGACGCCCTGCTGGCCGAACGTCGCTGAGCGCGCGAACCCGATGCGGTGGCGGGGAGTCCCGCATCGGGAGGCGGCGTGGCCCGTTTCGCCGCAGGCTGATTCCGGACAGCGAGGGCGATGCGGCCTCGGCGCCGCGTCAGAGGTGAGTGCAGCCGGTCGCTCGTTTGCGTGGCTTCAAGCGCAACGGCGGTAGCGGCGGAGCGGGTATCCGCTCCTCGGGGGTGTGGCCGACGACCAACGGAAAACGGCTGGTATCGCGGGCTTCCCACGCCTGCCGCGCATCGATGATCTCCTCGTGACTGCGGGCGACGAAGTTCCACCACATCACCAGCTCCTCGGCGAAGGGTTCGCCGCCGACCAGCGCGAAATGCGCTCCGTCGGTGCTGGACAGGCGCAATTCGGTGCGGTCGGTGCCCAGATACAGCAGCGGGCCCGGGGTGAGTTCGGTGCCGTCAATCGTCACCGCGCCCTCGATCACCAGCACGGCGTGCTCGAACGCGCGGTCCAGCGGGAGCGACACCTCGGCGCCGGGGTCGAGCACGATGTCGGCCCCGACGATCGGCGTGTAGGCCTTCGCGGGTGAGGCGACACCGCCCAGGGCGCCGATCAGCACGGTGGCGCGCAGTCCTGGCGCCGCGTAGCTCGGCAGTTCGCGATGCTGCTCGAAATGCGGGTCGATGCCGGTGGCGGTGCCGGGCAGCGCGATCCACAGCTGGAGGCCGTGGCCCGCTTCCGCGCCGGGCACGCCGAACTCCGAATGCGCGATGCCGCGACCGGAGGTCATCAGATTCAGCTGCCCCGGCGCGATCTCGACGTCGGAGCCCACCGAATCGCGATGCCGGATGCGGCCGTCGAGCGGCCAGGTCACCGTCTGCAAGCCGATGTGGGGGTGGGGCAGGATGTCGGGGGAGGCGCCGGCCTCGGTCGCGGTGGCCGAACCGAACCGGTCGAGGAAACACCACGCGCCGACGGTCGGCAGATCCCGTTGCGGCAGTGTGCGTTCCACGTACACCCCGCGCACCCCGCCGAGTGGGACCTCCCTGGCCGGATACAACTCGGCGATCGGACCCGGACGCGGCGACGGCTCACACAGCGCCGCGTCCGGGTCGATCTCCAGGTCGCTCATCCGGCGATGCCCTTGCCCACCACGTGCGCGTCGTACTCGGGGTGCTTGTCCAGCCAGCCGCGAATGAACGGGCAGTGCGCGGTGATGGTGCGCCCGCGCGCGATCACGTCCTCGATTGCCTGGCGGGCGAGTACGCCGCCGAGTCCCTTGCCCGCGAACGCGTCATCGATCTCGGTGTGGATGAAATCGGTGTCGTTGTCGCGCTCGATGTATTCGGTGAAGCCGGCGAGCTCGTCGTCGAAGAACACGTCGTAGCGATTCTTCTCGACATTGCGCACGACGCGGCGCTGTGGCTCTGCTGTCTCGGTCATCGGCAAACGCTCCTTCCGCACCGACGGCGGTGCGCTGAGGGTCGGCGCGTCGTTGCGTCGACCGTGACGGTAACCAGAACCATTCGTCGGCCGCAGCCTATTCCGCGCGATCGTCGGTGGTCGCGGGACTCTATTCGCGTCCTGCCGAGGTGAACGTCATATCGGCGTACCGGCTGCCTGCCACCTGTTCGGCGATCGGCTCCACTGCGGCCAGTTCGTCCGCAGACAGGCGTACCGATGCCGCGGCGACGTTATCGGCCAGTCGGGTCCGCTTGCGGGTGCCGGGAATCGGCACCACGGACAGGTTGTGCACGTCCGCCCGCGCGTGTACCCACGCGAGTGCGACCTGGGCCTGGGTGATGCCGTGCGCGGCGGCGATCGCGGCCAGCGGTGCGAGCAATGCGGCGTTGTGCTGGGCGTTGTCGCCGGTGAAGCGGGGCTGGAACTTGCGGAAGTCCTGGTCGCTCAGCTCTGTCGCCGAGGTGAACGCGCCGGTGAGAAAACCGCGGCCCAGCGGCGAGTACGGAACGAACGCCACACCCAGTTCGGCCGCGGCGGGCACCGCGGTGCGTTCCACGTCGCGGGAGAACAGCGACCACTCCGACTGCAACGCCGCGATCGGGTGCACCGCGTGCGCGGCCCGCAGCTCGTCACCGGTCACCTCGGACAACCCGAGCGCCCGCACCTTGCCCGCCGCGACGAGTTCGGCCATGGCGGCGACGGTCTCCTCGATCGGGACTCGCGGGTCGCGCCGGTGCATGTAGTACAGGTCGATCGTGTCGACGCCGAGCCTGCGCAGGCTGGCCTCGACCGATGCGCGAATGTAGGCGGGGGAGTTGTCGAAGCCGCGGAAGGACGGATCGTCGGCCTTGCGAACGATGCCGAATTTCGTGGCGATGAGGAGGTTTTCGCGGTTGGCGCGCACGAAATCGCCGAGGAATTCCTCGTTGTGGCCGGATCCGTACACGTCGGCGGTGTCGAACAGGGTGACGCCGAGTTCGAGCGCGTGGTCGAGGGCGGCCCGCGATTCGGCCGCGTCGGTATCACCGTAGAACTCGCTGATGCCCATACAGCCGAGCCCCTGAGTGCCGATCAGCGGTCCGTCGGCGCCCAGAGTCGTGGTCGGCAGTGTCGCGGTGGTGCTCATGTGTCGCTTCCTTCGCTCGTGTGCACGGTGATCGTGGCGGGCCGGACCACATCCGATCGGCCTTCGTAGACGGCGATCTTGTAGTCGAGAACGGCCACGGTCTGCTGCAGCTCCGCGATCTTGTCGAGCACGTCGGATCTGGTCTGCCGGAACATCTCCAGCCGTTCCGGGTAGGTCTGCTCGCCTGCCCGCACCAGTTCGGCGTAGCGGATCATGTCGGCCACCGGCATGCCGGTGAGCCGCAGCCGGGCGATCAGCGCCAGCCACTCCAGGTCGCGGTCGCTGAACCGGCGGTTGCCGGTGTGATCGCGACCGACATAGCTCATCAGCCCGATCCGCTCGTACCAGCGCAGGGTGTCGCGGCTCAGGCCCGAGCGATCGGCCACCTGGCCGATCGAATACCTCGGGCGTTCGTGCTCGTCGTCGCCGCTCTCGGCGCGCAGCGCCGCGTCCTGATCCATCGTGCTCGTCCCTTCCCGTGGAACTTCTTAGACGGTATCCACCTGGAGTGCACTCCAAGCAAGGCCTGTTCCTCGGGGCGAGCGAAGTCAGCTGTAGTTCGGCAGCTCCTGGATCGCCCACTTGTTGCCGTCGGGGTCGGCGAAGAAGGTGAACCGTCCCCAGCCCATGTCCTCGACGGGGCTGGCCGCCACACCCGCGGCGATCAGCTGTTCATAGGCCTTGTCGGCGCTGGCCACGACCATCTGCATCCCCTCGACGCTGCCCGGCGCGGCGCTGGTGAGCCCGCGGCCGATGCAGATCGAACACCCCGAACCCGGCGGTGTGAGCTGGACGAATCGGATCTCCGGGGACGGTGTGTGGTCGTGATCGGCGTTGAAGCCGATGCTGGTGTAGAAATCCTTGGCCCGGTCGACATCGGTGACCGGGATGGCAACGAGTTCGATTTTCCAATCCATGTGGTCGAGCATGACACGGTGGTCCGACGGAAACGTAGTGTGGATCACATGGCTGGTAAGGACATCGACCGCGTCAGGGCCCGCTCGGCTTGGGAGACGGTCAAGGAGAGCCCGGTGATCACCGCTATCGCGGTGGCCCCGGTGGTACTCGTGCTCGGCGTGGTCTGGGCGCTGACGAACGGATTCGTCGCGTTCGTGCTCCTCGCGCTGCTGGGGGTGGGCATCGTCGTCGGCGGCAAGCTGCTCAAGTGAGCCGCACCGAATGAGGTCAGCGCGGGACGTGGAACGTCGTGAGTTCGCCCGTTCCGGGGCCGAGTTGTGCCCACGGCCGATCGAACTCGAGCACGGCCAGCGCCGAGGTGGGGAACTTGCGGCTGAGCTCGGTCGCCTGATCGGATTCGCGGTTGCCCGCCAGCTCCCACGCGGTCCAGGGAATCCCGGGCACATGGCCGACGATGAGCAGCGTCGAGATCGTGTCGTCGGTGAGCCCGATCAGTTCCATGAGGGTGTGCGGGTTCGCGTCGTAGATGTCGTCGGTGTACTCGACGGGCGCGGTGATGCCGGTGGCCGCGAGGGTCTGTCTGGTGCGCTCGGCGGTCGAGCAGCGCACCGCGTCGATCGGCGGCGCGGCGGCGCGCAACCAGTCCCCGGCCAGCGCCGCTTCGCGCTCGCCACGCGGTGCCAGCGGGCGCGCGTGGTCGTCGACATTGTCGGGATAGGCCGATTTTCCGTGCCGCATCAGGATCAGGGTCGCCACCATGAGACCACCGTAATCGTGGGCAGCGGTGAGGTAGCAGTCACACTCGAGGCACACTGAAAGCTGCGTCACCATCGATGGGTTCGTGGTTCACCCGCCACGGGCCCTGATAGGGGGCGTCTCGAGCCACCGACCACACATTTCGAGGATCTGCACCTATGGCCTACGTCATCACGCAGCGTTGTTGCAACGACGCCAGCTGCGTCACCGAATGCCCGGTCGACTGCATCCGCCCGACTCCGGATCAACCGGAGTTCGCCACGGCGGAGATGCTGTACATCGACCCCGACACCTGCATCGACTGCGGTGCCTGCGTTGACGCGTGCCCGGTGGACGCGATCTTCTCCGAAGATGACCTGCTGGCCTCGCTGTCCAGATACCGCGAGATCAACGCCGCCTACTTCCAGCGTCACCCGCTCGAGTCGAACTTCGACCCGCTGAGCACACCGGTGCGCCCGCCCAAGAGCCTGGGCACGCTGCGCGTCGCGATCGTCGGCGCGGGCCCCGCTGCCTGCTACGCCGCCGACGAATTGCTGCGGCGCAGCGATGTCGAGGTGGAGATGTTCGACCGGCTGCCGACCCCGTGGGGTCTGGTGCGCGCGGGCGTCGCCCCCGATCACGCGGGCACCAAAGGCGTCGCCGAGATGTTCGAGTCGGCGTTCCGCCGCGACACGCTGCAGTACTACCTCAATGTCGAGGTCGGTGAGCACATCGATCACCAGGAGCTCCTCGACCACCACCACGCGGTGATCTACGCCGTCGGCGCCTCGAGCGACCGCGCGCTCGGCATCCCCGGCGAGGACCTGCCCGGCAGCCACTCGGCCACCGAGTTCGTGGCCTGGTACAACGGCCACCCCGACTTCGCCGAGCACGAGTTCGACCTGTCCGGTGAACGTGCGGTGATCGTCGGCAACGGCAACGTGGCCCTCGATGTGGCGCGCGTGCTCACCGGCGACCCGGACGAGCTCGCCAAGACCGACATCGCCGACCACGCGCTGGACGCCCTGCGGCGCAGCAACATCCGCGAGGTGGTGATCCTCGGGCGACGCGGCCCGCTGCAAGCCGCCTACAGCTCGCCGGAGTTCCTCGCGCTCACCCATCGCACGGGCGTCGATGTGATCGTCGACCCCGCCGATATCGAACTCGACCCGCACAGCCGCGCGTTGCTCGACGATCCGAACATCGAACCCTCGTTGCGCCTGAAGTACGAGCTCGCGAAAGAGTATTCGACGGCCGCGCCCGACCTGTCGAACAAGCGGATCGTGTTCCGCTACCTCGCCGCGCCGACCGTCGTGCACGGCACCGACGCGGTCACCGCGATCGAGTTCGCGCACAACGAATTGACCGAGGAGAACGGGCAATTGGTGGCCACCGCCACCGATCGCACCGAGACCATCGAGACCGGCCTGGTGCTGCGCTCGATCGGCTACCGCGGCGAACCCGTCGCCGGCCTGCCCTTCGACGAGCGCCGTGGCACCGTGCCGAGCGAGCACGGCCGGGTCATCGACGCGACCGTGCCCGTCCCCGGCGTCTACGTCTCCGGCTGGATCAAGCGCGGCCCGCGCGGGGTGATCGGCTCCAACCGGATCGACGCCGAGGAGACCGTCGAAGCGGTGATCGCCGACTTCATCGCGGGCAAACTCACCGCGCCGACCGGCGACCGCGCCGCCCTGCGGGCACTGCTCGCGCAGCGCCAGCCCGATCTGGTCGACCGCAAGGGCTGGAAGACCATCGACCAGGCCGAGAAGACCGCGGGCAAGGCGGCAGGCAGGCCGCGGGTCAAGTTCACCACCCGCGCCGACCTGCTGAAAGCAGCCAAGGGCTAGGTGCAGAGCCGGCACGGGTACCCGCGGTGCCGGGTACCCGTGCCGGCCGCGCCACAGGAACGGCCGCAGGCCGGTTCTCGGCCGCCGATCTGGACTGAGTGGAGGGTGCGACGAAGGAGTGCCCGGAGGGAGGGAAGATCGAGGCCTCCGGGCCGAGAACACGCGGCGCCAGCCGCCAAAATTACGGTAGCGGCATGATTCGGACGACGGTTGTGGTGACGCCGCCGACCACGAACCACAGGCGCAGCACCATCTGCCCGGTCCGGTCGCCCGGTTCGTGGCGGGCGCGCACGGTGATGTGCTCGCGGGCCAGCACCGGCGCCACGTACTCGATCACGGCGCGATGCGGTCCGGCGACCAGCTTCGGGAAGTCGACCAGGAACTGTTCGACGGCCTGCCAGTAGCAGGCGTTGTTGACATGGTTGTACTGGTCGATATCGGTCGCCCGTACCGGGAACGGCAGGTCGGCGTCGGATTCGCGCGGCGCCGGATCGGTGAGATAGGGCCGCCAGCGCAGGCGATGCTCGTCGGTGGATCGGGCCAGGTAGGCGAGGCCGTCGTCGCTGATCCGAGCGGGCAGATTGCTCGACTCGCTGAGGTTGATCCAGAATCCCTCGGTCTCGATCAACCCACCGCGTTCGCTGGTGATCCGCGTGCGCATATTCGTCCACCGGGTGGACATCGACGAACACCAGCGCTCGAGATGCACGTGATCGGGCCACACGACCGGGCGGATCACGTCGATAACAGTGCGGCGCACGATCCAGGTGGGGTCGGTGAGGTGCAGTGCGGTCTGATTGAGCTCGTCCCAGGCGATGTCGGACAGGTAGCGCGCTACGGCGTCCAGTCGGAGTCGTTGATAAGGATCCACGTCGCCTGCCCGGACGGGCCACGCCGTGGCGAAACCCGTGCCCTCCTCGGGAAGCGGGGCCAGTGGCTGATCGAGTGACACGTGTGCTCCTTGCGCGACACACCAGTGCGCCGCGACTTCTTGCGTAGTTCTGTAGACGACTTTACGGGTCGCAGATCACACCCTCACGCCGAGCCGGGACTAGCGGTACCAGGTGTGGGTCACCAAGGGCCTAGCAGCGGGGTTGTCCTACATGACAGACCTATCGGCGCCCAGGTAGCCTGCTGTAATGGCCGGCGGAGCGATGGCGGGCTCGATGTTCGGGCGCTATGAAATTCGCAGACTTCTCGGAGTCGGCGGTATGGGGGAGGTCTACGAGGCATACGACACGTCCAAGAATCGTGTTGTCGCCCTCAAGATGCTCAACCGTGAACTCGCTGGTGATCCCACCTTCGTGCAGCGTTTCCGTCGCGAATCGCAGGCTATGGCGAGTGTGCAGGAACCGCACGTCATCCCGGTGCACGACTGGGGCGAGGTCGACGGTGTTCTGTACATCGACATGCGCCTGGTCAAGGGCGTCGATCTCAAGGAGCGCTTGCAGCAGTACGGCAGGCTCACGCCGGTCGAGGCGGTGCAGGTGGTCGAGCAGATCGCGTTCGCGCTCGACGCCGCGCACGAGGTGGGCTTGGTCCATCGCGACGTGAAACCGGGCAACATCCTGCTCACCGGCAACCTGTTCGCCTACCTGGTCGACTTCGGCATCGCGCACACCGCCACCGACCCGCAGCTCACCAGCGCGGGCAGCGCGGTCGGCTCGATGGCGTACATGGCGCCGGAGCGGTTCGAGAGTGTGCCGATGTCGCCGTCGGTGGACACCTACGCGCTCACCTGTGTTCTCTACGAATGCCTGGTGGGCCGGGTGCCGTACCCGGTGAACAGCCTCGCGGGCGCGATCGGCTCGCATCAGATGGCGCCCGCCCCGCGCCCCAGCGCGGCCGACGCCACGCTGACCACCTTCGACCCGGTCGTCGAACGGGGCATGGCCAAGCGGCCCGACCAGCGCTACGCGACCCCCGTCGACCTGGCCCGGGCCGCCAGAGCGGCGCTGATCCAAGCCGAACGCTCCACTCCCGCCACGGTATCCGGGCCCCGGATCGAGATCACCGGCCCGCAGACACCGCCGAGCCGGGTCGGCGATCTCGCTTCCCCGCCGACAACCCGCGGCTCGGCGGTCGTGCCCGCCGACTCGCAACCACCGCCGACTCGCGACTCCGCGGCTCTTTCGCCGGATTCGCATTCGCCCCCGACGCGGGACTCCGCGGCGCTGTCGCCGGACTCGCGGTCACCCGCTACCGGGGATTCCGCAGCGCTGTTTCGTGATTCGCAATCGCCCCCGGCGATCTACGGCTCGGCGGCCTATGCGCCCGACTCGCACTCACCGGTGACGGCAAGGGGGCCGGTGTCCCGGCCGGGAGGGCAGGCGACCGGCGCCGGGCCGACCACTCGGGTCACGGGGCCGCAATCCGGCGAACCGTATTCGACGCATCGCGTGAGCGGCCCGCAGTCCGCCGGACCGCAGCCGACGCGCCGGGTGACCGGACCCCAACCCGCAGGCGCGTATCGGGCAGCAGAGCACCAACCGACGGTCCTGCGCGCGGCACCGGGTGTGACCGGTCCCGGCCAGGGGAGTGGCTATACCCATCCGTCGGCACCGCTCCCGATTCCCCCGCAACGTAATTCGGCCACGCCGGTGCTGGCCGGTGCGCTGGGTTCGCTGATCGTGTTGGCGGCGGTCGGTATCGGGGTGTGGTTCATGATGACCGTCGACGACCGCCGCGATGTGGCCGTGCCGCCGTCGCCCGCGTCCGGCGTCGTCGATCCCTCGGTGATCGAGACCGTCAGCCAGACGGTCCCCACCACCGAACAATCGCCGATCACGACCACTGTCCCCCCGCTGCAATCGAGTGTCTCCGGCGCCGACGGCCAAGGTTTCCTGAACGCGGGCCCGCGGTGCAACGACAACGACGCCGCGATGTCCATCGCCCGCACCACCAGATCGCGTGTCGTCATCTGTCACACCGGCGACCAGCGGTATTACTACAAGGGTGTACGCGCCAGCGACGGTGCCGGGATCGAACTCGATGATCCGGTACCGAACGGCGGTGGCGCGTACACCGTCACCAACCCGACCGACGGCACGCAGTACCAGCTCGACTCTTCCGGTCTGACGATCATCAAGGCCGGTTCGGTGCTCGCCAGCGAGCCGGTCACCGAGTTCGCCCATCGCTGATCCCACCGGCGGGTTATGTTCGCGGGTGAATGTCATCAAGAGAGGTGTCGGAAATGCGCGCAGCCCAGGTCGGCAAGTTGGACGGACCGTCGGCGATCGAGATCGTCGATCTGCCCGAGCCGGTGGCCTATCCGGGCGGTGTGCTGATCGACGTGCACGCGGCTGGCATCGCCTTCCCCGATGTGCTGATGACGCGCGGTCTCTACCAGATGAAGCCGGGCCTGCCGTTCGTCGTCGGCGGCGAGGTGGCCGGTGTCGTGCGCGAGGCGCCGGAGGGTTCGTCGCTGCGCCCCGGTGACCGGGTGGCCGCGCTGACCATGCTCGGCAACGGCGTCGCCGAGGTGGCGGTCTCGCCGGAGCACGCGGTGTTCGCCCTGCCGGACAACGTCTCTCTCGAAGCCGGTGCAGGCGTGCTGTTCAACGACCTCACCGTCCACTTCTGCCTGACCAAGCGCGCCAGGATGGTCGAGGGCGAGACGGTGCTGGTGCACGGCGCGGCGGGCGGTATCGGCACCTCCACGCTGCGCATGGCCAGGGCGCTCGGCGCGGGCCGGGTGATCGCGGTGGTCAGCACGGATACGAAAGCACAGGTGGCCAAGGCCAATGGCGCCACCGATGTGGTGCTGACCGAAGACTGGCTCGCCGCGGTGAAGGACCTGACGGACGGTCGTGGCGTCGATATCGTCCTCGACCCGGTCGGCGGCGACCGCTTCACCGACAGCGTCCGTTCCCTGGCGGGCGGCGGCCGACTGCTGGTCGTCGGTTTCACGGCGGGGGAGATCCCGACGGTGAAGGTGAACCGCCTGCTGCTCAAGAACGTCGAGGTCGTCGGCGCGGCCTGGGGCGAATGGGTGATGAGCCACCCCACCTACCTCGCCGAGCAGTGGGCCGAGATCGCCCCGCTGCTGGCGTCCGGCGCGATCCCCGCTCCCGATCCGGTGCTGTACCCGCTGGAGCGCACCGCCGAAGCCGTTGCGGCACTGGACAACCGGACCGCCACCGGCAAGGTGGTCGTGCGGCTGCGCTGACCGCGCCGGCTGTCACAGGTCGGCGGTACTGTCGGCGGGTCATCGCGGGTCGACGAAGGAAACCGAATGCAGCTGTCGAACAGAACACTCAACCGGACGTTGCTGGCCCGGCAGCATCTGCTGGAGCGTTCGACGCTGACCACCGACCAGATGTGCGAGCACCTGGTCGGCTTGCAGGCCCAGGACGTACCGCCGCCGTTCATCGGCTTGTGGAGTCGGATAGCCGATTTCGATCCGGCGACGGTATCGAAGGGCCTCGATGATCGGTCCCTGGTGCGGATCACCTTGATGCGCGGCACGATTCATCTCGTCACGCCGCCGGATGCGTTGCGGATCGCGCCGCACATTCAGCCCGAGCTCGAGAAAGCCCCGTTCCGTCAGGGTTTCAACTACGGTGCGATGGTCGGCCTCGACCCCGACGAAGTGCGCGCGCACGGGGAGGCGGCGCTCGGTGACGAGCCGAAGTCGGCGGCTGATCTGCGCGCCGAAGCCGCCCGCCGCTACCCCGACCGCGACGCCGGTGCGGTCCTGCAGACCTGGCTGTATCAACTCCCCGTCCTGCAAACACCCCCGCGCGGCCGCTGGGGCGACAACAGCCGCCCGGTCTGGTCGCGGGTTCAACCCTGGCTGGGCGCCCCACTCGATCCGGACTACCCGGTATCGGAGTTGATCCTGCGCTACCTGCGCGCCTTCGGCCCGGCGAGCACGATGGACATGCAGGCGTGGTCGCGCCTGCCCGCCATGAAGAAGGCCGTCGCCGAACTCGGCGACCGGGTGCGCACCTACACCGACGCCCGCGGCCGCACCCTCTACGACCCGGCCGACCTCGAACTCGCCGATCCCGACCTGCCCGCCCCGGTCCGGCTGCTCGGCTGGTACGACAACGCGCTGTTGTCCCACCAGGACCGCGCGCGGATCACCGGCGACGACAACCCGCCGACCCTGCGCGCCTTCGCCACCAATGTCTCGCCGATCCTGATCGACGGTTTCGCGGCCGGGGTGTACAAGATCTTCGTCAAGTCCGGAACCGCTCGCCTGCGGATCAGTCCGGCCCGCCCGTGGACGAAAACCGAAGCGGCGCAGGTGGAAGCGGAAGCAGGTGCCTTGCTCGCCTTCCTCGAGGCCGAATCCGAACCGGTCGTCGAGATCCTCGAGCCCGGCGCCGACCTTCGCCCGTGACGTCGCTTTAACGTCGAGGCAACAACGGCTTCCTAGGGTCGGTCCCACGACGTTCATGGCTGCAACGGACGACGTGCTCCGCTGAATCCGGCGAGCGAACCAGCCGCATCCCGAAAGAGGTGCGCGCATGGATTCTGTCGCGTCCGTAGTCATTACCGATGTCACCGTCTATACCGAGCGGGGCTGGGCGCCCGGCGAAGTCGTGATCGAAGACGGCGTGGTCATCGCCGTGGGGGCGGCCCCCGAACACGCGGAGCTGCCCCGTTTCGACGGTGGTGGCGGTTATCTGCTGCCGGGCTTCGTCAATACCCACACCCATCTTCAGCAGGCGGTCCTGCGCGGGGTCGGCGAGGGCCTGCCGCTGCTGGAATGGCTGCGTTGCGTCGGCGAACGCACCGTGGCCGCCACCCCGGAACAGACCTATCTCTCGGCGCTGGCAGGTGGCCTCGAGCTGCTGCGTAGCGGCGTCACGACGGTCGTCGAACACATGTGGCCGAGCCCGTCCGACGAGATCCACCAGGCGATGATCCGCGCGCTGCGAGAGCTCGGAATCCGTGTGGTCCTCGGTCGCGGCATCGCCGACCGCGCCGACATCACCCGCAAATGGGGCCTCGATCCGCGGCTCCTGCAGCCGCTCGACGAGGCTCTCGCCCACGTCGACGAGCTCGACAAGCAACTCGTCGGTACCCGCATCACGACGGCGCTCGCCGTCCCCAATCCGCGTTGCCTGACCCCCGACGGCATGGCGGCCGCCCGCGAGTACGCCCGAGCCGCCGGTAAAACCGTGTCGATACATGTACTCGAGACCACCACCGACGACGACATGTGCCGATTGCATGCGGGTGTCTCAGCCGTCGACTACCTCGACGCGAGCGGTTTCCTCTGGGACCGCACCTTGGCCGTGCACTGCGTCAACCTCGACGAGCACGGCCGCGAGGTCTTCGCCGAACGCGGTGTCGCCGTCTCCTACAACCCGGTTTCCAACATGCGCCTCGGCAGCGGCGTCGCCCCGGTTCCGGAGATGCTCGCGGCAGGCATCGACGTCACCCTCGGTGTCGACGGCGCCGCGAGCAACGACACTCAGGACATGCTGCTGGCCCTGCGCATCGGCGCATACCTGCAGCGTGCGGCCCATAAGCAGGCCGACCTGCTCGGTTTCGACGAGATGCTGCGGATGGCGACCGGGGCCGCGGGCCGGGTGCTCGGCCGCCCTTCGCGCACCGGCATCGCCGTGGGCGACCGCGCCGATCTCACCCTGGTTCGCTTCGACCGCGACTTCGCCTGTCTGCCGGTTCTCGACCCCGGTGCCACCCTGCTCACCGCCGCGTCGCCGCGCGTGATCGACACCGTGTGGGTCGACGGCGAGGCCGTGATCCGCGACGGCCGCAGCACCCGCGTCGATCATCAGGATCTCGCGCGACGTCTGATCCGCATGCGATGACTGTTAATCCATCGGAAACGAACGACACATTGCATGTAATTCAGCTAGATCAAACTGAATCCATTCCAAGGTTGCACGCAAAACCGATATACCGCAGGAGAAGGTGATCACGGTGACGCTCTACGACACGGTGAACGACGCCGACGCGAGGACGCTGCTGTCCGGCATGGAGGTTTCCTTCGCCGGTGTGAGCAAGTGCTTCGGCGGCGAAGGCGGCACACTCGCCCTGACCGACGTCGACCTCGACATCCGCGAAGGCGAATTCGTCGCGGTGGTCGGCCCGTCCGGCTGCGGTAAGTCGACGCTGCTGCGCCTGGCGGCCGGTCTCGAGCCGGTGAGCTCGGGAGCCGTTGCGGTACGCACGAATTCGATCGGCTTCATCTTCCAGGAAGCCACACTGCTGCCGTGGCGCAAGGTTCGCCGCAATGTCGAACTCTCGGCCGAACTGGCCGGGGTCGACCGCAAGACGCGCCGCGACCGGGTCGAGCGGGCGATCGAAGCCGTCGGCCTGGCCGACTTCGCGAACAAGCTGCCCAGCCAGCTCTCCGGCGGCATGCGCATGCGCGTCTCGCTGGCCAGGGCGCTGTCGCTGGAACCGCGCCTGATGCTCCTGGACGAACCGTTCGGCGCGCTCGACGAGATGACCAGGCTGAACATGCAGGAGGAGCTGCTGCGCCTCTACCGCGACAACGCCTTCACCGCCCTGTTCATCACCCACTCGGTCTCCGAGGCCGTATTCCTCGCCTCGCGGGTGGTGGTGATGTCGGCCCGGCCGGGCCGCATCCACGAGGTGATCGACGTCGACCTGCCCTACCCGCGGGAACGCGAACTCCGCTTCGAACCCGCGTTCACCCAACTCGTCTCGCGCATCTCGCGCTCGTTGAAAGAGGCTGCCTGATGGTGAGTGTCGCGGCCCGTGTTCCCGCCGCCACGAAGATGCAGCTGCCCACCGCGCACCTGCGCAAATTCGGCAGTTCGCTGGTAGCGCCGATTGTTTCGATCACCTTGGCGCTGGCCGCCTGGTACGCGGTGTCGATGCTGGTCCTCAGCGAGGGTCGCCGCTTCCTGCTGCCGCCGCCGCACGTGGTGTTCAGTGAATCGCTGGCCGACCCGAAGAAACTCGAGGTGATGCTGGAGGCGCTGGCCGTCACCGCCAGGGTCGCGATCACCGGCCTGCTGATCTCGGCGGTGCTGGGGGTGGCGATCGCGGTGCTGATGAGTCAGGCCAAACCGATCGAGAACGTGGTCTACCCGTACGCCGTTGTTCTCCAGGCGATCCCGGTGCTGGCAGTGGTCCCGCTGATCGGCTTGTGGCTGGGCTACGGCTTCGCCGCCCGCACCACCGTGTGTGTGCTGATCGCGATCCATCCGATCATCGCGATGACCCTGTTCGGTATCAAATCCGTCGACGGCAATCTCCAAGAGCTGTTCACCCTCGGCCGAGCGGGCCGTCTGCGCCGCCTCTGGTCGCTGCAACTGCCTGCCGCGCTGCCCTCGACCCTGACCGGATTGCGCACCGCCGCGGGACTTTCGGTCACCGGCGCCATCATCGGCGACATGTTCTTCGCGCAGGGCAAGCCCGGCATCGGCACCCTGCTCGACACCTACCGCGCCCGCTTGCAATCCGAGGATCTGATCGGCGCACTGCTGCTGGCCGCCCTGTTCGGCGTGCTCGTGTTCACCGTGTTCACGGTCGTCCAGAAGGTCAGCGTCGGCCGCTGGCACAATTCCGCCAACTAAGGATCACCATGAAGACACTTCCCCTACGTCGCGTAGGTATCGCCGCGCTGGCGGTGCTGCTGGCCGGCACCGCGTCCGCCTGTTCCGGCGACGCCTCCGACGCCCCTGCCGTCGCGCTCGAACCGGCCCCGGCCGAACAGCAACTCGCGGGCGCTTGCCCGGCCACCGTGGTCGTCCAGCTCCAGTGGGCGCCGGAAACCGACTCGGGCCCCATCTTCGGCCTGCTCGGGCCCGGCTACACGGTCGACGCCGACAACAACAAGATCACCGGCCCGCTCGTCGCCGACGGTAAGGACACCGGCGTGAAGCTGGAGATCCGCGCGGGCGGGCCGGCCATCGGCTTCCAGACCGTGCCGTCGCAGATGTACGTCGACCAGAGCATCACCCTCGGTCTCGCGCACTCCGAACACGCCATCGCCGCCGCGGGTCAGCAGCCGATCGTCGCCGTCACCACGCTGCTGCGCAACAGCCCTCAGATGCTGATGTGGGACCCGAAGACCAACCCGGACTGGAAGGGCATCACCGATATCGGCAAGTCCGGCAAGCCGGTGGTGGTCTCCAAGGGCCAGCTGTACCCGGACTGGCTGGTCGCGCGCGGACTGGTGAAGAAGGAGCAGGTCGACGCCTCCTACGACAACTCGCCCTCGCGCTTCGTCACCGATCCGTCCTTCGCTCAGCAGGGCTTCGCCAATGCCGAACCCTTCACCTACGAGCACGAGGTGCGGGCCTGGAACAAGCCGGTCGGCTACCAGCTGCTCAAGGATGTCGGCTACGAGGGTTATGCCCGCACCGTCAACGTGCGCGCCGACAAGCTCGCCGAGCTGCGTCCGTGTCTGCAGAAGCTGGTGCCGATGATCCAGCAGGCCACGGCCTCGTTCAAGGCCGATCCCAGCCACGTCAACGACGTCGTCGTCGATGTGGTCGAGCAGAACCCCAAACTCAATCCCTACAGCGCCGAACTGGCCGAATTCGGATCCAAAGCCCTCATCGACGGCGGCCTGATCGGCAACGACACCGACGGCGTGCTCGGCAGTTTCGACGAGGCCCGCGTCCAGCGCATCATCGACGAATTCGCCCCCATCCTGCGATCGGGCGGCGCGAACGTGCCGACCGGCCTGACCGCGAAGGACCTGGTCACCAAGGAATTCCTCGACCCCGCCATTTCCGTCACCGGCTAAGGAGACACCCATGACCACCAGCTACGACCTGTCCGAAGTCTCGCGCGAGAAGCAGATGGGTGGTCTCGGCAAGGAGACCACCGACCGCGAGATCCGCGTCGTCGACCTCACCGACTTCGACAACCGCCGCGCCGAGATCACCGACGAACTGTGGGCCGCCGCCACCGAGATCGGCTTCTTCCAGCTCTCCGGCCATGGCATCCCGCAGGACCTGATCGACGAGATGTTCGGCGCCACCGCCGATTTCTTCGCCCTCCCCGAGCAGATCAAGGGGCAGTACCCCCTGGTCAAGCAGAACAACGCGGGCTGGGAGAGCCTGAGTCAGGTGCGCCCGTCCATCGGGGTTCCCGATCAGAAGGAGTCGTATCAGATCACCCGGCCGCACATGGACCAGCTGTGGCCCAGCGAGACCGAGCTGGCCGGATTCCGCACCCGCGTCCTCGATTTCGAGAGCCGGGCCTGGGCAGTGGCGATGCGGGTGCTGTCCTGCTTCGCCGACCGCCTCGGACTCGACCGCGAACACTTCACCGCCGCACACGATCCCGGCTCCGAGAGCTACCAGAGCGCCCTGCGGCTGCTGCACTACTTCGCTGTTCCCGAGGAACTGCGCGGAGTCCCCGGACGCTGGCGGGCCGGCGCGCACACCGACTTCGACTGCCTCACACTGCTTTTCCAGCGCGACGGGCAGGGCGGGCTCCAGGTGTGCCCCGGCAAGGAGATGCAAGAGCAGCAGTGGACCTCCATCACTGCGTCGTCGAGCCTGATCACCTGCAATATCGGTGACATGCTCACCCGCTGGAGCGACGACCTGCTGCCGTCGAACTTCCACCGCGTGCGCAGCCCCGGCGAGGGCGAGTACCAGGGCGAGCGCTACAGCATCGCCTACTTCGCCCAGGCCGACCGCGATGCCGTCATCCAGGGGCCCGCGGGCAAGTACCCGCCCGTCACCGCGGCCGACTTCCTGACTCAGCGGGTACAGGCGAACTACCGCCCCCAGGGATAATCACCGCAACCAACGGAAAGGGCACTGCGATGACCGAAGCCTCGCTGCTCGGCCAGTCTGTCCATCGACGGATCCGGCAGATGGTCCTCTCCGGCGAGCTGACCTCGGGCCAGCCGCTCAGCGTGCCCGCGCTGGCGACCGAGCTCGGGGTCAGTCGCAGCCCCGTCCGTGAAGCGGTGCAGCAGCTGATCTACGAGGGTCTCGCGGTCAGCGCACCGCATGCGGGGGCGAAGGTCGCCGCCGTCGACGACGATCGCATCCGCGATGTCCTGGCGGTCCGCGCCGCCCTCGACGGTCTCGCCGCCGCCGCGGCCGCCACCCGCCTCACCGAGGCCGACCTCGACAAGCTCACCGGCATCATCACCGCCCAGCAAGCGCATCTGGACGACCCCGCCGATCCCGCTCGCGACGCCCAGCTCGACCTGGAGTTCCACACGTTCATCCGCGACGCCTGCGGCAACGCGTGCGTCGTCGACGAACTGGCCCGCCTGGAAGCCCAGGCCCACCTCTACCGCGGCGACCTGTGGTGCTCGGCCCGCAACCGCCGCGTCGCCCTGCGCGAACACCGCCGCATCGTCGAAGCCCTCGAATCCGGCCACCCCGAGTCCGCCCGCGCGGCCGCCGAGGCGCACGTGCAGGGTCTGCTCACCCGCCTCGCCAGGCAATAGCAGCTCCGTCCGAGTCGGCTCCCGGCAGTAACGGTCAGCGGTGATCGCGGTACGCGGGGGCCTTCGCGGTCCCCGCCGGGGTCAAGGTGTGCAGCAGCGGCATGGTCCGATGCGCGACCACCGTCGACAACACGATCACACTGTGCGACCGCACCACCGACCCGGTCCGATCGATGCTCAACAACACCGCCTGCAAACCGGCATGGGAATCGGCCCCGATCCGGCACAGCACGTCACCGGAACCGGTCGTCGCGTACGCCTCGAGCACTCCCGGAATCGCCGCCAGCTTCGCGCTCACGGTATCCAGCGCGCCCTGCGCGATCTCCAGGGTCACGAACGCCTGCACATCGAAACCCGCTGCGGTGACATCGATCTGCGGATCGTAGGACGCGATCACCCCGGATTCCTCCATCCGGTTGATCCGCGCCTGCACCGTCGCCCGCGCGACCTTCGTCCGCCGCGACAGTTCGAGAATTCCGGCCTTCTGGAACTCGTGCATCGCGGTGAGGATCGCCAGGTCGAGCTCATCCAATTTCGCGGGGGTGCGCATGCGAAGACCTCCATGTCCGGTTGCTATTCAAATTGTCCATCATTTGTGGGCATCCGGTGGCTTCTCGAGCCAGCCTGCTCAGACAAAGATGGTGTAGTTGCCCACCTGCGGCCCGGCGCGATTTCCTAGGTCATGACCATTGAGCAGCAGCTCGTCGGGCTGATCGAGCACGACGACAGTGTCGATCCGTTTCCGGTGATCGGATGGGACGCCCTCGTCTGGGTCGTCGGCAACGCGACCCAGAGCGCCCACTTCCTGCAGTCCGCGTTCGGCATGCGGCTGGAGGCGTACTCGGGCCCCGAGACCGGTAATCGCGACCACAAGTCGTTCGTGCTGCGCAGTGGGGGAGCGCGATTCGTGATCACCGGCGCGGTCGACCCCGACAGCCCGCTCGTCGCCCACCACGACCGCCACGGCGACGGTGTCGTCGACATCGCGCTCGAGGTCCCCGACGTGGACCGCTGCATCGCCTGGGCTCGCGATCACGGCGCGGCCGTCCTCACCGAACCGCACGACGAGACCGACGAATTCGGCACCGTGCGCGCGGCCGCACTGGCCACCTACGGCGACACCAGGCACACCCTGATCGACCGCTCCGGCTACGCGGGTCCCTATCTCCCCGGTTATATCGCTCGCACCTCCACCCGCGAGCCGGGTAAGCGCGTGTTCCAGGCCATCGACCACGTGGTCGGCAATGTCGAACTCGGCATGATGGACCGCTGGGTCGACTTCTACCGCGACGTCATGGGATTCACGAACATGGCCGAATTCGTCGGCGACGACATCGCCACCGAGTACTCCGCGCTGATGAGCAAGGTCGTAGCCAACGGCAACCACCGCGTGAAGTTCCCGCTCAACGAACCGGCCCACGGCCGCAAGCGCTCTCAGATCGACGAGTACCTCGAGTTCTACCGTGGCCCCGGCGTCCAGCACATCGCGCTCGCCACCGGCGACATCCTCGCCACCGTCGACGCCCTGCGCGCCGAAGGCGTCGAATTCCTCGCGACCCCCGACACCTATTACGAGGACCCCGAATTGCGCGCGCGCATCGGCGCCGTGCGCGTGCCGGTCGACGAACTGCAGAGCCGCGGCATCCTGGTCGACCGCGACGAGGACGGCTACCTGCTGCAGATCTTCACCCGCCCGCTCGTCGACCGTCCCACCGTCTTCTTCGAACTCATCGAGCGACACGGTTCACTCGGTTTCGGAAAAGGCAACTTCAAGGCCCTTTTTCAGGCCATCGAACGCGAACAGGAGGCTCGCGGAAACTTGTAGCGGTAGTGCTGGGCGGCGGGCCGGAGGTGTGCCGGGACCGCCGCCCAGATGTCACATCAGGGCATGCCTTCACCGGCGTACAGCCTGAACTGCCGGTTGGGCCCACCTTCGACTTGACCGTCGACCGCCACACAATGGTAGTGCGGCCATCCGAAGATCGCATTGCCCGCGTCGTTGCACGCATAGAGGGTCGGATAGGTGCCGACGTAGGAGTCGGCAGCCGAAGCCATTTGTGCGGTTCCGCATAGTGCCGCGCTGGCAATGCCGACAGCTAGCGTCAGTTTGAGTGGGGTTCGCATGGTGGGTGGTACTCCAATGTTGTTGTATGCCCGAGTATTTGGCCCTGCATAGGAGTTGGACGCGACGTTGCGGCCGCTGGTTCCGCTCGGCGTCTGCCAAGGTTTGTGAGATGGGTCACTATTCCGACGGAGGCCGCGGCGCGCCAGTGGGCGCCCAAAGGCGTAGTCGGTCGGCTTTCGGCCGGAAGTGCCGATTCGGTGGTGTTGGAATCTGCGATGCGGCCATGGCCGATCGGCGCGATTGTCGGATGCGGTGGAGAGTGCGAATCGCAGCCGATGCCGTCGGTCTGGGTAGGGTTCGGTTATGCGGTTCAAACCTGCGGTGGCGGTCGGGCTGGCTTGTGTGGCGGTATTGGCTGCGTGCGGATCGGGCGACGATGACGAGTCCGCTGGTTCGGCGCGCACTCCGCAGAAGGTGTCCGCACTCGGGCCGTTCGTCGGCGAGTGTGGACATGTGGCCGATGACGAGGTCCGCGCCATCGCTGGGCTGCCCGGTCTGTCGGCGGTGTTCCGCAATGCGGTCGGATGCAACTGGCAATCCGCTGGAACCGATTCGGCAGTGGTCACCTTCGCCTCGTACCGTGGCAGCCCGATCGAGCGCGAACGGGCGTGGGTGGAGTCGAAGGACCGCACGGTCGAGACGGTAACGGTGCAGGGGCGTACGGGCTTTCAGTCGTACGGCACCAATTTCGGCGGCACCACATGTGACTTCGCGGTCGGCCTCGGCGACGACTTCTTCGAATGGTCCACATTCGGGTACTCCGTGGTCGGCCGTGAGCCGTGCGGCTCGGCCCGGCAGCTCGCCGAACTGACACTGGGGCGGATGCAGTGATCACCACGCGCACAACACACCCGGCGAAGACCCGCTTCGGTGCGGCACTGCTCGCGGTCGCCTCGGTGGCACTGCTCGCGGGCTGTGGGCGGACCGTACCCGGCACGGCAGCTCCGCTCGGTTCCGGCGGTGGCACTGACGGTGGCAAAGTCAATGTCGCCTTCGACAAGCTGCTGCGCGAGTGTGAGGTACTCACCGAAGATCAGATGAGCAACGCGATAGGTGAGGGCACGATGTTCAATGCCTCGTTTGTCGGTGCGGTCTGTCTATGGGACGTCCTCGGTGCGCCCGGCGGCGGTGCGAAGCTGACCCTGAACTGGTATGAGAACGGATCGCTCAATGTCGAGCGGCAGACCTACCAGAAGCTCGGCTACACCTCGGCGATCACCACGATCCAGGGAGCGTCGGCTGTCGAGATTCGACGTCCGGGCGATCCCGACTCCTGTGGGGTGAGCGCGAAGGCCGCCGATGCGGGTGTGGTCGGTTGGTGGATCAACTACCGCGCCGGGTCCGGGCATCCCGACCCGTGCCCGGTGGCGGCGAAGCTGGTCGAGCTCACCTTGAATCGAGCCCGATAGAACCCTTGACCAGGCACCCCACTTTGACCCCCCGGTGCCCACGCGGGTATCGTGGATCCCTGTGCCCGGATTACTGCGGGCAAGTTCGTGTGTGAACGTAGGCCAGCGAAAGCGGCCGATACGTTCCAGCGTGCCTTGAAAAGGGCACTGAGCGCCTCAGCGACACGCCCGACCACGGGTTAAGGGAAACGTGGTCTGACGTGCGGGTGAAAGCTCGATGAACTGCAAGACACTGCACACCAAGCGCAATTACCAATAAGGAAAGCCGGTCTATGCCAACCATCAACCAGCTGGTCCGCAAGGGTCGCCGCGACAAGGTCACCAAGACCAAGACTGCGGCCCTGAAGGGGAGCCCGCAGCGTCGTGGCGTGTGCACTCGCGTGTACACCACCACCCCCAAGAAGCCGAACTCCGCGCTCCGTAAGGTCGCGCGTGTTCGCCTGACCAGCGCGATCGAGGTCACGGCGTACATCCCCGGTGAAGGCCACAACCTGCAGGAGCACTCCATGGTGCTCGTTCGCGGCGGTCGTGTGAAGGACCTCCCGGGTGTCCGTTACAAGATCATCCGTGGATCGCTCGACACCCAGGGCGTGAAGAACCGCAAGCAGGCGCGCAGCCGCTACGGCGCCAAGAAGGAGAAGAGCTGATATGCCACGCAAGGGCCCCGCACCCAAGCGTCCGCTGATCAACGACCCGGTCTACGGGTCCCCGCTGGTCACTCAGCTGGTCAACAAGATCCTGATGGACGGCAAGAAGTCCACCGCCGAGCGCATCGTCTACGGTGCCCTCGAGCAGGCGCGTGAGAAGACCGGCACCGATCCGGTCGTCACCCTCAAGCGCGCGCTGGACAACGTCAAGCCCGCCCTCGAGGTGAAGCCCCGCCGTGTCGGTGGCGCCACCTACCAGGTGCCGGTCGAGGTCCGTCCGGGCCGCGCCAACACCCTGGCGCTGCGCTGGCTGGTCAGCTACTCCCGCGCCCGTCGCGAGAAGACCATGGTCGAGCGTCTCGCCAACGAGCTCCTCGATGCCAGCAACGGCCTCGGTGCCGCCGTGAAGCGTCGCGAGGACACCCACAAGATGGCCGAGTCGAACCGGGCCTTCGCGCACTACCGCTGGTGATAGCCCGGCCCGTCACTTAAAAGGGAGAATTTCGTGGCACAGGACGTGCTCACCGACCTGAACAAGGTCCGCAACATCGGCATCATGGCCCACATCGATGCGGGCAAGACCACCACGACCGAACGCATCCTGTTCTACACCGGTATCACGTACAAGATCGGTGAAGTTCACGATGGCGCGGCCACGATGGACTGGATGGAGCAGGAGCAGGAGCGTGGTATCACCATCACCTCCGCGGCTACCACCTGCTTCTGGAAAGACAACCAGATCAACATCATCGACACCCCCGGGCACGTCGACTTCACCGTCGAGGTGGAGCGTTCGCTCCGTGTGCTCGACGGCGCGGTCGCGGTGTTCGACGGCAAAGAGGGTGTCGAGCCCCAGTCCGAGCAGGTGTGGCGTCAGGCCGACAAGTACGACGTGCCGCGTATCTGCTTCGTGAACAAGATGGACAAGCTCGGTGCGGATTTCTACTTCACCGTGCAGACCATCAAGGACCGTCTCGGCGCTCGTCCGCTCGTGATCCAGCTGCCGATCGGCGCTGAGAACGACTTCGAGGGCATCGTCGACCTGGTCGAGAACAACGCCAAGGTCTGGAAGGGCGAGACCAAGCTCGGCGAAGAGTACGAAGTCGTCGAGATCCCGGCCGACCTCAAGGAGAAGGCCGAGCAGTACCGTCAGGAACTGCTCGAGACCGTCGCCGAGTCCGACGAGGCACTGCTCGAGAAGTTCTTCGGTGGCGAGGATCTCACCATCGAGGAGATCAAGGGCGCCATCCGCAAGATGACCGTCAACTCCGAGCTGTACCCGGTGCTGTGCGGTTCCGCGTTCAAGAACAAGGGCGTTCAGCCCATGCTCGACGCGGTCATCGATTACCTCCCTTCCCCGCTGGACGTCGAGGCCACCACCGGCCACGTGCCCAACAAGGAAGAAGAGCTGATCACCCGCAAGCCGAACGTCGACGAGCCGTTCGCGGCGCTGGCGTTCAAGATCGCGGTGCACCCGTTCTTCGGTGAACTCACCTACGTGCGTGTGTACTCGGGTCAGGTCGCCTCCGGCGCCCAGGTCGTGAACTCGACCAAGGGCAAGAAGGAGCGTCTGGGCAAGCTGTTCCAGATGCACTCCAACAAGGAGATGCCGGTCGCCACGGCGTCGGCAGGCCACATCTACGCGGTCATCGGCCTGAAGGACACCACCACCGGTGACACCCTGTCCGACGCGCAGAACCAGGTCGTCCTCGAGTCGATGACCTTCCCGGATCCGGTCATCGAGGTCTCGATCGAGCCCAAGACCAAGTCCGACCAGGAAAAGCTCGGCACCGCGATCCAGAAGCTGGCGCGCGAAGACCCGACGTTCTCGGTCAAGCTCGACCAGGAGACCGGCCAGACCGTCATCGGCGGCATGGGCGAGCTCCACCTCGACATCCTCGTCGACCGTATGCGTCGCGAGTTCAAGGTCGAGGCCAACGTCGGTAAGCCGCAGGTGGCCTACCGCGAGACCATCACCAAGAAGGTCGAAAAGCACGAGTTCACCCACAAGAAGCAGACGGGTGGCTCCGGCCAGTTCGCGAAGGTCATCATCGCCCTCGAGCCGTTCGTCGGCGAAGACGGCGCGACCTACGAGTTCGAGAACAAGGTCTCCGGTGGTCGCGTGCCCCGTGAGTACATCCCGTCGGTCGACGCGGGCGCCCAGGATGCCATGCAGTACGGCGTGCTCGCCGGCTACCCGCTGGTGAACCTGAAGGTCAGCCTGCTCGACGGCGCGTACCACGACGTCGACTCCTCGGAAATGGCGTTCAAGATCGCGGGTTCGCAGGCCCTCAAGGAAGCGGCCCGTAAGGCCGGTCCGGTGATCCTCGAGCCGCTCATGGCGGTCGAGGTCATCACGCCCGAGGAATACATGGGCGACGTGATCGGCGACCTCAACTCCCGCCGTGGCCAGATTCAGGCCATGGAGGAACGCAGTGGTGCCCGTGTCGTCAAGGCGCTGGTTCCGCTCTCGGAGATGTTCGGTTACATCGGTGACCTGCGGTCCAAGACCCAGGGTCGCGCGAACTACTCCATGGTGTTCGCCCAGTACGCGGAGGTTCCGGCCAACGTGTCCAAGGAGATCATCGCCAAGGCGACCGGCGAATAAAACCCTCTTGCGGTCCAGTGGCACACTGGACCGCAAGTGCTGGACGTCAAGAAAAAACCCGATCCCCACCCCCAGTGGGGATGACACACGCACTGCTGCAAATGCACGCACCAACAAGTCCAGGAGGACCCCAAAGTGGCGAAGGCGAAGTTCGAGCGGACGAAGCCGCACGTCAACATCGGCACCATCGGTCACGTCGACCACGGCAAGACCACGCTGACTGCAGCGATCACCAAGGTGCTGGCTGACAAGTTCCCGACCCTGAACGACGCGTTTGCGTTCGATCAGATCGACAAGGCGCCGGAGGAGAAGGCTCGTGGTATCACGATCAACATCTCCCACGTCGAGTACCAGACCGAGAAGCGCCACTACGCGCACGTCGACGCCCCGGGTCACGCGGACTACATCAAGAACATGATCACCGGTGCGGCGCAGATGGACGGCGCCATCCTGGTGGTCGCGGCCACCGATGGCCCGATGCCGCAGACTCGCGAGCACGTGCTGCTCGCCCGTCAGGTCGGCGTGCCTTACATCCTGGTCGCGCTGAACAAGTCGGACATGGTCGACGATGAGGAAATCCTCGAGCTCGTCGAGATGGAGGTCCGCGAACTGCTGGCCTCGCAGGAATTCGACGAGGACGCGCCGGTCGTGCGTGTCTCCGGTCTGAAGGCCCTCGAGGGCGACGAGAAGTGGGCCGAGGCCATCGTCGAGCTCATGCAGGCCGTCGACGACTCGATCCCGGACCCGGTCCGCGAGACCGAGCTCCCGTTCCTGATGCCCGTTGAGGACGTCTTCACGATCACCGGTCGTGGCACCGTCGTCACCGGTCGTGTCGAGCGCGGCATCGTCAACGTGAACGAGGAGGTGGAAATCGTCGGCATCAAGGAGAAGTCGACCAAGACCACCGTCACCGGCATCGAGATGTTCCGCAAGCTGCTCGACCAGGGCCAGGCGGGCGACAACGTCGGCCTGCTGGTTCGTGGCATCAAGCGCGAAGATGTCGAGCGTGGCCAGGTTGTCGTCAAGCCGGGCACCACGACTCCCCACACGGAGTTCGAGGGCCAGGCGTACATCCTGTCGAAGGACGAGGGCGGCCGCCACACCCCGTTCTTCAACAACTACCGCCCGCAGTTCTACTTCCGTACCACGGACGTGACCGGCGTCGTTACCCTCCCCGAGGGCACCGAGATGGTCATGCCCGGCGACAACACCGAGATGCTGGTCAAGCTGATCCAGCCGGTCGCCATGGACGAAGGCCTGCGCTTCGCGATCCGCGAGGGTGGCCGCACCGTCGGTGCCGGTCGCGTCACGAAGATCATCAAGTGAGTCTCTGACTTGCTGACACCGCAACGGCGTCGCTCCTTCGGGAGCGGCGCCGTTCGGCGTTTTCAGGGGCGATCGTGCGACTCGGACGGATCCACTACGCCGGTCGGACGCGGACGGTTACTCGGCCGCGGTCGTCTCGGTGGGCTATGGCGTGGCCGGGGTGGTCGATGCCGTCGATGCGCAGGGTGACGGAGGCTCCCTCGCCCAGGAAGTTGCGCCACCAGGACTTCTTGTCCGGCATCGCTACACCGATGAGGTATTCGTCGCCGGAGCGGCGGTAGTTGACGGGGGTGCTGAACGTGCGGCCCGAGCGGCGGCCGGTGTAGGTGATCTGGGCGAAGGCTTTGCCGAGTAGCTTGCCGATGACGGGGGCATTGGTCAGGGCGACCACGCCGGTGTTGAACGCGCCGACACCGCGGCGCAACAGCGATTCTTGTCCCATCGGATTCTCCTGTAGTCGACGAACCGTCAGCCTACCGACGGTGGATGACTTCTGACGTCATCGTGGTTGTCGGTCGTGCTCGGTAGCGTTGGGGCACTATCGCATTCGAGAGGATCGGAGACCTCGTGGGCAAGGCCGCGCTCGAACGGGAATTGGATGTCAGCGAAGGGGTGCTCGAACACGGGATGCCCTATCTCGCGTTCGGATCGGGGCGTCCACTGGTGTTCTTGCGGTGGTTCATGCCCGACCACGCCAATCCGCGTGGCTGGCTGCGGTCGAGTGAGATCAAGACGATGGCGCCGTTGGCCAGGAACTTCCGGGTGTACGCGGTCAATCGCGCGCCGGGGATGGCGGCCGGTACCTCGATGGGCGATATCGCGCGGGAGCACGCGGAAGCGTTGCACAACGAATTCGGCGGTCCCGTAGACGTTCTCGGCATTTCCTCGGGTGGCTCCGTAGCGCTGCAACTCGCCGCCGACCATCCGTCAGCAGTACGCCGACTGGTGATCGCTTCGTCCTCCTACCGTCTCGACCAGTCCGCGCGCGTGTCGCAGATGAAATACGCGGAGGCCGCCGCCGCGGGCAAACGCTCGCTGCACCACATGGCGACCCAGGGCATCGAATCGCGGCTGAAGGCCCGGCTCATCGGTGCCGCGGCCTGGCTTGCGGACCCGCTGTTCCGCCCGAAGAACCCAGCCGACACCCTCGCCTTCGTGCATGCCGAAGATGCCTTCGATCTCACCGACCGTCTCGCCGACATCACGAACCCCACTCTGGTTGTCGCAGGCGACCGCGACGAGTTCTACGACCAATCCTCCTTCCGCTACACCGCAGACGGTATTCCTGATTCCCGCTTGATCATCTACCCCGCGACAGATCATCTCGGTGCGATCAAACACGCCCGGTTCGCTTCGGACGTCACCGAGTTCCTCTCGGCAACAGGCTGATTCAGCGAATCTTGGCTCCGTAAACGTGCTCGACGGACAGGGCCATGAGTACGCGGCGATCCGAGACCATGACCTCGCGGTACTCGTTCCAGTCGGGGTGTTCGCCTGCGGCTGCGCGGTAGTAGTCGACCAAGGCCTCGACTTCCGGGCCGTTCGGGTCCGTACCGGGGCCGGTCAAGGTGGCGGTGCCCTCGGCGGTGGCCCAGGACCAGCCGTCGGCGCTGGTGACCTCGAGGGCAGCGCGCGGGTCGCGACGGAGGTTGATCGTCTTGGCACGGCCTTCGGTCATGGAGACGTAGATGATGCCCGCGGCGCGGTCGTAGTACGGGGTGACGGGGGAGAGTTGGGGGCGGCCGTCGGATTTGATGGTGGCCAGGATGCCGATGCGGGAGTCGGCGATGAGGGCGTGCAGGTCGAGCGCGGTTTCGGGCATCGATCGGCTCCTAAGGGTGGCGGGGCTGTTCGTTGTGTCGAACCGTCGTGGTCGCGCGTTTATGCCCGGGCGGCGGAAATCCCGTCGACAGCGCGCGATCGGGCGCGTAGAACTTGTCGCATGGTTACAGCACGTCCGCAGTCGCGGTTCTAGCTCGCATCGGGTCCTTCGGCGCCGGTGCGGCGCCGCGTGATCCGACGCCCGTGCCGTTCCCGGAACGCCCCACTGGCGAGCGTCGATTCATCGACAAGAACCAGCCTGGGGGATTCCCATGACCAGAATCGATCTCGCCCGAATTCGCAATATCGGCATCGCCGCCCACATCGACGCGGGCAAGACCACGACCACCGAACGGGTGCTGTTCTACACCGGTGTCACCCGGACCCTCGGCGAGGTGCACGACGGCACCGCGGTGATGGACCGGATGATCCAGGAGCGCGAACACGGCATCACCATCGCGGCGGCGGCGACCACCTGCTGGTGGGACGAGCACCAGATCACCATCCTCGACACCCCCGGCCACGTCGACTTCACCGTCGAGGTGGAGCGTTCGCTGCGGGTGCTCGACGGTGCGATCGCCGTGTTCGACGCCAAGGAGGGCGTGGAGCCGCAGTCGGAGCAGGTGTGGCGGCAGGCCGACAAGTACGGCGTCCCGCGGCTCTGTTTCGTGAACAAGATGGACAAGCTCGGTGCCGATTTCGCGTTCACCGTGCGGACCATCGCGGAGCGACTCCGGGTGCGCCCGTTGGTGATTCAGCTGCCGATCGGTGCGGAACGCGAGTTCGACGGAATCATCGACCTGGTCGAGATGACCGCCAAGGTGTGGCGTGGCGACACCGACCGCGGTGCTCGTTTCGAGACGATCGAGATTCCGGAAGATCTGCGTACCAAAGCCTTCCAGCATCGTGATGCGCTGGAGGCGGCCGTCGCGGAGGCCGACGAGGAAGTACTGGAGCGCTACCTCGCTGGCAAGCCGATCACCGTCGATGTTCTCAAGGCGGCTATCCGGCGGATGACGATCGACGCACGGGCCTACCCGGTGCTGTGTGGCTCGGCGCTGGCCAACATCGGCGTGCAGCCACTGCTGGATGCCGTCGTCGACTACCTGCCGTCGCCGCTGGATGTCGTTGCTGTGCACGGGTTCTCGCCGGAGGGCGAGCACATCCACCGCGCGCCCGATATCGCCGAGCCGTTCGCGGCGCTGGCGTTCAAGGTCGCGCTGCACCCGTTCTTCGGCAAGCTCGTCTACCTGCGGGTGTACTCCGGTACAGCCGAACCCGGTGTGACCGTACTGAATTCGACCAAAGGGCGAAAGGAGCGTCTCGGCAAACTGTTCCAGATGCATTCGAGCACCGAGATCGCCGTCGAGCGGGTGCAGGCCGGGCAGATCTGTGCCGTGATCGGCCTGAAGGCGACGGGAACTGGCGACACCCTGTGCGATCGGGCAGCCCCCGTCGTCCTGGAGTCGATGACCTTCCCCGACCCCGTACTCGCCGTCTCGATCGAACCGAGGACCCGCGCCGACCAGGACAAGCTGGGCACCGCCTTGGCTCGCCTGGCCGACGAGGACCCGACGTTCACCGTGCGCATCGACGCCGAAACCGGCCAGACGGTCATCGGCGGCATGGGCGAACTGCATCTGGAGATCCTGGTCGACCGGATGAAACGGGAGTTCCGGGTCGACGCCGACATCGGCGCCCCACGCGTGGCCTACCGCGAAACCATCACCGCGGCAGTCGATCTGTTCGAATACACCCACCGCAAGCAACAGGGTGGGCACGGGCAGTTCGCCAAGGTGGTGATCGCGCTGGAACCCCACGTGGCCGAGGACGACGCGATCTACGAATTCGAGAGCCGGGTCACCGGCGGGCGCGTACCGCGGGAGTACATCCCCGCGGTGGACGTGGGCGCGCAAGACGCGCTGCGCGTCGGCACGCTCGCCGGCTTTCCGCTGGTGAACGTGAAGGTGACGCTGCTCGACGGCGCCGCCCACGTGCAGGATTCGTCGGAACTGGCGTTTCGTCTCGCGGGAGCGGCGGCGGTGCGCGCGGCGCTCGCGCGAGCGAAGCCGGTGCTGCTCGAACCGGTGATGGCCGTGGAGGTCGTGACACCGGAGGAGTACGTCGGCGAGGTGATCGGTGACCTCAACGCCCGTCGGGGCCGGGTCACCGAGCTCACGGAACGGAGCGGCGCGCACATCATCCGCGCGCTGACCCCGCTCCAGGAGATGTTCGGCTACATCGGGGACCTACGCTCGAAAACCCGTGGCCGAGCGAACTACTCGATGGCGTTCGACTCCTACGCCCCGGTCCCGCCGGGTGCTGCGGTGTCGATCATCGCGGGCAGTTGATCGACACCGGTGGCGCCGCGATACCCGCGGCGCCACCGGTTCGTCGACAAGCCCTAGGTGGGGGTCGTGTCCGGTGTCTCGGAGTCGACCATCGCCGGCACCCGACGCGTCCTGGTGGATCCGGCGGTCAGCAGGCGCAGCGCGTCCGCCGAACTCGCATCGCGCGCGGTGTAGACCTCGAGCCGGTGGTCAGGACTGTCGGGCTGCAACCACACCTGATAGTCGACGTCGACACGGCCGACCGTCGGATGACGCAGATCCATCGGCCCGACGGTGCAATCGGCGACCTCCGCGCCGGCCCACAGTGTCGCGAAAGTCGTACTGCGCATGGTGAGCTCGCCGATCAGTTCGGCCAGACGCGCGTCGGTGGGGTAGCGCCCCGCGGTCAGCCGGAGGTAGCCCACGTGAATGCGGGCGAGCTCGTCCCAGTTCCGGTACAGATCCCTGGCGAGTGGATCGAGGAAGAACAGTCGCGGAATCGACGGACGTCGTGCGGGGTCGTCGGGCGCGGTGAAGTCGAGGTGCTCGCCGACGAGCGCGTGCCCGGCGTGATTCCAGGCGAGCACATCGCCACGGCGTCCGAGCACGACCGCGGGCATGGTGTCGCCGAGCGAGGTGAGCAGCGTGAGAACCCGCGGATGTGGTTGTTCCGGTTCGGCCCGGACCAGGTGCGGCACGGCCGGTTGACCTGCGAGGTTGTGCAGGTGGGCCGTTTCGGCGGGATCGAGCTGGAGCACCCGGGCGATGGCGTCGATCACCTGCGCGGAAACGGTTCCGGCCTGATCTTGTTCGAGGCGCGTGTAGTAACCGGCGCTGACTCCGGCAAGCTGAGCGAGTTCTTCGCGGCGAAGCCCGGGGACGCGGCGGGTGACGCCGAAGGTACGTAGGCCGATCCGCTCAGGGGTAGTTCGGTCGCGGCGGGACTTGAGGAACGTTCCGAGGCTTTCCAACTCCATCGTTCCGATCGTAGGCACCGCCGGCCTGTCCTGCCTATCCCGGCCGGGTGTACCCACGTCAGGGGTCTGGTTGCCACTCGCACGCGATCGCAGGGTGGGGACATGAATCGAATCGATATCGAGCTGCGATCCTGGCTGGGCCTGCTGGTGGTGCTCGGCCCCGTCCTGCTCGTCGCCATGGACGGCTCGGTGCTGTTCCTGGCCATGCCCGCCATCACCGAGGCGCTCTCACCCTCGGCCGACGAATCCCTCTGGATCCTGGACAGCTACGGCTTCGCGGTCGGCGCCCTGCTGATCGCGTTCGGCACCATCGGTGACCGATACGGCCGCAAACGCCTGCTGATGATCGGCGCGGCGATGTTCGGCCTCGGCTCGGTCGGGTCGGCCTTCGCCACGAGCCCCGAACTGCTGATCGTTTTCCGTGTCCTGATGGGGCTGGCAGGCGCGACGCTGTTGCCGTCGGCGCTCGCCGTGCTCGGCACACTGTTCACCGACCCGCGCCGACGCGCGCAGGCCATCGGCATCTTCGCCGCCACCTTCGCGGCGGGTTTCGCGATCGGCCCGATCGTCGCCGGGCAGCTGCTGACCCGGTTCTGGTGGGGATCGGTGCTGCTGATCAATGTGCCCGTGGTGCTGGTGTTCCTGGTGCTGGCGCCGATCCTGCTCGGTGAGGTGCGCGCGACCGGCCTCAGCCGCATCGACGTGGCGAGCGTGCTCACCTCGGCATCCGGACTTCTGGCTGCCATGTACGCGGTGAAACACGGCGCTGCGCAGGGCATATCCATTTCCTCGGTGACTGTGGGCCTGATCGGTGTGGCGCTGCTCGGGTGGTTCGGTCGCAGGCAGGGGCGCATCGACAACCCGCTCATAGATTTCAGCCTGTTCCGCAACCGGGTCTTCACCATCGCGATCGTGACCGGGTTCCTGCCCCTGGCGGCTTGGTCGGCGACCGCGTATCTGGCGGCGATGTACCTGCAATCCGTGCTCGGCAGGTCCATCGCCGACGCCGCGCTGCTCGCGGTCCCCGGCGCGCTCGTGCTCACTGCGGCCGCCGTCGTCACCCCGGCCGTCGTGGCACGCATCGGCCGGTCGGCAGCGTTGATCACCGCCCACTTCACGATCGCGATCGGACTGTCGTTGCTGTTGCCGACCAGCACCGGCAGCGGGGTCGGCTGGTATATCGCCGCGACGGCGGTTGCGGGCATCGGCTACGGCATCTCGTTCAGCGTGGTCGCCGAGATCGCCGTCGCCGCGGTGCCGGCCGAACGGGCGGGCGCGGCGGCCGCGCTGGCCGAGACCGGCAACGAACTCGGCAACGCGCTCGGTATCGCCCTGTTCGGCTCGCTGGCCGCCGTCTTGTTCCGCGTCCACGGTCCGGACCTTGCCCCGACCCTCGGCGAGACTCTGCACCTGCCCGGCCTCGCCCCCGCCGTACTCGACGACGCCCGCAGCGCCTTCGTCAGTGGACTGCACGTCGTCGCCGCCACCGCGGCCGTCCTGCACGGGGTCCTCGGCTCGGTGGCCCTCCACGTTCTCCGTGGCAGGGCGCTCACCGCGGCGGATGCGCGCCGACCGGATCGGCATCTCGTCGACGACGCCCGGCGGACAGCCGAAGCTGACGGATCTACGCTGCCGTCAGCCGAGGTGGGTCATGCCCGCCGCGACCACCTGGGCGACGTTCAACAGGTCGTCGGCAGTCGGGACGGGTAGGTCGTCGAGGGCGTGGAGGCGGTCGGTGCTGGCGATCGCGAACATGGCGGACACCCAGGCAGCGGCGCAGGCGTGGAGGGTGCCGGGGCGGACGGGGACGGGGGTGCTGGCTTGCAGAACCCTGGTGGTGACATCGAGGAGCTGATCGCGCAGGGCGCGGAGTTTGCGGCGCACGTCGGGGTGGGTGTCGGCTTCGCGCCACATGATCACCCGCAGGACCGAGGAGTGATGGTCGCGCAGGTTGATCGCGGTGTCGAGATTGATAAGGCTGGCGGCTGGATCGCCGGGGGTCACCACGGCGGCGAGGTCGTCGATCGGGTGTTCGGGGACGCGTTCGCGCATGAGCGCGGACAGGATCGCGTTCTTGGTGGGGAAGTAGTAGAAGACCAGTCCTTTCGGCACATCGGCGGCCGCGGCGACGGCCGCGGTCGGCGTCGCGTCGAATCCCTGTGCGGCGAACAGGGTCTCGGCGGCATCCAGGATGAGTTGCCGGGCGTCGCCATCGCGTTTCGCGTTGCGGCGCCCGACTCGTCGGCCCGGCATCAGTGATGTGGAGCCATGTTGTGCAGGCGCTGGTTCATGGCAGGCAGCGCGGCGACCGCCACCACCGCCGTCACCACTCCGACCACCCATGCGGTCCAGGACGCGCCGCGGAACGCGGTGAAGTCCATGGCCCACGGCGAGATGAACAGCAGCACGCCGAACACGCCCATCGCGTAGTCCGCGACCGTCAGATCGTCCCTGGCCATCTGGATCAGACCGGTCGCGGCGATGAGTACGCCGAGCACGATCAGGGTCCAGCGGGCGTTGTCGTTGGTGTCGAGCCACAGGGGCGACAGTGCGGTGAATGCGCCGAGCACAACGGCCAGAAAGTCCTGTGCACGACTGTTGGTGAACATGGGAAATGCCTCCTCGTTGAGACGAAAAATACCTCTGACCTCGGTCTACTCCTGATTGACCGCCCGGTCGACATCGGAAGCGGCACGGTTGTGTTGCGACGTGGGTGTCACAGGTGACCCGGCGCACTGGTACAAACATCTGGGGGCCGTAGTGGTCCGCGACACAGCAGAAACATGGCACGAGCGGTCAGCGACCGAGCATGCCGAGAGGACACAATATGAGCGCGCCCATCGTGATCGTCGGAGCGGGTCTGGCAGGCCTGCGCACGGCCGAGGAACTGCGCCGGGCCGGATACGAGGGCGGTGTGCTGCTGCTCGGCGACGAGACGCGCGCGCCGTACGACCGCCCGCCGCTGTCTAAGCAGTTCGTGCGCGGCGAGACCGACGACACCACCCTTCGCCCGCCGGAGTTCTTCGCGGACAAGAACATCGAGCTGCGTCTCGGTACCGCCGTCACCGGTGTCGACACCGCCGCGCGCACCGTCACCCTGGCCGACGGCGCCACCATCGCCTACGACCAGCTGATCATCGCGACCGGTCTGCGCCCCCGCAGGCTCCCCGGTCTTCCCCAGGTCGGGGGCGTACATGTGCTGCGTGCCCATGAGGACGCCGAATCCCTGCGCGCCGAACTGGACGGTGCGAACCGGGCATTGATCATCGGCGCCGGTTTCATCGGCTGCGAACTCGCCGCCAGCTTCCGCGCCGCCGGAGTCGAGGTCAGCCTCGTCGAACCCCAGCCGACCCCGCTGGCCTCGGTCCTGGGCGAGCAGATCGGTGGCCTGGTGGCGCGCCTGCATCGCGACGAAGGCGTCGACCTGCGCTGCGGTGTCGGCGTCGACACCCTGCGCGCCGACGATTCCGGCCGGGTGTGTGGCGCGGTCCTCACCGACGGCACCGACATCGACACCGACCTGGTCGTGGTCGGCGTGGGCTCGGTCCCCGTCACCGACTGGCTGGCCGACTCCGGTATCGAGCTGGCCGACAGGTCCGCGGGCGGTGGCGTGCTCGCCGACGAGGTCGGCCGTACCTCCGCCGACGCCGTCTGGGCGGTCGGTGATGTCGCCGCCTGGCAGCACGACTCCGGCGTCCGCAAGCGGGTCGAACACTGGACGAGCGCCGGTGAGCAGGCAAAATTGCTGGTCACCGCCCTCCTCGGCGGTACTCCGCCCACTATGGCCCGCGTCCCGTACTTCTGGAGCGACCAGTACGACATCAAGATCCAGGCCCTCGGCACCCCCTCGGCCGGCGACGACGTCACCGTGGTCACCGACGACGGCCGCAAGTTCCTCGCCTACTACTCCCGCGACGGCATCCTCACGGCCGTGCTCGGTGCGGGCCTGACCAGCCAGGTGATGAAACTGCGCGCCAAACTGGCCACCCCCACCCCGGTGGCGGACCTCCTCGCCGCGGCAGGCTGAGCCCGCCCGGGCCGGTGCGTCCATGGTCGCGATCGGCCGGGCTCGCCGCTGTAATACGGTGTAGCGGTGATCGTCGCGCTCATCGATTCCGGCCTCGGCCTGTTGCCTACGGCTTCGTGGTTGCGCAAGCTGCGGCCCGACGTCGACTTGCTGCTGCTGCTCGACCCCGATGGTGCGCCCTGGGGGCCCAAGCCGGAGCAGTGGGTGGTCGAGCGGGTCGTCGGCACGGCACGGCAGGCGATCGAGGCGGGGGCCGAGGTGATCGTGCTGCCGTGCAATACCGCCAGCGTCACCGCGTTGGCGCATGTGCGGGCGGAGGTGGGGGATTCGGTGCCGGTGGTCGGCACGGTCCCCGCGATCAAACCTGCTGCCGCACAATGTAATTCGGTGGCCGTGTGGGCGACGGCGGCGACCACTGCCAGCCGCTACCAGGCCGATCTGATCGCCAGGTTCGGCGGTGACGCGAAGGTGGTCGGAGTCGCCTGCCACGGCCTGGCCGATGCGATCGACCGCGGTGACATCGTGGCGATCCGTGAGTCGATCGCCGACTCGGCCGCGCGCACCCCGGCCGACGTCGAGGGCGTTGTCCTCGGCTGCACCCACTACCCGCTGGTCATCGACGCCATCATCGCCGCACTGCCCGACGGAGTGCGCCTGTTCGACAGCGCCCAAGCCGTCGCCGCCCAGACCGTGCGCAAGATGGACGAACTCGGCCGCCCCACCACCGGCTCCGGCACCGTCACCGTCCGCACGAGCGGTCGGCCGGGCGAGTTGCCCTCCGGTGCGGCGACATTCGAGTCGGGCCGCCTCCTCGGCGCACTACCGGCCTGATCGGACGACGGGGAGCCTGCTCCGGCATGTCACCGCACCAGTGTTGAATGCGGAGGGAATCCGCCGACCCGGAGGTGCGTGTGTCCGAGCTTCCCACCGCTGCACAGGTGCGTAAGGCCCTCGCCGACCTGGCGAACCCCACTGACGCGCATCACCTGCAACGCTTCTTCAAGACCGGCCCCGGCGAATACGGCGAGGGCGACATCTTTCTCGGCATCCGAGTCCCCGTCACCAGAAGAGTGGCGAAACAGTTCCCCGCACTGCCGCTTTCGCAGATCGACGAACTCCTCGACAGCCCCCTCCACGAGGAACGCCTGGCTGCCCTGTTCATCCTCAACGCCCGCTTCGCGGCGGCATCGAAACCGCGTGCCCTCGACGACACGGCCCGTCAGGAGATGGTCGATCTCTACCTGGCGGCCGTCCGGCGCGGCCGGGTCAACAACTGGGATCTGGTCGACGCCTCCGCCGAGAACATCATCGGCCCCTGGCTACTCGACAAAGACCGCACGCTGCTGTTCGAACTGGCCGAACAGGATTCGCTGTGGGAGCGCCGCGTCGCGCTGTTGTCGACGTTCGCGTTCATCAAGGCGGGCGACCCGAGCACCACCTTGGAACTCGCCGAAATCCTTCGGACGGACCGCCGAGATCTGATCCAGAAGGCGCTGGGGTGGATGTTGCGCGAAATCGGCAAGCGCGTCGACCAGACCGCACTCACCGATTTCCTGAACCGGAACGCACCCGAGCTGGGCCGCACCGCGTTGAGCTACGCGACCGAACACCTCGACCCCGAGCAACGCGCCGCCTACCGCGCCATGCGTTAGAACTGGATCCGCAGGCGATCGGTCACCGGCCGCGCCTGGCAGCCGAGGATGTACCCGTTCTCGATGTCCTCGGGATCGAGGATCTCCGAATTGGCCATCTCCACTTTGCCTTCCAGCACGGTGCAGGCACACGACCCGCACTCGCCCTCCTGGCAGGAGTAGGGCACGTCGAGGCCCTTGTCGAGCATGATGTCGACCAGCGTCTGCTTGCGGGGCCACGACATCTCGTGCACCTGGCCGTCGAGTTCCACCTCGACCGTCGCCGCGTCGGCCGCTTCGGCCTCGGACACCTCGGCGGGCGCGTGGTCGGCGAACGGATCTCCGGCGAGGGAGTTGAACACCTCGGCGTGGGTGCGGTTGCGCGGGACCTCGAGCGAGGCCAGCGCGTCGTGCACCAGGTCCATGAACGGCTTGGGCCCGCACATGAACGCCTCGTAGGCGGTGTAGGGCCGGACCAGGGTGGCCAGCATGTCGGCGGTCGGCAGACCGAGCAGCGGTTCGAGCCAGTGGATGACGGTGAGTCGCTGGGGATGCTTACCGACGAGATCGCGGAGTTCGTCCGCGAAGATCACCGAGGTCGCGTCGCGATTGGCGTAAACCAGCACGACCTTGCCCGAACCCTGCGACAGCGCCGACTTCAGGATCGACATCACCGGCGTGATTCCGCTGCCCGCGCCGAACAGCAGCATGTCCTCGTCGAGATCCTTGGGCGTGAACACACCTGACGGCGGCAGCACCTCGACCTCGTCGCCCGCGGCGATGTTGTCGCACAGCCAGTTCGAGCCGTATCCGTCCACGGTGCGCTTGACGGTCACCTTCGGCAGGTCATCGGTGAACGGCGAACTGGCCAGCGAATAGCAGCGGGCGACCGATCCGGTCTGCTCGCTCGGGATGCGCAGCGTCAGGAACTGGCCGGGGGAGTAGGCGAAGCGCTCGCGGAGTTCGGCGGGTACCTCGAAGACCACGGAGTGGGTGTCGGCCGTTTCGGCGATCACCGCGGCTACTCGCAGCACCACCGAGCGCGAGCCGTGCGGAACCTCGACTGTGGTCATGTCGTCCTCTCGGGCAAAACTAGAACGTGTTTCAGTTTCATGCTAGGCCGGGACGCGCCTGCAGGGCAAGCTGCGCCTCGAGTCCGGCGACCAGCACCTCCATCCCGAAGTCGTAGGAGTACTTGCCGCGCAGGTCGGACATGTACTTCGTGGCTCGGGCCACTGCCTCGGGCAGCAGCACGTCGGCGGGCGCGGAACGGTCGCGCGGGTTCACTCTGCTGCGGCCGAACAGGTAGGTGTGGATGGTCGCGTAGGCGGCCAGCACGTTGCGGTCGCTGAAGCCCGCGTCGAACAGGATCTCCATCACGGCGTCGATCAGGTCGAGCTGCTTGCCGAGCATCTGCTCGAGCAAGATGTCGCCCAGGCCGGGATGCGTGCGCAGTTTATCGTCTATCTGATCGATCAGATCGCGCAGGCGCACCTGCCACGGACCGGACTCGCGCGGCGGCTTGCGCACCCCGACCAGGGCCGCGCTGGCAACCAGATCGAGTAGCTCGCGCTTGTCGGCCACGTAGTAGTACGGCGCCATCGGTGACACCCCGAGCTCGCGCGAGAGCCGCCGCATCGAAAGCTTCTCGACCCCGTCCTCGCGCACCACTTTCAGTGCCGCGTCGACGATCTCTGCCTCCGACAGTGTCGAACCAGCACCCGCCCCGCCATGGTTACGCAAGCCTCTGCCTCACCTCTGCTGCCACCGGGCCATCAGCCCTTTCCCATCCCTGCCTCCGGAAGTCTAGAGGGGTTCGCAGCCGAGGGGGGCGGGGTGTGCTCAGAGAAAGATTTTCCGATTCCGCCCTTTATGGCAGTCACTGACGTTAAGGTGCGAGGTGACCGGCAACACAATGGAGGTAGTCATGCCTGAGAACACCACGCCTGCGACCGTCGAATCCGACGAGGAACTGGTCACCGAGACGCTGATCGAAGAGGTCAGCATCGACGGCATGTGCGGCGTGTACTGACCATGCTGGACCTCGACACCCGTTGGACGCTGCACCCTCGGGTCTCGTTGCGCCCGGAATCCTTCGGCGCGCTGCTGTACCACTTCGGCACCCGCAAGCTCTCGTTCCTCAAGAGCCGCGATCTCGTCGATGTGGTCCGGTCGCTGCCCGCGCACCCCTCCGTGCGCGACGCACTGCGTGCCAAGGGCATAGACGCCTCCGATGCGCACGTCAAAGCGCTCGCGCAGCTGGCCGACACCGACATGATCGTGGCATCGCCCGGACCGGTCACCGCCGCGCCGACAGCCCTGGCGGCGGGTGACGCCACCCAGGGCGGCAGGTTGATCGACCGTTTCGAATCGGGCCTCGCCGCACCGATCTGCCTGACCTGGGAACTCACCTACGCCTGCAACCTGTCGTGCGTGCACTGTCTGTCCTCGTCGGGTCGCCGCGACCCGAACGAACTGAGCACCGAGCAGTGCAAGGCGCTGATCGACGAGTTCGAGCGCATGCAGATCTTCTACGTCAACATCGGCGGCGGTGAACCGACTGTGCGCCCCGACTTCTGGGAACTGGTCGACTACGCCACCGCGCACAATGTGGGGGTCAAGTTCTCCACCAACGGCGTTCGCATCAACGAAGAGGTCGCCGCGCGTTTGGCGGCCAGCGACTACGTCGACGTGCAGATCTCCCTCGACGGCGCCGATGCCGCGGTCAACGACGCCGTGCGCGGTCCCGGCTCCTACGACACCGCGATCAAGGCGCTGTCGAACCTCGCCGCGGCGGGTTTCAAGGACGCCAAGCTCTCGGTGGTCGCCACCCGGCACAACATCTCCCAGCTCGACGAGTTCAAGGCCATCGCCGACAAGTACGGCGCCACCTTGCGGCTCACCCGCCTTCGTCCCTCGGGTCGCGGCGCGGACGTGTGGGACGAGCTGCACCCGCTGCCCGAACAGCAGCGCGAGCTCTACGACTGGCTCGTCCGCAACGGCGAGGGCGTCCTCACCGGCGACTCGTTCTTCCACCTGTCCGCATTCGGCTCGGCGCTACCGGGTTTGAACATGTGCGGTGCGGGCCGGGTGGTCTGTCTGGTCGATCCGGTCGGTGATGTCTACGCCTGTCCGTTCGCCATCCATGACCGCTTCAAGGCCGGAAACATCGTCGCCGACGGTGGTTTCGAGGCGGTCTGGACCGATTCGGAACTCTTCGCCGAACTGCGCGAGCCGGTCGACGGTGGCGCGTGCACGAAGTGCTCGCACTACGACTCGTGCCGTGGTGGTTGCATGGCCGCGAAGTTCTTCACCGGCCTGCCCGCCAACGGACCGGACCCGGAATGCGTTCAGGGCTACGGCGAAGCGGCGCTGTCGGCGCCGGGTCGCACCATTCCGCGCCCCGCCGTCGACCACTCGCGCCCGGTTCGCAGCCGAACCAGGGTGTCGCTGCCACTGACCGTGAAGCGGCCACCGGCCAAGGCGTGCAACGAGAGTCCGCTCGGCTGAGCCCATCCCGGTTGCCGGAAGTGCGCTGCCGATCTTGTTGACGCGTCCGGCAACCGGTCACAGCCATATTTCGGACAGACTTTGGTCCTTTTTTGTGGGGTGATGATGTCTGCGGGGCCAACTGCGAATAGCATGCGAGGAATGCGCCATGATCGTCTGCCCGACGGCTTCGGGGTACGGATCGATCCACGGGTACGCGCATTTTCCGGGGGTCGGATCCTGATCGGAGGATCGCCCGCACGGATGCTGCGCTTGGCCCCGGAGGCCGCCGAGTTGATCGGCGACGGATACCTGGAGGTGACCGACACCAAGTCCGCGATCGTCGCGCGCCGACTGCTCGATTCCGGCGTGGCCAACCCGCGCCCGCGGCTCGAACCATCCCTCGACGACGTCACCGTGGTCATCCCGCTCTACAACAACGCCGACGGGCTGTTACGGCTGCTGGCAGTGCTGCGTGGGCACAATGTGATCGTCGTCGACGACGGCTCCGACGAGCCGGTCCGCATCCCGCCACGGCCGGGCCGCGGTCAGGTGACGGTGCTGCGGCACGAGAGCCCGCTCGGCCCCGCCGCCGCCCGTAATGCCGGATTGCAGGCGGCGACAACGGGCTTCGTGGCGTTCCTGGACTCCGATGTGGTGCCGCGCAGCGGATGGCTCGAGGTCATGCTCGGACATTTCAGCGATCCGCAGGTCGCGCTGGTCGCGCCGCGCATCGTGGCCCTGGATTCCGAATCCAACGCGCTCGCTCGCTACGAACACACTCGCTCCTCACTCGACCTCGGCCGGCGCGAATCGGCGGTGCACGCCCGCGGCATCGTGTCCTACGTGCCCAGCGCGGCGCTGCTGGCCAGGCGCGCGGCGCTGCTCGGCGAGGGTGGATTCGACGAATCGATGCAGGTGGCCGAAGACGTCGACCTGTGCTGGCGCCTCGAACGCGCGGGCTGGCGGTTGCGCTACGAGCCCGCCGCGCACGTCGCCCACGATCACCGGGTCGCCTTCCGCGCCTGGTTCGGGCGAAAGCTGTTCTACGGCACGGGCGCGGCACCGCTCGGGAAACGGCACTCGGGCTTGGTCTCGCCGCTGTCGGTGCCGACCTGGACCGTGCTGGCCAGTCTGCTGTTCGCGACACTGTCGAAATGGGGTCTGCTCGGCGGACTCGTCACTCTGGCGACGGCCCTGGTCCGCCTGCGCCGGGTCTTCACCGAACTGGACAACCCGACCCGGATCGCGGCGGTCTACCTCGCGCGCGGTTACTTCGCCGGGATGTGGCGACTGGCTTCGGCGATGTGCCGGGACTATTGGCCGGTGACGCTCCTGGCGGTGATCGCGTCGAGCCGGATCCGCAAGATCGCCATCACGATGGCACTCGCCGACGGTCTCGCCGACTGGTTCACCCATCGCGACTCGGGCGGGCTCGACCCGGTCCGCTATGTGGCCTACAAGCGTCTCGACGACGTGGCCTACGGCACGGGCCTGTGGCTCGGCGTCATCCGGGCGCGCAGTTTCGAAGCGCTCAAGCCGAGCGTGCCGCCCCGCTGAAGCCGACTGCGTGACGAGCACTCTCATCGTCGGAGCCGGGTCGGCGGGTTGCGTGCTCGCCGCGCGGCTCAGCGCCGATCCGGCGCGTTCGGTGCGCGTCATCGAAGCCGGACCGGTTTTCCCTGCGATGGGGGAGCTGCCCGTCGAACTGCTCGACCCAGGTCATCTCCCGGTCGGCCCCGAGTCTCGACTGGTGTGGCGGTATCCGGGAAATCTGGTGCGGGGCAAGCTGATCGGTGGCTCCGGTGCGATCAACGGCAGCTACTTCATCCGCCCACCCGCCGACGACTTCGCCGCCTGGAGCGTGGTGGCGGGCCCGCGCTGGTCGTTCGAATCGGTCCTTCCGGTGTTCTGCGCTCTGGAAGACGATGCGGATTTCGGCGCTGTGCCCGGTCACGGAATCGGCGGCCCGATCCCGATTTCACGAACCAGCGACCCCACCGAGTTCAGCGTCGAATTCGCGCAACAGTGCGTGGCAGCGGGATTCACCGAAATCCCCGATCTCAACGCACCGTCCGCAGATACCGGTGCGGGATTCGGGCGCGTGCCGTTGGCGATCTCGCGAGGCCGCCGCGCCGGGCCCGCGATCACCCATCTCTTTCCCGCGCTCCACCGAAGCAATCTGATCCTCACCGGCGAAACAATGGTGACTCGGCTATTACTGCGGGGCACCCGGGTAATCGGTGTGGAGTGGGCCCGCGGGCGAGAACGCGGGACGACGTATGCCGACGAGGTGGTGTTGTGCGCGGGTGCGGTGGAGTCGGCCGCGCTGCTGATCAGATCCGGGATCGGCCCCGAACCGCTGCTGCGCTCGCTCGGTGTTCCGGTGCTGCGACCCGCTCCGGTGGGCGCGTGGTGCACCGATCATCCGGAGATCGGCATCGAATTCGCCGGTGCGCAACCCGCGTGGTCGACCGTCGCGCTCGAATACGTCCTCGAAATGGACGACCTGGAACTACGTCCGTACACCGCGATGTTCACGCCGGGTCTTCGCCGGGTGGGGGTCGCCCTGATGCGTCCCGAGTCGACCGGCGAGCTGACCCTGGTTTCGACTGATCCGGCTGTCGCAGCCCGCGTCGACCACCGTTATCTCCGCGCCGAGCAGGACCGAGCCCGGTTGCGCGAGGCAGTGGCACTCACGGCGGATCTCCTGGGTCGGCGAATCGGACCCGTCGACGACTCCTGGCTGCGCGCCAACCTCGGCACGTCTCAACATCTTTCCGGTACCTGTCGCATGGGCCCCGCGGGGGACGAGCGCGCGGTGGTCGACGAACAGGGGCGTGTGCACGGCATCGAGGCGCTGACGGTGGCCGATCTGTCGGTCGTCCCGGTCCCGCTGCGGCGCGGTCCACAGGCCACCACAGTGATGCTCGCCGCGTCCATAGCGGACCACATGGTCGTGTGACGAAGTGACGATTGATACCACGATGTGACCTGCGGGACAAACCCTGACTTCTGGCGGTTGGCCTGATATCTGCCCGGTACAGTTTGTAGCGGGAAAGAAAGGCAAATGGTCAGCAATCTTGCAGGTGGGAGGCCCCCACGGCAGGCATCGGAGTCGGGCGCACAGCTCGGTGCTCTGGAAGCCTATGCCGCACAGGCCCATGGATTTCTCAGTGCCGGTGGTGAACAGCTTACCCAGCTGGCCGGTCTTCTACGTCCGCTCGTTCTCGAATCATGGCTGCGCAGTGTGCGCGGCGGTGTCGACCCGACGGACGTCCTCGACGGTCGCGGGCTGCGCGGCGCCGATCTGGAGCGTTATCGCGACGCCCACCCTATCGCCGCTCTCATGCCGCTGATCGACAAACTGCTGGTCCAGGACGCGTCGCACGCGGGATTGATCGTGACCGTGGCCGACCAGTTCGGTCGGGTGCTGTCGGTGCACGGTCATCCGGAGCAGGTCGCCGCCGCCGCCGAGATCGGCGTGCGCGAGGGCGACGATCTCAGCGAGCGCCGGATCGGCACCAATGCCGTCGGCCTCGTCGTGCGCACCGGCCGCGCCACCTGGATCCACGGACCCGAACATTTCCTGCATCGCATGCACCAGATCACCGGCGCCGCGGCGCCCGTGCACGAGCCGGACGGCCGACTGATCGGCGTTCTGATGATTGCCGGCGGGATGCGGGTGGCCAAGCCCGAAATTCTCGCGTTGGTCAAAGCCGCCGCGACCGCGGCCGAGATGGATCTGGTGCTGCGAGCCATGCGCGCGAGCCACGGCATCAAGGCGCCGGCTGTGGCGAACCGCGACGGCACCGGACAGGCCAGGCTCGGTCTGGACGTCTTGGGTCTGGGTCAACCTCAGTTGAGCATCGCGGGGGAGCGGGTGCCGCTCTCGCAGCGCCACGCCGAGATCCTGCTCTTGCTCACCGAACATCCCGAAGGTCTCGGCGCCGATCACCTGGCGCTGCTGCTGGACGACACCGATCTGGACAACGGCACGATCCGCGCGGCGATGTCGCGGCTGCGGTCGGTGATCGGTGCCTCGGTGGTCGGTTCGCGCCCATACCGTCTGCGCGTGCATGTCGCAACCGATGTGGAGGAGCTCCGGGCCGCACTCGACTCCGGTGATACCGCATCCGCATTGAACTTGTACGCGGGTCCGGTGCTGCCGCGCTCGTCGGCTCCCGGCATTTGCGATATCCGCGACGAGCTGCGAGTCCGGTTGCGGACCGCCGTGCTCGCCGCCCCCGACGCCGCCGTGCTGCGCCGATGGACCTCGTGTCCGGAAGGCCGCGACGATGCTGCCGCGTGGGCCGCCTACCGGTCGACCGTCGATCGCGATTCGCCGCTGTATGCGCAGATAGAAGCCAAGATCCGGGTCCTCGACCGGCGCATCGGCGCCGATGCAACGCAGATGCAACGTTTCGGCTCATAGTGTCCCGGTCTGAAGGTGTGGTGGCTCACATATGGATGGCCGATGTGTTGGAGCCCACACTCATGCCCTGGTCGTGGGTACCCGCCGGTACGGACTGGACGGCTGACCGATTTTTTTAGCGGAAAAAGTTTCTTTTTATTAACTGAGGGCCTACTGTCGGCACTGCATGGACAGGCGCCCATGTGATGTAACTGACAAAGCCGTTGGAGGAACGATCAACAGCTAGGCACCCGCGACGGACCCAGCGTCCGTTGCCTCGGCGACCCCTCGGTCGTCGATCTCGTCCACATGATCTGTCGGGGATCTTGCGCGAGTGTGGCGGTACGCCCACCGCGTTCATATCGAATCTTTCGCTGCGCGAGGTGTATTCGTGCTGCCCGAAAACATTCGATCTGCTGTTCTTTCGCGATACGAGGAGGCTCTGGTGCACGGTACGGAGTTGGGTGGGTTCAGTGCGCGACCACAGGAAGCGCGGGTCGTCGGTCTGCCGTTTCCGCTGACCCCGGCCCAGCTGGGTGTCTGGTACGCACAGCTGCTCGACCCCGATGTCCCGATCACCATCGCCCAGTACGTCGATATCGACGGCGAGCTCGATGCCGCTGTGCTGCAGCAGGTTACGGCCGAGGCCGCGCACGCCTACGGTTCACCGCTGGTGCGCATCGGCGAGTTCGACGGTGTCCCGCACCAGTACGTCGACCACACCATCGCGGTCGAGCAGGAGCTGCCGCTGATCGATCTACGCCACCACGACGACCCCGTGGCCGCCGCGCAGGAATGGATGCGCGCGGAATTCGGCGCCCCCATCGACCTGCTCACCGACCGGCTGGTGGCGGGCGCGGTGCTGCGCGTCGGCGAGACCCGCTGGTTCTGGTACCTGCGCGGCCACCACATCGTGCTCGACGGGTACGGCGCGTTCACCAACTCCCAGCGCATCGCCGAGCTGTACACCGCGCGGATGCTCGACACCCCGGCGCGCGAGGTGGTGCCGGGTGAGCTGTCGGCGCTGGTCGAGGGCGAACAGCGCTACCGCGAGAGCACCCGTTTCGTCGGCGATCGTGAGCACTGGGCTCAGCGGATCGCGGGCCTGGACAGCCCCACCGCGCTCGACGGCCGCACCGCGCCGCGTTCGGCGATCAACCTGGTGACCGGCGGGCGCCTGTCGGAAAAGCTGGTCGACCGCCTGGAAACCATTGCCGCCAGCGATGATTCGACCATCTCCGCAGTACTGCTGGCCGCCTTCGCCGCCTACCTGGGCCGCCTCACCGACCGGCCGGACGCGGTACTGAGCCTGCCCGTCACCGCTCGCACCACCGCGGTCATGCGCCGCTCGGCGGGGATGCTGTCCAACATCGTGCCGCTGCGACTGCCCACGGGTGCGGCGGGCTCACCCGCCACCTGGGGTGAACTGCTGCGCGCGGCCCGGGTCGAGGTGGCGGGTGCGCTGCGTCATCAGCGCTACCGGGCCGAGGACATCCGCCGCGACGCCGAGGACGACGGCCGCCCCGCCCGGCGCGCGCTGTTCGGCCCACTCGCCAACTTCATGCTCTTCCGCAGTGACCTCACCCTCGGCACCACCACCGGCCGCTACCGGGTGCTGTCCACCGGCCCGATCGAAGACTTGAGTCTCAACGTCTACTACGGCGACCGCGACCGGGTGCACGTCGATTTCGAGGCCAACCCGCATCTCTACGACGCCGACACCCTGGCCAGACACCACGCCCGCTTCCTCGGCTTCCTCGAGCGGCTGGCCGCTACCGACCTCGACACCGCGCTCGGCGCGATCGAGGTCGCGACCGAGCTGGAGCTGGAGGTCAGCACCCGGATCTGGAACTCCACCCGATTCGACATCGACGCCGCGCTGGCCGAGCGTTCGGTGCCGGTCGCGACGCTGCCCGCCGTGTTCGAGGCCCAGGTCGCGCGCACCCCCGATGATGTGGCCGTGCGGATGGCGACGTCCTCGCGCACCGACGCTGTTCGGGACAACGCCGTCGTGTCTTCGGCGGACGCGACCCTCACCTATCGCGAGCTGGCGCAGCGGGCCAACCGGCTGGCCCGGCGGCTGCGTGCGGACGGCATCGGGCCGGAGTCGCTGGTGGCGCTGAGTATTCGGCGCTCGCCCGAACTGGTGGTGGCGATGTACGCGGTGCTCGCCGCCGGCGCGGCCTACGTGCCGATCGACCCGGATCATCCGGCTGAGCGCATCGCCCACATCCTCGCCACCGCCGCACCGGCGGCCGTGCTCACGACCACCCGCGATGGTGCACCTGTCGACGGACAGCCGGTGCTGGCCGTCGACGCCCTCGATCTGAGCGACTACGACGACGCCCCGCTGACCGATGCCGACCGCACCGCGCCGCTGCGCCCCGGCCATCCCGCCTACGTCATCTTCACCTCCGGCTCCACCGGTCTGCCCAAGGGCGTCGCGGTCGAGCACGCCGCGATCGTGAACCGCCTCGTCTGGATGCAGCACACCTACCGCCTGCACGGGGTCGACGTGGTGTTGCAGAAGACGCCGATGACCTTCGACGTCTCGGTGTGGGAGTTCTTCTGGCCCTTGCAGATCGGTGCGACGCTGCTGCTCGCCGAGCCGGACGGCCACCGTGACCCCGGCTATCTGCGCCGCGTGATCAGCGAATACGGCGTCACTGTCGCACATTTCGTGCCCTCGATGCTCGAAGTGTTCCTGGCCCAACAGGAAATCGCCGAGCGCACCTCGCTGCGGCTGGTCTTCGCCTCCGGCGAGGCATTGCCCGCCGCGCCTGCCCAGCGGCTGCGGCTGCTGACGGGCGCTCGCCTGCACAATCTCTACGGCCCGACCGAGGCCGCCGTCGACGTCACCTTCCACGAGGTGAACGACAGCGACCGGGTCACGGTGCCGATCGGCGCGCCGGTGTTCAACACCCGGCTCCATGTTCTCGACTCACGGCTGCGGCCCGTTCCGGTCGGGGCTCCGGGTGAGCTGTATCTGTCGGGGGTACAGCTCGCCCGGGGTTATGTCGGACGTCCCGAGCTCACCGCCGGACGTTTCGTCGCCGCGCCCGCGGTGGTCGCCGCCGACTCCGGGCGTGTGCTGCCCGACGGTGGTTCCGGCAGCACTGCCACCCATCCACTGCCGGGTGAGCGGATGTACCGCACCGGTGACCTGGTCCGCTGGACCACCAACGGCGAGCTGGAATACCTGGGGCGCACCGACTTCCAGGTGAAGCTGCGCGGGCTGCGCATCGAGCTCGGCGAGATCGAGTCCGTGTTGGAAAGCGTGGACGCCGCGGCGCGCGCCGTAGTGCTGGTCCGGGACGACGCGGGCGTCGGCGAGCAGTTGGTCGCCTATGTCGTGGAAGCCGAGCCGGGCTCGGTGTCGATCGACGATCTGCGCGAGACCGCACTGCGCGCGCTGCCCGCCTACATGGTGCCCGCGGCGTTCGTGCTGCTCGAGGCCCTTCCGGTGAACGCGTCGGGCAAGCTGGACCGCAAGGCCCTGCCCGCTCCCACCCGCGCGGTTGTCACCTACGCCGAACCGGTCGGCCCGGTGGAGCAGACGGTGGCCAGGGTGTTCGGCGAGGTCCTCGGCCTCGACCGCATCGGCCGCGACGACGACTTCTTCGCCCTGGGTGGCAACAGCCTGGTCGCCACCCAGGTCGCGGCCCGCCTCGGCGCCGACCTCGGCTGCCGCCTCGGCGTACGCGATCTGTTCGGCGCGACCACCGTGGCCCGCCTCGCCGCCGCCATCGCCGATCGCGACGACACCGGCGTCTCTGCCCAGCTCCCGGTGCTCACCGCGGGCCCCCGCCCGGCGCTGATCCCGCTGTCGCCCGCACAGCAACGGATCTGGTTCCTCAACCGCTTCGATCCCTCGGCGCCCGGCTACAACATGCCGTTCGTCATCCGCCTGCGCGGCACCGCCGATCTCCCGGCCCTGGTCGCGGCCCTGCACGCGGTGGTCGACCGCCACGAGGCGCTGCGGACCGTGTTCCCCGCGGTCGGCACTCCCGGTGGTGAGGTGGCCGAGCAGGTCGTCCGCGATGCCGGGCTGGTCCGTCTCGGCGACCCCGTCGAAGTGCAGGCCGCCGACCTCGACGCGGAGCTCACCCGCTTCGCGCGTACCGGGTTCGACCTCGAACGTGAAGCACCGGTGCGTGCGGGCATCTTCGTTGTTCCGGCCCCCGACACAACTGTGGACAACTCGGCACCACGGACACCGAGCGTCGCGGCGCAGGAGTGTGTCCTCGCTGTCGTGCTGCATCATATTGCGGCAGACGGTGTTTCGCTGCAGGTGCTCGTCCGCGATGTGCTCACCGCGTACCGCGCCGCCACCGACGGCGTCGCCCCCGGCTGGTCGCCGCTGAGTGTGCAGTACGCCGACTACGCCCTCTGGCAGCGCGAGCTCCTCGGTGCCGAAACCGACCCGCAGTCGCTGGCCTCCCGCGAAATCGCTTTCTGGGAGCGGACTCTGGCTGGTCTGCCCGACCAGCTCGAGCTGCCCTCGCGCCGCCGGCGGCCGATCGAGCCGAGCATGCGCGGCGCCCGCACCGCCTTCACCATCGACGCCGATCTGCACCGTCAGCTCGCCGGGCTGGCCCAGCGGGCAGGCGCCTCGCTGTTCATGGTTGTGCACACCGCGTTGTCGGTGCTCCTCGCCCGTCTGTCCGGCACCACCGACATCGCCATCGGCACCGGCGTCGCGGGCCGCGGCGACCGGGCCATCGACGACCTGATCGGCATGTTCGTCAACACCCTGGTGTTGCGCACCGAGGTCGACCCCGCCGCGAGCTTCGTCGCCGCGCTCGAGCACACCCGCGAAACCGACCTGGCCGCCTTCGCGCATGCCACCGTTCCCTTCGATCGCCTGGTCGACGTGGTCAACCCGGCCCGCTCGCAGTCCCGGCACCCGCTGTTCCAGGTGGCGCTGAACTTCCAGGCCGTCCTCGACACCACCTTCGACCTGGCGGGCTCGCCGGTGACGGTGCGCGAGATCGAGCTCGACATCACCAAGTTCGACCTACAGCTCACCCTCGCCGAACGACGCGGTGCCGCAGGCGAACCCGCAGGCATCGACGCCGTCACCCTGTACGCCGCCGACCTGTTCGACGCGTCCGAGATGCACACCTTCGGTGTGCGTTTCGTGCGGCTACTCGCTGCGGCCGTCGCCGCGCCGGACACCGCGGTCGGCGACCTACCGCTGCTGTCGGCGCCCGAACACTCCCAGCTCACCGGCATGCGCGGCGCACCGGTCACCGCCACCGGTCTGCTACCCGACCTCCTGGCCGGCGCGGTCGCCGCCGACCCGGATCGCGATGCCGTCACCGACAGCGACCGCACCCTCACCTACCGCGAACTCGACCGGGCGTCGTCACGCCTGGCCAGGGTCCTCATCGACAGCGGCGCCGGCCCCGACGACGTGATCGCCGTCGGCATCCCCCGCTCCATCGAGTCGGTTCTCGCGGTGTGGGCGATCGCCAAGTCCGGTGCCGCCTGGTTGCCCGTCGACCCGAGCTACCCGCTCGATCGGATCACCCATATGGTGACCGATTCCGGGGCCCGACTAGGTCTTACAGTGTCCGAGTCGCTGTCCGCGCTGCCCGGCCCGCTCGATTGGCTGGTCCTCGACGAGCTGAAGCTGATGGCCGAATGCGCCGGGCGTTCCAGCGATCCCGTCACCGACTTCGACCGCGTGCGACCCCTGCGCGCCCAGCACCTCGTCTATGTCATCTACACCTCCGGCTCGACCGGCCTGCCCAAGGGCGTGCTCGTCACCCAGGCGGGTATCGCCGGTTTCGCCGCCGAGGAAACCGCGCGCATGTTCGGCACCGCCGACGCCCGCGTCCTCCAGGTCGGCTCCCCGTCCTTCGACATCTCGGTGATGGAACTACTGCTCGCGGTGAATTCCGCCGCGACGCTGGTGATCGCCCCGCTCGGGCGTCACGTGGGAGCTGAACTGGCCCAACTGCTTTCGGAACAGCGCGTCACGCACGCCCTGATGACCCCGTCCGGTCTGTCCGTGCTCGACCCCACCCCGCTCGACGCCCTTCGCATGGTGATGGTCGGCGGCGAAGCCTGCCCGCCCGACCTGATCGCCCGCTGGACCGCCGGACCCGTTCCCCGCGCGTTCGTGAACGCCTACGGCCCCTCCGAGACCACGGTCGCCACCAACATCAGCGCCCCGCTCACCGCCGATTCCCCGCTGACCCTCGGCACGCCGCTGCGCGGCATCACCCAGTGGGTCCTCGACTCCCGGCTGCGGCCGGTCCCTGTCGGCGTCGCGGGCGAGCTGTACGTCGCGGGTGCCCAGCTCGCGCGCGGCTATCGCTCCCGCGCCGCACTCACCGCGACCCGCTTCGTCGCCTGCCCGTGGGCGTCGTCGGAGCGCATGTACCGCACCGGAGACCTGGTCCGCTGGACTCCGGAGGGCACCCTCGACTACCTGGGCCGCAACGACGACCAGGTCAAACTCCGGGGTTTCCGCATCGAACTCGGCGAAGTCGAATCCGCCCTGCTCGCCCAGCCCTCGGTTCGCCAGGCCGCGGTGCTGGTGCGCGCCGACCCGCACCGAGGCGATCAGCTCATCGCTTATGTCGTGCCCGCTGTCGAGACCGACGAGCTGATCGATGCGCTCGCCGCCGCCCTGCGCGGCACCCTCGCCGCGCATATGGTGCCGTCCGCGTTCGTGGTGATCGATGCCCTGCCGCTCACCCCCAACGGCAAGCTCGACCGCAAGGCCCTGCCGGAGCCGGTGTTCGCCGCGCGTTCGTTCCGCGCGCCCGCCGCAGGCACCGAGTCCGTGGTGGCCCAGGTCTTCGCCGAGGTGCTCGGTGCCGCGCCGATCGGCGCCGACGACGACTTCTTCGCCCTCGGCGGCAACTCGCTCGTCGCCACCCAGGTGGTGTCGCGTCTGGGCACCGCGCTCGGCCGCACGGTCTCGCTGAAGTCGCTGTTCGAGGCGCCGACCGTCACCGCGCTCGCCGCCCTGCTCGGCACCGCGGACGCGGTCGCGCCGAGGCCCGCGCTGGTGGCAGGCGAACGGCCGCACCGGATTCCGCTGTCCTACGCGCAGCAGCGCATGTGGTTCCTGAACCAGTTCGACGCCGAATCGGTCGCCGACAATATCGCCGCCGCCATCCGCCTCACCGGCGTCATCGACTACGCCGCGATGAACGCGGCCGTCGCCGCGGTCTTCGCCAGACACGAGGCGCTGCGGACCCGCTACCCCGCCGTCGACGGCATCCCGTTCCAGCAGGTGCTCGACGCCGACCAGCTGACGATCACCCTCGAACCGCGCGCGATCGCCCCGGTCGACCTCGGCAACCGGATCCGCGCGCTGGCCGCCGTCCCGTTCGCGGTGGACTCCGAACCCCCGGTCCGCCTGCACCTGCTGCACACCGGCACCGACGAGCACGTCCTCGTCCTTGTGCTGCACCACATCGCCGCCGACGGCTGGTCGGTTGCGCCGCTGACCCGCGATGTGATGGTCGCCTATGCTGCCCACCTGGCCGCCGCAGCACCCCAGTGGACGCCGCTGCCGGTGCAGTACGCCGACTTCGCCCTCTGGCAGCGCGATGCGCTCGGCGCCGAGGACGACGCCGAATCCGCACTGTCACGCCAGCTCACGTTCTGGACGACGGAACTGGCCGACCTGCCCGACCTGCTCTCGCTGCCGAGTGATCGACCGCGCCCGGCCGTGGCCTCGGGTCGCGGTGCGCGCCAAGCGTTCACGGTGCCCGCCGAGATCATCGACCGACTGCGCGGCATCGGTGCGCGAGCCAATGCCTCGCTGTTCATGGTGCTGCACACCGCCTTCGCCACCACCCTCGCCGAACTGTCGGGTCAGCAGGACATCTCGATCGGCACCCCGGTCGCCGGTCGCGGTGACCAGGCGCTCGACGACCTGGTCGGAATGTTCGTCAACACGCTCGTGCTGCGCACCCGGATCCGCCCCGACGCCACCTTCGCCGAACTGCTCGGCACCGTCCGCGACAGCGACCTGCGCGCCCTGGCCAACGCCGATGTCACCTTCGACCGGCTCGTGGAGGTGCTCAACCCCGAGCGATCGACCGCCCGGCACCCGCTGTTCCAGGTGATGCTCGACTTCCAGAACAACTCCCGAACCGAACTCGAACTCGCGGGCCTGACCGCCACGGAGCTCGAGATCGATACCCACACAGCCAAATTCGACCTGCACCTCACGCTGCGCGAGACCACCGACGGCCTGCTCGCCCGCTTCGAGTACGCGACCGACCTCTTCGACGCGCAGACCATCACAGACTTCGGCACCCGCTTCCTGCGGACGCTGGATACGGTGACCGCCGATCCCGACGTCGTGATCGGCGACATCGACCTCCTCGCCGCCGACGAGCGTATTCGCGTGCTCGGCGCCTGGAACGCCACCGAGTACCCGGTCGACGAACGCATGACGCTGGCCTCGCTGTTCGCGGCGCAGGCCGAGCGCACCCCGAACGCGACAGCGGTGACCCTCGAGGGCGAGTCGCTGAGCTATTCCGGGTTCGCGGACGCGGTGAATCGCCTGGCCCGCCTGCTGATCTCGATCGGCGTGCGCCCCGACCGCACCGTGGCAATCGGCATGCGCCGTTCGATCGACTCGGTCGTCGCCATGTACGCCGTCATCGCCGCCGGTGGCGCCTACGTGCCCCTCGATCCGGATCACCCCGCCGAGCGCATCGCCCAGGTGATCGCCGCCGCCGACCCGGTCTGCGTACTGACCCGCCGCAGCGACGACCTCGACCTCACCGGGGTGGAGGCGGCGGGAGAGCACCGCGCGGTCCTCGATTTCGAGCAGGTCGACACCACCGACTACTCGGCCGAGCCGATCACCGACGCCGACCGCCTGGCCACGCTCACCCGGGACAACGCCGCCTATCTGATCTTCACCTCCGGCTCCACCGGCACGCCCAAGGGCGTCGTCGTCTCCCATGCCGCGATCGTCAACCGTCTGGTGTGGATGCAGGACGCCTACCGGCTCACCCCCGACGACGCCGTGCTGCAGAAGACCCCGGCCACCTTCGACGTGTCGGTCTGGGAGTTCTTCTGGCCCTTGCAGATCGGCGCCCGGCTCGTGCTCGCCCGCCCGGACGGTCACCGCGACCCCGCCTATCTGATCCGGCTGATCACCGACGAGCGGATCACCGTCGCCCACTTCGTCCCGTCGATGCTGTCGGTCTTCGTCGCGGTGCTCGACAGTGCGCACGCCGACGAGGCGACCACGCGGACCGCCGGGGACTGCGCATCGCTGCGTCTGGTGTTCGCCTCCGGCGAGGCGCTGGCGCCCGCGCCCGCCCAGCTGCTGCGCGGGCTCACGGGGACGGCTGTGCACAACCTGTACGGCCCCACCGAGGCGGCGGTGGACGTGACCTTCCATGAGGTGATCGACGCCGATACCGTCACCGTGCCGATCGGTGCGCCGGTGCACAACACCCAGGTCTACGTCCTCGACGGCCGCCTGCGCCCGGTCCCCGTCGGCGTGCCCGGCGAGCTGTACCTGGCGGGCGCCCAGCTCGCTCGCGGCTACGCGGGCCGCGCCGACCTCACCGCCGACCGCTTCGTCGCCAACCCGTTCACCACCGCCGAGCGCATGTATCGCACCGGTGACCTCGTCACCTGGACGTCGGCCGGCGAGCTGGAGTACTTGGGCCGCACCGACTTCCAGGTGAAGCTGCGTGGTCTGCGCATCGAACTCGGCGAGATCGAAGCCGTGCTCTCCGGGGTTCCCGAGATCACCCAGGCCGCGGTGATCGTGCGCGACGAGACTCTGGTCGCGTATCTCGTCGCCGCACAGCATGTCGACGTGGATGCGGTGAAGTCCACGCTCAGCCGCACCCTGCCCGCCTACATGATCCCCGCGGCCTTCGTCGTTCTCGACGAGTTCCCGCTCAACTCGTCGGGCAAGCTCGATCGAAAGGCGCTGCCCGCACCGAGTTTCGAGGCGGCTGTCTTCCGCGCGCCGTCCACCGAGGTCGCGCGCATCGTCGCGGCCACCTTCGCCACGGTGCTCGGCTTCCCCGCCGACCGCGAAGTCGGTCTAGACGACGACTTCTTCGCCCTCGGCGGCAACTCCCTCAACGCCACCCAGGTCGCGGCCCGCCTCGGCGCCGCCCTCGACACCCAGATCCCGGTCCGGCTGCTGTTCGACGCACCGACGGTGGCCGATCTGGCCGACCGGTGCACTGCCCTGCGCGGCACCGGCGGGCGGCTCGAACTCACCACTCGGGAACGGCCCCGGCGGATTCCGCTGTCCGCGGCGCAGCGCCGGATGTGGTTCCTCAACCGCTACCTCGCCGACGTCGACGGCATCGGCGACGCTGTCGACAACATCCCCGTCGCGCTGCGGCTCACCGGCGACCTCGACCTCGCCGCCCTCGAAGCGGCCCTCGCCGATGTGGTCGCCCGGCACGAAACCTTGCGAACCAGCTACCCGGAGGGGCCGGAGGGCGCCGAACAGGTGATCTCGGACGCCACCGCAATCACTCTGCGGCCCGCGGCGATCACCGAGACGGAGCTGCCCGAACGCCTGCTGTCGTGCGCTGCGGTCCGATTCGACCTCACCGCCGAGATCCCGCTGCGCGCGGCCTTGTTCGCGCTGAACACCGACCACGTGCTGGTCCTGGTGGTCCACCACATCGCCGCCGACGGTTTCTCGCTCGGCCCGCTGGCCGCCGATCTGATGGCCGCCTACGCCGCCCGCCGCGCGGGCGCCACCCCCACCTGGACGCCGCTGCCCGTCCAGTACGCCGACTACGCCCTCTGGCAGCACGAAAACCTGGGCGACACAGCAGATCCCGCGTCGCTCGCGCACACCCAATTGGCGTTCTGGCGTCATGGCCTCGCCGGTCTCCCCGAGCAGCTCGACCTGCCCACCGACCGTCCCCGCCCGGCCGAGTCCACCTTCCGTGGCGCCGTCCACCGCTTCCAGATCGACTCCGATCTGCACAGTGAACTGCGCGAACTCGCGCGCAAGCACGAGGCCACCCTGTTCAGCACGGTGCACGCCGCGCTCGCGGTCCTGCTGGCCCGCCTGTCCGGGGGCAGCGACATCGCCATCGGCACACCGGTCGCGGGCCGCGGCGAGGCCGCCCTCGACGGGCTGATCGGCATGTTCGTCAACACCCTGGTACTGCGCACCCAGATCGACCCGCGCGCCGAATTCGAAACCACCCTCGACGCCGTCCGGGCCGGCGACCTCGACGCCCTCTCACACGCCGACGTCCCGTTCGAGCAGGTCGTCGATGCCATCGACCCGGCGCGAGCCCGCAACCGGCACCCGCTGTTCCAGGTGGCGCTGGCGCTACAGAACTTCACCGTCCCCGCGCTGGAAGCCGCGGACCTGCGCGTGGAACCCCTCGATTTCGACGCCGCCGTGGCGAAGTTCGACCTGCAGTTCACCCTCGGCGAATCCGACGACATCGACGGACGCGCGAACGGCATGTCCATCGAGATCGCCTACGCCACCGATCTGTTCGACGAGGGCAGCGTCGCGGTGCTGGCCCGGCGCTTCACTCAGGTGCTGGCCGCCGTCGTCGCCGACCCGACCGTCGTGGTGGGCGACATCCAGTTGCTCAGCGCCGAAGAACAGCAGCGCACCCTGCACGATTGGTCGTCCACCGGCGAATCGGTGGCCGCCGCCGACACCATGGTGGACCGGTTCGCCCGCGTCGCCGCCCTCGACCCCACCGCCATCGCCGTGAAAGCGGGCGAGCGCGCGCTGACCTACGGCGAGCTCGATGCCTGGTCCAACCGTCTCGCCCGCCGACTCGTCGCCGCGGGCGTCGGCCCGGAATCGCTGGTAGCGGTCACCCTGCCGCGGTCGGTGGAGCTGCCGGTCGCTCTGCTCGCCGTACTGAAGGCAGGCGGGGGCTACCTGCCGATCGACCCCAACTACCCCGCCGATCGCATCGAATACGTCCTCGACGATGCCCGCCCGCAGTGTGCGATCACCAACGACGACACCGGCCTGGCGCACGACTGGTTCGGTGGTCCGGTCATCGATCCCGGCGCGGACAACCTGTCCGACTTCGGCACCGACGCCCTGACCGACGCGGACCGGCGTAGCCCGCTGGCTCCCGCCAACGCCGCCTACGTCATCTACACCTCCGGCTCGACCGGCCGCCCCAAGGGCGTCGTCGTCCCGCACACGAATGTCATCGCGCTGCTGGACAACACCGCGCAGCGCTTCGGCTTCGGACCGTCCGACGTGTGGACGATGTTCCACTCCTACGCCTTCGACTTCTCGGTGTGGGAACTGTGGGGCGCCCTGCTCCACGGCGGCTCGATCGTTCTCGTCGACTACTTCACCTCCCGTTCGCCCGAACAGTTCCGCGAACTGCTCCGCACCGAACGCGTCACCGTTCTCAACCAGACGCCGTCCGCGTTCTACCAGCTCATCGCCGCCGACCTGGCCGCGCCCGCACCCACCGAATACGCCCTGCGCACAGTGATCTTCGGTGGCGAGGCGCTCGAACCGCAACGCCTCGCCGGCTGGTTCGCCCGCTACCCGGACTCGCCCCGCATGGTGAACATGTACGGCATCACCGAGACCACCGTCCACGCCTCCTACCGGGAGATCACCCCGCACACCGGCTCGGCCAGTGTGATCGGCGGCGCGCTCGCGGGACTCGCAGTGCGCGTGCTGGATTCGCGCCTGCGTCCCGTCCCGCTCGGCGTCCCCGGCGAAATCTACGTCTCCGGACCGCAATTGGCGCGCGGCTACCTGGGTCGACCCGACCTGACCGCGAGCCGCTTCGTCGCCGACCCCTACGGTCCTGCCGGATCCGTCGCCTACCGGTCCGGTGACCTCGCCCGCTGGACGGTCGTGGCCGACGACGCCACGGGGGCGCTCGCGTCGGCGCGCGCCACGCACGTCGACCTCGAATACCTCGGCCGCGCCGACCAGCAGGTCAACCTCCGTGGCTTCCGCGTCGAGCTCGGCGAGATCGAAGCGGCGCTGCTGCACAGCTCGATCGCGCCTCGCGAAGTCGCCGTGCTGGTGCGGACCGACCTCGTCGACGAGCCGCGCATCGTGGCCTACGTGGTCGGGGAGTCCGACCACCTCGACACCGCCGCCCTGCGCAAGGAGCTGGCGCGTACCCTGCCCGAGCACATGCTCCCGGCAGCCGTCGTGCCGGTCGCGCGCATTCCGCTCACGGTCAACGGCAAGCTCGATCGCGCGGCCCTGCCCGCCCCCGTCTTCGAGACCACCACCTACCGCAGGCCGACCACCGTCACCGAGCAGATCATCGCCGCCGTGTACACCGAGGTGCTCGGCCGTGCCGACGATCAGCCGATCGGCGCCGACGACGACTTCTTCGCCCTCGGCGGCAGCTCGTTGCTGGCAGCAAAGGCGGTGGCCCGTATCGGCGCCGCGCTCGACCGGCGCGTGGGTGTCCGGATGCTGTTCGAGGTGCCGAGCGTCGCCGAACTGGCCGCCGCGATCGACGCCCAGTCGAAGGTCGATCGCCCCGCGCTGGTCGGCCGGGCTCGCCCCGAGCTGCTCCCGCTGTCTCCGGCCCAGCAGCGGATGTGGTTCCTCAACCGCTTCGACCGCGCCTCGGTGGCCTACAACATCCCGTTCGCGCTGCGCCTGAGTGGGGCGCTCGACGTCACCGCGCTGCGCGTCGCGATGGCCGACGTGGTCGCCCGCCACGAATCGCTGCGGACCGTGTACCCGGAAGTCGACGGCACACCCGCGCAGTCGATCGTCGCTGCCGCCGAAGCGATGCCGACGCTGGCTCCACCGGTGAACACCGAAGCGGCCGTAGGCGACACGCTTACGCCGGTGGCGACCAGCGAGGCCGCGCTTCCGGCCGCGATTCGCGAACTGGCCGAGACCACCTTCGACGTCACCACCGAGATCCCGGTGCGCATGCGGCTGTTCCGGGTGGACGACACCGAATTCGTGCTGGCCGGCGTCCTGCACCACATCGCCGCCGACGGCTCCTCCATCGCCCCGTTCGTCGCCGACCTCATGCGGGCCTATACCGCCAGGCTCGCCGACACCGCCCCCGGCTGGGCGCCGCCCGCCGTGCAATTCGCCGACTACGCGCTGTGGCAGCGTGACCTGCTCGGCGACGAAGCCGACCCGGAATCCCTCGCCGCCCAGCAGGTCGGCTACTGGCAGACCCAGCTGGCCGGACTTCCCGACCAGCTGGCCCTGCCGACCGACCGTCCCCGCCCCGCCCGCCAGACCCTGCGCGGCGACAAGGTGAGTTTCACCGTCGACGCCGACCTGCACGCCGCGCTGTCCGCGCTCGGGCGCGACAACGGCGCCACCCTGTTCATGGTGGTGCACGCGGCGTTCGCGGCCCTGCTGGCCCGCATCTCCGGTACCGCCGACATCGCCGTCGGCACCCCGAACGCGGGCCGTGGCGAAGCCGAGCTCGACGAGGTCATCGGCATGTTCGTCAACACCCTGGTCTTGCGGACCCCGGTCGTGAGCGACGCCCCGTTCACCGAACTGCTCGCCACCGCGCGGGCCGCCGACATCGCCGCGTTCTCACACGCCGATGTGCCGTTCGAGCGGTTGGTCGAGGTGCTCAACCCCGCCCGCTCCACCGCGCGACACCCGCTGTTCCAGGTCGGCTACTCGTTCCAGAACCACGACCGCGCTCAGCTCGAACTTCCCGGCCTGTCCGTCTCCGCTGTCGAATTCGATGCCGGTGTCGCGCAGTTCGACCTGCATCTGTTCGCCCTGGACAACTACACCGCGGACGGCACCCCGGCGGGGATCGAGATGGCCCTCGGCTACGCCACCGAGCTGTTCGACGCCGAAACAGCCGAACGCTTCGCCGGTCAGCTGTGCCGGATCCTCGCATCCGTCAGCGGCGCGGCGGAGACCGCCATCGGTGACCTCGACATGCTCGGTGCCGACCGCGAGCTGCTGCTCGAAACATGGAACGACACCGCCCGTCCCGTCGAGTCCACCACCCTCGCCGAACTGGTTGCGCGCCAGAGCGACCTGACCCCCGACGCGCTCGCGCTGGTAGACGATGAAACCGGCGAGTCCCTGGATTACGCCACCTTCGACGCACAGGTCAACCAGGTCGCCAGGCTCCTGATCGCCGAGGGAGTCGGCCCGGAGCGCACCGTGGTACTGGCCATGCGCCGCGGCATCGACCTCGTCATCGCCATGCACGCCGTCGTCCGGGCGGGCGGCGTGTACGTGCCGATCGACCCCGACCACCCGGCCGACCGTATCGCCTACATCGTCACCACCGCGGCGCCCCTGTGCGTGCTCACCACCGCCGCCGACGGACTGCCGATCGCCGTGGACGTTCCGGTCTTCGAGCTGGACCACCGCGCGCTGCGCGAACTCTCGACGGAGCCGGTGACCGATGCCGAGCGCATCGCCCCGCTGCGCCCCGAGCATCCCGCGTACATCATCTTCACCTCCGGCTCCACCGGCGTGCCCAAGGGCGTCACCGTCCCACACGCCGCGATCGTCAACCAGCTCGGCTGGCTGCGCGAGCGCTTCACCATGACCACCGCCGACCGGGTGCTGCTGAAGACCCCCGCCACCTTCGACCTCTCGGTCTGGGAGTTCTGGTCACCCCTCACCTCCGGCGGTGCCCTGATCGTCACCCGCCCCGGCGACGAACGCGACCCGGACCGCTTGCGCGCCACCATGACCCGGCACGGCGTCACGGTCTTGCATGCCGTTCCCTCGCTCGTCGGCATGCTCCTGGCCACCGAAGCGACACCCGCGCTGCCTGTTTCGTTGCGCGCCGTCCTCGCGATCGGTGAAGCCCTGCCCGCGGCGACGGCCACCGCGTTCCGTGCCGTCGGCGCCACCGCAGTCCTGCACAACCTGTACGGCCCGACCGAGGCAGCCGTCTCGATCACCGAATATGAAGTGGCGCACGATCTGTCGCACGTCGTGCCGATCGGTACTCCCGTCTGGAACAGCGCGCTCTACGTTCTCGACGCCCGGTTGCATCCTGTCCCGATCGGTGTCGCGGGCGAGCTCTATCTGTCCGGTGATCAGCTCGCCCGCGGCTACCACGGGCGTCACGCCCTCACCGCCGACCGGTTCGTCGCGAATCCCTTCGCCGACACCGGCTCGCGGATGTATCGCACCGGCGACATCGTCCGTCGGCGCGCCGACGGCACGGTCGAATACCTCGAACGCGCCGACTTCCAGGTCAAGATCGGTGGCTTCCGCATCGAACTCGGCGAGGTCGAAACGGCCCTGCTGCGCTGCGCCGAAGTCCGGGCGGCAGTCGCGATCGCCACGACCGACGAGCGTGCGGGCGCCCGCCTGATCGCCTACGCGGCGGTCGCGGACCTGGCCCCGGGCGACGAGCCCGCCATCGCCGCCCGCCTGCGCGGAGAGCTCGCCGCCGACCTGCCCGCCTACATGGTTCCGGCGGCGCTGGTGGTGCTCGACGCGCTGCCCCTCAACGCCAACGGCAAAGTCGACCGGAAGGCGCTGCCCGAACCGCAGTTCGCCGAAGCGGCCTTCCGCGCTGCGGTCACCGCGGTCGAACAGCTTGTCGCCCAGACGTTCACCGAGGTGATCGGCTGCGCCGCCGCCGGACTCGACGACGACTTCTTCGCCCTCGGCGGCAACTCGCTGATGGCAACCCGCCTGGCTGCCCGCCTCGGCGCCGCGCTCGGTGTCCACGTCGCCGTGGCCGCGGTCTTCGACGCACCGACAGTCGGCGCGCTGGCCGCGCACCTCGCCACCGCCGATCGCACCATCGCCCGCCCCCCGCTGACCAAGCGCACCGGCGAAGGGCCTGCGGTCCTCTCGCCCGCGCAGCAGCGCATGTGGGTGCTGCACCAGCTCTCGCCACAGTCCTCGGCCTACCACATCCCGGCCGCCATCCGCCTGACCGGCGAGCTCGACCTACCCGCCCTGCAGGCGGCCGTCGCCGACCTGCTGGCCCGCCACGACACCCTGCGCACCCGCTACCCGGACACCACCGACGGCCCGATCCAGCAGGTGATGCCCGCCTGGTCCGCCGCCGTCGACCTCACCCCTCTCCCGGTGGCGCCCGCCGATGTCGAAACCCGGATCGCGGCGCTCGTCGCGCAGCCCTTCGACATCACCGCCGCGCCCCCGATCCGGGTCGCCCTCTACCGCCTCGGCGACAACGATCACGTCCTCGTCGTCGTGGTGCACCACATCAGCGCGGACGGATACTCGATCGACCCGCTCACCCGGGACCTGGTGCGCGCCTACGTGGATCGCGGCCAGGGGCGCGAACCGGGCTGGGGCCCACTGACGATCCAGTACGGCGATTTCAGTGCCTGGCAGCGCGACCTGCTCGGCTCCGAGTCCGACCCCGGCAGTGTGCTCACCCAGCAGCTCGCCTACTGGACCCGCGAGCTCGCCGGCGCACCCGAACTACTGGCGTTGCCGACAGACCGCCCGCGCGCGGCCCGTCGTGAAATGCGTGGTGCGACGATCGAATTCGACATCGATTCCGCACTCACCACCCGCCTCGACGACGTGGCCCGCGCCAACGGAACCACCCTGTTCACACTGATCCACAGCGCGCTGGCAGTGCTGCTGGCCAAGCAATCCGGCAGCGCGGACATCACCATCGGCGCACCGGTCTCCGGTCGTGGCGCCCGCGAACTCGACGACCTCGTCGGCATGTTCGTCAACACCGTCGCCCTGCGCACCGAAGTCGACGCCCGCGCACCGTTCACCGACCTGCTCACCCAGGCGAAGCGCCGCGATCTGGCCGCGCTGTCCCATGCCGATGTTCCGTTCGAACAGGTGGTCGACGCCGTGGGTCGCGCCCGTACCGGCGCCTACACCCCGCTGTTCCAGGTGATGCTGACCTTCCAGAACATGCCGCCCGGCGGTATCGAGCTCCCCGGCCTCCACGTCCAAACCTTGGACCCCGGGCTCACCGAGGCCAAATTCGACCTGCATCTCACCGCCCTGCAGCGCTATCGCGACGACGGCGCGCTGGACGGCCTCGACATCCACTTCGGCTACGCCACAGACCTGTTCGACGCGTCGACGGTCCAGACCATGGCCGAGCGATTCCGCAAGGTACTCACCACCGTCGCCGCCGACCCCACCGTGGCGGTGCGCGCGATCGACCTGCGCACCGATGCCGAAAAGACCCCGACCACCTACACCATCGCCGATCTTCCGGGCCTCGTCGGCTCGGCAGCTCGGCTCGCGCCGGCGACCGTGGCATTCACCCACGGCGAGCACGCCATCTCTTACGGAGCACTCGACGCCAAGCTCGCCGCGGTGAGCAGGGCGATGGGCGCGAAGATGAAACCTGAAGCGTTGGTGAACGTCGCGCTGGCCGGCCTCGTGCCCGGCGTGCTCGCCGCACTCGGCGCGGCCGGTCTCACTTCGACTCTGCAAACACTGGTGACCGATGCTGCCGCGGTAATCGCCGGGACAGCGTCGGTTGACGACTCGGAAGGACAACTCTGATGTCGCACACGGATTCGGTCACGACCGCTGCCACCCTCGCCGCGCTCCTGCGTGACCTGGACGGCGATCGACCACGTGACCCGGCGACCCTGCTCGCCGCCTTCTCCACCTACGCCGACCGCGAACCCGACATCCTCGCGGTGCGCGACGGCGAAATCGGTCTCACCTACGGCGAACTGGCCGAGCGAGTCGATGCGTTGGCCGCCGCGCTCCTCGAGCACGGTGTCGGCCCCGAAACCACTGTCGCGGTGTCGCTTCCGCGTTCGGTGGAATTGGTGGTCGCTGTGCACGCGGTGCTCGCCGCCGGCGGTGCGTTCGTGCTGCTCGACCCCACCGGCCCCGGTGACGTGCAGCGACGCACTGCCGCGCTGGCCGCGCCCGCCTTGATCCTCACCAGCGACGGAACACCGCACCCCGCCGGGTTCCCGGTCGTGCACACCGACGCCACGGTCGACGTCACCCCCGATGAGCTACCGGGGCCGGGCGCGGACAACCCCGCCTACCTGGTCGTCGATGTCGTTGCCGCGACCGCCGTCGTCGTCGGGCATCGCGCGGCGCAGGCCAATTCGAGCTGGCGCCAGCGCCTCTGCGGTATCGGTATCGGCGATTCGGTGCTCTGGCACGCACCGCTGGCCGGCCAGGCCGCGGTGGGGGAGATGCTGCTCGCGCTGCAAACCGGTGCCACTCTGGTGGTCTCGCCGTCGGCGGTGCTCGCCGACGCGATTGCCGAAACGGAGGTGACCGCAGCGTGTTTCGACCATGCCGAGCTCGCCGAGCTGGCAGCACTGCCCGATGCCGAGCAGCGTCTGGACTCGCTGCGCGTGGTGCTCGGCTCGGGTGGGCCACTGCTCGCGGAAACCGCCGCCGCCCTGCGCGCGGTGAGCGGTGCGACGCTGTGGCACGTCTACGGCAGGCCCGAGACGGCGGGCGAGTTCGTCGCGCACGAGGTGACCGGCGCCGACCTGGAGGTGGTCCCGTTCGGATCGGCCGCTGACGATGTCGAACTGCTGATCCTCGACGAGCACCTGTGCCCGGTAGCCGACGGCGAAATCGGTGAACTCTATGTCTCCGGTGTGCAATTGGCGCGCGGATACGTCGGCAGACAGGCCACCGCGGCGACCTTCCTCGCGAACCCCATCGGTCCGGTGGACGACCGCATGTTCGCCACCGGCGACCTCGTGCGCCGCAGGCCGCCGGGCGACGCCTGGACGGCCGAGATCGAATTCGTCGGCCGCATCGATGACGGGCCCTATGCCCGCGCGACCGGTCTCGCCGACGAACTACTGCTCGACGAGTTCGAAGCCCAAGCCGCCGCAACCCCTTTCGACCCGGCCGTCGTCCATGCGCCGACCGACGGCCCGACCTCGATCATCACCTACGGTGACCTCGACCGGCGCACCAATCAGCTGGCCCGGCATCTGACCGCGCTCGGCATCGGCCCGGAATCGGCTGTGCTCGTGGATGTCCCAGGTTGCATCGAGTTCGTGGTCGCGGCGTACGCGGTCCTCAAAGCCGGTGGGACCGTGGTACCGATCGACACCGCGAACCCCCGGCTCCCACCGATCGTCAACCCGGCACTGGCCCTGACCATCGCCGCGCGCGAGCACCTCGGCACCTACGACATCCCGACGGTGACGGTCGATCGGGCATCTCTGTCCACCTATTCGAGCGAACCCATCGCCCGCGGCGAACATCGCGCCCCGATCCTGCCGCAGCACCCCGCCTTCGTGCTGTTCCCCCCTGGCGCAACGCACAGCGTCACCATCAGCCATGCCGCCGCCGTGCACCGGGTCACCGCCATGCAGGCCCGCCACCACCTCACCACTCGCGATGTCTGTCTGCACCAATCCCATACCGGCGACGCCACCGCTTGGCACGGCTACCTGCTTCCCCTGCGAGTCGGCGCGACCGTCGTCCTCACCGAACCGCCCGACCCCACCCGGTTAGCCGCCCTCATCGCCGCCTACGGCGTCACCGTCACCGACTTCACCCCCCACTTCCCGCCCGCCCGCACCAGCCACAGCGACCGCCTGTTCCGCACGAGCGAGCTCGCCCACCACGAAATCGAAGGCACCCCGGCAGCATTAGCCCACCTCGGCACCCTCCTCGGAAAGGCCACCCCATGACCAACCCGTTCGACGACGACAACGCCCAGTTCTATGTCCTGGTCAACACCGAAGGCGAACACTCCCTCTGGCCCACCTTCGCCGCCGTCCCCGGCGGCTGGTCGGTAGCCTTCGGCGCCGCCCCCCGAACCTCCTGTCTCCACTACGTGGAATCCCACTGGCTCGACATGCGCCCCAACTCCCTCATCGCCGCCATGTCCAACAAACCCTGAGGGATCAGCCCGCCGCAGATGTCTCGGGTTGGCTGGGAACGGGTGTCGTCCGGATGTTGCGGACGCCAGCAACGATCTGGTCCACGTCTTCCTCGGCGAAGAGATAGTCCGGACAGATCGGCGCATGCGATTTGAACGGTGTCTCGTAGCATTCTCATGCTTGAAGGCGGAGCGATGAACTGAATGAGCTACTGTCCCTCCACGTCGGGCAATCTGTTCCGGACTTTCGCGGCGTGCGGTCGTTCGAACGGCCAACGGAGAGCGATGATGTCGACAATGTTGCCAATGGTCGGAATATCGGCCTCCAGTGTCGGTGGGCGTGGATGGTCCAGAAAAGCATCGATATCATTGAGGACCAAACTTGCATCGAACTCACTCATCGTTGCAGCGGCATTCTTCACCGCCTCTATCTGTGACCTATCTCCGGTTCGGTAGGCGGCGAGACGAACCTGCAGTCCGAGATCGGGGTCGTTCTCGAGCTTATTGACAAGGGCTTCCATATTATTGTCGGGGTCATTGATCGGGGTCTGACCCAAAGAGTGAATCGCGTACCTGCGAACCTCGTCCAGCTCGTCATCATCGTCCGCACACGTGAACAACGCCGCTGTCGAACTTCCCGGATAGCGTCCCAATGCTTCCGCCGCCGACGCCCGGACTATCCATGAATCGTCGGATCGAAGATGCGATGTCAGCGGTCCGACGGCAGGCGCGAACTGGATCATAGTGAGCGCTTCGGCCGCTTCGGTGCGAACGAGCTCGTCTGGATCTTCGAGCATCCCGACAAGTAATGGTCCAACGTCGTCGACGGAGGCTCCGCCAAGGAACCCTGCCGCGCGGACCGCCTCGCTTCGAACTGCAATATCCGAACTTCCGAACAGAGGGAGCACCAGATCAATCTTTGATTGATCATCTTCCTTGATCAGTTCGATCAGCGCGGCTACCTGCCTGCCGGAGCTGAGAGATTCGACAGGGTCACCCGAGTCGTCTTGCATGTTTCCTCGCCTTCGAGTTGTCCAGGCTTTCTCTGGACATGAGATCGCGCATTTCCTATTCGATACACCTATCGGCGACGCGTTGCTTCCCGCCCGTGGCCATTTCGGCGACGAAGGCGCCGACCAGGGCAATTGCTGTGAGCGATGCAATGTTGTCAAATGCTGACCGGACCCCCTAACGGATAGCTGCGTCCGCTGCCATCGTGATTCTGACGCCGAGTTGCAGGCTCTGGAAGAGTCTGACCGTAGCGGGGTGCGGGTATCTGTCGGATGGTCGAGCTAGCTTCGCGGCTATGGGACTTTCAGTGGGAACCGGGGGGCTGGCCTTTGCCGTGGCAGACGGCGGCGACCCGGAGTATCTCGATGCGTTGACCGAGCAACTGCGTGCGCTCAGCGAGCTACTGGTGCGGGAGGGGCTTGCTCCGCACGACGAGCCGAGGGTTGCGGGACCGGCGGTGGACCGCGCTCGGATAGGGAGCGTGCCCTACTCTTTCGTGCATTATCTGCGGCGCGCGTATGCCCGAGCGCGTGAGTATCCCGAGCAGCCGCTGACACCCGTCGCCGACGGAGACAGCGCTTCGGATGATCCAGCCATCAACCTGGTCGGATCCACCTTCGACTCCCACCTGATCTGCCATTCGGATTGCGAAGGGTTCTACGTTCCGGTCGATTTCGACGACGTGCTCTTCGTCGGTGAGGATGTCGACATCGCCGGTGGCATGGTCGGGTCGAGTACTTCGCTGATGCGCGAACTCGTCTATGTCGCACCGTATTTGGGTATCGAGCTGGTCGATGGTGTGCTCTCCGACGCCGAGATCGGCAGGATCCGGACGATGCTGGACAGCGATTCGTCGCACCCGTTCGACCGGGAGTTGATCACCTGGCTGCTGCTGTTCGAGGCCGCGAGGGTGTCGATCGAGAACGGCACAGTTGTCGAGTTCGGGTGATCGGACAGTCCGTGCCCGGCTCAGTCGACCAGGGTCATCGGCGGCGGCTCCCACTTTCCGTCGAGGGCGTTCTCGCGCGGTGCGTAGAGGCGGAGGGTGAGGGAGAAGTCGCCGGTGGCGGGGATGGGGAGCCAGTTGCCGGTGGGGACGGCGGGACGTGGGTCCTGGTGCTGGACGGCTAGTTCCACAGATCCGTCGGGGGCGGGGACAACGGCGGGGAAGTGACCTACCGAGTAGATCGTGTCGGGGTTGGGGACCAGGAAACCTTGTGTGTCGTAGGCGGTGATCGAGGCGAAGGCGTGGACAGGCGGCCATCGGCCCGGTTCGAAGCGGATGCGGTAGCGCAGTGGGTTGCCCCGGTCGTCGGTGGTGGGGGCATCGCGGTTCGCGTAGAGCACGTCACGAATGGGGGCAAGGGCGGGGGAGCGCTTGGTGGTGGCCGCGCGGCGGAGATAGTCGGTACCGAAGGTGCCGAGGTCGACGGGGATCTCCCAGCCGTTGACGGAGCGGGCGGTGGGGTCTGTCCAGTCGGCGATGCGGCGGTGGGCCTGGCGCACCGCCTCGTCGAGGATTTCGGCGGGCTGGTCGTCGAGGACCCCGCCGGGCTGGACACCGATCGTGGCCAGTTGCGTCATCAGTGGCGCGTCGGCGGCAGCGGGGGGATCGGTGAGCATCAGCCGGCACAGGCGGTTGAGATAGGTGCGGCCGTCCAACGCGGCGATCCGCTTCGTCGGTGGCTCCGGTCCACGGTCTATCGCGTGGACGCGGCTGACCGTCCCGGCGAGTTCACCGCGATCCCAGGCGCTGAGCGGGATCAGCTTCATCTTCTCCTGCCACTGGTTGACCGTCGGCGCGTCCCCGGTGCCGTTGATCTGGACTCGCGCGACGATCGTGCACATCGACGACGGCATGTGCAGCCGGGTCACGTTCGCGGGCAGCACACCGGACCACTGCGGCCCGGTGAGGACGTAGGTGAAGGGTGGACCGTCGGCGTCCACGGTGGTTCGCGGGGTCTTGCTGGTCAGGTCGTGCACGGTGTTCGCCCACCCGTCGACCAGCTGGAACAGCCAGAACCGGTCGGGCTCCATCCCCGGGATCTGGAGCACGATCGGCTCTTCGGTGATATCGAGCCACGCCTGCGAATACACCATGTCGTGGCTGAGCCTGGCCACCCCGCGATCATCGGGATCGGGCAGCACGCTGTGATCGAAGCCGTTGATCGGCCCGCTCGCCGCGCGCATCATGTCCAGCAGGATCATCGGATAGCCGTAGATGTAGGCGTCGATCGCCCGGGCGAGCAGATCCGGGCGACCGGTGGTGCGGATCGGCTCGGGAACCGATGCGTCACCGCATCCGGGCAACGCCGCCGCGGCGGTGGCCGCGGCGGCGAGCCCGAGCAACGATCGCCTGGTCAGCGCGCTCGCGCGAGAATCCATGCACGCTCCGTTCGAAGGCTTGATCGCCGAGCGTATGACGAGTCAGCAACGCACCGCCTCATACACAACGGGTGAATTGCCTCAACCGAGCAGCACCCGCCGCATCAGGAATCCGACCCTGGCCCGGCCGGCGATCGGGTCGTCGCCGAAGCGCTGACCGAGGTCGATGACCATCGCGAACGCCGCGTGCACCAGGAAACGCGCCTCGGCCGCGGAGAGCTCCGGCCGCATATCGCGCACCAGCCGCGCCCACTCCTGCACGCTCAACCGCTGGATATTGCGCAGGACGGCACGTTCCTCGGCGGGTACGTGCCCGAATTCGGCGTAGTAGACGACGGCCAGCGCTCGCTCGTCGAAGGTGTCGGCGACGAACTGCTCGACCAGCACGTCCAGCGCGGCCCCGCTGTCGGGCGTGCTCGCCACCGCGGGGCCGATCGCCCCCGACACCCGGTCGGCCGCGCGCCGAAACGCCGCGGCGAGGATGTCGCTCTTGCCGCGATAGAACCGGTACACCGCCGACGCCGCCGACAATCCCGCCGCCGAGGCGATGTCCTCCACGCTCACATTCGGATAGCCGCGTTTGTGGAACAGCTCCACCGCTTTGCGCAGCAGCAGTTCATGTTTGAACGAGTCGGGAATCTGGGCGCGGGCACCCTGCTCCGAAACGATTGCGGCAGGCGGCAACGCGGTGTCGGTGAGCGCCATACACGCCGAGCCGAGCAACTTGTTCAGCGTGCGAAGGGGCAGCGCGGCGTGATGATCGGCGATGCTGGTGACCACGCCGAGAATCGCCGTGGAGACCATACGCCGCTCGGCCGCGGTCAATTCGGGGCGCAGGATCGCCAGCTGTTCGTCGAGCGCGACCAGCACCGAACCCTGTTGCTCGTCGAGCACCACCCGATCCGCCGGCTCGAGGTAGCGGCCCTCCCATCGCACCAGCCGCACCGTCGCCCGATTCTCGACGGTCGCGCCGATCAGCCCGGTCAGCATGTGCCGCAACCGTTGCGCCGCGGGCAGGGTGTCTTCGGCCGACACCACGATCGACGCCGTGAACGCCTGCCCGACCCGAAGTAACTCCTCCCGGAACAACGCGTACTTACTGGGGTAGTGCCGATACAGCGCGGCCGAACTGATTCCCAGCCCGGACGCGATGTCCTCCATACTCACCCCGTGATATCCGGCTGCGCCGAACGCCACCGCCGACGACGCCGCGATCTGCGCCCGGCGATTCTTCGGCCGCCGCCGAACTTCAGTCCCAGCTACCCCACGCGCCCCACGAGACTCGCTGACATTCATAGTTCAAGTGTATTAGCCCTTGTCGGGTGGGCTTATCCGGGCATACCAGTCGAGGAGTGCGGGGTCGTCGACGGCGCTGCGTTCGACGACGCGAGCGGGATCGGCGCCCTGGAAAAGCTTTTTGATGGGGACTTCCAGCTTCTTGCCGGTTCGGGTGTGGGGGATGCCGGGGGCTTCGCGGATCTCGTCGGGAACGTGGCGCGGGGAGACCTCGGTGCGGATCGCGGTGGCGAGACGGGTTTTCAGGTCTTCGGTGAGTTCCGCGCCGGGGGCGAGCACGACGAACAGGGGCATCCAGTAGCCGCCGTCGGGTTGTTCGGCGCCGATCACCAGGGCCTCGGCGATCTCCGGAAACTGTTCGACGACCTGGTAGATGTCGGCGCTGCCCATGCGGATGCCGTGGCGGTTGAGCGTCGAATCGGCGCGACCGTGCACGACGATGCTGCCGTGTTCGGTGAGGGTGATCCAGTCGCCGTGGCGCCATACGCCGGGGTAGGTGTCGAAATAGGCCGCGTGGTAGCGCTTTCCGTCGTCGTCGCGCCAGAAGCTCACCGGCATCGACGGCATCGGCGCGGTGACCACCAGCTCGCCGACCTCGCCGCGCACGGGGTTGCCCTGCTCGTCGAAGGCATCGAGGGCGACGCCGAGATACGGCGCCGACAGCTCACCCGGCCATACCGGCACGGTCGGGGCGCCACCGACGAACGCCGACACCACATCGGTGCCGCCGCTGATCGAGTTCACCTGAACATGCTCTCCGGCATTCTCGTTCAGCCACAGCGCGCTCGACACCGGTAGCGACGAACCGGTGATACCCACGGAGCGCAGGGCCGAAAGGTCGTGCTCGGCGCGTGGCACCGATCCCGCTTTGACACAGCCGAGAACATAGCCGGGGCTGGTCCCGAAAACGGTGGCACCCACCTGGGCGGCGATGCGCCACAGCGCATCCGGCCCGCCCGCGGTCGGGCTGCCGTCGTAGGTGACGACGGTGGTGCCGGTGAGCAGACCCGCTACCTGGAAGTTCCACATCATCCAGCTCGGGCTGGTGTACCAGAAGAACGTGTCCTCGGGGCCCATGTTCGATTGCAGCGCTACGGCTTTCAGATGCTCGAGCAGCACACCGCCGTGGCCGTGGACGATGCCCTTGGGCAGCCCGGTGGTGCCGGAGGAGAACACGATCCACAGCGGATGATCGAAATCGACGGGGACGGTTTCGATGACACCGAGTCCGGCATCGGCGACCGAGTCCGTCCAGGACAGCGTGTCGGGTACCTCGCGTCCGAGTTGCGAGACGACGACGGTGGCGCGCAGGCCGGGCAGCCCGTCGCGCAGTGCCGCGATGTCGGCCCGTTTGTCGTGTTCCTTGCCGCCGAACCGGTAGCCGTCGGCGGTGACCAGCACCGTCGGGTCGAGCTGGCCGAGCCGGTCCAGCGCGGCCTTGGCCGAGTAGTCCTGACCGCAGGCGCTCCACACCGCGCCGATACTGGCGGTGGCGAGGAAGGCGACGATCGCTTCCGGAATATTGGGCAGGTAGCCCACCACCCGGTCGCCCGCCTCGACGCCCTGCTCACGCAAGGTGCGCGCGAAAACCGTGACCTGTTCGATCAATTCGGCCCACGACACCTCCCGCGGCTCGGCCTCTTCGTGCAGGGCGATCACCGCGGGGCGGCCGAACTGGGCCATCCGGATGATCTGGTCGACATAGTTCAGCCGGGTGCCGGGAAACCATTGCGCGCCCGGCATCTCCCGCGAGCCGAGCACCTCACCGGCGGTCTCGCCGAGCTCGAAGTAGTCCCACACGGCCTGCCAGAAGCCGGCGACGTCGTCCACCGACCACTGCCACAGGGCCTGGTAGTCGGGGTACGGGTCGCCGGTTCGCGTGGTGACGAAGGCGGCGAAGTCGGTGATTCGGGCCGACGCGATGTCCTGCGCGCTCGGTACCCATTGCGGTTGCACTCCGATGTCCTCCTCGAACTGGACTACTTCGTGTATCGGGGGGTGGATTACCCGATGATCAGCTGGGCACGCCTGCGCGCCGGACGATCTGTTCGGCATGCCGGAGCACCGGTGCGTCGACCATACGGCCCTCGAACGCGAAGACGCCGCGATGGTTGGGCACCTCCGCCAGCACTCGATGCGCCCAGTCGAGCTCGGCGGGGTCGGGTGCGTAGCCATCGCGGATCACGGCGACCTGACTCGGGTGGATGGCGACCTTGGCGTCGAATCCGACGGCGACCGCATCGCTCGTCTCCGCGGCGAGGCCGTCGAGATCCTTGATGTCGAGGTACACCGAGTCCAGCGCGAAGCGCCCGAAGGCCTTGGCCGCCAGCAGCGTCGATGAACGCACCTGACGGGCGACATCGCGGTAGCTGCCGTCGGCATGCCTGCTCGAGTTGCCACCGAGTCCGGCGACCAGATCCTCGGCACCCCACATCACGCCGATGGCATTGTCTGCCTGCACCGACTCGATGATCCGCACCGCGCCGAGCGGTGATTCGACCAGCACGATCACTTCGTAGCCGTCGAGGCTGCGAACCTGGTCGGCCGACTCGCATTTGGGCAGCATGACCCGGCGGTAGGCGGTCTGCGCGAGCGCGGCCAGATCGGCCGCGTAGTCGTCGGTGCCGGCCGCGTTGACCCGAATCACGGTGTGCTGCGGGTCGAGCGGGGTGTCGATGAGCGCCTGCCTGGCCGCGGTCTTGTCACCTGCCGCGACACCGTCCTCGAGATCGAGGATCACCACATCGGCCACCGCGGCGGCCTTGGCGAAGCGTTCGGGGCGATCGGCCGGGCAGAACAGCCACGCGGGACCACTCGGCTGCCAGCTCATACTGCGTCCTTTCGGCGGGTGGCCGCTCATGCCTGCGGCGCCTTGCGGACCAGTGTCTTGCGCATCGCGGTCGCCACGATCACGCCGTGCTGGTTGCGTGCGGTGTGGGCCAGGCTGACGATGCCCTCGCCGGGACGGCTCTTGGATTCGCGCTTGTCGGTGACCAGCGTTTCCGCGTACATGGTGTCGCCGTGGAACAGCGGTGCGGGCGTGGTCATCTCGGAGAAACCGAGATTGCCGACCAGCGTTCCCTGGGTGAGCTGGGCGACGGAGAGCCCGACCAGGGTCGACAGCGTGAACATCGAATTCACCAGGCGCTGGTTGAACGGCGGCTGCGCGTCGGCGAAGGCCGCGTCCAGGTGCAGGGCCTGCGTGTTCATGGTCAGCGTGGTGAACAGGACATTGTCGGCCTCGGTGATGGTGCGGCCGGGCCGGTGCTCGTAGATCGTGCCGATCTCGAACTCCTCGAACCACAGCCCGCGCTGGACCACCCGCCTGATTTCGCTCACAGACCCAGCTCCCTTGCGATCAGCATCAGCTGTACCTCCGTGGTGCCCTCGCCGATTTCCAGGATCTTGCTGTCACGGTAGTGCCTCGACACGGGGTATTCGTTCATGAAGCCGTTGCCGCCGAAGATCTGGGTGGCGTCGCGGGCGTTGTCCATCGCGGCCTCGCTGGCGACCATCTTCGCGATCGAAGCGGCCTTCTTGAACGGCTTGCCCGCCAGCATCAGCGCGGCGGCGTCGTAGTAGGCGGTACGCGCGACGTGGGCCCGCGCCTCCATCCGGGCGATCTTGAACGCGATGGCCTGATTGCGGCCGATCGCCTGTCCGAAGGCCTGGCGTTCACCCGCGTAGCGCACGCTCTCGTCCACACAGCCCTGCGCGGCGCCGACGGCCAGCGCGGCGATGGCGATGCGGCCCTCGTCGAGGATGCGCAGGAAGTTGGCGTAGCCGCGACCGCGCTCGCCGAGCAGGTTCTCCTGCGGCACCCGCACATCGGTGAAGCTCAGCGGGTGGGTGTCGGAGGCGTTCCAGCCGACCTTGTTGTAGGCGGGCTCGGCCACGAAACCCGGGGTGGAGGTCGGCACCAGGATGGTGGAGATCTCCTTCTTGCCGCCTGCCTGTCCGGTGACCGCGGTGACGGTGACCAGGCGGGTGATGTCGGTGCCGGAGTTGGTGATGAACTGCTTGCTGCCGTTGATCACCCAGCTCTCGCCGTCCTGCACGGCGGTGGTCCTGGTGCCGCCCGCGTCGCTGCCCGCGTCGGGTTCGGTGAGTCCGAAGCCCGCCAGCGCCTGCCCGCTGGTGAGCTGGGGCAGCCATTCGGTGCGCTGCTTGTCGTTGCCGAAGCGGTAGATCGGCATGGCGCCCAGCGACACCCCCGCCTCGAGGGTGATGGCTACGCTCTGGTCGATCTTGCCGAGTTCCTCGAGCGCCAGGCACAGGGCGAAGTAGTCGCCGCCCATGCCGCCGAACTCCTCGGGGAACGGCAGGCCGAACAGGCCCATCTCGGCCATGCCCGCCACGACCTCGTACGGAAAACTGTGTTCGGCATCGTGTTTCGCCGACACCGGCGCGACGACCTGGTTGGCGAAATCGCGCACGGTGAGGGCGAGCTGGCGGTATTCCTCCGGCAGCGAACCGGTGGACAGGTAGTCGGTCATGCGGGGGTTCCTTCGGGCTCGGTCGGTGCCGCGGCGGTCTCGGCGACGGCGGGTTCTGTCGCGGCTGCCGCGACGACGGTTTCTGCGGGGTGGGCGATGACGCGCACCAGCACCTGGTCCAGTTTCACCTGGGCGCCGGGGAGGGCGAGCACCTCCACCGTGCCTGCCACCGGCGCGGTGAGCGCGTGCTCCATCTTCATGGCCTCGATCACGATCACCGGATCGCCGACGGCGACGGTCGCGCCGTTCTCGACCGGCGTGGCGATCACCGAACCCGGCATGGGACTGCGGATTTCGGCGTCACCGACGTGGGCGGCGTCGCCACGCACGCTCGCCTCGGCGACCTCGCGCAGCACGGCGAGCCCGCCGTCGTGGCTCACCCACAGCTGGCCGTCGGCCTCGGCGATGCGGTAGGTGCGTCGCAGCCCGTCGAGCGTCGACGCGAGACCGTCGGCCGAGACGGTGGCGGTGAGCGTGCGCGGTTCGGGGTGACTCGCCGGTTCGCCGGACTCCGGCTCGTCGAGCCACACGGTCGCCGAAGCCGGTGTGCCGGTGATGAACACGTGGCGCGCCTGGTCGCCCGCGGACAGTCTGATCGATGTCGGGGCGGGTTCGCCGAGGCGCCATCCCGACGGGGTCGACCAGGGGTCGCCGCCGGTGGCGGGCCAGCGTCGCAACCAGTGATGTGTCGCGGCGGCGATGAATTCGTCGTCGGTCACCTCGGCGGGTACGAAGTCGGCGACGCGGCGATCCAGCAGCGCGGTGTCGAGACGGCCGGCCTGTACATCGTCGTCGGCGAGCAGGAAACGCAAGAATTCGATATTGCTCGTCACGCCAAGCAGCACGGTCTGTTCCAACGCGCGGTCCAGCGCGGCGAGCGCGTCGGCGCGAGTATTGCCGCGCGCGATCACCTTCGACAGCATCGGGTCGTAGTCGCTACCGACCACGGTGCCCACCGAGAGTCCCGAATCCACCCGCACGCCGGCGCCTTCCGGCTCCGACAGTGCGAGCACGGCACCGCCGGTCGGCAGGAACCCGCGACCCGGGTCCTCCGCGTAGACCCGTGCTTCGATCGCGTGCCCGACGAGGTGGATCTCGTCCTGGGTGCGCGCCAGTTTCTGGCCCGCGGCGACCCGCACCTGGCATTCCACCAGGTCGACACCGGTGACCATCTCGGTCACCGGATGCTCCACCTGCAGACGGGTGTTCATCTCCATGAAGAAGAACTCGTCGGGCTGGTCGGCCGAGACGATGAACTCCACGGTGCCCGCGCCCACGTAGTCCACGCTGCGGGCGGTATTGCAGGCGGCGGTGCCGATCCGGGCCCTGGTCTGCGCGTCCAGCAGCGGTGAGGGAGCCTCCTCGATCACCTTCTGATGCCTGCGCTGCAAGCTGCATTCGCGCTCACCCAGGTGCACCACATTGCCGAACTTGTCGGCCAGGATCTGCACCTCGATGTGGCGGGGCCGGTTGACGAACCGCTCCAGGAACAGGGTGTCGTCGCCGAACGCGGCAGCGGCTTCGCGCCGGGCACTCACCAGCGCGGCGGGCAGATCGGCGGGGTCGGTGACCCGGCGCATGCCCTTGCCGCCACCGCCTGCCGACGGCTTCACCAGCACCGGGTAACCGATGTCCGTTGCGGCGGCGATCAATTGGTCATCGGTCAGGCCGGGTTCGGCGATGCCGGGCACCACCGGAACCCCGAACGCCGTCACCGTCTTCTTCGCGGTGATCTTGTCGCCCATCACCTCGATGGCCTTGGCCGGCGGGCCGAGGAACACGATGCCCGCATCGGCCAGTGCCGCCGCGAAGGCCGAATTCTCCGACAGGAAGCCATAACCCGGGTGTACCGCCTGCGCGCCCGAACGTACGGCGGCATCGACGACCTTCTCGATCGACAGGTAGCTCTCGCGCGCCGGCGCCGGTCCGAGCCGCACCGCGACATCGGCCTCACGCACGTGGCGCGCGTCGGCATCGGCGTCGCTGTACACCGCGACCGAGCGAATGCCCATGTCGCGCAGGGTCTTGATCACACGCACCGCGATCTCGCCGCGGTTGGCGACCAGGACGGTGTCGAATTCGACGAGATGGTTCTTGTTCAGCATGTCGCTCACATCCGGAAGACGCCGTAGGAAACGGGTTCGAGCGGCGCTTGCGCGCACACCGAAAGGGCAAGACCGAGCACGGTTCTGGTATCGGTCGGCGCGATCACGCCGTCGTCCCAGAGGCGCGCGGTCGCGTAGTAGGGGTTGCCCTGGGTCTCGTACTGTTCGCGGATCGGGGCCTTGAACGCCTCCTGATCCGCCTCGGACCACGGCTTGCCCGCGCTGTCGAGCTGATCACCGCGCACCGTCGACAGCACCGACGCGGCCTGTTCGCCACCCATCACCGAGATGCGCGCGTTGGGCCACATCCACAGGAAGCGTGGCGAATACGCGCGCCCGCACATGGAGTAGTTGCCCGCGCCGTAGGACCCGCCGATCACGACCGTGAGCTTCGGCACCCGCGCGCACGCGACCGCGGTGACCATCTTCGCGCCGTGCTTGGCGATGCCGCCGGCCTCGTAGTCACGGCCGACCATGAAGCCGGTGATGTTCTGCAGGAACAACAGTGGGATCTTGCGCTTGTCGCACAACTCGATGAAATGCGCGCCCTTCATGGCGGATTCGGCGAACAGCACGCCGTTATTGGCGACGATGCCCACCGGATGGCCGTGAATGCGGGCGAACCCGGTGATCAGGGTTTTGCCGTATTCGGCCTTGAACTCCTGGAAGCCGCTCTCGCCGTCGATGATCCGGTCGATCACCTCGTGCACGTCGTAGGGCGTGCGCGGGTCGACAGGGACCACGTCGTAGAGCTCGTCCTCGGCTTTGGCGGGCGGGGTACTCGGCAGGACCTCCCACGGTGCTTCGGGGCGCGGGCCCAGCGTGGCGACGATATTGCGGACGATCCGCAGTGCGTCGCGGTCGTCGTCGGCCAGGTGATCGGTGACCCCGGAGGTGCGTGAGTGCAGCAGGCCGCCGCCGAGGTCCTCGGCGGTGACGATCTCGCCGGTCGCCGCCTTCACCAGGGGCGGGCCGCCCAGGAAGATGGTGCCCTGGTCGCGCACGATCACGGCCTCGTCGGCCATCGCGGGCACATACGCGCCACCGGCGGTGCACGAACCCATCACCGCCGCGATCTGGGCGATGCCCTTGGCGCTCATGTTCGCCTGGTTGAAGAAGATGCGGCCGAAGTGCTCGCGGTCGGGGAACACCTCGTCCTGGTGCGGCAGGAAGGCGCCGCCGGAGTCCACGAGGTACACGCACGGCAGGTTGTTCTGCGCGGCCACCTCCTGCGCGCGTAGGTGCTTCTTCACCGAGATCGGGTAGTAGGTGCCGCCCTTGACCGTCGCGTCGTTGGCCAGGATCAGGCACTCGCGGCCCGCGATGCGGCCGATGCCGGCGATCACGCCCGCGCCGGGGCACTCGTCGCCGTAGATGCCGTTGGCCGCCAGCGGGGACAGTTCGAGGAACGGACTACCGGGGTCGAGCAATTGGTCGACGCGCTCGCGGGGGAGCAGCTTGCCCCTGGCCACGTGCCGTTCGCGGGACTTCTGCGGACCACCGAGGGCGGCCGTGGCCAGCCGCTGCCGCAGATCCGCGACCAGGGCGCCGTGCGCGTCCCGGTTGCTCGTCGCGGCCACGGTGCCGTCTTCGGTCTCGTGCGTAACCGTCATCACGCCACTCTTCCCATTCGGTTAGTCGCTAATAACTGAAATTCAGGTTAATCTTGACTAACCAAGTTGTCCAGAGGGGGCGGCCACGATGTCGACTACCGAGCCTGTCCAGGCGACCCGCCGCGAGCAGCTCAAGGCCCAGCGGCGCGAGCAGTTGCTGGCCGCGGGCGCCCGTCTCATCGCCGACCGCGGCTTCTTCGGCGTGCGGCTCGACGACCTCGGCGCGGCGGTCGGCATCAGCGGCCCCGCCGTCTACCGGCACTTCGCGAACAAAGAGGCGCTGCTGGTCGAACTCCTGGTCGGCATCAGTGAGCGCCTGCTGTCGGGCGGTCGCGCCGTCGTCGACGAATCGCCGTCGGCCGTTGCGGCGCTGACCGCGCTGGTCGACTTCCACCTCGACTTCGCCTTCGGCAACCCCGAGCTCATCCGCATCCAGGACCGTGACCTCGACAATGTCCCCGCCAACGACCGCCGTGTCCTGCGTCGCACCCAGCGCCAGTACGTCGAGATCTGGGTTGGTGTCCTGCGCGAACTGACCCCCGGGCTCCCCGAGGAAACCGCCCGCATCCAAGCCCACGCCGCCTTCGGCCTGATCAACTCGACCCCGCACAGCGCCTCCGCGGCGAGTGCGTCGAGGGCCCGGCCGGTGCTGCGGCAGATGGCCCTGGCGGCGTTGACGGCCGGCTAATTCGCTTCGGCGCCGGGTCGGTCGAGCTGGTTCCAGAGCCAGCCGGGGCCGACGGATTCGGCGCCGTGGGCTTCGACACGGGTGCGGAGCTCACGGTCGGCGGTGACGACCGTGATCCGTTCGCCGGAGTCGGCCCCGGCGACCACGTCCACGATCTTGTCGTCGCCCGAGCGCTCGGCGAGGACCACCTCCATCCGCGGCGCGGCGGGCGCGGCACCGTCGGCAGCGGCCTTGGCCGCCCCTTCGAGGACGACCGCGACTTCGGTGTTGTCAGGAAGCCGGGTAGTCAGGTCCGCCACGTCGGCGAGAAATCGCCGAGCAGCACCCGCCCTGTCCTTCCACCATCCGTTGGCGCGCGACCCGATCACATTGGCCGCATCCACCACGACGAGATGCCTCGGATCGCTCATCGACCCAGTCTGCCTCGCGTACTGCCGCAGGCGCGATTGTGCGCCGGGGCTGTTACCTTGATATATGATCTATATAGGTCGTATATAACATCAATGTCAGGTGGGGCAATGTCCAAGCTACTGATCGACGTGGATGACGAAGCGCTCGCGGAGGCGCAGCAACTTCTCGGAACATCGACGAAGAAGGAAACCGTCAACGCGGCTCTCGCCGAGGTCGCCAAGCGGCTCAAGCGTGTGCGGGCGTTGAACAGCCTTGCCGAGATGGCGGAGCAGGGCGACTTCGACGTGCTGCTCGACAAGTCCAACTACCGAGCGTGATCAGCTATTTGATCGATACCTCCGCCGCCGTCAGATTCATCGCGAATCAGGCTGTCAAACAGGCGTGGCAGGAGACAGTGACGGCGGGTGCGGTCGCGGTGTGCGATGTCGTGGAGCTTGAACTCCTCTACGGCGCAACGTCACTCGCCGATCGATTGCGAAAGAAGAAGCTGCTCGGTGAACTGTTCGGCTGGGCACCCACGCCCGATGGTGTGTGGACGCGGACACACGAGGTTCAGCAGTTGCTCACCGAACAGGGTCAGCATCGCAGTGCCGGTGCCGCGGATCTGGTGATCGCGGCCACCGCGGAGGCGAATCGCATCACGATTCTGCATTACGACCATGATTTCGAGACAGTCGCCGAAGCAACCGGTCAGTCCACCCAGTGGATCGCGCCACCGGGAACCGTCAGCTGACCTCGCTCGACACTTCCAGCGTCATCAGCGTGCCGTCGGTCATGCGGTAGACGGCGTCCATGCGGTGGAGGTGGGTGGGGTCGTGGGTGACGAGGATGGTGGCCGCGTGGTGGTCGCGGGCGATGGTGGTGATGAGGTCGATGATGGCGGCGCCGCGTTCGGAGTCGAGGGCGCTGGTCGGTTCGTCGACGACGAGCAGGGCCGGGTCGTTCATCAGGGCGCGGGCGATGTTGACGCGCTGGCGCTGGCCGCCGGAGAGCTGGGCGGGGCGTTTGTGGGCGTGGTCGGTCAGGCCGACCGCGTCGAGAAGTTCTCTCGCGCGGGTACTGGTCGCGTGGCGTGATGCGCGTTTCGGGCCGCCGAGGTGGGCGGTGACCTCCAGTTGCTCGATCGCGGTCAGCGAGGGGATGAGGTTCGGCTGCTGGAAGACGATGCCCATCGACTTGCGGCGGGCGGTCGCCGCGGCTCGTCGGCTCAGCGTGGCGAGATCTGTGGTGCCGGACTCGGTGTCGAGCACGACCGTGCCCGAATCGGGGCGGATCAAGGTCGCGGCGACGGCGAGCAAGCTCGACTTGCCCGAACCGGACGGGCCGGTGACGGCGGCGATGGTGCCGCCGGGCACGTGCAGATTCACCCGGTCGAGAGCGGTGAGACGGTCGGTGCCGTCGGGGTAGGTGAGGGTCACGTCGGTGAGAGTGAGTGCCACAGTGGATCCTTCGTTCGGTCGCGCAGTGCGGTGGATCGGCAGCGCGACTGCGGCATCGGTGCGGGCGACGGTCGTCATGGGATCGTCAGCGGGTCGCGCCGAGCGCGGTCAGTGGGTCGGTGGTGAACAGGAAGCGCAGGGCGACAGCGGCGCCGACCAAGCCGAGGACGATCAGGGCCAGTGCGGGGACCAGGGTTGTCGCGGGGCTGAGCACGAAAGGCATCGCCTCGCCCAGGAACAGTGAGGCGAGGGCGGTGATCGCCAGGCCCGCCGTGACGCCCGCGGTCAGGACGATCGCGGCCTGGGCGAGGGCATCACCGACCAGGGAGCCGGTGGTCGCGCCGAGCGCCTTCAAGGTGGCGATATCGGGTTGGCGCTGCACGGTCCAGACCGTGAAGAAGGCGCCGATCACCAGGGCCGAGATGGCGAACAGCAGCACGGTCATCAGGGTGAGTGAGCTGTTCTCGGCCTGGTAGGAGCCGATCGCCTGGACGGCATCCTTCGCGGGCAGCGAGTGCGTGCCTGCTTCGGCGTCGAGGCCGCCGGGGGCCTCGCCGGTCACCGCGAGCACGGTCGCGGCACCGGCGCGCGGGCTGGCCGCTTGCCAGTCCTGCAGGCTCGTCCAGATCACGGGGGTGTGGCTGTACCACTCGTCGCCGGCGACGTCGGCGACGGTGAACTCGTGCCCTGCCAGCAGCACGACGTCGCCGGTGCCTGCCGACAGCTCGCGAGCCGCCGCCGAACTCAGCACCACGGCGCCGGGAACGGTAGCAGGGCGATTGCTGAATGCCGATGGGTCGCCGCCGAACAACGCGACCTGCGTCGGACTCGCACCCGCGTGCTCGGCCCTGGTGCGCGAGATGCCGATCGGGGTCGCGTCCGCCGATTCCCACTGCGCGATCTGCTGCTCGGTGAGCACCGAGGAGTCGAACGACGGGTCGGCCCCGGTTTCGGCGAAAACGACCCGGTCGGCGTCGATGCCCTGGACAGCGGAGATGTTCTGGTGCGCCAGCCCAGCGGTGAGGCCACTGAGGAAGCTCACCAGCACCGCCACCAAGAACACGACGGTGGTGATGAGCAGGAAGCGGCCACGGGCGGCCCGCAGATCTCGGAGTGCGACGAACATGACTCCACTCTGTCGTTCTCGTCCGTCGACGCCATCGCACCGGCGCACGAATCGCCGTCCATCCAAGGTCTGGCGGCGTTTACATCTTTCGATGGATGCCCGCGTGGTTGCCGCACATAAGCTGGTCGACGTGCACTCGTCCCCCCTGACCCCGGTGGTCACCACCCTGCGCTTCGGCCTGCATGTGCTGGTGACGGTGCTGGCGGTGGTGGTCGCGGTGCGCGCGTTGCTGCCCGGCGGCGGCGGTCACGGTATCGCGGTGGTCGCGCTGACGGTGGTGTGGTTGCTGGTGTATTTCGCGGGGACCGAGTTCCCGCGCTCACGTTCGCATGCGTATCCCGATGCTGCGGTGTGGGTGTGGCTGGCGGCTCTGACCGTGTTGTGGCTGGTCTTGCTCACGCTCACCGCTGATGCGGTCTACCTGGCGTTCGGGCTGTTCTTCGTCTACCTGCACCTGTTGCCACGGCCGTGGAATCTGGTCGCGGTGGTGTCGGCGACGGCGGTCGGTGTGATCGGGTTCGCGGCGCATCGTGGTTGGTCCGCGGGTGCGGTGGTGGGGCCTGTTCTCGGCGCGCTGGTGGCGATCGGGATCGGGCTCGGCTATCAGGCCCTGCGTCGTGAGGCGGTCGAGCGGGAGCGGCTGATCGACGAATTGATCGGCACCAGAGCGATTCTCGCGGAACAGGAACGGACAGCGGGCAAGCTCGCCGAGCGCGAACGCTTGGCGAAGGAGATCCACGACACCGTCGCCCAGGGCCTGAGCAGCATCCAACTGCTCCTGCACAGCGCTGAGCAGGCCGCACCGGATCATCCTGCGCTGGACCGTATTCGGCTCGCGCGCGAGACCGCCGCCGAAGACCTGGCCGAAACCCGAAGGCTCATCGACGAATTGTCCCCCGCCGCGCTGGACGGGCAATCACTGGCCGAAGCGCTGGAACGCATTTGTCTGCGCGCGCAGTCGCCGACACTGACCACGCAGCTGCTCGTCGAGGGTGAGCCGGAGCGACTGCCGATGCCGGTCGAGGCGGCGCTGGTGCGGATCGCGCAGAGCGCGGTAGCCAATGTGGTGCAGCACGCGCAGGCTGAGCGCATGCGGGTCACCCTCACCTACGACGACACCGACGCGCACTTGGACATCGTCGACGACGGCATCGGCATCGAGCCGGATATGTTGCGCCACCGCCGATCCGGCGCGTTCGGCCTCGCCGCCATGCGCAGCCGCGTCGAGCAACAGGGCGGTGCGATGACCGTCGAATCCGAACCGGGCCACACCGCCGTGTCGGTGACCTTCCCGCTCGGCGCTCCCTCATGATCCGCCTTCTTCTCGCCGACGATCACGCCATCGTCCGTGCGGGCCTGCGCGCTCTCCTCGACTCCGCCGCCGACATCACCGTCGTCGGTGATGTCGCGAATGCCGATGCGGCAGTGGCCTTTTGCGCCGCCACCCCCGTCGACCTGGTCTTGATGGACCTGCGCTTCGGCGACGGTCGCTCCGGCGCCTCCGCCACCGCCGACCTGCGCGCCCTGCCCACCCCGCCGAACGTCCTCGTCGTCACCAACTACGACACCGACGCCGACATCCTCGGCGCCATCGAAGCAGGTGCCGTCGGCTACCTCCTCAAAGACACCCCACCCACCGAACTCCTCGCCGCCGTCCGCGCGGCCGCAGCGGGCGAGAGCGTGCTCTCCCCAACCGTCGCCTCCCGCTTGATGACCCGAGTCCGCCGAGCCGACACCACCCTGAGCCCCCGCGAAGTAGAAGTCCTGCGCCTGGTAGCCGCAGGCCTGTCCAACCGCGACATCGCCAAACAACTGTTCCTCAGCGAAACCACCGTGAAGTCCCACCTCGTCCACATCTACGCCAAGCTCGGCGTGAAGTCCCGCACCTCCGCCGTCGCCACGGCCCGCGAAAGCGGCGCGATCTAACTGTCGACATGCTGATTCACCTTCGGCGCCCCCGCCGCCGCTGCGCTTACCCTGGGCGTATGGCCTCTCTGTCTGATCCCAAGGTGCGCGAATTTCTTTCCCATGGAACGCGAACGGGCAAGGTGGCGTTCGCGGCGGCGGACGGGCGTCCGCTGGTGACGCCGGTGTGGTTCGTCGTCGAAGGTGACGAGCTGGTTTTCAATACGGGAAAGAACACGGCCAAGGGGCGGGCTTTCGCGCGTGATCCGCGGGTCGCGGTGTGCGTCGACCTCGAGGAGCCGCCGTACGCGCTGGTCGAGGTGCAGGGGACGGTCACCCTGTCCGAAGATCTCGATGAGCTCGTGCGGACCGCGACCGCCATCGCCGCCCGGTACATGGGTCCGGACAAGGCGGAGGAATTCGGTCAGCGCAACGGGGTCGCGGGCGAACTCGTGGTGCGGGTGCGGCCGACGAAGATCATCGCTCAGTTCGATATGACGGGCTAGCGGCCGCCGGTCATCGGGACCGCGTCGGGGCCGGGCGGGGTGGGGTCGTACGGCGGGGGATCGGTGCGGTCGAAGAGCGGAGACGAGCAGGTCGCGCCGACTTCCGGGGTGGTGTACGGGTTTTCGCGGAGGGCGACGACGAACTGGTCGATGCGTTCGTCGGTGGCGGAGTCGACGGTGAGCTGGTGACCCCACGACTGCAGTGAGATCGGGTGGTTCATGTCGGGGATGGGCGACATGAGGGTGTACTGGCGGTCGGTGACCCTGGCGCTCAGCGCCGCCTGATCCTGCGCGCTCACCTTCGCGGGGTCGTAGGCGATCCACACCGCGCCGTGTTCGAGCGAGTGGACCGCGTTCTCGGTGCGCAGGGCCTTCGAATAGACGACGCCGGTGCAGGCCGCCCACTGGGCGTCGTGCGGTCCGCCCACCGGGGGGATCGACGGGTAGGCGACTCGCTGGTTCGGCCGCACGTGCTGCTGCCCGGGCGCGATCTCGGTGACGACGACGCCGCGAATCTGTAGCGAGGGGTCGCGGTTGTCCGAGGACGGGGCGAAGCTGTCCGCGGTGGCGGTCGCCTGACCGGCGACCTTCTCACCCGAGCACCCGGTCGCCAGCGTGGCGGCCACGACCACGACCGCGCAAGCGCCTGCGCCGCGCACCCCACCGGACCTACTCGAAACCCGCATCGCGGACCCCCGTCTCCTCGTCGCCGACACCTGCCGTCCGACACAGAACCTACTTGTCTCCCCGCGCCGGGGGCACTCCTAGACTCCCGACTATGACTGTGCACTTCATCGGGGCAGGCCCCGGCGCCGCCGACCTGCTCACGGTGCGAGCGGTCAACCTGCTGCGCGACAGCCCCGTCTGCCTCTACGCGGGCACCTACCTCGACCCCGAGGTCCTCGCCCACTGCGCGCCCGGCGCCGAACTGATCGACACCCAGCACCTGAACCTGGACCAGATCATCGACCACCTCGTGCGCGCCACCGAGGCGGGCAAGGACGTGGCCCGGCTGTGTTCGGGTGATCCCTCGCTCTATTCGGCCCTCACCGAGCAGACCCGCAGGCTCGACGCCCGCAAGGTGGCGTGGGACATCACCCCCGGCGTTCCCGCCTACGCGGCCGCGGCGGCGGCCCTCGGCACCGAACTGACCGTCCCCGAGGTCGTCCAGTCGGTAGTCCTCACCCGGACCCAGGCGCGCTCCACCGCGATGCCGCACGGCGAGGCGCTGGCGAACTTCGCCGCCACCGGTGCCACGCTCGTCCTGCATCTCGCGATCACCCGGATCAGAGTGCTGGCGAAGGAGCTGGTCGCCGAGTACGGCGCCGACTGCCCCGTCGCCGTCGTCTATCGCGCCAGCCAACCCGAACAGCTCGTCCTGCGCGGCACCCTGTCCGACATCGCCGATCAGGTGGAGGCGGCCGGGCTGCGTCAAGCCGCGGTGATCCTGGTCGGCCGCGCGCTGGCCACGTCTATCGACTGCGCCCAGTCGCACCTCTACGACCCGGCCAGGGCCCGGTAACACCCACTCCAGCACAGCAGACCAATCGGTGTGATCCATCACTCAGTTGCCGCGGTGCACAGGTCATCCAGCGGGGATGTGAGAACGCAGACAAGCGTCAGCAAACGTGGGTCGCAGGCTTTACCTGGGCCGATGCTCGGCGGCTATGGAGGTGGTTGGTTGCGGGGCGAGCGCACCGGTAGATTGGTGCGATGGTTTGCGACGAGTAGACCGGCGCTGGCGGCCGGACGGTCAGGTGCATGGTCTCGGCCGTGTAACGAGACCAGCCTGGGTGACAGATAGTGCCAATGGACATTTTTGCCTGATTGATTCGAGAACTGAACCCGAGACGCGGGCGCCACGCTTATTCAGGTGGGCGCTCGCGTTCCGGTGTCGTCGGGGAGCGCCTGACCGGGTGTTCCGGAAGCGAGGTTTGGGTTGGACCGGCTGGATTTCGGCGGAAACGGCGAAACTGGTGACGGACGTGGAGGCTCCTCGGAGTACTTCCCGCTTTCGCCCGCACAGCTGGGTATCTGGTACGCGCAGCACGTCGACCCACAGGTGCCGATCAACATCGCCCAGTACGTCGACCTGCGTGGACGCCTCGATGTCGCCGTGCTCGAGCGCGCGAGCGCCGACGCGGCCACCGACCTCGAATCGGGCTGGCTGCGCATCGTCGAGATCGACGGTGAGCCGATGCAGACCATCGACCCCACTCAGGACGCGACGCTGATCTATGTCGATCTGCGTGGCGAGGACGACCCCGAAGCGGCCGCCGCCGCGTGGATGCGGGCCGAGTACAGCCGCCCGCTCGACATCGTCAACGACCGCCTCGTCCAGGCCGCCGCGCTGCAGCTCAGCGATGACCGCTGGTACTGGTATGCCCGCGTCCACCACATCGTGCTCGACGGTTTCGGCGCCAACAACTTCGTCAACCGCACGGCACAGCTCTATACCGCCGAGGTCACCGGCACCCCGGCCCCGCCGAACAAAGCCACCGATCTGCGTGCGCTCTACGAGTCCGAGCTCGTCTACCGCGACAGCACCCGCTTCCAGTCCGACAAAGAGCATTGGGCCCAGCGGGTAGCGGGCCTGGAGGAAGGCAGCAGCCTCACCGGCCGCTCGGCCCCGCCCTCGCCGGTCAACGACGTCACCAGCGCGGCGCTGAGCACCGCCCAGGACGAGCTGCTCACCGCGGCGATCGCCCGGCACGACAGCACCGCCGCACCGCTGCTGATCGCCGGTTTCGCGGCGTACCTGGCCCAGATCACCGGCACCTCCGACGTCATCCTCAGCCTCCCGGTCACCGCTCGGACCACCGCGGTGATGCGCCGCTCGGGCGGTGTGACCTCGAACATCGTCCCGTTGCGCCTGCGCGTGGGCCACGACACCACGGTCGCGCAGTTGCTGCGTTCGGTGACCACCGAGGTCTCCGGCGCCCTGCGCCACCAGCGCTACCGGCACGAGGACATCCGCCGTGATTCGGCGGGCGAGGGCATGGTCTCCACGGAGTTCTTCGGCCCGTGGGTCAACATCATGCTGTTCGACAACCACTTGAGCTTCGGTGACATGGAGGGCACGCTCAACGTGCTGTCCACGGGCAGCATCGAAGACCTGGGCGTCAACTTCTATCAGTCGCACGGTGGCACTCGCTCCCACATCGACTTCGAGACCAACCCGAACCTGTACTCGGCCGCCGACGCGCAGACCCATCACGGCCGGTTCCTGGAGTTCTTCGACCGGTTCCTGGCCGCCGACGCCGAGCTCCCGGTGTGGAACCTGCCGGTCACCGGCACGGCCGAGCTGGAACGCTCGCTCACCGAGTGGAACGACGCGGCACACGAGGTTCCCGCGACCACCCTGCCCGCGCTGCTCGACGCGCAGATCCCGCTGACCCCGGACAACATCGCCCTGGACTTCGAGGGCGAAACCCTCACCTACGCCGAATTCGGCGCGAAGGTGAACCGGCTGGCCCGCTTCCTGATCGCCGACGGCGTCGGCCCGGAATCGCTCGTGGCGCTCGGCATGCGCCGCTCGCTCGACCTCGTCATCGGCATGCACGCCGTGCTGCGGGCCGGTGGCGCGTACGTGCCGATCGACCCGGATCATCCGGCCGACCGCACCGCCTACATCCTCGAGTCCGCGGCACCGGTCTGCGTCCTGACCACCACCGGCGATGACCTCGACCTGCCCGGCACCGTCGCCCGTGTCGAGATCGATCGACTCGACACGACCGGTTTCGACGCCACAGCTCTCACCGACGCCGACCGCCTGTCCCCGCTGCGCCCGGACAACACCGCCTACGTCATCTACACCTCGGGTTCGACCGGTCGCCCCAAGGGCGTCGCGGTCACCCACCACGCGATCGTCAACCAAGAGCTGTGGATGCTCGACGAATACCGGTTGACCGCCGACGACGTCTACTTACAGAAGACCGCCACCACCTTCGACGTGTCGCTGTGGGGCTACTTCCTGCCGCTGATGGTCGGCGCGAAACTGGTCATCGCCAGCCCCGACGGCCACCGCGACCCGCTCTACGTCGCGGACATGATCGAACGTCACGGCGTGACCGTGACCGACTTCGTCCCGTCGATGCTCACCGTCTTCGTCTCGCATGCCACGCAGGTTCAATGCGCCTCGCTGCGTGCGGTTTTCGTCATCGGTGAGGCGCTGCCCCCGGAGACCGCCGCGGGTCTGCGCGCGATCTCCGACGCCGGCCTGCACAACCTGTACGGACCCACGGAGGCCGCGGTCTCGGTCACCTACTGGGAGGCCACCGAAGCCGACACCACGCAGGTGCCGATCGGTATCCCCGAGTGGAATGTCGAAGTCTACGTACTGGATTCACGGCTGCGCCCGGCCGCGATCGGGGCCCCGGGTGAGCTGTATCTGGCCGGTCGACAGCTGGCCCGCTGCTACCGCGGCCGCCCCGACCTGACCTCGGATCGCTTCGTCGCCAACCCCGTCGGCGCCCCCGGCGAGCGCATGTACCGCACCGGCGACCTCGTGCGCTGGAACGCCGAGGGCGTGCTGGAGTACATCGGCCGCACCGACTTCCAGGTGAAGTTCCGCGGTCAGCGCATCGAGCTCGGCGAGATCGAGACCGACCTGCTCGCGCACCCGACCGTGAGCCAGGCGGCGGTGCTCGTGGTCGACACCGCGACCGGCCAGCAGCTCGTGGCCTACATCGTGCCCGCGCCGGGCCAGTCCGCCGACCCGGCGACGCTGACTCGTTTCGTGTCCGAGAAGCTGCCCGCCTACATGGTGCCCGCGTCGATCATGGTGCTCGACGCGTTCCCGCTCAACACCTCGGGCAAGCTGGATCGCAAGGCGCTGCCCGAACCCGTCTTCACCGCTGCCGCAGGCGATTTCCGCGCACCGCGCACCCCGGCCGAGCAGATCGTGGCCGGCATCTTCGGCGATGTGCTGAGCCAGGAACGCGTCGGCGCCGACGACAACTTCTTCGAACTGGGCGGCAACTCCCTGGTCGCCACGCAGGTCGTCGCCCGCATCGGCGCCGCCTTCGGTATCCAGCTGGGTGTGCGCGCGCTGTTCGAGACCCCGACCGTGGCCGGACTCGCCGCGCGGGCCGAATCCGTCACCCCCGCCGATGTTTCCGCCGCACGTCCGCCGCTGGTCGCGCAGCCGCGTCCCGAGCAGGTGCCGCTGTCGCTGGCCCAGCAGCGGATGTGGTTCATCAACCAGTTCGACCCCACCGCACCCACCTACAACCTGCCGTTCGTGGTGCAGATGAAGGGCAGCGTCGACGTCGACGCCCTGATCGCCGCGCTCAATGATGTTGTGGTGCGCCAGGAATCGCTGCGCACGATCTTCCCCGACGCCGACGGCGGTTTTCAGCACGTACTCGGCGCCGACGAGTTCGACCTCGGCATCGCGGTGACCCCGATCGACCAGTCGCGGCTGCGCGACGAGCTGATCGACTTCGCCTCCACCGGCTTCGATGTCACCCTGGAACTGCCGATCCGCGTGCAGATCTTCAAGGTGGCCGGTGGAACCGCCGAGTCCAACGGTCACGGTGCGGGCACCCCGGAATACGCGGTCGCCTTCGTCGTGCACCACATCGCGGCCGACGGTTTCTCTTTCGGCCCGCTGGCCCGCGATGTCGCCACCGCCTACCTGGCTCGCGCCGCGGGCCAGGCTCCGGCCTGGCTGCCGCTGCCGGTCCAGTACCGCGACTACACCCTGTGGCAGCACGAACTGCTCGGCGCCGAATCCGACCCGGCTTCGATGGCCGCGCGTCAGCTCGACTACTGGAAGAGCGCCCTCGAGGGCCTGCCCGACCAGCTCGACCTGCCCAGCGACCGCCCGCGCCCGCAGCAGCAGAGCTTCCGTGGCGCGCGCGTCGGTTTCGAGATCGACGCCGAGACCCACGAACAGCTCGCCGCCGTGGCCCGTGCCAACGGCGTCACCCTGTTCATGGTGGTGCACGCCTCCCTCGCGGTGCTGCTCGCGCGCCTGTCGGGCACCACCGACATCGCCGTCGGTACCCCCATCGCCGGTCGTGGTGAGCAGGCCCTCGATGACCTGATCGGCATGTTCGTCAACACCCTGGTGTTGCGTTCCGACGTCGATCCCACCCAGCCGTTCACCGAATTCCTCACCCGCACCCGCGAAACCGACCTGAGCGCGTTCGCCAACGCGGATGTGCCGTTCGAGCGGCTCGTCGACGTGCTCAACCCGTCGCGCTCGCAGGCCCGCCATCCGCTGTTCCAGGTGGTGCTGTCGTTCCAGGAGATGTCGCACGGCACCCTGGAGCTGCCCGGTCTCACGGTCACGGCCGACGAGGTCGAGGTCGACATGGCCAAGTTCGACCTGCAGTGGACCCTCACCGAGGAACACACCGGTACCGGCTCGCTGTCGGGCATGACCGGCGTGCTCACCTACGCCATCGACCTGTTCGATCAGTCGACCGTCGAAGAACTGCTGCTGCGCTGGCGTCGCGTGCTCGACGCGATCCTGGCCGACCCGGCCGTCACCGTCGGCGCGATCGACGTACTCGACGACGCCGAACGCGCCGACCTGGTCACCCGCTTCGGCGCCCCCGCCGCGGTGGCGCGCACGCTGCCGCAGCTGATCGCCCAGGCCGCCCGCGACACCGAGGCGACCGCCGTGGTGTTCGAGGGGACCGCTGTCTCCTACGGCGAACTCGATCGTCGCTCGAACCAGTTGGCGCGCTTGCTGATCCAGCAGGGTCTCGGCGCCGAGGATTTCGTCGCCGTCGCCGTGCCGCGTTCGCTGGAATCGGTGCTCGCCGTGTGGGCGGTCACCAAGACCGGTGCCGCGTTCGTGCCCGTCGACCCGAACTACCCGGCCGATCGCATCGCCCACATGATCACCGATGCCGGTGTGTCCGTCGGCATCACGGTCACCGGTGAAGCCGATGAACTCCCTGATTCGGTGGGCTGGGTGGTGGTCGACGACATCGACCTCACCGGTATCTCCGATGCCCCCCTCGCGCCGCGGGAACTGGTGCGCCAGACCGATCCCGCGCAGCCCGCGTACCTGATCTACACCTCCGGTTCCACCGGTGTGCCCAAGGGCGTCGTGGTCACCCACGCCTCCGTCGCCAACTTCTGCGCCGAGCAGATCGACCTCTACTCGCTCGACTCCACCACGCGCGCACTGCATTTCGCCTCACCGTCGTTCGACGCCTCGGTGCTGGAAATGCTGCTCGCCATCGGTCGCGGCGGCACGCTCGTCGTCGTCCCGCCGGGTGTGTACGGCGGTGAGGAACTGCGCGACATCCTCATCACCGAACAGGTCACCCACGCGTTCGTGACCCCGGCCGCGCTGGCCACCTTCGACGCCCGTGGCCTCGATCACCTGCGGGTGCTCGCCGCGGGTGGTGAAGCGGTCCCGCCGGAACTGGTCGCCAAGTGGGCCGTGCGCCTGCCCGACGGTTCGCGCCGCATGCTGGGCAATGTCTACGGACCCACCGAGACCACCATCGCGTCCAACCTCAGCGAAGGGCTGATCCCGGGGGAGCGGGTCGTCATCGGCGGCCCCATCCGCGGCGTCCACACCCTGATCCTCGACGACCGCCTCCGCCCCGTGCCGGTCGGTGTCGCGGGTGAGCTCTACATCGGCGGCGTCGGCATGGCGCGTGGGTACCACGCGCGCGCCTCGCTCACCGCCGACCGTTTCGTCGCCAACCCCTACGCTCCCGGTGCGCGGATGTACCGCACCGGTGACGTGGTGCGCTGGACCGCCGACCGCAACGTGGAGTACGTCGGCCGCTCCGACTTCCAGGTGAAGGTCCGCGGTTTCCGTATCGAACTGGGCGAGATCGACTCCGCGCTCGCCTCGCACGAGACAGTCGACTTCGCGGTCAGCATCGGTCACAAGAACAAGGGCGGCAGCACCTCGCTGGTGTCCTATGTCGTGGCGGTGCCGGGCAGTTCGATCGATATCGCCGAACTGACCGACCATGTCGCACAGCGTCTGCCCGCGTACATGGTGCCCTCGTCGATCATGGTGCTCGCCGCGGTCCCGCTGACCGTCAACGGCAAGCTCGATCGTCGCGCGTTGCCCGCGCCGGTGTTCGAGGTGCGCGAGTTCCGCGCGCCCACCACCCCGATCGAGCAGATCGTCGCGCAGATCTTCGCCGACGTGCTCGAACTGGGCCGGGTCGGTGTCGAGGACGACTTCTTCGAACTGGGCGGCAACTCGCTGATCGCCACCCAGGTCGCGTCCCGCATCGGCATCGCCCTGGACACCCGTGTCCCGGTCCGCATGCTGTTCGAGGCCCCCACGGTGGCGGCGCTGGCCGCCCGGGTGGAATCCCAGGCCGGCGACGGCGCGCGCAAGGCGCTGGTCGCCCGCGAACGCCCCGACCGGGTGCCGCTGTCGCTGGCGCAGCAACGCATGTGGTTCCTCAACCGCTTCGACACCGCGTCGGCGGTCAACAACATCCCGGTCGCGATCCGGCTGTCCGGTGACCTGGACGTGGCCGCCCTACAGGTCGCGGTCATCGACGTGATCGACCGCCACGAGTCGCTGCGCACCGTGTTCCCCGACTCCGGCACCGGCCCCGTGCAGGTGATCCTGGACGCCGCGCAGATCGTTCCCGACCTCACCCCGTACCGGGTGACCGAGGACAACCTCATCGATCACCTGATCGATCTGGCGTCGATGGCGTTCGACGTGACCAGCGAAGTGCCGCTGCACGCACGGCTTTTCGAGGTGTCGGAGTCCGAGTACGTGCTCGGCATGGTGGTGCACCACATCTCCGCCGACGGCTGGTCGATGGCGCCGCTCTCGCGCGATGTGATCATGGCGTACGCGGCCCGCACCTCGTGGGAGGCGCCGACCTGGGCCGAACTGCCGGTCCAGTACGCCGACTACTCGCTCTGGCAGCGTGAGGTCCTCGGCTCCGAGGACGATCCGCAGTCGTTGATCTCCTCCGAGATCGCTTACTGGGCAAAGGAACTCGCGGACCTACCCGACGAGCTGGTCCTCCCGGCCGATCACCCGCGCCCGCCTGCCGCGTCCTACCGTGGCGGCACCTACAGCTTCGTCATCGCGAGCGAAACCCAGCGTGCCCTGGTCGAATTGGGTCGCCGCTACAACGCCTCGCTGTTCATGGTCATGCACAGCGCCCTCGCGGTGCTGCTGGCCCGTGCCAGCGGCTCCAGCGATATCGCGATCGGTACCCCGGTGGCGGGCCGTGGCGATCAGGCGCTCGACGACCTGGTCGGCATGTTCGTCAACACCCTGGTGCTGCGCTCGCAGGTCGACGGCGCCACCCCGTTCGCCACGTTGCTCGCCCAGGCCCGCGAGACCGATCTGCAGGCCTTCGCCCACGCCGACGTGCCGTTCGAGCGCCTGGTCGAGGTGCTCAACCCGGCCCGTTCGCAGTCGCGCCACCCGCTGTTCCAGGTGATGCTGTCGTTCCAGAACAACAAGCAGGCCTCGCTGCAGCTGCCCGGTCTCGCGGTGAGCGGAATCGATTACGACCCGCAGCTGGCCAAGTTCGACCTGCAGCTCACGCTCACCGAGGTCCAGGACACCGACGGTGGCGTCGGCGGTATGGCGGCCGAATTCTCGTACGCGCTCGATCTTTTCGACGAATCGACGGTCGCCGCGTTCGCCCGCAGGCTCGACAACATCTTCGCCGCGGTGGTCGCCGATCCCGAGGTGTTCGTCGGCGACATCGATCTGCTCGCGCCCGAGGAGCACGCACAGGTCCTCGTCGACTGGAACGACACCGCGCACGCCGTCCCACACGCGACGCTGATGTCGCTGTTCGACGCACAGGTGGAGCGCACCCCGGACGCCGTCGCCCTGGTCTTCGAGCAGCAAGAGCTGTCCTACCGCGAGCTGCAGGAGCGGGCCAACCGCATCGCGCGCCGCTTGATCGCCGACGGCGTGGGCCCCGGTGACAATGTGGCACTGGCGATCCGGCGTTCCACGGAGTTGGTCGTCGCCATGTACGCGGTGCTGCAGACCGGCGCCGCCTACGTGCCGCTCGACCCGGATCAGCCCGCCGACCGCATCGGCCACATCATCGAGACCGCGCAGCCGCGATTGGTGCTCACCAGCCGCCGCGACGCGTTCGAGTCCGACGGCGTCACCGTGCACGCGGTCGAGAACATCTTCTCGCCCGCCGACTTCAGCGGTGCGCCGATCACCGATGCCGAACGCGTGCAACCGATTCGGGCCACCAATACCGCCTACGTGATCTTTACGTCCGGCTCGACCGGCCGCCCCAAGGGCGTCGCGGTGGATCACGCGGCGATCGTCAACCGCCTGCTGTGGATGCAGCACGAGTACCCGATCGACGCCGCCGACGCTGTCCTGCAGAAGACCCCGGCCACCTTCGACGTGTCGGTGTGGGAGTTCTTCTGGCCCTTGCAGACCGGTGCCCGCCTGGTCGTCGCCAAGCCCGACGGCCACCGCGATCCGGTGTACCTGGCCCAGATCATCGCCGAACGCGACATCACCACCGCGCACTTCGTGCCCTCGATGCTGTCGGTGTTCGTCTCGACCCTCGGCAGCAACGGCAACGGTGACGCGGTGCGCCTGCGACAGGTGTTCGCCTCCGGCGAGGCGCTGCCCGCGCCCACCGCGCAGCGCCTGCGCGAGCTCACCGGCGCCCGTCTGCACAACCTGTACGGTCCCACCGAGGCCGCGGTCGACGTCACCTATCACGAGGTCGTCGACGCCGATGTGGAGTCGGTGCCGATCGGGCGCCCGGTGTGGAACACCCGGGTGTTCGTGCTGGATTCGCGCCTGCACCCCGTGGCGCCCGGCGTTGCGGGAGAGCTCTATCTGGCGGGCGATCAGCTGGCTGTCGGCTATCTCAACCGGGCCGACCTGACCGCCGACCGCTTCGTCGCCAATCCGTACGGCGCGGCGGGCTCGCGCATGTACCGCACCGGTGACCTCGTCACCTGGACCGCGGTGTCGGGCGAGAACGGTCTCACCTACGGCGAACTGAACTACCTGGGCCGCACCGACTTCCAGGTGAAGCTGCGCGGTCTGCGCATCGAACTCGGTGAGATCGAGGCGACCCTGCTGGCGCAGCCGGGTGTCGCGCAGTCGGTCGTCGTTGTGCGCTCCGACGCGCACGCCGGTGACCAGCTCGTCGGTTACCTGGTGCCAGAGGTGGACTCGGCCCTCGACGTGGCCGCGGTGAAGGCGGGCATCACCACCGAACTGCCCGCCTACATGGTGCCGTCGGCCCTGGTCGTGCTGGATGCCTTCCCGCTCAACGCGTCCGGCAAGCTCGACCGTAAAGCGTTGCCGGCGCCCGTTTTCGAGGCGAAGGTGTTCCGTGCGCCCTCGACCCCGATCGAGGAGATCGTCGCCGAGATCTTCGCCGACCTGCTCGGCGCCGAACGCGTGGGCGTGGACGACGACTTCTTCGCCCTCGGCGGCAACTCGCTCGTGGCCACCCAGGTCGCGGCGCGCCTGAGCACGGCGCTCGACACCGAGGTCGGCGTGCGCACCCTGTTCGAGGCGCCCACCGTCGGCGCGTTGGCCGCCCGCGTGGAATCGCACGCGGGCACCGGTCTGCGCGCCGAGCTCACGGCCCGTCAGCGTCCCGATTATCCGCCGCTGTCGCTCGCGCAGCAGCGCATGTGGTTCCTGAACCGGTTCGACGTCGCCGACACCGGCACCTACAACATCCCGGTCGCGGTCCGCCTGCAGGGGCTGCTCGACCTGCCCGCGCTGCGCGGCGCGGTCGCCGACGTGGTCGCCCGCCACGAAACCCTGCGCACGGTCTACCCGGTGTACGTCGCCCCCGAGTCGGGGCGCGCCGCCATGGCCGACGGCACCGCCTACCAGAAGGTGCTCGCCGCCGCGGGCTCGATTCCGGACGTCGAGCTGATCGAGGCCGACGAGACCGACATGGCGATCTCGCTCTACGAGTTCGCCCGTCGCGGTTTCGACGTCACCGCGAACGCGCCGGTGCGCCTTCGGGTCTACGAGCTCAGCGAGCGCGAACACGTGCTGGTGATGGTGGTCCACCACATCGCCGCCGACGGTTTCTCGCTGCGCCCGCTGGTGCGCGACCTGATGACCGCCTACGTGGCCCGCACCGCGAACACCGAACCCGGCTGGCCGCCCCTGAACATCCAGTACGTCGACTACGCGCTGTGGCAGCGCGAGATCCTCGGCGACGAAACCGATCCCACCTCGCTGATCTCCGAGCAGCTCGAGCACTGGCGCGGCGCGCTCGCCGATCTGCCCGACGAACTGCGTCTGGGCCACAAGTCGCGGCCCGCGCAGGCCAGCTACCAGGCGGGCACGCACCGCTTCGAAGTGCCGGGCGAGCTCGTCGAGGCATTGAACCGGGTCGCCCACGAGCACAGCACCACCCTGTTCATGGTGGTGCACAGCGCTTTCGCCGTCCTGCTGTCGCGGCTGTCGGGCACCCCCGACATCGCCATCGGCACCCCGGTCGCGGGCCGTGGTCAGCAGGCACTCGACGATCTGGTCGGCATGTTCGTCAACACCCTGGTGTTGCGCGCGCAGGTCGATCCGGGCGCCACTTTCGCGGAGTTGCTCGGTCAGGTCCGCGAGCACGATCTGGCGGCCTTCGCGCACGCCGACGTGCCGTTCGAGCGCCTGGTCGAGGTGCTCAACCCGGCGCGCTCGCAGTCGCGCCACCCGCTGTTCCAGGTGATGCTCTCGTTCCAGAACCTGGGTCGTACCACCCTGGAACTGCCCGGCCTCACGGTCTCCGAGCTGGGCATCGACCAGCACATGGCGAAGTTCGATCTGCAGCTCGCGCTCAGCGAGGTCCCCGCAGACGACGACAGCCACATGGATGCCGAACTCGTCTACGCGACAGACCTGTTCGACGCGGGCTTCGCCGCGACCTTCGGCGCCCGCCTGCTGCGCGTGCTCACCGCCGTCGTGGTCGACCCCTCGGCTCCCGTCGGTGACATCGAACTTCTCGACTCCGCCGAGCGCACCCTGGTGCTCGATCGCTGGAACGACACCGAATTCGCCGTCGACGCCGCGCTGAGCACGCCGAGCGACGACGAACCGGCCACGCTGCACGCGCTGTTCGAGGCTCAGGTCGCCCGGACCCCCGACGCGGTCGCGCTCACGTTCGAGGGGACGAGTCTGTCCTATGCCGAGTTCGCGGGCCGCGTGCGTCAGCTGGCGCGCTGGCTCAAGGACGCCGGCGTCGGCCCGGAATCGTATGTGGCACTCGGTATGCGGCGCTCGATCGATCTGCTGGTCGGCATGTACGCCGTGTCCGCCGCCGGTGGCGCGTACGTACCGCTGGACCCCGATCACCCGGCCGAGCGCATCGAGCACATCCTCGAGACCGCGCAACCGGTCTGCGTGCTCACCTCCGGTGAGAGCCTGCCCGCGGCCGCCGGTCGCGAGGTCCGCATCGACCAGCTCGATCTGTCCGGCCACTCCACCGAGCCGGTCACCGACGCCGACCGGCACCGCCCGCTGCGCTCGGGCAACACCGCCTACGTCATCTTCACCTCCGGCTCGACCGGTCGCCCCAAGGGCGTCGCGGTCAGCCACGCGGCGATCGTCAACCGCCTGGTGTGGATGCACGCCGCCTACGGCCTCGCCGCCGACGACGTGGTGCTGCAGAAGACCCCCGCCACCTTCGACGTGTCGGTGTGGGAGTTCTTCTGGCCCTTGCAGGTCGGCGCGCGCCTGGTGGTCGCCAAGCCGGACGGGCATCGCGACCCGGCCTACCTGGCCCGGCTGATCGTGGCCGAACAGGTCACCACGGTGCACTTCGTACCGTCGATGATGGCCGTGTTCGTCACCGAACCGCTGGCCGCCGAGTGTGTTTCGCTGCGCAATGTGTTCGCCTCCGGCGAGGGTCTGCCCGCGCCGACCGCGCAGCGTCTGCGCGAATTGACCGGCGCCGCGCTGCACAACCTCTACGGCCCCACCGAGGCCGCGGTCGACGTGACCTATCACGAGGTCACCGATGCCGACATCGAAACGGTGCCGATCGGCGCCCCGGTGTTCAACACCCGTCTGTACGTGCTGGATTCGCGGCTGCGGCCGGTTCCGGTGGGTGTCGCGGGTGAGCTCTACCTCGCGGGCGTGCAGCTGGCCCACGGGTATGTGGGTCGTGCCGACCTGACGATGGATCGTTTCGTCGCCGACCCGTTCGCGCCCGGCGAGCGCATGTACCGCACCGGTGACCTCGTCACCTGGACGCCGGCCGGCGAGCTGGAGTACCTGGGCCGCACCGACTTCCAGGTGAAGCTGCGTGGTCTGCGCATCGAACTCGGCGAGATCGAGGCGGCGCTCACGGTGCTGCCGGAAATCGCCCAGTCGGTGGTCGTGGTCCGTGCCGACGAGCACACCGGCGATCAGCTGGTCGCCTACGTCGTCCCGCAGACCGGCGCCACAGTGGACACCGACGCGGTGAAGGACGCACTCGGCGCGGAGCTGCCCGTCTACATGGTGCCCGCCGCGTACGTGGTGCTGAACGCGTTCCCGCTCAATGCTTCCGGCAAGCTCGATCGCAAGGCGCTGCCGTCGCCGGTGTTCGCCGCGCGCACCTTCCAGGCGCCGGTCACCCCGGTGCAGCAGATCGTCGCCGCCACCTTCGCCGAGGTGCTCGGCGCCGGTCAGGTCGGCCTCGACGACGACTTCTTCGAACTCGGCGGCAACTCGCTGGTCGCCACCAGGGTCGCGGCCCGGCTGTCGGAGGCGCTCGATACCCAGGTGCCGCTGCGCGCGCTGTTCGAGGCGTCGACGGTGGCCGCGCTGGCTGCTCGGGTCGAAACGCACACCGGTCGTGGTGGCCGCATCCCGTTGGCTCCCCGCCCGCGGCCCGAGCTGGTGCCGCTGTCGCAGGCGCAGCAGCGGATGTGGTTCCTCAACCGCTTCGACAACCGCACCGCCGTCAACAACATCCCCGTCGCGATCCGCCTCACCGGTGACCTCGATGTCGCCGCGCTCGAGGCGGCCATCGCCGACGTGGTCGCCCGGCACGAGTCCCTGCGCACCTTCTACCCGGCAGCCGATGTGGCCTCGGGTGCGGTCGAGGAAGGCGCGGGCTACCAGCAGATCCGGCCCGCCGACGAGGTCCGTTTCGCGCTGACAGCCCAGCCGGTCGCCGCGAGCGACGTGGTGGCCAGGGTGATCGAACTGGCGAGCGTGCATTTCGACGTGACCCGCGAAGTCCCGTTCCGCGCGAGCCTGCTGCGCGTCGACGACTGGAACCACGTGGCCGTACTGGTCATGCACCACATCAGCGGTGACGGTTTCTCGCTGCGTCCGCTGCTGCGCGATGTCGTGATCGCCTACACCGAGCGCACCCGCGGTGAGAACCCCGCCTGGACGCCGCTGGAAGTCCAGTACGCCGACTACACCCTGTGGCAGCGTGAGATCCTGGGTGCGGAGTCCGATCCCGAATCGGTCGCCGCGAGCCAGCTCGCCTACTGGACCGAGCAGCTGCGCGATCTGCCCGATCAGCTCGAGCTGCCCGCCGATCGGCCGCGCCCCGAGGTCGCCACCAACGCCGGTGACCTGCACCGCTTCTCGGTCGACGCGCACCTGCACCACGCGCTGACCGAGATCGCCCGCGCCCGCGGCGTCACCCTGTTCATGGTGATGCACGCGGCACTGGCCACCTGGGCCGCGCGCCTGTCCAACAGCACCGACATCGCCATCGGCACCCCCATCGCCGGTCGCGGCGAGCGCACGCTCGACGACCTGGTCGGCATGTTCGTCAACACCCTGGTGCTGCGCAGCGAGGTCGACTCGAGCGCGAGCTTCGGCGACCTCCTGGATCAGATCCGCAAGGTCGACCTGTCCGCCTTCGCCAACGCCGATGTGCCGTTCGAGCGCCTCGTCGACGTGCTCAGCCCCACCCGTTCACAGGCGCATCACCCGCTGTTCCAGGTGGCGCTCACCTTCGAGGCGGCCACCGCCGCCGACGCGGGCACCATCGCACTGCCCGGCCTCGATCTCGAGGTCGTCGACTTCGATCCGGGCACGGCCAAATTCGACGTGCAGCTCACCGTGGGCGAAGCCGCCGACGGCTCGCTCGCGCTGTCGTGGAACTACGCCACCGATCTGTTCGACGCCGAAACCGTCGCCGCCTTCGGCGACCGCCTGGTCCGCATCCTGCGCAGCGTCGCCGAGAACCCCGACGTGATCGTCGGCGACATCGACCTGCTCGGCGAGGCCGAACAGCGTGATGTCGCGCAGCGCTGGGTGTCCTCCGGTCCCGACGCCATCGGTCTGCCGGTCATCCACGACGCCAGCACCCCCGCCGGCTACCGGCGTGGCCTGTTCGGCAACAAGCACACGACCCTGGTCGACCTGTTCGACGCCGCGGCCGCCGCCTACCCCGACCGGATCGCCGCCAAGTTCGGCGTCGAGTCGCTGACCTACGCCGAGCTCGATCGCCGTGCGAATGTGCTGGCGCGCAGGTTGATCGACGACGGCGCAGGCCCGGAATCGCTGGTCGCGGTGATCCTGCCGCGTTCGCTCGATCTCGTGGTCGCGCTGCTCGCCGTCGTGAAGACCGGTGCGGGCTACGTGCCGGTCGATCCGACGTACCCGGCCGAGCGCATCGCCTACGTGCTCGAGGACTCGCGCCCCACCAGCGTCGTCCTCGATTCCACCGTCCAGGTGCGGGTGCCCGAGCACCTGCCCTCGGTGGTGCTCGACGGATTCGCCGTGGAAACCGGCAATATCGAAGACGCCGACGACGCCCCGATCACCGACGCCGACCGGCTCGCCCCGCTCTCGCCGGACAATGTCGCCTACGTCATCTACACCTCCGGCTCGACCGGCCGTCCCAAGGGCGTCGCGGTCGCGCACCGCAATGTGGTGCGCCTGTTCGCCAACACCGATCGCGACTTCGGCTTCGGCCCGCGCGATGTGTGGACGCTGTTCCACTCCTACGCCTTCGACTTCTCGGTGTGGGAGCTGTGGGGCCCGCTGCTGTTCGGTGGCTCGCTGATCGTCGTCGACTACTACACCTCGCGTTCGCCCGAACAGTTCCTGGAACTGCTGCGCGTGGAACAGGTGACGGTCCTCAACCAGACACCGTCGGCGTTCTACCAGCTGGCCGAAGCCGACCGCAACGCCGGACCGGGCCTGGAACCGCTGGCCCTGCGCTATGTGGTGTTCGGTGGCGAGGCCCTCGAGCTGCGCCGCCTGTCGGATTGGGTCGCGCGCCACGGTGACAGCTCGCCGACGCTGGTCAACATGTACGGCATCACCGAGACCACGGTGCACGTGTCGTTCCGGGCGCTGGACGCGAAAACCATTGCCGCCGCCGCCGGTTCGGTGGTCGGCCGGGCGATCGCGGGTCTGGGTGTGTACGTCCTCGACAACCGGTTGCGGCCGGTGCCGGTGGGTGTCGCGGGCGAAATGTATGTCGCCGGACCGCAGTTGGCGCGCGGCTACCTCGGTCGCCCCGACCTGACCGCCACCCGCTTCGTCGCCAATCCCCTCGCGGGCCCGAACCAGGGTGGCTCGCGCCTGTACCGCTCGGGCGACCTCGCGCGTTGGAACCGCTTCGGCGAACTCGAATATCTCGGCCGCGCCGACGACCAGGTGAAGGTTCGCGGCTTCCGCATCGAGCTCGGTGAGATCGAAGCCGCCGTGCTCGCGCAGCCGGGCATCGCCCAGGCCGCGGTCATCGTGCGTGAGGATCAGCCGGGTGACCAGCGGATCGTCGCCTACGTGGTCGCCGAGGGCGACCTCGAACCCGACCTCGAGACCATCCGCAGCGGTGCGGCCGAACAGCTGCCCGCCTACATGGTTCCGGCGGCGCTCGTGCGCCTCGAGTGGATCCCGCTGACGGTCAACGGCAAGCTGGACCGCCGCGCGCTGCCCGCTCCCGCGGTGCAGGCGCGGGCCTTCCGCGCGCCGGTCACACCGGTGCAGGAAGCCGTGGCCGCGGTCTTCGCCGATGTGCTCGGCTTGGATCGCGTCGGTGTCGACGACGACTTCTTCGACCTCGGTGGCAACTCGCTCATCGCCACCCGCGTGGTCGCCCGCATCGGTGCGGCGCTCGGCGCGACGGTCCCGGTGCGCGCGCTGTTCGAAGCGTCCACCGTGGAAGCCCTTGCGGCACGGGTGGAATCGCACACCGGCGGCACCGCCCGCGCGGCGCTGGTCGCCCGTGAGCGGGCCGAAGGGGAACTGGTTCCGCTGTCGTTCGCGCAGCAGCGCATGTGGTTCCTCAACAAGTACGACACCACCTCGGCCGCCTACAACCTGCCCGTCGCGATCCGCCTCACCGGCGAACTCGACACCGAGGCACTGTCTTTGGCGCTGGCCGACCTGGTCCGCAGGCACGAGTCGCTGCGCACCCGCTACCCCGAACACGGCGGCACCCCGGTCCAGCAGATCGTCGCCGCGGAGCGCATTTCGCTGGACCTGCGCCCGATCGCGATCGCTCAGGACGAGCTGTTCGAGACCGTCACCGAGTTCGTCTCCACCGGTTTCGATGTGGCCGAACAGGTTCCGATGCGCGCCCGCCTCTTCCGGGTCGCCGCCGCAGGCCACACGGGTCGCACCGCTGACGCGGAGCAGGCTGCGGGTGCCGAGCACGTCGATGGTGGGGTCACCGAACACGTCTTGGTCGTGGTCGTGCACCACATCGCCGCCGACGGTTTCTCGATCGCGCCGCTGACCCGCGATGTGATGCGCGCGTACACCGCCCGGGCCCAGGGCGCTGCCCCCGGTTGGGCGCCGTTGCCCGTCCAGTACGCCGATTTCGCGATCTGGCAGCGCGCCGTACTCGGCACCGAGGACGACGCCGACTCGCTCATGTCGCGCCAGGTCGGTTACTGGCAGTCCCAGCTCGCCGGTGTCCCCGACGAACTGACCCTGCCGTTCGACCGCCCGCGTCCGGCCATCGCCTCGCTGCGCGGCGCCACCGTGCACCGCGAGCTCTCGCCCGAACTCGTCGCCGCGCTCGACGAGATCGCCCGCCGCCAGGGCGCGTCGCTGTTCATGGTCATGCACACCGCCCTCGCGGTGCTGCTGGCCCGGCTGTCCGGCTCCGACGACGTCGCCATCGGCACCCCCATCGCGGGTCGCGGTGAGCAGGCCCTCGACGACCTGGTCGGCATGTTCGTCAACACCCTGGTGCTGCGCACCGGCGTGCGCCCGGCCGAGACGTTCACCGACCTGCTCGAGCAGGCCCGCAAGACCGACCTCGACGCCTACGGCAACGCCGACGTGCCCTTCGAGCGCCTGGTCGAACTGCTCGCGCCCGAGCGCTCGCAGTCGCGCAACCCGCTGTTCCAGGTGATGCTGGCCTTCCAGAACCTGGACCGCACCACCCTCGAACTGCCCGGCCTGGCCGTCTCCGCGCTCGACCTCGACGAGAGCGTCGCCCGCTTCGACCTGCAGTTCACCCTCTCCGAGCTGGGCGAACCCGGCCACGGCGGGATGGCACTGGCACTGAACTACGCCACCGAACTGTTCGACGAGGACACCGTCGCCGGCATCGCCGTGCGCTGGCAGCGAGTCCTCGAGGCCGTCGCCGCCGATGCCGACATCACGGTCGGCGCGATCGACGTGCTCGACGCGGCAGAACGGTCCGACCTGGTGTTCCGGGTCGGCGAACCGCCGGTGCCCGCACGTACCCTGCGCAACCTCCTGGCCGACGCCGTCGCACAGAACCCGACCGGCACCGCCGTCGTGTTCCAGGGGACCAGTGTTTCCTACACCGAGCTCGACGAACGCTCGAACCGTTTGGCGCGCTTGCTGATCGCCAAGGGCATCGGCGCCGAGGATCTCGTCGCGATCGGCGTTCCGCGCTCGGCCGACTCGGTGCTGGCAGCGTGGGCCGTCGCCAAGACCGGCGCCGCTTTCGTCCCGGTCGACCCGACTTACCCCGCCGACCGCATCGCCCACATGGTCACCGACTCCGGTTCGCCGCTGGGCATCACTGTCGCCTCTGTGCTGGGCGGACTTCCGGACATCGCGCCGCGCGATGCCGCCGGTATCGAATCCACGCCGCACGTGACGGCGACACTCGACAGCTCGGCCGCGGATGCTGCTGCCGCTGGCTGGCTGGTACTCGACGAGCTCGACCTCGCTCGTTTCGACGGCGGGCCGATCGCCGACGACGAGCTCGTGCGGGCGACCACCCCCGAACAGCCCGCCTACGTCATCTACACCTCCGGCTCGACCGGCGTGCCCAAGGGCGTCGTCGTCACCCACGCCGGTCTCGCGAACTTCGGTGAGGAGCAGGCCGAGCGCTACGCTCTCGATACCGGCACGCGCGCAATGCATTTCGCCTCGCCCTCGTTCGACGCCTCGATCCTCGAACTGCTGCTGGCCCTGGCCCGCGGTGGCGCGCTGGTCGTCGTCCCGCCGGGCGTCTACGGCGGCGACGAGCTGTCCGAGCTGATCCGCACCGAGCGGGTCACCCACGCCTTCATCACCCCCGCCGCCCTGGCGACCTTCGACCCCAGCGGCCTCGACTCGCTGCGCGTCCTGGTCGCCGGTGGCGAAGCGGTCCCCGCCGATCTGGTGTCGAAGTGGGCAGTTCCCTTGGCGGATGGCACAACTCGCGCCTTCCACAACGGTTACGGCCCCACCGAGACCACGATCATGACGAACATCAGCGCCGCGCTGACGCCGGGCGAGGTGGTCACCATCGGTGGGCCGACTCGCGGCATGCGGTCGCTGATCCTGGACGCCCAGCTCCAGCCCGTTCCGGTGGGTGTCGCGGGTGAGCTCTACCTGTCGGGCATCCAGCTGGCCCGGGGGTATCACGCCCGTGCCGGGCTCACCGCCGACCGGTTCGTCGCCGACCCGTTCATTCCGGGCGAGCGGATGTACCGCACCGGCGACGTGGTGCGCTGGACCGCCGAGCGCACCGTCGAGTACGTCGGTCGTTCCGACTTCCAGGTCAAGATCCGCGGCTTCCGGATCGAACTGGGAGAGATCGACTCCGCCCTCGCCTCGCACGAGACCGTCGACTTCGCCACCACCGTCGGCCACAAGAGCACCGCGGGCGCCGTCTCGCTGGTCGCGTATGTGGTTGCCGCGCCGGGTCATTCGATCGATGTCGCCGCACTGACCGCGCACGTCGAGGATCGTCTGCCCGCGTACATGGTGCCGTCGTCGATCATGGTGATCGACCACGTGCCGCTCACCCCGGTCGGCAAGCTCGACCGAAAGGCCTTGCCGGAGCCGGTGTTCGCCACCGAGGTCACCTTCCGGGCCGCGCGCAACCCGATCGAGCAGACTATCGCCGAGGTCTTCGCCGAGGTGCTCGGGGTGGAACGCGTGGGCGTGGACGATTCGTTCTTCGCGCTCGGCGGCGATTCGATCGTCTCCATCCAGCTCGTCTCCCGGGCCAAGGCTCGCGGCGTGCTGTTCTCCCCGCGCAACGTCTTCGAGCAGCGCACCGTCGCCGGCCTGGCCTCGGTCGCCGAAACCGCCGATGTCGCGGCGGCTTCCGCGATCACGCTGGCAGAGCTGCCGGGCGGTGGCGTCGGCGAGATGCCGCTGACCCCGGTCGTGCGGTTCATGGCCGAGCGTCCCGGTTCGTTCGACCGGTTCAACCAGACCATGGCGCTGGAACTGCCGGTCGGCATCGACCGCGCGGGCATCGCCGCCACCGTCGGCGCGGTCATCGACCGCCACGACATGCTGCGCTCGCGCCTGCACCAGGTCGACGGCCGCTGGGTCGTCGACACCGCTCCCACCGGCACTGTCGACGCCACCGCGCTCATCGACCACACCTCGTTCGACCCCGCCGTCTCCGATGCCGAACTGGTCGAAATCGCCGCCACCGCGCTGGATGCCGGCCTCGACCGCCTCGACCCGGCCAACGGCGTCGTCGTGCGCTTCGTCTGGCTGGAACCGGAGCTGAACGCAGGATCAGCCACCGCGGATGGGCTCACCGCCGCGGGCACCGACGCCACCGCGGAGGGGTTGGCGGTCACGCAGACCAGCGATGCCGCCGCGACCGGTGGTGCCGACGGTTCCGCCAACGCCCGTCGGGCAGGTCGCCTGATCGTCGTCGCCCACCACCTCGTGGTCGACGGTGTCTCGTGGCGCATCCTCGTGCCCGACTTCGTGTCCGCGTGGGGTCAGCTCTCCGCCGGACAGCAGCCTGAACTCGTCGCACCCGCCACCTCCATGCGGGCATGGGCGCACGCCCTCGCGGACGAGGCGCGCACCACCGACCGTGCCGCAGAACTCGACTTCTGGCGTGAGGTCGTCGCGACCCCCGACCCGCTGCTCACCGAGCGGCCGATGGACCCGGCGGTCGACGTCTCCGGTGTCGTGGAGAAGCTGCCGGTCGAGGTGTCCGCCGAGGTCACCAAGGCCCTGCTCACCACCGTCCCCGCGCTGTTCCACGGTGGCGTCAACGACGGTCTGCTCACCGCGCTGGCGCTGGCCGCCGCCAAGTGGCGCTCGACCCGGACCGGTCCCGGCGCGCTCGGCAACGGCCACCGCGCCGACCCGAGCGGCGACGCGCTGCTGGTGCGTCTGGAAGGCCACGGTCGCGAGGAAGAGGTCGCGCCCGGTGCCGACCTGTCGCGCACCGTCGGCTGGTTCACCGCCATCTTCCCGGTCCGCCTCGACCTGGCAGGCATCGACATCGACGCCGCGCTCGCCGGTGGTCCGGCGCTGGGCCAGGCCGTCAAGGCGGTCAAGGAACAGCTGCTCGCGGTGCCGGACAAGGGCATCGGCTACGGCCTGTTGCGGTACATGAACGCCGAGACCGCCGTCGAACTGCCCACACAGCTGCCCGGCCAGATCAGCTTCAACTACCTCGGCCGTGTCGCCGACAGCGACGTCCCCGACGCCCTGCGCGGCTTCGGCTGGATCCCGGCACCCGAGCTGGCGGCCCTGGGTGGCGCCTACGACGCCGATATGCCGGCGATGGCGCCCCTCGATGTCAACGCGATCGTCGTCGGCGACAAGCTCAGCGCCAATATCGGCTACCCGAACACCCTGCTCGCCGAGGCCGAGGTCCGCGAATTCGCCGACCTGTGGATCACCGCGCTGGAAGCCGTTGCCCGGCACGCCAATTCGGCCGACGCGGGCGGTCACACGCCGTCCGACTTCGCGCTCGTGCGTGCTACCCAGCGCGATATCGACACCTGGGAGAAGCGCTACCCCGAGCTGACCCAGGTGTGGCCGCTCGCGGCGCTCCAGGCAGGTCTGTTCTTCCACGCCCGCCTCGCCGCCACCTCGGTCGACGTCTACACCGCCCAGGCCGTCCTCACGCTCACCGGTCGCGTCGACGCCACTCGTCTGCGCGCCGCCGCCCAGGCGCTGCTCGACCGCCACGAAACCCTGCGCACCGCGTTCGTCACCGACCACGACGGCAACGCCGTGCAGGTCGTCCTCGACACCACCCGGGTGGCCTGGACCGAACACGACCGCACGGAATCGGGTGAGTACGACGACCTCGTCGAGGCCGACCGCACCGCACGCTTCGACCTCGCGAACCCGCCGCTGATCCGCTTCACCCTGATCCGGATCGCCGAGCACGAATGGCGCTTCGTGGTGTCCAACCACCACATCCTGCTGGACGGCTGGTCGACGCCGCTGGTCATGCGCGACCTGCTCGCCCTCTACGCCCTGCACGGCGACGCGAGCGCGCTGCCCGCCGTCCGCTCCTACCGGCACTTCCTGGAATGGGTCGCCCGCCAGGATCACTCGGTCTCGGTCGAGGCCTGGTCGCACGCCCTGCGCGGCGTCACCGAGCCGACCATGCTGGCCCGCCCCGACGCGAGCCGCGAGATCGCCGCCCTGTCCGACGAGTACCTGTTCGACCTCGACGAGCCCACCACGGCGCGGCTCGTGGCGCTGGCCGCCGATCTCGGCGTCACCCCGAACACCGTCCTGCAGGTGGCCTGGTCGATCGTGCTCGGCCGGATGACCGGCCGCGACGACGTGCTCTTCGGCACCACCGTCTCGGGTCGTCCCGCGCAGCTGTCCGGCGTGGAATCCATGGTCGGCCTGTTCATCAACACTGTCCCGGTGCGCGTGCGCTTCGACGCCGCCGAATCGGTGCGCGACGTGCTCACCCGCACCCAGGGCGAGCAAGCCGACCTGCTCGACCACCACTACATCGGCCTGGCCGAGATCCAGTCGGCGGCCGGAATCGGTGGCCTGTTCGACTCGCTGGTGGTCTTCGAGTCCTACCCGGTCGACGCCGAGGGCATCAAGGCCCAGGCCGCCGACATCGACGGGATGGCCGTCACCGGCCTCGACGCCGCCGACGCCACGCACTACCCGCTGTCGCTGATCGCCCAGCTCGACACCCAGCTGCGCATCCGCGCCGGCTATCTGAGCGAGCTGTTCGACGCGGCCACCGTGCACCGCATCGCCGAGCGCCTGCTCCGGGTGCTCACCGCGATCACCACGGAACCGGCTGTCGCCGTGGGCGATATCGAACTGCTCGATGCCGCCGAACGCGAACTCGTCGTGCGCGAGTGGAACGCCACCGCGCACGAGGTCGACCAGCGGGCCACCCTCGTCTCGATGTTCGAGGGACAGCTCGCCCGCACACCGCAGGCCACCGCGCTGTCCTTCGAGGGCACGAGTCTGTCCTACGCCGAGTTCGCCCAGCACGTCTACCGTCTGTCGCGCTGGCTGATCGACCGCGGTGTGGGCCCGGAAACCTATGTGGCACTGGGCATGCGCCGCTCGCTCGACCTGGTGATCGGCATGTACGCGGTGAGCGTGGCCGGTGGCGCCTATGTGCCGCTGGACCCCGATCATCCGGCCGAGCGCACGGAATACATCCTGGCGACGGCGGATCCGGTGTGTGTGCTCACCTCGGGCACCGATCTGGAGATCGACACCGCCCAGGTCCGCATCGACCTGCTCGACCTGGACGGCTACGCCGACACCCGCGTCACCGATGCCCAGCGCATCGCGCCGCTGCGTCCGGAGAACACGGCGTATGTGATCTTCACGTCGGGTTCGACGGGTCGTCCGAAGGGTGTGGCGGTCAGCCATGGTGCGATCGTCAACCGTGTGGTGTGGATGCAGGAGGCTTACGGTCTGACCGAGGCCGACGTCGTTCTGCAGAAGACGCCTGCCACGTTCGACGTGTCGGTGTGGGAGTTCTTCTGGCCCTTGCAGATCGGTGCGAAGCTGGTTGTCGCGAAGCCGGACGGTCATCGCGATCCGGCTTACCTCGCCGAGATCATCCGCGCCGAGGGCGTCACGGTCACCCACTTCGTGCCGTCGATGCTCGCCGTGTTCGTCGCCGACGCCGCGGCCGCGCGCTGCGAGTCGCTGCGGATGGTGTTCGCCTCCGGTGAAGCCCTGCCGCCCAAGCCCGCTCACCGTTTGCGTGAGCTGACCGGCGCCGCGCTGCACAACCTGTACGGCCCCACCGAGGCCGCGGTCGACGTCACCTTCCACGAGGTCGTGGACACCGACGTGGACACGGTGCCGATCGGCGCCCCGGTCTTCAACACCCAGGTCTACGTCCTCGACGCGCGCCTGCGCCCCGTCCCGGTCGGTGTCGCGGGTGAGCTCTACCTCGCCGGTGTCCAGCTGGCGCGCGGCTACGTCGCCCGCCCGGATCTGACCTCCGATCGCTTCGTCGCCGACCCGTTCGGCGAGGACGGCGAGCGGATGTACCGCACCGGTGACCTCGTCGCCTGGACCGAACAGGGCGAGCTGGAATACCTGGGCCGCACCGACTTCCAGGTGAAGCTGCGTGGTCTGCGTATCGAACTCGGCGAGATCGAGTCCGCGCTGACGGGCCTCGACGAGGTCGCGCAGTCGGTGGTCGTCGTCCGCGGTGATCAGCACACCGGTGACCAGCTGGTCGCCTACGTGATCCCCGCGACCGGCCGCACCGTCGACATCGAGGACGCCCGCGAGGAACTGGGCAACAACCTGCCCGCCTACATGGTGCCCGCGGTGATCATCGTCCTCGACGAGTTCCCGCTCAACGCCTCCGGCAAGCTCGACCGTAAGGCGCTGCCCGCGCCGGTGTTCGAGGCCGCGGTGTTCCGCGCCCCGACCACCCCGGTCGAGGAGATCGTCGCCGCCACCTTCGCCGGTGTGCTCGGTCTCGACCGGGTCGGCCTGGACGACGACTTCTTCGCGCTCGGTGGCAACTCGCTCACCGCCACCCAGGTTGCCGCCCGCCTGTCGGCCGCGCTGGACACCGATATCGGCGTGCGCGAACTGTTCGAGTCCTCCACCGTCGCCGGGCTGGCCGCGCGGGCCGAGACGCACTCCGGTGCCGAACGCCGCGCGCCGCTGGTGCCGCAGCAGCGCCCCGAGCGGGTGCCGCTGTCGCTGGCGCAGCAGCGCATGTGGTTCCTCAACCGCTTCGACCCCGAGTCCGCGGTGGACAACATCCCCGCCGCCGTCCGGCTCTCGGGCCTGCTCGACCGTCAGGCGCTGCAGGTGGCCGTGGCCGACGTGCTCGCCCGCCACGAATCCCTGCGCAGCTACTACCCGGAGGTTTCCGGCGCCGGCTACCAGGTGATCGTGCCGACCGGCAAGGTCATCCCCGACCTCGCGCCGATCGAGACCACCGCCGACGAACTGCCGCAACGGCTTTCGGAGCTGGTACGCACCGCCTTCGACGTCACCGCCCAGGTGCCGTTCCGCGCGGCCCTGTTCGAGGTGAGTCCCACCGAACACGTGCTCGCTCTGGTCGTGCACCACATCTCGGCCGACGGCTTCTCCATGGGCCCGCTGACCCGCGACGTGATGACCGCCTACAGCGCCCGCGTGGAAGGCGCCGAACCGGCCTGGCGTCCGCTGGAAGTCCAGTACGCCGACTTCGCGCTGTGGCAGCGCGCCGTACTCGGTGACGAGGACGACGCGAAATCGGTGATCGCCCAGCAGATCTCGTACTGGGGTTCGACCCTGCGCGGCCTGCCCGAGCAGCTCGATCTGCCCGCCGACCGGCCGCGCCCCGCCCTCGCCAGCGGGCGCGGCGCCACCCACACCTTCGAGATCGACGCGAAAACCCATGCGGCCCTGACCGAGCTGGCCCGCACCCGCGGCGCGACGCTGTTCATGGTCGCCCACGCGGCGCTGGCACTGCTGCTCTCGCGTCTGTCCGGCGAGAACGACATCGCCATCGGCACCCCCATCGCCGGCCGTGGTGAGCGCGCGCTCGACGACCTGATCGGCATGTTCGTCAACACCCTGGTGCTGCGCACCGAGATCGACGGCGACGCGAGCTTCACCGACCTGCTCGGCGAGGTCCGCGCGAGCGATATCGCGGCTTTCGGCCACGCCGACCTGCCGTTCGAGCGCCTCGTCGAGATCCTCAACCCCGCCCGCTCGCAGGCCCGCCACCCGCTGTTCCAGGTCATGCTGGCCTTCCAGAACACCGGCCAGACCAGCCTGGAACTTCCCGGCCTCACCGTCAGCGGTGTCGACCTGCCGATCGACGTGGCCAAGTTCGACCTCCAGGTCGTGCTCACCGAGAAGCCGGGCGACGCAACGGGGATCGTCGCCGAGCTGATCTACGCCACCGATCTGTTCGACGCGGCGACGATGGACCGCTTCGGCGCCCGTTTCGCCCGCCTGCTGGCCGGCATCGCGGCGGCGCCGAACCGCGCCGTCGGCGATCTCGCGCTGCTCGACTCGGCGGAAACCGCGCTGGCAGTGCACGGTTGGAACGACACCGCCCGCGAGCTGTCCGAGGCGGGCACGCTGGTGGACGAGTTCGCCCGCCAAGCCGCGGCCACGCCCGACGCGGTCGCGATGGTCGACCCCGCCACCGGCGAAACCTTGACCTACGCCGAATTCGCTTCCCGGGTGCACCGTCTGGCGCATCGCCTGATCGAGGCCGGCGTCGGCCCGGAGTCCCTGGTCGCCCTCGGCCTGCGCCGCAGCATCGACCTGGTCGTCGCCGCCTACGCGGTGCAGGAAGCGGGCGGTGGCTACGTGCCGCTGGACCTGGACCAGCCCGCCGACCGCATCGCGTACGTGCTGGAGACCGCCGCACCGGTGGTGGTTCTCACGACGACTCGCGACGGCTTCGAGGATGCCGCACCGATACTGGTCATCGACGCGCTCGATCTCTCGGCGTACCCGGAGACTCCGGTCACCGATGCGGATCGGATCGCGCCGCTGCTCCCGCAGCACCCGGCCTACGTCATCTTCACCTCCGGCTCGACCGGCCGCCCCAAGGGTGTGGCCGTGCCGCACTCGGCCGTGGTGAACCAGATCCGCTGGATCACCGGCGAATACGGCATCGGCGCCGACGATGTGGTGCTGTTCAAGACGCCCGCCACCTTCGACGTGTCGGTGTGGGAGCTGTTCGGCCCGCTGAGCACCGGCGGCCGGATCGTCGTGGCGAGCCCCGATGGTCACCGCGACCCGCAGTACCTCGCGGATGTCATTGCCGCGCAACGGGTCACGATGACTTCGTTCGTGCCGTCGATGCTCACCGTGTTCGCGGGCAGCATCGATCAGGCCGCGGTCGAGGGCGGAGCTCTGTCCTCGCTGCGCGCCCTGCTGATCGCCGGTGAGGCATTCACCGCCGATACGGTCGTCGCATTCCGCAAGGTGAGCGACGCGGCGCTGTTCAACCTGTACGGCCCCACCGAGTTCACCGTCCACGCGACGCACGGCCCGGTCGCCGACCAGGTCGACGGCGCCGTCCCGATCGGTGCGCCGGTCTGGAACTCGCAGGCCTACGTCCTGGATTCGCGCCTGCACCCCGTGGCCGCCGGTGTCGCCGGTGAGCTGTACCTGGCCGGTGCCCAGCTGGCCCGCGGCTACTTCGGCCGACCGGACCTCACCGCCGATCGCTTTGTCGCCGACCCGTTCGGAACCGACGGCGAACGGATGTACCGCACCGGTGACCTCGTCCGCCGCGACGAGAACGGCGTCATCACCTATCTCGGCCGCACCGACTTCCAGGTGAAGCTGCGTGGTCTGCGGATCGAGCTCGGCGAGATCGAAGCCGCGCTCACCGCGCACAACACCGTGACGCAGGCCGTGGTGGTCGTGCGTTCGGACGCTCGCATCGGTGACCAGCTCGTCGGCTATGTCGTCCCCGCCGTGGGCGAGACCGCCGATATCGACGTTCTGCGCGCGCAGCTCGCGGCGCAACTGCCGTCCTACATGGTGCCGGCCGCGTTCGTCGTGATCGACGAGATGCCGCTGAGCGCCAACGGCAAGCTCGACCGTCGTGCCCTGCCCGAGCCGGTGTTCGAGGCGCGCGAGTTCCGTGCGCCGCGCACACCGATCGAGGAGATCGTCGCCGCCACCTTCGCCGAGGTGCTCGGCCTGTCCGGTGATCGCGCGGTCGGGCTCGACGACGACTTCTTCGACCTGGGCGGCAACTCGCTCATCGCCACCCAGGTGGTCGCCCGCCTCGGTGCCGCCCTCGACACCCGCGTCCCCGTGCGCGCTCTGTTCGAGGCGCCCTCGGTGGCCGCGCTGGCCACCAAGGTCGAGGTCCACGCGGGCAGCGGCAGTCGCCGCGAGCTCGTCGCCGGTGCGCGCCCGGACCAGATCCCGCTCTCGCTCGCCCAGCAGCGCATGTGGTTCCTCAACCGCTTCGACAGCGCGACCGGCGTCAACAACATCCCCCTCGCGGTCCGCCTCACCGGCGACCTCGACATCGACGCCCTGCGTCAGGCCGTCGCCGACGTGGTCGACCGGCACGAGGTGCTGCGCACCGTCTACCCGGAGACCGCCGACGGCCAGGGCGTGCAGGTCGTGCTGCCCGCCGGGCAGATGCCGATCTCGCTGCACCCGATCACCGTCGGCGAGGACGAGATCCGCGATCGCATCAGCGAACTCGTGCTCGCCGGATTCGATGTGACCGCCGAGGTCCCGGTGCGCGCCGAACTGCTGCGCATCGCGGGCTCGATGGACGGCTCGCACCCCGACACCCACGTGCTGGTTTTCGTCGTGCACCACATCTCCGGCGACGGCTGGTCGGTGCGCCCGCTGGCCCGCGACGTGATGATCGCCTACGCCGCCCGCTCGCGCGGTGAGGCGCCCGGCTGGACCCCGCTGCCCGTGCAGTACGCCGACTTCGCCCTGTGGCAGCGCGAAACCCTCGGCTCCGAAGCCGATTCGGCGTCGATGATCGCGCAGCAGGTGGCCTACTGGTCGCAGAACCTGGCCGGGCTGCCCGACCAGCTCGACCTGCCCGCCGACCGGGCCCGTCCCGCCGTCGCGTCCAACCGCGGTGGGGTGCACGAGTTCTCGATCGACCCCGCCCTGTCCGCCGGACTCAACGCGCTGGCCCGCGAACACGGCGCCAGCCTGTTCATGGTCGTGCACGCCGCGTTCGCCGCACTGCTGGCTCGCCTGTCCGGCAGCGACGACATCGCCATCGGTACCGCCGTCGCCGGTCGTGGTGAAGCGGTGCTCGACGATGCCATCGGCATGTTCGTCAACACCCTGGTCCTGCGCAGCGCGGTCGACCCGGCCCAGCCGTTCACCGAGCTGCTCGCGCAGACCAGGGAGAACGACCTCGCCGCCTTCGGCCACGCCGACCTGCCGTTCGAGCGGCTCGTGGAGATCCTCAACCCGGCCCGTTCGCAGGCCCGCCACCCGCTGTTCCAGGTGATGCTGTCCTTCCAGAACACCGGTGAGGCGTCCTTCGAACTGCCCGGCCTCGAGGTCGCGGGCGTGCCTCTCGACGTGGTCACCGCCAAGTTCGATCTGCATCTGAACCTGGCCGATCGTCACCGTGCCGACGGTTCCGCCGACGGCATGACCGCCGAATTCGCCTACGCCACCGACATGTTCGACGCCGGCACTGTCGCCGCCCTCGCGCAGCGCCTGGTGCGGATGCTGACCGCGGTCGTGGCCAAGCCCGCCCGCGCGATCGGCGAGGTCGACCTGCTGGCCCCGGCCGAATACCGCCAGGTGGTCACCGACTGGAACGCCACCGAGCATCCGGTCGACCAGGCCGCCACGCTGGTGTCGATGTTCGAGGCACAGGCCGCGACCAGCCCGAACGCGACCGCCGTGACGTTCGAGGGGACGAGTCTGTCCTACCGCGAGTTCACCGCGCGGGTGAACCGCCTGGCCCGCCACCTCATCGCCGAGGGCGTCGGCCCGGACACCATGGTCGCGCTCGGCATGCGCCGCTCGCTCGACCTGGTGATCGGCATGTACGCGGTGAGCGTGGCCGGTGGCGCCTACGTGCCGCTGGACCCCGATCACCCGGCCGAGCGCACCCACTACGTGCTCGAGACCGCCGCGCCGGTGTGCGTATTGACCACGGTCGGTGACGAATTCGATGCGGGCTCGACCACCGCGCTGAACATCGAGCGCCTGGATCTCTCGGGGTACTCGGATGCGCCGGTCACCGATGCCGAGCGGATCGCGCCGCTGCGTCCGGAGAACACGGCGTATGTGATCTTCACGTCGGGTTCGACGGGTCGTCCGAAGGGTGTGGCGGTCAGCCATGCTGCGATCGTCAACCGTTTGGTGTGGATGCAGCAGGCCTACGGTCTGACCGGGGCCGATGTGGTCTTGCAGAAGACCCCGGCGACGTTCGACGTGTCGGTGTGGGAGTTCTTCTGGCCCTTGCAGATCGGCGCTCGGCTCGTTGTCGCCAAGCCCGATGGTCATCGCGATCCGGCTTACCTCGCCGAGATCATCGCCACCGAGGGTGTCACCACCGCGCACTTCGTGCCGTCGATGATGTCGGTGTTCGTCGCCGAGCTCGCCGAGGCGGCCGCTGTGGCTCCCGCCGACGGTCGGGAAGCGTCCAGCAGCCTGCGTCTGGTGTTCGCCTCGGGTGAGGCGCTGCCCGCGCCGACCGCCCAGCGGATGCGCGCCCTCACCGGCGCGGCCCTGCACAACCTGTACGGCCCCACCGAGGCCGCCGTCGACGTGACCTTCCACGAGGTCACCGATGCCGACACCACCTCGGTGCCGATCGGTGCGCCGGTCTTCAACACCCAGGTGTACGTGCTGGATTCGCGTCTGCACCCCGCGCCCGTCGGCGTTCCCGGCGAGCTCTACCTGGCCGGTGTCCAGCTGGCGCGCGGTTACGTCAACCGTCCCGACCTCACCGCCGACCGCTTCGTCGCCGATCCGTTCGGCGAGGACGGCGCTCGCATGTACCGCACCGGCGACCTCGTCGCCTGGACCGCGGGCGGCGAGCTGGAATACCTGGGCCGCACCGACTTCCAGGTGAAGCTGCGTGGTCTGCGGATCGAACTCGGCGAGATCGAGTCCGCGCTCACCGCGCTGCCCTCGATCGCCCAGTCCGTGGTCGTGGTCCGCTCCGACGAGCGCCTCGGCGACCAGCTGGTCGGCTACCTGATCCCGGCGGCCGGTGCCGGCATCGACCTCGACGCCGTGCGCACCGAACTCGGCGGCGCGCTGCCGGCCTACATGGTCCCCACCGCCTTCGTGATCCTGGATGCCTTCCCGCTCAACGCCTCCGGCAAGCTCGACCGCAAAGCACTGCCCGCGCCGGTGTTCGAGGCCAAGGTGTTCCGCGCGGCGTCCACCCCGATCGAGGAGATCGTGGCGGGCACCTTCGGCGACGTGCTCGGCGTGACCCGCGTTGGCGCCGACGACGACTTCTTCGAACTCGGCGGCAACTCGCTGCTGGCCACCCAGGTCACCGCCCGCATCGGTGCCGCCCTGGACACCCAGCTCTCGGTGCGCGACCTGTTCGAGGCTTCGACGGTCTCCGCGCTGGCCGCCCGCGCCGAGCACAACGCGGGCTCCGGCCGCACCCGTCCGCGCCTGACCGCGGGGGAGCGGCCCGCCGTCATCCCGCTCTCGCCCGCCCAGCAGCGCTACTGGTTCCTCAACCAGTTCGACACGTCCACCTCCGCGGTCGACAACATCCCCCTGGCCGTCCGCCTCACCGGTGAACTCGACGTGTCCGCGCTCGAGCAGGCCATCGGCGACGTGTTCGCCCGCCACGAAATGCTGCGCACCACCTACCCGGGCTCGCCGGACGGCCCGCACCAGGTGATCCTGCCCGTCTCGCAGAGCCGCGCCGTGGTGCACCACATCGCGGTCACCGAGGCCGAATTGCTCGGCAGTGTCATCGAATTCGCGATGACCACCTTCGACGTCACCCAGGAGGTGCCGCTCAAGGTCGCGCTGTTCGAACTGAACGCCACCGACCACGTGCTCGCGTTCACCGTGCACCACGTCTCCGCCGACGGTTCCTCGATGGGCCCGCTGGCGCGCGACATCATGGCCGCTTACGTGGCCCGCGTGCAGGGTGAGGCGCCGCAGTGGGCGCCGCTGCCCGTGCAGTACGCCGACTACGCGCTGTGGCAGCGCGAAGTCCTCGGCGACGAGACCGATTCCGAATCCCTCGCGGCCAAGCAGGTCGCCTACTGGAGCGAAGCGCTCGCCGGGCTGCCCGACCAGCTCGAACTGCCCGCCGACCGGCCGCGCCCGCCCGCGCAGTCGTTCCAGGGCCAGGCCATCCGCTTCGAGATCGACCCGGAGCGGCACGCGGCCCTGCACGAACTGGCACGGGCGAACAACGCCTCGCTGTTCATGGTCGTGCACGCCGCGCTCGCGGTGCTGCTGGCCCGCCTGTCCGGCACCGACGACATCGCCGTCGGCACCCCGATCGCCGGCCGTGGCGAGCGCGAACTCGACGACCTGATCGGCATGTTCGTCAACACCCTGGTGTTCCGCACCGCCGTCGACCCCGGCGCCTCCTTCGCCGAACTGCTCGCCGACGTGCGCAACCGCGACCTGGAAGCCTTCGCCAACGCCGACGTGCCGTTCGAGCGTCTCGTCGAGGTGCTCAACCCGGTCCGCTCCACCGCCCGCAACCCGCTGTTCCAGGTGGGCCTGTCGTTCCAGAACCTGGCCGACACCACCTTCGAACTGCCCGGCCTGACCGTCAGCGCCGTCGACTACGACTCGCAGCTGGCCAAGACCGACCTGCACGTCACCCTCTACGACCGCTACACCGACGACGGCGCACCGGCCCAGCTGGTCACCGAATTCGGTTACGCCATCGACCTGTTCGACGAGTCGACGGTCCAGAGCTTCGCCGACCGCTTCCTGCTGGTGCTCGACGCGGTCGCCGCCGACGCCACCATCCCGGTCGGCGACATCGACCTGCTCACCACGCCGGAATCCGAGCGGATCGTCAGCGCGTGGAACGACACCGCGCACGCTGTCGACACCGACGCCACCCTGGTATCGCTGCTCGATGCGACAGTGGCGGCCACTCCCGAGGCCATCGCGCTGGTCGTGGACGAGCCGGAATCCGAAGCGGTTGCCGCCGGCGCCGAATTCGGTAGTGGCACCGCTGCAGTCGGTCGGATCGTCGCAGGACGCCGCGAGCTGACCTACGCCGAGCTGGGCGCCGAGGTCAACCGTCTCGCGCGGCACCTGATCTCGCGCGGCATCGGCACCGAAGACCGGGTGGCTCTTGCCATCCGCCGTTCCGCCGAGCTGATCATCGCGATGTACGCGGTGGCCCGCACGGGCGCGGCGTATGTGCCGATCGACCCGGATCAGCCTGCCGAGCGCACCGACTACATCCTGGAGACGGCCGCACCGGCTGTCGTGCTGACGACGGCGAACGCCGAATTCAGCACGGCGGCAGCCGAAGTCGTGGTCCTCGATGTCCTCGACCTGAGCGACGTCAGCGATGCCGCGATCACCGGGCGCACCCTGGTCCCCGCGAACACCGCGTACGTCATCTTCACCTCCGGCTCGACCGGCAAGCCCAAGGGTGTGGCGGTCTCGCACGGCGCGATCGTCAACCAGTTGCTGTGGGAGACGGCCGAATTCGGCATCGGCGCCGACGACGCGGTGCTGCTCAAGACGGCCGCCACCTTCGACCTCTCGGTCTGGGAGTTCTGGACCGCCGCCGTCGCGGGTGCCCGTCTGGTGGTCGCCACCGCCGACGGCCACCGCGACCCGGCCTACCTCAACGACCTGATGCGGGGCACCGGCGTCACCACGCTGCATGTGGTGCCGTCGATGCTCGACGCGCTGCTCACCGAATCCGGTGCCGCACTGCCGCGGACGTTGCGCCGCGTCCTCGCCATCGGTGAGGCGCTGCCCGCCGCGACCGCCCAGCGTTTCCGCACGGCCAACACCGCCGCGCTGTTCAACCTGTACGGCCCGACCGAGGCCGCGGTCTCGATCACCAGCCACGCGGTGACCGACGCGGACACGGTCTCGGTGTCGATCGGCGCGCCGGAGTGGAACAGCCGTGTCTACGTGCTGGATTCACGCCTGCGTCCCGTTCCGGTCGGTGTCTCCGGTGAGTTGTACCTGGCCGGCGCCCAGCTGGCCCGCGGCTACTACGGTCGCGCCGATCTGACCGCCGACCGATTCGTCGCGGACCCGTTCGCGGTGACCGGCGAGCGCATGTACCGCACCGGTGACCTGGTGGCCTGGAATGCCAACGGCGAGTTGGACTACCGGGGCCGCACCGACTTCCAGGTGAAGATCCGCGGTTTCCGCATCGAACTCGGCGAGATCGAGGCCGCGCTGCTGCGTCAGCCCGGCATCACCTCCGCGGCGGTTCTCGCGCACACGGATCCCGTCGTAGGCGATCGCCTGGTCGCCTACGTCGTCGTCGGAACCGCCGCCGACAAGGCCGCGGCAACCAGCGCTGTGAACTCGGCGACCGATGACGCCGCGACCGAGAGCACCCCGGCTCGCTCGGCTGACCGCGCTGAGCTCGACAAGCTGGCCCTCCGTGCCGCGCTGGCCGCCGAACTGCCGTCGTACATGGTTCCGACCGTGTTCCTGCAGCTCGACGCGCTGCCGCTGAACGCCAACGGCAAGCTCGACCGCAAGGCTCTCCCGGAGCCCGAGGTCGAGAAGGCGGTGTTCCGCGCGCCGGTGAGCCCGAGCGAACAGCTCGTCGCGGCCACCTTCGCCGAGGTCCTTCGCCTCGACGTCCAGCCGCGACCGGCGGGCCCGGAGGCGGTAGCGAAGCGTGACCACGCAGGGTCCTCGGGAGCGGCTGCATCCGGCTCAGCCAAGCGGTTCGGCCTCGACGACGACTTCTTCGCCTGGGGCGGTAACTCGCTGCTGGCGACGCAGGTCGCCGCCCGCCTCGGCGCGGCACTCGATACCCGCATTCCCGTGCGCCTGCTGTTCGAGGCGTCGACGGTGGCCGCGCTGGCCCAGCGGGTCGAGCAGCACGCCGAGACCGGCGATCGCAAGGCGCTGACCGCGGGTCCGCGCCCCGAGCACATCCCGCTCTCGCTCGCGCAGCAGCGGATGTGGTTCCTCAACCGGTTCGACACCCAGTCGGCCGCGTACAACGTGCCCGTCGCGGTCCGCCTCACCGGCGACCTCGACGTGAACGCGCTGCGTGCGGCGGTCACCGACCTGGTGACCCGCCACGAGATCCTGCGCACGATCTACCCACAGACCGAAGCCGGTGCGGCACAGGTGATCCTGTCGCCCGCCCAGGCCGCGCCGGAACTGATCGAACGCACCGTGGCCGCCGACCAGGTGGAATCGGCTGTGGCGGAACTGATGTCGACGATGTTCGACGTCACCGTCGAGGTCCCGCTCAAGGTGGCGCTGTTCCGCGTCGAGGACACCGACGACTTCGTGCTCGCCCTGGTCGTGCACCACATCTCCGGCGACGGTTCCTCGGTCGCCCCACTGACCCGCGACCTGATGACCGCCTACGCGGCCCGCTCCATGGGCTCCGAGCCCGGCTGGGCACCGCTGGCAGTGCAGTACGCGGACTACAGCATCTGGCAGCGCGACCTCCTCGGCAGCGAGGACGACGCCGACTCGATGGCGTCCAAGCAGGTCGCGCACTGGAAGCAGGCCCTCGCGGACCTCCCCGATCAGCTCGACCTGCCCGCCGACCGTCCGCGCCCCGCGGTGCAGACCTTCGCCGGCAGCAAGGTCGACGTCCAGATCGACGCCGACACCCACCGCGCGCTGGTCGAGCTGGCTCGTGCCGAGGGCGCGACGCTGTTCATGGTCGTGCACACCGCCCTCGCGGTGCTGCTCGCCCGCCTGTCCGGCACCGACGACATCGCCATCGGTACCCCGATGGCCGGCCGTGGCGAAGCCGCGCTCGACGACATGATCGGCATGTTCGTCAACACCCTGGTGTTCCGCACCAAGGTCGACGGCGGCGAGGCGTTCACCGAACTGCTCGCCCGCCAGCGTGAAGACGACATCGCGGCGTTCGCCAACGCCGACGTGCCGTTCGAGCGCCTGGTCGAGGTGCTCAACCCGGTGCGCTCCACCGCGCGTCATCCGCTGTTCCAGGTGGGTCTGTCGTTCCAGAACCTCAGCCGCGCCACCCTGGAACTGCCGGGCCTGACGGTCTCGGGCCTCGACATCGCCACCGAGCTGTCGCAGTTCGATCTGCACCTGATCGCCACCGACCGCTACGGCGATGCCGGTGAGCCCGAAGGCATCTCGGGTCTGTTCACCTACGCCACCGACCTGTTCGACCACGCCACGGTCGAAGGTTTCGTGGAGCGTTTCGTCCGCCTGCTCGGCGCGATCGTCGCCACCCCGCGTACCGCGGTCGGCGATATCGAGCTGCTGGCCACGGCCGAACGCACCCAGATCCTCGACGCCCGCAACGCCACCACCTACTCGGTCGACACCGAGGCCACCCTGGTCTCGCTGCTCGACGCGTCGGTGGCCGCCGATCCGAAGTCGACCGCGCTGGTCACCGACGACGGTGCCCAGCTCACCTACGCCGAACTCGACGCGAAGGTGAACCGCCTCGCACGGCACCTGATCTCGCTCGGTGTGGGCCCGGAGTCCCGTGTCGCGCTGGCGATGCGCCGCTCGGTGGACCTGGTTGTCGCGATGTACGCGGTGGCCAAGTCCGGTGGCGCGTACGTGCCGGTCGACCCCGATCAGGCGGCCGAGCGCACCGGCTACATCCTCGAGACGGCGGCACCGGTCTGCGTGCTGACCAACGCCGAGTTCGCCACTGATGTCGCACCGGTCGTGCGGATCGACGAGCTCGACCTGGAATCGATCGGCACCGCACCGATTTCCGATGCCGAGCGCACCGAGCCGTTGCGTCCGGAGAACACCGCGTACGTGATCTTCACGTCCGGTTCCACCGGCCGCCCGAAGGGTGTCGCCGTTCCGCACGGCGCCATCGCCAACCAGCTGCAGTGGAAGCTGATCGAGTTCGGCATGGACGCCGCCGACGCGGTGCTGCTCAAGACCGCCGCCACCTTCGACCTCTCGGTCTGGGAGTTCTGGTCGGCCGCGGTCTGCGGTGGCCGCCTGGTGATCGCCTCGGCCGACGGCCATCGCGACCCGGCTTACCTCAACGAGCTGATGTCGCGCGAATGGGTCACCACCCTGCACGTGGTGCCGTCGATGCTCGACGCGCTCATCACCGCGGGAATGCCCGATTCGCTGTGGCGGGTCCTGGCCATCGGTGAGGCGCTGCCGGGTTCGCTGGCCCAGCGCTTCCGCGCCGAGTTCAGCCGTACCGAGCTGTTCAACCTGTACGGCCCGACCGAGGCCGCCGTCTCGATCACCTCGCACCGGGTGAACGCCGCCGACCAGGTGTCGGTCTCCATCGGTTCGCCCGAGTGGAACAGTCAGGTCTACGTGCTCGACGAGCGTCTGCGCCCGGTGCCCGACGGGGTCGCCGGTGAGCTGTACCTGGCGGGCGCGCAGTTGGCTCGCGGCTACTACGGTCGCCCCGACCTGACCGCCGATCGCTTCGTGGCCAACCCGTTCACGCCGGGCACTCGCATGTACCGCACCGGTGACCTGGTGGCCTGGCACAACCGCGAACTCGACTACCGCGGCCGCACCGACTTCCAGGTGAAGATCCGCGGCTTCCGGATCGAGCTCGGCGAGATCGAGGCCGCGCTGCTCGCGCTGCCCGAGATCGCCCAGACCGCGGTGATCGCCAAGTCCGATCCGCGCACCGGTGACCGTCTGGTCGCCTACCTGGTCGGCTCGGATATCGAGGTGGCACAGGTCAAGTCGACGCTGGCCGCCGGTCTGCCGTCGTACATGGTGCCCGCCGCGTTCGTGGTGCTGGACGCGCTGCCGCTGAATGTCAACGGCAAGCTCGACCGCAAGGCGCTGCCGGAGCCGGAGTTCGAGGCGCAGACCTTCCGCGCGCCGTCGACCCCGATCGAGGAGATCGTGGCCGGCGTGTTCGCCGATGTTCTCGGCGCCGAACGCGTCGGTGCCGACGACGACTTCTTCGCCCTCGGCGGCAACTCGCTGCTGGCCACCCAGGTCGCGGCCCGCCTCGGCGCCGCCCTGGACAGCCGGGTGCCCGTGCGCCTGCTGTTCGAGGCGTCGACGGTGGCCGGGCTCGCGGTGAAGGTCGAGCAGGGTGCGGGTGCCGGTGGGCGTCGCGCGCTGGTCGCCGGTCCGCGGCCGGATCAGGTGCCGCTCTCGCTCGCGCAGCAGCGCATGTGGTTCCTGAACCAGTTCGACACTGCCTCTTCGGTGAACAACATCCCCGTCGCCGTCCGCCTGTCGGGCGCGCTGGACGTGGCGGCGCTGCAACTGGCCGTCGCCGATGTGCTCGCACGGCACGAGACTCTGCGCACGGTGTACCCGTCGACCGACGGCACACCGCACCAGGTGATCCTGCCGGTCGAAGGCAACGTCCCGGATCTGACGCCGGAAACCGTTGCCCCCGAACAGGTTCGCGACAAGATCGCCGAGCTGATCACCACCGGTTTCGATGTGATCGACGAAGTTCCGTTGCGTGCGAAGCTCATGCAGGTCGCCGACGAGGAATTCGTCCTCGTCTTCGTTGCCCACCACATCAGCGCCGACGGTTGGTCCATGGGCCCGCTGACCCGCGACGTGATGATCGCCTACGCCGCCCGTGCCACGGGTGAAGCACCGGGCTGGGCGCCGATGCCGGTGCAGTACGCCGACTTCAGCGTCTGGCAGCGCGAGGTGCTCGGCGCCGAGACCGACGAGACCAGCCTCATCGCCCAGCAGGCCGGCTACTGGAAGCGCGCGCTCGCCGGTGTTCCCGACGAGCTGAACCTGCCCCTGGATCGCCCGCGTCCGAGCACGCAGTCCTTCGCCGGTGGCCGGGTGCTGTTCCCGATCGGCGGCGACATCCACGCCGGGCTGTCCGCCATCGCTCGCGAGCAGAACGCGACGCTGTTCATGGTCGTGCACACCGCGCTGGCGGTATTCCTGGCACGCATGTCGGGCACCGAGGACATCGTCATCGGCACCCCGATCGCCGGCCGCGGCGAAGCCGAACTCGACGACGTGATCGGCATGTTCGTCAACACCCTCGCCCTGCGCACCCAGGTCGGCGGACAGCTCACCTTCGCGGAGCTGCTGACCCAGGCCAAGGAAGCCGACCTGGCCGCCTTCGCCCACGCCGACATCCCGTTCGAACGCCTGGTGGAACTGCTCAACCCCGAGCGCTCCACCGCGCGGCACCCGCTGTTCCAGGTGGCGCTGTCGTTCGAGAACCTGCCCGACGCCGGCTTCGAGCTGCCCGGCCTGTCGGTCTCGGCCGTCGACTTCGACGTCGACACCGCCAAGTTCGACCTGCTGCTCACCGTGCGGGAAGCCGCAGCTGGTGATGACGCGGGCGCCTACGCCGAGTTCTCCTACGCCAGTGCGCTGTTCGACCAGTCGACCGTGGAGAAGTTCGCGCAGCGCTTCCAGCGACTGCTCGCCGAGGTCGTCGCCGACACCACCACCCCGGTCGGTGACCTCGAACTCCTCGACAGCGCGGAGCGCACCGAACTGCTCACCCGCACAGGCGGTCCCGCCGCCGCGGTGAGCACCCTGCCGGAGCTGCTGGCCCAGGCCGTGGCGACCAACCCGACCGGTCAGGCCATCGTGGCGCCGGGCGAGTCGGCCTCGCTGACCTACGCCGAGCTCGACGCGGCGTCTTCGCGCCTGGCGCGGGTGCTCATCGAGCGCGGTGCGGCACCGGAGACCGTCGTCGCCATCGCCATGCAGCGTTCGCTCGACACGACCCTGGCCATCTGGGCCGTCAGCAAGACCGGCGCGGCGTTCCTCCCGGTCGACCCGAAGTACCCGGCCGAGCGCATCGCGCACATGATGTCGGACTCCGGTGCGGCACTGGGCATCACGGTGTCCGCCGAGGCCGACCACCTGCCGACGCCCGTGCTGGGCGACTGGCTGACCCTCGACGACGCGGCCACCGAGGCCGAGGTCGCCGCACAGTCCGACGCCCCGATCACCGAGGCCGATCGCCGTGGTGAAGTCCGCCCCGGCAACACGGCTTACATGATCTACACCTCGGGTTCGACGGGTCTGCCCAAGGGCGTCGTCGTCACCCATGCCGGTGTGCCCAACTTCGCCGCCGCCCAGGTCGCGCAGTTCGGTCTCGACAAGAACGCGCGGACCCTGGCGTTCGCGTCACCGTCGTTCGACGCGTCGATCCTCGAGTTCCTCCTGGCCGTTGGCTCGGCGGGCACCCTCGTGATCACACCGGTCGGTGTGGTCGGCGGCGAGGAGCTGGCCGACATCATCGCCGGCGAGCAGCTGACCCATGTGTTCCTCACCCCGCTGGTCGCGGCGTCGATGGAACCCGCGGCACTGGCCGGGCTCGAAGCGCTGATCGTCGGTGGCGACAAGGCCCCCGTCGACCTGGTCGCGAACTGGCACAGCGCGGGTACCGACCCGGCGCTGCACCGGTTCTACAACGCCTACGGTCCCACCGAGGCGACCATCGCCACCAACCTGTCCGATCCGCTGCTGCCGGCCGACACCATGAACATCGGTGGCCCGATCGCGGGCGCGACCGTGTACGTGCTCGACAGCCGCCTGCGCCCGGTCCCCGAGGGCGTGGCCGGTGAGCTGTACCTCGGCGGTGTCCCGCTGGCGCGCGGCTACCACGCGCGCCACGGCCTCACCGCCGAACGTTTCGTGGCCAGCCCGTACGTAGCGGGCGAGCGCCTCTACCGCACCGGTGACGTCGTCGCCTGGCGCACGGTGCACGGCAAGCCGGTCGTGGAATACGTGGGCCGCAACGACTTCCAGGTGAAGATCCGCGGTTTCCGCATCGAACTGGGCGAGATCGACGCGGTCCTCACCGCGCACGACAACGTCGAGTTCGCCGCCACCATCGGCCGCAAGACCGATGCGGGCGCCACCATCCTGGTGTCCTACGTCCGCGGCAACGTGGATCCGGCCGCCCTGGTCGAGTACGCGGCGCAGCACCTGCCCGCGCACATGGTGCCCGCCGCCGTGATGGTCCTCGACGAGATCCCGCTGACCCCCGCGGGCAAGCTCGACCGGCGCGCACTGCCGGAGCCGGTCCTCGCTCCGCGCGAGTTCCGCTCGCCGACCAGCGAAATCGAGGCGATCATCGCCACCGTTTTCGCCGAAGTGCTCGGTGTGGACGCCGTGGGCCTGGACGATTCGTTCTTCGCCCTCGGCGGCGACTCGATCCTGTCCATCCAGCTGGTCTCACGGGCCAAGGATCGCGGCGTGCTCTTCAAGCCGCGTGATGTGTTCGACAAGCGCAGCGTGGCAGGGCTTGCCGAGATCGCCGTGCTCGCGGGCGACGCCGAACAGATCGTGCTCGAGGAACTGCCGGGCGGCGGTGTCGGCGATATCCCGATGCTGCCGATCATGCGCCAGATTCTGGCGAGCGGTTCCACCTACGACCGGTTCTCCCAGTCGATGGTGCTGCGTCTGCCCGACAACATCACCGCCGATGTCCTGCACGCCACGATCGGCGCGGTCTTCGACCACCACGATGTGCTGCGCTCGCGAGTGGCGAAGGACGCCGCGAACGGGTGGATCTTCGAGGCTCTGGCACCGGGCGAGGTCGACGTGACCACGCTCGTGCGCCGGGTCGAGGTCGCCGGTGACATCGCCGACGATCAGCTGTCCAAGCTGGCCAGCGTCGAATACGACGAGGCCATGGGCCGTCTCGACCCCGCGAGCGCCGCCATGGTGCAGTTCGTCTGGTTCGCCTTCGGTGAGCCCGCCGAAGGTCCGCGCCGGCGCGACGCCCTGCTCATCGTCGGCCACCACTTCGTGATCGACGGCGTCTCCTGGCGCATCCTGATCCCGGATCTCGGCATGGCCTGGGGACAGATCGCGGCGGGCCAGCAGGTGACGCTGCCGGTCAACGGCACCTCGATGCGTCGCTGGGCGCACAGCCTGGTCGAGCAGTCGACCGATCGTCGCGCGGAACTGCCGTTCTGGCGCGAGGTGTCGGCCACCGTCGATCCGCAGCTCGGCGCGCGGGCCTTCGACCCGCAGGTCGACACCTTCGCCACCGTCGACCGGGTACAGGTCACCCTCTCGCCCGAGGTCACCGACGCGGTCCTCACCGCGATCCCGGGCCTCTACCACGGCGGCGTCAACGACGGTCTGCTCACCGCACTCGCGCTGGCCGTATCCCGTTGGCGTGGAGACGAATCCGGCACCGCGGCCCTGATCAAGCTGGAAGGCCACGGCCGCCAGGAAGAGATCGTGGCCGGTGCGGATCTGTCGCGCACCGTCGGCTGGTTCACCACCGCGTTCCCGGTCCGGCTGGACCTGGGCGGTGCCGACCTCGACGACGCGTTCGCCGGTGGCGCCGCGCTCGGTGACGTCATCAAGTCGGTCAAGGAACAGATGCTCGCGGTGCCGGACAAGGGCATCGGCTTCGGCATGCTGAAGTACCTCGACGGTGCCGACCTGCCGAGCGTGGGCCAGATCAGCTTCAACTACCTCGGTCGCGCGACCGCCGGTGAGATCCCGGCCGAACTCGCCGAACTCGGCTGGGTGCCGGTGGCGGATCTGGGCCAACTCGACGCCGAGATGGACCTCGACATGCCCGCCAACGCGACCCTGGATATCAACGCCATCGTCAACGACGGCGACGAGGGACCGCAGCTCGGCGCGAACATCGCCTTCCCGAAGGGTCTGCTCACCGCCGACCAGGCACAGGAGTTCGCTGATCTGTTCGTGGCCGCGCTCACCGCGCTCGCCACGCACGCCCAGCGGGTCGACGCGGGTGGCTTCACCCCGTCCGACATGTCCCTGGTCCGGGTCGGCCAGTCCGACCTCGAGCTGTGGGAGCGCCACTACCCGGCGCTGTCGGAGGTGTGGCCGCTCTCGCCGCTGCAGGCGGGCCTGATGTTCCACGCCATGCTCAGCTCGGCGACCGTCGACGTCTACACCGTGCAGGCCGTCCTCGACCTCACCGGCACCCTCGACACCGAGCGCCTGCGCGGCGCCGCCCAGGCCGTGCTCGACCGGTACCCGAACCTGCGGACCGCGTTCGTCACCGATTCGGCCGGTCAGCCGGTGCAGGTGGTGCTCTCCGAGCTCGAGGTCCCGTGGCGTGAGGTCGACCTCACCGACCTGCCCGAAGACGAGCGGATGCCGCGCATGCGCCAACTGCTGCAAGCCGACCAGGCGAACCAGTTCGACATGGCCACCGCGCCGCTGATCCGCTTCGGTCTCTACAAGATCGACGAGGAGCACTCGCACCTGGCGATCACCGTGCACCACATCCTGGTCGACGGCTGGTCCATGCCGCTGCTCATGCGCGACCTGCTCGTGCTCTACGCGGTGCACGGTGACCTCACCGCGCTCCCGCGCGTGGCGTCCTACCGCAACTTCCTGTCCTGGCTCTCGGGCTGGGATCGCGAAGTGTCGCTGCAGGTGTGGGCCGACGCGCTGGCCGGGGTCGAAGGCCCCACCCAGCTCGCGCCCGCGCCGCGCACCGAGGAACGCTACGAGCTCGGCAAGGTCATCGTCGAGATCGACAACGACCGCACCAGGGCGCTCGGCAAGTTCGCCGGCGAGCTCGGGGTCACCGTGAACACGATGCTGCAGACCGCGTGGGGCATCGTCGTCGGTCGCCTCACCGGGCGCGACGACGTGGTGTTCGGCGCGACCGTCTCGGGTCGCCCGGCGGAACTGCCCGGCGTCGAGTCGATGGTCGGCCTGTTCATCAACACCCTGCCCGTGCGCATCCAGATCGACGACCGGATGACCGCGGAGAAGCTGACCCAGCGAGTGCAGTCCGAGCAAGCCGAGCTGCTCAGCCACCACTTCGTCGGTCTGTCCGACATCCAGCGGGTGGCGGGCATGGGCTCGCAGTTCGACACGCTGGTGGTGTTCGAGTCCTACCCGATGGACAAGGACGCCGTCACCGCGGCGAGCTCGATCGACGGCATGCAGGTCACCGGTGTCGGCCTCGACGACGCGACCCACTACCCGCTCACCCTGGTGGTGATGGCCGAGTCGACCATCGAGATCACGATGAAGTACCTGACCAGTACCTTCACCGCCGACGAGGTCCGCACGCTGTCGCAGCGCCTGCTGCGGGTGCTCGACGAGCTGCTCGACAACCCGTCCGGTCTGGTCGGCGACATCGACATCCTCGATGCGAGCGAACGCGCTCAGCTGCTCGCCGATTCCGGTGTGACAGCCGCTGTTTCGGCTCCGGTTGTTTCCGGTGTCGGCGCGCAGACGGTGGCCAAGATCCTCGCCGAGGTCGTCGAAGCCGATCCGCAGGCTCCGGCGTTGCTGCGCGGTGACAGCGAAATCGCCTACAGCGCACTGGATCGCAAGTCCTCCCAGCTGGCCCGGGTGCTCATCGCGCGCGGTGCGGGTCCCGGCGACGTGGTCGCGATCTCGCTGCCGCGCAGCGTGGATTCGGTCCTGGCCGCCTGGGCGGTCCAGAAGGCGGGTGCCGCGGTGCTGTTCGCGGGCGAGCTCTCCGGCGTCGAGATCGCCGCCGCTGGAGCTCTTTTCGGGATCAGCGCGTCGCCGGTCGCCGGGGTGGCGGGTCAGTGGCTGATCCTGGGCGACGTCGAGGACGAGATCGCCGCGGCCGCGGCCCATCCCGTCTCCTACGCCGACCGCGTCCGTCCCCTGGCCGAGGACCACCCGGCCTTCGTGCTGGTCTCGGGCGAGAACACCACGGCCCTCGCCCAGTCCGACGCGGTGGCCCTCGCCGAGCGCCTGCGCGATGAACACGCCATCGACTACGAAGGCACCACCTACACCACCCACGCCTCCGGCCCCGCCGCGGTCCAGGAATTCCTGGCCTCGTCCACCGCGGGCGCCCTGTCGGTCCTGCCCGACGCCTCGGTCGAAGACGACCTGGCCGAGGGCGAGGTCACCCACTGGTTCGTCGTGGCAGGCGATCCGACCGATGCGGCCGAGGGTGAAGTGACGGTGATCGTCGCCGAATAGTCCGCCGCTACTCGCCTACCGAAGCGCTCGGTAGGCGAGTAGTTGTGGCGCAGGTGCCCTCGTCGGCCCTATCCTGGGTGCAGGAACAAGGGGAGGGCCTATGACCGATCAGCACGACGACCAGACCGATCCACGAGCGCAGTGGCGACAGCTTCCGCCCGCTCCCGCGGAGTGGATCGAGGAAACCCCGGCCAACACCCAAGCCACCGATCTCGGACTCCCGGCGATCGACCTCACCGAGGAATTCGTCCGCAAGTACGGCATGTGATGTAGTTCCCCCCGATGTGACGTGGGGTCCTTCTTTCCGAAATGTGCTCGAAGCAGAACCGGGATAAGGTCCGGGTTCGCTTCGGGAAAAGGAAGGGAGCGGTTGCCATAACGCTTCGGATTTGGCTGAGCAGTGCGGGTGCGGCCAGCGTTCAGGTCATGCGGTTGCTACGGGAGAACCCTGATGGGGTCGAGGTCACTGTTTTCGCCAGCAATGTGGATCCGAGTGCGGCAGCTCTCTCGGCGTGTGATGTGTCGGCGATCGAACCTCGGTATGTCAGCAACGAGGAGTATGCGCAGTTCGCGCTCGATTTCTGTCGGACACATCGCATCGACGTGCTCATTCCGCCGCGACGGCTCGACGCACTGGCGGGCCGCGCGGCGGACTTCGCCGCGGTCGGTACCAGTCTGATGTGTTCGCCGCTGTCCGCGGTGACGGCGCTGACCAGCAAGGTTCTCACCTACGAGATAGCCGGTGCCGCGGGGATTCCCGTACCGCCGTGGCGCGAGGCGGCCGACGTCGATGAGTTCTACGCGGCTGTCGACGAGCTTTCGCTCACCGGGGAGACGCTGTGTATCAAGCCCAGCGGTGAGTACTCGGCGTTCGGCTTCCGCATCCTCGACGACCGCCCGCTGACCATGGCGAACCTGCGGGTCGCGCCCCGGCCGGTGGCCTCGGTCGAGGCGGTCGCGGGGGCGATGCGGCGGGCGGCGGAAGAGGGCGAAGCGGTGCCGCCGCTGCTCGTGATGCCGTTCCTCGAAGGACCGGAGATCAGCATCGACTGCCTCTCCGCGTCGGGAGGCGAACTGCTGATGGGTATTCCGCGGGCCAAGCAGGGACGTTTCCGCATCCTGCTCGACGATCCCGCGCTGGTCGACATCGCGCGCCGGCTCGTACGGCATTTCGAACTGGCCTATCTGACGAATGTTCAATTGCGTTATCGCGGTGGCGAACCGGTGCTGCTCGAGGCGAATCCACGCCCCTCGGCGGGCCTGTTCCACACGTCGTTCGCTGACGTGAACCTGCCATGGGCCGCGGTTCGGCTCCTGCTGCAAGGGGATTCGGGATTGCGCCGACTGCCGCGGCTCGGCGCCTGCCTCGCCGTGGCGGAAGCGGTGATGGAGGTCGCGCCGCAATCGGACGGCCAGTTCCCCGGTGCCGTGCGCAGGAGCGCGGACCTGGTACCCGGTTGATCGGCTGCCGGAGTCGGTCACTCGCCGGTGGTGAACAGGCCCCGCTTCATCGCGACGATGACCGCGTGGGTGCGGTCGTTGACGTCGAGTTTGGCGAAGACGCGCAGGAGATGGGTTTTGACGGTGGCTTCGGCGATGACGAGGCGCCGGCCGATCTCGGGGTTGGACAGGCCGTCGGCGACCGCGCGCAGGACGTCGATTTCTCGCGGTGTCAGGGTGACCGGCTCGGGGCGGCGGATGCGGGCGACCAGGCGTTCGGCGACCCGGGGCGCCAGGACGGTCTGGCCGCGGGCGGCGGCGTGGATGGCGTCGACGAGTTGATCGCGGGTGGTGTCCTTGAGGAGGTAGCCGATGGCGCCCGCTTCGATGGCGCGTTCGATCTCGGCATCGGTGTCGTAGGTGGTGAGGATCAGGACGCGGGTTCCGGTGCGGCGCACGATGTCGCGGGTCGCGGCGACGCCGTCCAGAACCGGCATTCGTAGATCGAGCAGCGCAACATCGGGGCACAGCCGTTCGGCGAGATCGATGGCTTCCGCGCCGTCGGCCGCCTCGCCGACGATCCGGATGGACGGTTCGGCCTGCAACAGCGCGACGAGACCCGCCCGCATCACGAGGTGATCGTCGGCGAGGATCAGGCGCAGGGGCTCGGTCACGTCGGTCCGGTCGCGGGGAGAAGGGCGAAGATCCTGGTGCCCTCGCCGGGCGAGCTGGTGACGGCGAATTCGCCACCGAGTTCGGCCAGCCGGTTACGCATCCCGTTCAGGCCGAATCCACGAGCCTCGTGCGGTGCGAAACCGATTCCGTCATCGGTGATCTCGAGTTCCGGTCCGGCATCGGTGTGGGAGAGAACCACGCTCACAGTGCTCGCCTTCGCGTGCTTGCTCACGTTGGCCAGTGACTCCTGCGTGCAGCGCAGCAGGCCGATTCTGGTGGGTTGGTCGCAGACGATGTCCGCCAGTTCGGCGTGCACGGTCAGCCCGGTGTCTTCGACGAAGCTATCGAGGACCCGGCGCAGCGTCTGGGCGATCCCGGTGCTGTCCGCGCGACTTCCGCCGACCAGCACCCTTGCCTCGGTGAGATTCTCGCGGGCGGTGCGCTCGATCGACAACAGCTGTTTGGCGGTGGCCGCCGGATCGGTGCCGATGCCGTCGCGGGCCGCCTCGGCCAGCACGACGATGGAGGCGAAGCCCTGGGCGAGCGTGTCGTGGATTTCGCGGGCGATCCGTTCGCGTTCCTCGGCCGCGCCCTGCCGCTGGTGGGCGGCGGCCAGATCCGATTGGGTGCGTTCCAGCTCGGCGCCGAGGGCGCGAGTACGTTCCGCGCCCTGCCTGATCACCTGGTCCATCCACAGCCCGAGCAGGACGCCGCCCGCGTATCCGAGCAGGGTGAAGGTGGCATTGCCGGGGGAGAAGATCGGTCCGGTGAGATTCCCGATGAGGGTGGCTACCGCCGCCGCGCTGAGGTAACCGACCGCGCGGCGCGGTGTCGGAGTGTAGATCCAGAACAGCGGAATGGAGACGATGAAGAAGGCCGCACCGCCCTCGAGCAAGATCGCTGTCATGCCGAGGACGGCGACCAGCAGGCACAGAAAGCCGGTGGTGCCGACGACGCGGTGACGCGGAAAGGTCGTCAGCGCCAGATAACTCGCGGCCAGCGCCGTGATCAGGATCCACGTCGAGTACTTCGTCACATCGGTGCGATCGTGCACGGCGATCACGGGCGGGCCGAGGCCGAACAGCACCCAGCATCCGGCGTACCACCGGCGCAGAATCCGCATCCGGGTCGGCCTCTCCTCCATTTCGCTCAGCCTACTTTCACCGGCTCGGCGGTGCGGGCGGGGCGGGCGGGCCACCAGGTGCGATCACCCAGCAGCAGCAACATCGCGGGCAGGATCACGATCCGGATCACGAACGCGTCGAGCAGGACCGCCGCCGCGAGGGCGAAGCCCATCTGCTTCATCTCCATGATGTGCAGCGGAACGAAGCTCGCGAACACTGTGACCATGACGAACGCGGCGCTGGTCACCGCGCTCGCCGAACCGCCGACGCCGTCGAGTACGGCCCGGCGGGTCGGCACCCCGGCGCGTGCGAGCTCGCTGATGCGGCTGAGCACGAAAATCTGGTAGTCCATCGACAGTCCGAACAGGATCACCAACAGCAGCAGGGGGACTCGGGAGCCGATCGAGCCGGTCGAATGGAAGTCGAGCAGGCCCTCGGCCCAGGTGTTCTGGAAGACCGCGGTCAACAGGCCCAGCGATGCGCCCGCCGAGAGCAGATTCAGCACGACACCGATCGATCCGAGGACCACGGAGCGGAACGTCACGACGGTGAGGACGAACGTCACCAGCAGCAACGTCGCGATGATCAGGGGCAGCTTCTGTTCCTGGTGGCGCGGGTAGTCGGCATAGCGAGCGACATCACCGGTCACCGCGGAGTCCACGCCGGAGAGGGTGCCGACGGTTGCCGGTAGGTAGTCCGTGCGCAGGCGTTCGAGGGACTGTTGGGCCGCATCGTCGCTGACGTGGTGCTGGACGGGCAGTTCCAGCAGGCTGACCCGGCCGTCGGGGGAGGTGCGCAGTTCGGCTTCGCCCGCGAGGGCGGGATCGGACTCGGCTCGTCGGGCCAGTGCGCGCAGCGCGTCGGTGACCTCGTCGGCTCGCTGCGGCTCGGCCGCCACCACGACCTGGTGCATCGACTTCAGCTGGGGGAACGCGGTAGTGAGCCGATCGAACGTTTGCATGGCGGGGATGGAGCGGGGGTGGGTCTCGCGGCCCATGTCGGTGAGGTCGAGGCCGAGCAGTGGCACGGTGAGCGTGAGCATGGCCAGCACCGCGACGGTCAGTGCGGCTACCGGGCGTGCGGCGGTCAGTCGCAGCAGGGAACCGGTGAGTCGGCCGGTGCTCTCTCGCTCCGGTGCCGAGGGCTTGCGGGCCGCGCGCCGCTCGGCTCGATCGGTCAGCACTGTCAGCAGGGCGGGCAGTGCGGTGAGCGAGCTGGCCACCGCGACCAGGGTGACCAGAATCGCGGCGGTCGCGATCGAGGAGAAGACCACGTCGTCGGCGAGATACATCGTCGCGCTGGAGACCGCGACGGCGATACCGGAAACCACCACCGCGCGCCCGGAGGTCGCCGCGGCCAGTTCCACCAGCGCCCGTGAACTGAGCGCGCCGCCCGCGCGGGCCCGCTCCTCGCGCGCCCGCTTCAGATAGAACAGGGTGTAGTCGACGCCGACCGCCATCCCGATCAGCAGGATGATGTTCGTGCCGACACCGTTGTCGGGGAACAGGTGTGAGGCGGGCAGCGACAGCCCGATTGCCGCGACGATCGACGATATCGCCAGCAACAACGGCACCAGAGCCATTGCCGCCGAACGGAACACAACGAGCAGGGTGAGCAGGGTGATCGGCAGCGCGATCATCTCGGTTCTCGCCAGATCGCGCCCGCGCAAGACTTCGACGCCGCTGCTGATGGAGGGACCGCCGGTCTGCTCGACCTGTAGGTCCGGGTATGCCCGCTGTACCTGATCGGTTTGCGCACGCAGCGCGGCCACGTGCTTCTTGGCATCGAGTTCGGCGCCCGCCATGGTCACGTCGACGCGCAGCACCGTCCCATCCGGTGAATACACCGCAGCATCAACGGATCTGACCTCGGGCAGTGTCAGCATTCGGTCGGTGACGTCCTGAGCGGCGTTGTGCGCGGCAGCTCCGCCGCCGGTGATCAGCACCCGTTCCATCGGCGCCTGCTGCAATCCGCCCGAGGTCGCGATCGCCTCACCGCGGCCCGCCTCGCCGATCCAGAAGTCCTCGGTGGCTGCGGGTTTCCCGCCGATGCCGACACCGATTCCGACGCACAACGCCACGAAGACGAACCAGCCCACAATGGCCCGCCACGGATGGCGCGCGCTGGCAACGGCGATCAATACCAAGCGATTTCGCATGTCGTCGATGCTGCTCGGGTGGCCGGTGCCGTAGACAGCATCGACCGGTCGAACTTCGTGTCCACCGATCGGTGGACAACCTCTTGGCCACATTCCGGAACGGTGTATTCGGTGGGGCGGAGGTCACGGGTCGGTAACATTCGTTTTCGCGGTATCACGCCGGGAAAACCGCCGGCTTCCGCGGCAGGGGACGTTTCGCGGGCGACCGTCGAAGCCCGGAAGTGACAGTTCCGCGATGCCACTGCGTCTGACGTAATGCTTTCTTGCCTGGAGTTTGCCCTCGTCACAGCGAAGACTGAGGGAGCGCGCAGCTAGGAACCAACCAACCGAGTTCACCCGAGAGAAAGGACTCCCCATGTCCGCGAAGATCAGCAAGGCGGCCGCCGCTGCCGCCATCGTTCTGGCTCTTGGCGCTGTCGCCGCTCCCGCGGCCTCGGCTGCCGTGCCCGCGCCTCCCACAGCATCGGAAGTCGGATCGGTGGCATTGTGCTTCCCGTTGGGCAGCGTGGAGATCTGTATCTGATCACCACGCCGTTGTCAGCGGGGGAGCAGACCGGCCAACCCCTCGAGAATTAGCTCGAGGCCGAAGGTGAAATCAGCCGCGCCGGAGTGGGTTCCGGCGATGACGCGCGCGGCCAGCGCGTGCATGTGGGGATGGGTTTCGGCGGGAATGAGCGGAAGGAATTGTTGTGCCGCCGAAGCGTATTCGGAGGGGTCGAGAGGGAAGTTGATGGCCTGGACGGTGAAGCCGTAGATGTGGCTGTCCAGGGCATTCCAGGCTCGGTCGGCCTGTTCGTAGGTGAAGCCCGCGGTGATCAGGCAGCCGAGGGTGGCGTCGACGTAGCGCAGCATGGCGGGGCCGACGTTGATGCGGGAGCCGAGCAGGCCGGTGGCCCAGCGGTGGCTCAGCAGGACCTCGTGGGCAGAGGCGGCGCGGCGGCGGAGTTCGGCCTGCCAGTCGCCGCCCGCACGGGGGACGTAGATCTCCGCGACCACCAGGTCGATGATGCCGTCGTAGAGGTCGTCCTTGTTGGCGACGTGGTTGTACAGCGACATCGCCTCCACGCCGACGGTCTTGGCGAGGTTGCGCATCGACAGGGCGGCCAGGCCCTGCTGGTCGGCGAGGTCGATGGCGGCGCGTAGGACGCGTTCCCTGGTGAGTGGGGTGCGCGTCGGCATGGGTGTCCTCTCCTTGACCTACTTACGGCGTAAGCGTACCGTTTCGTCTCAGAGACTTACGCTGTAAGTGCGAGATGAGGGACAGTTCTCATGACCGATGTCGATACCGCCTCGATGACCGCCTGGATCGCGCCCCGATACGGCGGGGGCGAGGTGTTGCGGACCGAGATCGTGCCGAGGCCGACGCCGGGGGACCGGGAAGTGGTGGTCCGGGTGCGGGCGGCGTCGCTGTGCAGCGGGGACCTGCATCTGCTCACCGGGACGCCTTACCTGCTGCGGCTCGGGTTCGGGTTGCGCAGGCCCAAGCGTCGGATGATCGGGCAGAACTCGGCGGGCGAGGTCGTCGCGGTGGGTGCCTCGGTCGCTGACTTCCGGGTGGGTGATCAGGTTTTCGGTGCGGTCCCCAGTGGCGGGTTCGCCCAGTACGTGTGCGCGGACGCGGGTTCGTTCGCCGCTGTCCCCGCTGGGTTGAGCCTGGAAGACGCCGCGGCGATACCGGATTCGGGAATGACGGCCCTGCAGGGGCTGCGCGACATCGGCAAGGTCGGGCCGGGACAGCGGGTGCTCGTGAACGGTGCGTCCGGTGGGGTGGGCAGTTTCGCGGTGCAGATCGCGAAGGTGCTCGGCGCGCACGTGACGGCGGTGTGTAGCACCCGGCATGTCGACATGGTGCGCGATATCGGTGCCGATGTCGTAATCGATTACACCACAGACGATTTCACTCTGACAGACGTGCCTTACGATGTGATCTTCGACCTCGCGGGCAACCGTGAACTGCGCGAAATCCGTCGCGTGCTGACCGTGGACGGTGTGTTCATCTCCTCCGCCGCCGCGCCGGGCAACAATTGGTTCGGCCCGATCCGATGGCTCGGTCAGGTGGCACTCACCGACCTGTTCGCGCGACAGACCCTGAAGGCACTGCTCATGCGACCCGCCACCGCCGACCTGCGATACCTGGCCGAATTGGCCGTCTCCGGAAAGTTGCGGCCGGTGATCGGGCGGCGGTTCCCCTTGTCCGACACGGCCCTTGCCATGGCTGCGTTCGAGCAAGGGCACGCGTCGGGGAAAACTGTTCTCATTGCCTGACGTCGCTCAGTCGGTGAGTTCTCCCGCGGTGCGCCAGGATTGGCGTTCCTCGGCGAAGGCTCCCGCCTGCAGGGTGCGGAAGTCGGTGATGGAGTCGGCGTTGTCCGCCAGGAACGTGCGATAGTCGGCCAGGCGGAAGTCGCCGTTCTCGGTGGTGATGTCCACCTTGCCCGCCGCGAAATCCGCGCGAAGGTCGAGTAGCTCGTCCGCCTCGACCGGGTGCCAGCGGATGCGGTCGAAATAACGCAGAAGCCAAGGGGTTTCGGGGTCGGTGGAAAAGCGGTCGACGCCGGGGCCCGCAGTGCCGCTCGGGCGTGCCCGGTGGTTCCAGACCTGGGTGGTGCGCCCCACGAATTGGTAGCCGCCCGGGCCTTCCATGCCGTAGATGCACAGGTAGGCGCCGCCGATGCCGACCGCGTTCTCCGGGGTCCAGGTGCGGGCCGGGTTGTATTTGGTGGTGACGAGGCGGTGGCGGGGGTCGGTCGGGGTGGCCACGGGGGCGCCGAGGTAGACATCGCCCAAGCCGAGGACCAGGTATTCGGCATCGAAGACCGTCTTGTAGACATCCTCGACGGAAGGCAGGCCGTTCATGCGTCGGATGAACTCGATGTTCCACGGGCACCAGGGGGCGTCGGCGCGCACGCCGTGCATGTAGCGGGTGATCGCTTCCCTGGTGGAGGGGTCGTCCCAGGACAGCGGGAGATGGACCGTGCGACTCGGGACGACCAGCTGATCGGAATTCGGCAGCTGCGCCTCGGCTTCGGCGAGGAGGTCGAGCAGACGGGGGATCGGCAGGACAGCGGGGTCGACCCTGATCTGGAGTGAGCGAATCCCCGGGGTGAGCTCGATGACGCCACGCAACCCGATCGCGATGAGGTGCTGGTGCAGGGCGTGGACGCGGGCCCGAAGTCCGAGATCCAGGGTGAGCGTGCCGTATTCGACGAGCACGCCGTCGTCGCCTTGGCGGCGGTAGGTCACGCCGGTCTCGTCGTCGACTTCGGTGCGGCGCAGGATGCCGTCGTCGCCGTCGCGACCTGCCGAAAGGACGGTGCCGAAGCAAGCGCGTCGACGAGCGCCGAGTTCCGCCGCGGGGGCGGCGTGTTCGGAACGGATGGGGACGAAGCGGACCTTGTCGCCCGGCGTGAGTTGGCCGAGTTTCCAGCGATCGGCGGCGACGACGGTGACCGGGCAGACGAATCCGCCCAGGCTGGGGCCGTCCGGGCCGAGCAGGATCGGAGTATCGCCGGTGAAGTCGAGGGCGCCGACGGTGTACGCGTTGTCGTGGATGTTCGACGGATGCAAACCCGCTTCGCCGCCGTCGGTGCGGGCCCACTCGGGCTTCGGGCCGATGAGGCGGACGCCGGTGCGATCGGAGTTGAAGTGGACTTCGTAGTCGGTTCCGATGATGGTGTCGAAGTCGTCGCGGGTGAAGAACTCCGGTGCGCCGTGGGGGCCCTCGGTAACGGCGAGTTCCCAACGATGCGCGAAGGCGGGCTGGTCGGCCATCGGGACGGCGGGGGCGCGGCGGGTCGACGGTGCGCCCAGCGTGAGCGAATCGTCGGCGCGCAACGCGGCACCCGTTCCGCCACCGAACTTGCCGAGTGTGAATGTCGCTGCACTGCCGAGGAACTCGTCGACATCGATACCGCCCGCGATCAGGATGTAGGTGCGCATGCCGGGGCCCCGGATCGCGCCGACATCGAGCACGCCGCCCGCCGGGACCTCGACGGTCCGCCACTGCTCGACCGGGACGCCGTCCACCCGGACATCGGCGACCGCGCCGGTCACACACACCCACGTCGGCTCGGCGAACCGCAACGCCGGTCCGCCCAGCGTGCACTCCAGCCCGGCCGCGCCCTCGAGGTTGCCGAGCACACGATTGCCCAGGCGGAACGACAGGTCATCCATCGGCCCCGACGGCGGAACTCCGATGTGCCAGTATCCGATTCGTCCCGGCCAGTCCTGCACGGTGGTCTGCATTCCGGGACGGACGACATCAAGGCGCCGCCGACTGGGCGCCGGCGCCGCCGGGGTGTCCGAAGTCGGCTCGGTCGCACTGGTGCCTGTCGGGTCGACCGTGCTCGCGGCGCGCGACTCGGCCGGGCCGACCGCCTGCTTCGTGGTCGAGTCGATGACACCACTGGGCGCGGGGGCCTTCGTCGGGGCCAGGTCGGCAGCGGGATCGATGCGGGTGTCGGTGAGGCTCATCGGGTCACCACCATGCGGACCGGGGTGGGGTCGAAACCGTTGCAGGGGTTGTTGATCTGGGGGCAGTTGGAAACCAGGACCAGAGTGTCGATCTCGGCCCGGAGGGTGAGCTTCTTGCCGGGGGCGGACAGGCCGTCGACGATGCCGAGCGTGCCGTCGGGTTCGACGGGGACGTTCATGAACCAGTTGATGTTGGAGACCAGGTCGCGTTTGCCCAGGCCCCATTCGAGAGCGGCGGTCAGGAAGTTCTCCACGCACGCGTGCTGGTGGCGGGTGTGGTGGCCGTAGCGCAGCGTGTTGGATTCCTGGGAGCAGGCGCCGGCGATGGTGTCGTGATTGCCGACCTCGTCGGCGACCACCGTCATCAGCGGGGTGCCGCCTTCGGTCCGCAGGACGCTGCCGGTGGTGAGGAAGATGTTGCGCTGGGCGGCGATGGTGGCCTGGGCGCTGTAGCGGTCGGTGCGATCGGCGGCGGAGTAGAGCAGGCAGTCGACGGCCTGATTGCCGTGCAGGTCGATGATGTCGAGGTGGTCGCCCGCGCGGACGACGGCCGACCACGGCGCCCGGGCGGGGACGGTCTCGTCGAGGACGACGGTGCGGGTGGCGGTCATGCCGGAACCTCCGTGTTCAGTGCGGCCGTCCAGGCGGCTTCGGTGTTCTCCACGGCCCGGCGGTATTCGGGGTCGTCGTTGCGGGTGTCCAGATCCGCGGGGGAGGGCCAGGCGAGAAGGTCGAGGTCGCCGGTGGGGCGGTCGTCGAGGGGGTGCGGGGCGTTGGCGACCAGGAGGGTCAGGGGGAGGTGGACGATGAGGTCGAGGGTGGCGCCTGCCGGGCCGTTGCCGGTGGGCTCGATCGCGCCGTCCACCGCGACCACGGCTCCGCGGAACACGGCGATCGAGGGGCCGATATCGCGCGGCTCCAGACCTTGTTTGGCACCTGCCAGGTGGAGTTGGTGGCGGCCCTCGGTGGTGGGGCCACAGAGGGTGTCGTGGTGGCCGTCGGAGTCGGCGAGGACGGTGGCCAGGACCCGGCCTTGGTCGGAGAGCAGTGGATGGCCTGCGCTGAGGTAGGCCTGCCACGGGACTTTCACGGTGTCGGCGACATTCAGCCGCTCCCAGGGGGATTCGGTCCGTAGTAGGAACAGGTGGGCGCAGGTGGTGCCGGTGGGGTCGCTGAGGCGCACTCGGGTGCCTCGGCCGAGCGCGATGTTCGCGTAGCCGCCTGGGGGGATGCGTTGTGCGGCAACGATTTTTGTGGGATCTATGTCAGGGGGTGTCTGGGGGTTGGTGATGGTCGCTGCTGCGGCTTGGGCGCGTGCGTGGGCGCGGGCGCCGGTGGTGGAGTGGGTGTTTGTCATCGTTGACCTCCTGGGATGACCTGGGTTCGGTAGTCCCAGGACGGTTTGACGCTGTGTTTGTTGGCGCGCTGGCGCGCGCGTGTCCGCGGCCCTGAGGGGCCGCCGGTCAGGCACCGGGGCTTGCTCCTTCGTCG
>NZ_JBSGSS010000016.1:0-191366 GCF_053606985.1 Nocardia sp. NPDC055165
CAGGTTGCTTGCTCCTTCGTCGCCTACGCAACGGCGTCCAACCGGCGACCCGGCCGCGGATCGGCCACTGCGTGGCCGACCCTCCCTAGGGGTCGGGGTGTTGGTTGGCTACCGTCATGGCGTGTCGCAATCAGTTGAACCGCCTGCTGTTCCCCTCGTATCGAAGGTGATAGCGGGTTTGCGGCAGGGTGCGGCGTTTCTTGTTGTCGGGGCGATCGGGTTTCTGGTCGACGCGGGGACCTACAACCTTTTGGTGTTCTGGGGTGGGGGTTTCTCCTTCTCCGAAGGTGTGCTCTATCACTCGCCGCTGGTCGCCAAGATCATCGCGATCGTGGTGGCGACGGTGGTCACCTACTTCGGCAACAAGTGGTGGACCTACTCGCACCGCAAGTCCGGCAGCCCTGTTCGGGAATATGTTCTGTACGCGATCGTCAATGTCGTAGCGATCCTCCTGCAACTCGGCTGCCTCGGCTTTTCCCGATATGTGCTCGATCTGTCGTCACCGCTGGCGGACAACATTTCCGCCACTGTGGTCGGGCAGACGATGGCGGTCGTATTCCGCTATTGGGCCTACAGCAAATTCGTTTTCACCGGCTCATCGGCAAGCGATGAGCAACACGCGCGGAGTGCGGCAACTCCTCACTGACAACGCGCGGGTGGCGTGTGATTGATATCCTCGCCCCGCCCGCCGCGACGCCCTTCTTTACGTGACTGCCTGCGCCGGCGCAGTCGATACCGAGAATTTCGAGGACTTCATGGAGCAGTCGGCTACCAAAGCCGTGACCGAATCGAACGATCGGCGCGAGGCCGCGCCCGCATCGCTGCGGGGTGAACACTCAGCGCCCGAGCGGCTCGTGCTGGCCCGAGGCATCTTCACCGGGCCGTCGGCGCGGGTGAACGACGACCTCTACGCCGTCGTCAAGGGGGGTGCCGCGGTCCGGGAACGGCACTCGCTGCACCTGCCCAAGGGCGCGACCGCACACACCAACACCTACTTCGGCCGGTTGGCTGCCAGTTACTGGCAGCGCTGGACCACCGTCACCGAGGTGTCGGTGGGTGCGCATCTGGTGGTCGGCAACAAAGCGAATGTGCGGCTGGTCGCCTCCGATATCGCCGGGCACCGCCGGATCATCGCCTCGCTGGTGGCAACGAGCAGCGGGGTCGTCTCGCTGACGGCACCGCTGGATCAGTACGTCGACGGCGGCGCGTTGTGGCTCGAGTTCGACGCCGTCGGGGGCGAACTCGACATCACCGAACTCGCCTGGACCGCGCAGGCGCCCGAGAAGGTGCGCCCGGTCGCCATCGCCATCTGCACCTTCAACCGGGCCGAGGACTGCGCGCACACCGTCGCCGCGCTGGCCTCGGACGCGACCGTGCTGGCCGCGATCGACGCGGTGTACGTCGTCGACCAGGGCACCGACCTGGTCGAGGACCGCCCGCTGTTCCAGCAGGTCCGTCCTGATTTCGGTGACAAACTGCGCTACATCCGCCAGCCCAACCTCGGCGGCGCGGGCGGCTTCACCCGTGGCCTCTACGAGGTGTCGGCGGCCAACGAGCACGCCGACGTCATCCTGATGGACGACGACATCCTCTGCGAGCCCGAAACCGTGCTGCGCCTGCAGGCGTTCGCCAACCTCACCGTCGAACCGACCCTGGTCGGCGCGCAGATGCTGTTCCTGCTCAACCCCGACTATCTCAATGTCGGCGCGGAGGAGGTGCACCTGCACGAGCTCAAGCACGGCCAGAAGGTGCCCAAGGCGCTGCGCAACACCTCCATGCTCAAGAAGAACCAGGAGCGCCGGGTCGACGCGGGCTACAACGCCTGGTGGACCTGCCTGATCCCGGCCGAGGTGGTGTCGAAGATCGGGCTGCCGGTGCCGATCTTCTTCCAGTGGGACGACGTCGAGTACGGCATCCGCGCGCGCGAGCACGGTTTCGTCACCGTCACGCTGCCCAACGCCGCCGTCTGGCACGCCGACTTCTACTGGAAGGACTACGACGACTGGGCGCGGTACTTCTCCACCCGTAACTCGCTCATCGTCGGCGCCCTGCACACCGATCTCGACGGCAAGGCGATCACGCGCGAGTTCTTCCGCTACATCGCCGAGCACCTCGTCGGCATGCAGTACGGCCTGGTGCACACCACGCTGCAGGGCATCGAGGACTTCCTGAAGGGTCCGAAGGCGTTGCGCGACGGCGGTATCGACGCGCTGGCCGCCGCCCGCAGCACCCGCAACGACTACCCCGAGACGATCAAGCACCCCGCGGCCACTCCGCCGGTGAACTCCGCCGACATCTCGGTTCGCCGGGCCAGCGGCGAACCGAGCCGCGTCACCCTGGTGCTGATCAAGCGCGCGATCACCCAGTGGACCGGCCGCACCCAGCCCGGTCTGATCGGCGTCACCCGCGAGGACGCGCACTGGTGGCACATCGGCCTGTTCGAGCACGTGGTGGTCACCGACGCTTCCCAGTCCGGCGTGCGGGTACGTCGCCGGGACAAGGCTCGTGCGCGCGCGTTGCTGATCCGCGCCTACCGCACCTTGCGCAAGCTCCGTAAGGAACTCCCGGCGCTGCAGGCCGAATATCGCAGGGCCGTACCGGAACTCACGAGTCGGGAGAACTGGGCGCGGCTGTACGGCATCGACCCGAGCTGACCCGTGACGCGTTTCGTCCGGCCCGCCTCCGCGTCCGACGCGGAGGCGGCCGCCGGGCTGCAAGCCGAATTGCACGCGCATTTCGAGGTGCACCGTCCGGCCGACATCGTGCGCCGCACACGGCGGCTCACCCAGAACGACTACTCCGCCTGGCGACCGGCACCACTGCTGATCGTCGAAGACGAAACACCGATCGGTTTCGCGACTTACGACCTGTTCCAGCCGAGCAAGTGGTCGGCGGGTGAGCTACGGATCTCGGAATTTTTGATCACGGAGTCCTCTCGCGGCGCAGGTGCGGGCGCGGCCCTGCTCGCCGCCGTCCACGAGGCAGCGAGCGCCGCGGAAGTAACGGTGAGCGCGCCGAACCAGGCAGACCCGGATGTGTTCACGACCGTGGAGTGCTACATCGGCTCCCACGTCATCGACTTCGCCTACGAGCGGGCCCGAGCCGGGCACTGGTCGTCGCTGCGTGCCGAGGCCGAGGAAAAAGGCTGGCCCGCACCACGACTCGACGACCTGTGGCACACCGAACTCCACGACGATCCCGAACCCGGCCACCTGTACGCCGAGGGCGAGGTTCCGTTCATCCTGCTGCCGGACGGCCGGGTGATCACCGCGCGATTCCGGACGATCTATGTCAAGGAATATCTCGGTCACGGCCCGGAGAACCGCTGGACGCTGGCTCTGTCAGGGAGCGAGTTGCGCACGGTGGGCGGGCTGGAGATCGACCACAGCTGGTCACGAGCGGAGAACCGTCCCGCGCTCGCGGTGGCCATGGACGACGGCCGGCTCATGGTGAATTACTCCTACTACGCCGGCAATCATTTCGGCTCCGACTCGGGCACCATCGACTACATCATCGATCTGGCCGAGGCCACCGTGTCCCATTGCGCACACGTCACCTTCGAACAGGATTAGCGAGATCATCAGGCACTGACGCAGTTCGGCTCTCGGCCGGTGTTCGCGTGAGTGCCTGATGATCAACTACTCCGGCTCAGCGGCGGCCGCGTTCGCGGTAGTTCTTCCGCTGCTGTTTGCTGATGTCGCGCCAGACTCGTTCGCGTTCGGCGGCCAGGCGTTTGTCGGTGCGGGCCGCCATCCAGTCGTTCTCTCTCGCGAGTTTGCGATAGCTGGTCAGCCTGCGTTCGGTGATGGTGCCATCGGCTAGTCCGGCCTGAACCGCGCAGCCGGGTTCGGTCTCGTGGACGCAGTCGGCGAAACGGCAATCGGCAGCGAGGGATTCGATGTCGCTGAAGGTCTTGCCGATGCCTTCCGCGGCGTCGTAGAGCCCGATGCCGCGCAGGCCGGGGGTGTCGATGAGCGTGCCGCCGCCGGGCAGTGGCCGCAGCTCACGGTGCACCGTGGTGTGGCGGCCTTTGCCGTCCACCGCGCGAACCGCGTTGGTGGCGAACACGTCCGCACCCAGCAGTGCGTTGGCGAGGGTGGACTTGCCCGCACCGGACGGCCCGATCAGGGCGACGGTGCCGTTGAGCACCGCGGTGAGCACCTCGAGACCGACCGCGGCGGCGGCGCTCACCGCCACCACGGTCGCACCGGGCGCCACCGCACGTACCTCGTCGAGCGGAAGATATTCCGCCGCATCGGCTTTGGTGAGCACGACGACCGGCTGGGCATTGCTCTCCCACGCGAGGGCGAGCATCCGTTCGATCCGCCCCAGGTCGACGTCACCATCGGCGGCAGAGCAGATCAGCACGGTATCCACATTGGTGGCCAGCACCTGGGCCACCGAGCGCCCCGACACCGACGATCGCATGATCGCCGAGCGCCGGGGGAGCAGTTGCCGCACAGTGCCTTCGGCATCGAGTCCGACCCAGTCGCCGGTGCACAGTCCGGTGATGTCGCGCGGGCAGGCGGCTCGCGCCGGGCCGTGCGGGGTCACCACATCGCATTCGCTGCGGTCCATCCGCACTATGCGAGCGGGTGCGAGATCGCCGAGCAGCGGCAGATATTCAGAAGCTACGGTTTCGGTCCAGCCGTAAGGGACGAGCAGGTCGTAGTCGACCATCGTAAGGAATCCTTCGTCGGGTGCCGAACCCGAACGACGGGTTCAGCGAGTAGAGGTGATGTCCGGAGCAACCTGGGCAGGCGCACAATCGCGCCGCCCGGCCACGGCAATCCACACGTGTGTACTCACGGACATCCACCTCCTCTCCAACGTTCGAACACCACTGTGCCCGACCACGCCGACACCCGGCAACTCATTTTCCGTGCGCGGTCCTGCGCCGTCGTCACAGGGGCGAACTCGCGCTGTTGCGCGGCCCGATGACGGCACGCCTGCGGTCCCGCAGGTAGGCGTTCGGGGCTACGGCACGAATACTTCGGTCGACTGGGGGATGTTGGGCTTGTCGGTGCGGACCGTGACCTGGACTCGACCGGGGCCGGTGTTCGCGATCACGTCCTGGACCGGGTAGGTGCTGGTGCTGGTGGCCGGGATGAAGCGGGTCACCGAGCCGGTGGCGCCGCTGTCCAGGTTCTTCCAGTCGACGACAACGTTCACATCGCATGCCAGCACGGTGGGCGCCCAGTTGCCGAGTGGGGAGAAGCCCTGCGAGACGCGCAGGGCGATGCTGTGGGTGGCGCCGGGCGCCACGCTCGGAGAATTGAGCGGTCCGTCGAACGCGGTGCCCGCCACGTTCAGGATGCCGACGCAGACGCCGTTGCCCAGGGTAGCCACCGGCGCGGTCCTGACTTCGTTCATCACGCAGGAGCGCGGGCCGACATTGGACCAGCCGAGCTGGCACTGGTCGTCCGCCTGGGCGGTGCCGGGGGCGGCGAGACAGAGCGCGGCGCCGGCGAGCACGGTCGCCGCGGCGGATGCGAAACTCTTTGCGAAGGTCACGGTTCGCATCGTAAGACCGAACGGCAGATTGTTGCCAGAGGGAACTACCCCCTAGTTTCGGGGGCTAGTCGGGTTTACCGAAGTGCTCGTTGCGGCCCAGCGACCGCAGCCGGAACCATTCCTTGAGGCCGGCCGGGTCGCGGCGGGTCACCAGGAAGAACCAGGAGAATCGGATCCACTCCTGCGGCAACAGCTTCCGCATACCGGGCTGCGACATCAGGTAACCGCGATTGCGGTAGGTGAAGTAGCGCTTCACCGGATCGTCCGGGTACTGGGTGTGCATTCGCCCGCCCAGGATCGGCTTGAATTCCTCGGCGCCGTTGGGATGCAGGTAGGCGGTCTGCAAGCAGGTGCCGAACGGCAGCCCGGAGCGGACCAGGCGGCGATGCACCTCCACCTCGTCGCCACGCACGAACAGCCGCAGATCGGGCACGCCGATCAGGTCGACGGCCTTCGCCGAGATCAGCGCGCCGTTGAACAGCGACGCGATGCCGGGCAGGAAGTCCTCGTCGCCGAGCTCCGAACGCAGCCGTCGCCACACCACGCCGCGGCGCAGCGGGAACGCGAGCCGGTCCGGCTCGTCGATATCGCAGACCACCGGCGACACCTCGACCAGGTTGTGCCTGCGCGCGCAATCGATCAGGGTCGCGAGTACTTCGGGCCCGTCCGGGCGGCCGTCGTCATCGGCCAGCCACACCCAATCCGCACCCTGGGTGAGCGCGTGCAGCATGCCGAGCGCGAAACCGCCCGCGCCGCCGAGGTTGTGGCGTGAACCCAGGTAGGTCGCCTCGATCGGCTGCTGCGCGACCAGCTCGGCCACCGCGTCCTCGTTGGCGTTGTCGACGACGATCAGATGGTCGACCGGACGCGTCTGCGAGGCGAGCACTTTCAACGACTCGGCGAGCAGTTCGCGACGCTTGTGCGTGACGACCACCGCGATGATCCGCGCGGTCGGGCCGGTCTCGGTCGTGATGTCGGCGGGTTCGGCACCGGGGGGCAGTTCCGCGTCGTCGGGCAGCACCACCGCGGGCAGCGCGTCGCCGGGCAGCACGGCGGCAGGCTCGACGGGTGCCGGCGTCGCCTCGAGACGGTCGGTCATGCTGAACCCACCCGGCACGGCAGCCGGGGCAGCCTCGTCACGTTGACCGCTCATACCTGATTCTGCTCCAGCTTCTTCTCGCCCGCCGCGCCGAGTGCGCCCTCGGTTTCCAGATCACGCAACACCTGTGCCACGTGATTACCCGCCTCGGGCCCTTCATACGCTCGCACAACGTCCTCGATCCCGCCCTGTTCGCGGATCTGACCGTGGTCGATCCACATCGCGGTATCGCAGAGCTGGGCGAGGAATTCGTTGGAGTGGCTGGCGAACACCAGGATGCCCGACCGCGCGACCAGCGATTGCAGCCGCGTGCGGGCCTTCTTCATGAACTCCGCGTCGACCGCGCCGATGCCCTCGTCGAGCAGCAGGATCTCGGGGTCGATCGAGGTGACCACACCCATCGCCAGCCGCACCCGCATACCGGTGGAGTAGGTGCGCAGCGGCATCGACAGGTACTCACCGAGCTCGGTGAAGTCGGCGATCTCGTCGATCTTGGCCATCATCTGCTTGCGCGTCTGCCCGAGGAACAGGCCGCGGATGATGATGTTCTCGTAGCCGGAGATCTCCGGGTCCATGCCGACGCCGAGGTCGAACACCGGCGCCACCCGGCCGCGGATGCGCGCACTGCCGCGCGAGGGTTCGTAGATGCCCGAGAGCAAACGCAGCAGCGTCGACTTGCCCGCGCCGTTGTGGCCGACCAGGCCCACCCGGTCGCCTTCTTTGAGCGAGAGGTTGATGTCGCGCAGCGCCTCGACCACCACCACGTCGGAGCTGTTGCGCCCGATCGCGCCGCCCGCCTTGCCGAGGAACGCCTTCTTCAGCGACCGCGACTTGGCGTCGAAGATCGGGAACTCGACCCACGCCTCATGGGTTTCGATACTCACACGGCTCATCGAGAACTGCTCCTAAACCCAGTACGGGACGCGGGCACGGTACTGCTTGAGCGCCAGGATCGCGACAGCCCAGCCGACGACGGTGATCGCACCGACGATCGCCCAGTGATGCCACTGCGAGGGCTCACCGAGCAGGGGAGCGCGCACGATCTCCAGGTAGTGATAGGTGGGGATGATCTCGAGGAGCTTGGCGCGGTCGCCCGCCCCGCCGACCGAGTTCTCCAGCGCCTTCGTCGACCACATCACCGGCGTCAGCACGAACAGCATCAGCGTCATCGAGCCCAGGATCGGGGCGATATCGCGGTAGCGGGTGGAGAAGATGCCGAAGACGATCGTCACCCACATCGCGTTGAGGAACAGCAGCAGGATCGCGGGGAACACCAGCAGGAACGACAGATCCAGATCACGCCAGATCGAGAACGCCACCACCAGCAGCGCGTAGATCGCGGCGTTGTGGATGAAGAACAGGAACTGCCGCCACACCAGGCGATACACGTGCACGCTCAGCGCCGAGGGCAACTGTTTGATCAGTCCCTCGTTGGCGATGAACACATCGGAGCCCTCGAGAATCGAGGCACTGATGACGTTCCACACGATCAGGCCGACGGTCACATACGGCAGATACTCACTGAGTGGCTGGCCCAGCAATGTCGAATACAGCAGGCCCATCGCCAGCGCCTGCAAACCGGTCGCGATGGTGATCCAGAACGGACCGAGCACCGACCGGCGGTAGCGCTGCTTGATGTCCTGCCAGCCCAGCGACAACCACAGCTCGCGCTGGTGTAGTCCGTCGCGCATGTCCTTGAAAGCACGCCCGAAGGTCTGCGAATCCGACACCATCGGCGTCTTCACCAGCAGCGGCGCATCGGTGGTGTGCTCGGCAGCGGCGACTTCGGCTAGCGCCGCGTCGGCGGGAATGTCGTCAGAATGCACGGGGCTCTCTTCGGTACGCACGTCACCCTCATCGGAGACCGATTCAGGACGGGCGGCAGCGGCGGGCACGGTCCCCGACCTTACAGTGTTGTTTTCCGGCTGGCGCCGGGTGTCGCGGCCCCGAGGGGCCTCGATCTCGCCTCCCTCCTGGTACTCCTTCGTCGCACCCTCCACTCAGTCCAGATCGAGGCGGGCCGCGAACAAGAGACTCGGGGGGTTCACAGGTACTGGCCGCCGCCCACATGCCCGCCTGCCTTGGCGTCCGCCGCGTGCATTCCGGGCGGAAGCGCACCCTGGCGCATCTGCTCCAGCTGAGCGCGGGCGGCCATCTGCTGGGCGAACAGCGCGGTCTGGATGCCGTGGAACAGGCCCTCCAGCCAGCCGACGAGCTGAGCCTGAGCGATGCGCAGTTCCGCGTCCGAGGGCACCGAGTCGTCGGTGAACGGGAGGGTGAGGCGTTCGAGTTCCTCGCGCAGTTCCGGGGCGAGGCCCTGTTCGAGCTCACGCACCGAGGACTTGTGGATCTCCTTGAGGCGCGAGCGGCTGGCGTCGTCCAGCGGTGCGGCGCGAACCTCCTCGAGGAGCTGCTTGATCATCGTGCCGATGCGCATCACCTTGGCGGGCTGCTCGACCATGTCCGTCAGCGACTCCGCCGACTCGCTCGCGGCCTTCTCGTCGTCCGGCACGACCTGAGCGGTGAACGCGGACGCGTTGTCGGCGTCGGCGGGCACGGTCAGTGGACGGCCGTCGGGACCGATCACGACGATGGATTCGGGGACATCCTCCGAGTGCGTCATATCCCCATCATTGCGTGTGCGCCGGGTTCGCGCTAAAACCCCCACGCGGTTACCCCGGGAGGCCCCCTGCCCTTAAAGTGGCCACCATGACTTATGACGTCGCGAGGGTTCGGGGCCTGATACCGTCCCTGGGCGACGGCTGGATCCATCTGGACCCGCAGGCGGGGATGCTGGTTCCCGATTCGGTATCTCGTGCCGTCTCAACGGGTTTCCGCACCTCTTCGTTTTCCCACATCGGCCGCCACGGTGCGGCATCGCGCAGCGGCGCGATCCTCGACGCCGCACGGGAAGCTGTCGCCGATCTGGTCGGTGGAGATCCGGCCGGCGTCGTCCTCGGTCCCGATCGTGCGGTTCTGCTGGCCTGGCTGGCCGAATCGCTGAGCTCACGCCTCGGACTCGGTACCGGCATCGTGCTCTCCCGTTTGGACGACGAGGCCAACGTCGCCCCGTGGCTGCGCATCGCCAACCGCTACGGCGCGCACGTGCGCTGGGCCGAGGTGGAGATCGAGACCTGCGAGATGCCGTCGTGGCAGTTCGAGGAGCTGATCGGGCCGACCGCGCGCTTGGTGGCGCTCACCGCCGCGTCACCGATCGTCGGGTCGGCGCCCGGTGTCCGGGTGGCCGCCGATCGGGTCCACGACGTGGGCGGACTGCTGGTGGCCGACGCGTTCGGCGCGGCGCCGTACGCGCTGATCGACATCGACGAACTCAATGCCGACGTCGTCGCGCTGAGCGCGCCGTCGTGGGGCGGACCGCAGGTGGGCGCACTGGTTTTCCGCGACCCGGCGTTCCTCGATCGCATCCCCTCGATGTCGCTCAACCCCTATGCCAAGGGTGCTGAACGCCTCGAAGTGGGCGGGCATCAGTACGCGCTGCTGGCCGGGCTCACCGAGTCGATCGACTTCCTCGCCGGGCTCGACGAGCGCGCCTCCGGCACCCGCCGCGAACGCCTCGAGATGTCGATCACCTCGCTGCAGGACTATCACGACCAGCTCTTCGATCACCTCATGCAGGTGCTGGAGAAGGTCGACAACCTCACCGTGATCGGCCGGGCCTCCACCCGCATCCCGACGGTCAGTTTCACGATGGCCGGGATGCAGGCGGAGAAGGTGGCGGCCAAGCTGGCCGATGCCAGGATCGGGACGGTCAGCGGTGTGCACGGCGGCAGCCGACTACTCGACGCGCTGGGTGTGAACGATGAGGGCGGTGCGGTGACGATCGGGCTCGCGCCCTATACGACCCGCTACGAGATCGACCAGCTCGGCCGTGCCCTCAGCGCCCTCGAATAGCGTGCGTTAGTCGCGAACCCGCAGGATCACCTTGCCGAACGTCTGCGAGTCGTCGAGCAGTTCGTGCGCGCGGGCGGCTTCGGTGATCGGCAGCTCGGTGGAGATCACCGGCACGATCTCGCCTGCGGCCACCTGCGGCCACAGTTGTGCGCGGACCGCCGCGATGATCTCGGCCTTGCTCCCCGGCCCCGAGCGTGGACGGCCGCGCACGTTGGTCGCCGCTACGGTGCCCCACTTACGCAGCAGTGCGGCGATATTCAGCGTTCCGCTGACGCCCCCTTGCATCCCGATCACCACCAGCTGCCCATAGGGTGCGAGCGCCTCCACGTTTCGTTCCAGGTACTTCGCACCCATGTTGTCGAGAATCACGTCGGCCCCGCCCTGATCCGCGACCGTTGCGACGAAGTCGCCGGTCCGGTAGTTGATCAAGATCTCCGCCCCCAGCTCGGCGCACTTGGTCAGCTTCGCGTCCGACCCGGCCGTCACCGCGACGCGCGCTCCGAGCCCGCGCGCCACCTGGATCGCGTGCGTCCCGATCCCGCCACCGCCGCCGTGGATCAACACCAGCTGCCCCGATCGCAGCCCCGCCGTCATCACCAGGTTCGACCACACGGTCGCCGCCACCTCCGGCAACCCCGCGGCCGCGACAGCGTCCATCCCCTCCGGAATCGGCAACAGCTGCGTCGCGGGCACCGCCACGAACTGGGCGTACCCACCCCCGGCGAGCAACGCGCACACCCGATCCCCGACCTGCCAGTCCGTCACCCCCGCCCCCAACCGCGCGATCGTCCCCGAACACTCCAACCCGAGGATCGAACTCGCATCCGCGGGCGGCGGATAGAACCCCTTCCGCTGCATCACATCGGCCCGATTGACCCCTGCCGCAACAACTTCCACCAACACTTCACCGGGCCCCGGCTCCGGATCGATCGTCACGGTCCACTCCATGACCTCCGGCCCACCGAACCCGTTCAGCTCAATCGCGTACATGACACCAATCCTCTCCCCACACCCCGCCGGTAGCCAGAACCCCGCGCCGATGTCGCCGACAGTTCTCGCCGGCGCGAGACAACCCGGCCCAGGTCCGCCCAGACTTGCGGAAGGCCGGATCAGGTCGGCTACCATCCTTGCCAGGGAGACGTGGCAGAGCGGCCGAATGCACTCGCCTTGAAAGCGAGCATGGGTAACACCATCGGGGGTTCAAATCCCTCCGTCTCCGCCAAAGGCCCGCAGGTCAGGACCGGTCGAGGAGCTTCGGTCCTGGCACGGGTCCACCCGTTCGGAAGGTTTCGATTTCCTCGGCTCGGGTGCTCACCCATTCCAGCAGGCCGTGGAGCTTTTCGGCTGCCTCGTGGCCGATCGGGGTCAGGGCATAGGAAACCTGTGGGGGCACAGTGGGTTCGACGGTGCGCTCGACCAGGCCGTAGTCGGTGAAGGTGCGCAGGTTCTGCGACAGCATCTTCTCGCTGATGCTGCCGATTCGGTCACGCAGGACGTGGTAGCGCATCGAGCCGTCGAGTAGCGCGGCCAGGATCAGGACGCCCCAGCGACTGGTGACTTTGCCGAGGATGGCGTGGGCCGGACACTCTTTGTCGAATACGTCACGTTGACCGAGTGTGGGCCGGTCGCTGTCCGGGACTCCTACCGCCATGTCATGAGCTTACCTATCGGTATGCCCTTTCCAATGGAAAGTCCCCTTCCTACGGTTGGCCCATGGTGGATATCAGCAGGGTTCTGGTGATCGGGGCGACCGGTCATGTCGGTGGTCAGGTGGCGGCGCAGCTCGCCGCGGGCGGAACGCGGGTGCGGGCATCGGCGCGCGACCCGCACGCGGCGTCGCTGCCTTCGGGTATCGAGGTGGTGCAGGGCGACCTGACAGTCCCGGAGACCTTGGACAGTGCCCTCGACGGCATCGACGCGGTCTACCTGACCTGGCCGATGTTGTCGGCGGAGATCGCGGAGCGGGTCGTTGCCCGCATCGCCGCACACGCGCGCCGCATCGTCCTGCTCTCCTCCGCCTCGGTCCGCGACGACCTGGATGAGCAGGACCACCCGATCGGCCGGGCACACGCCCTCATCGAGCAGCCGATCACCGAGTCGTCACTGGAATGGACCTTCCTGCGGCCCGGTGGTTTCGCTACCAACACTGTCGAATGGGCACCTCAGATTCGCGCGGGCGACGTCGTGCGCGGCGCGTACGGCGCCGCCACGATGCCCCTGCTGCACGAGGCGGATATCGCCGCGGTCGCCGTGCGCGCACTGACCACCGACGGCCACGCCGGGGCGAAGTACCACCTGACCGGCCCGGCCGCGCTGAGCCGAATCGACCAGGTCGAAGCGATCGGCGCCGCACTCGGCCGCACGTTGGTCTGGGAGGAGATCAGCCCCGAAGACGCAGTGGCGCAAATGGGTTGGCTCCCACCCGACATCGCGCGCGTGGTGCTGCGCGGACTCGCTGGACTCGTCGGCACACCGGGCTCGGTGACCTCCACCGTGCACGACGTCACCGGGTCACCGGCCCGCGACTATCGTCGATGGGCAGCCGACCACGTCGCCGATTTCCGCTGACTACTCCTCGTCCCACGCCTGGATCGACGTCTGGTCGACTATGCGACCGTCGCGCAGGTTCGCCATCGAGTGGGCGAGGACGCGCGTGCCGTCCGGATATCGGCACGATTCCACGAAGGCGATGTGGTCGCCGTCGATCAAGACGCTGTCGAGGGAGTGGGTCATCTCCCTGGAGCACACGTCGTCGAGCATCGCGCTGATTGCCGAGCGACCGTGCATCACCCGGGGGTGACTCGGTTGGTCGCGGTGGTCGACCATGCGGATCTCGGCATCGTCGCTGTAGAGCGTCAGCAGTGTTGCGGCATCACGGCTTTCGATTCCGCGGCGCAGTGCGTCGGCATCGAATCCCGAACTGGATGCGGTGCTCATCGGGGGCTCCCTCGCTCGTCGAAACGAGCCGGACCAGGGCGATTCGGCCCGTATCGAGAACCCTACGCTCGCCGTCGACCGCGCGTAACCCGTCGAGAACCGGCCACCCACCGGGTGGGTGGCCGGTTCGGCCGAGCGGGATGTCGACGCGCGGAGTCAGGGTTCCTGACGGCGGCGGTCGTCGATCCCTTCGGCTTCCACGCGTTCCTTGCGGACCGTTTCGGAGACCGTTTTCTCGTCGTCGATCTCGTCGACCGCCAGCCGTACACGCTCCACCGGGACGGCTTCCTTCTCGACGTGCACCTGGTCGGCGTGCAGGGTGACCTCGCGGTCCTCCTCGCCGATGGTCGTGCGCCCCGTGCGGTTGGTGATCGGCTCGCGTTCGACGTGCACTTCCTCGTGCGTCACGGGCACCTTGAAGGTCTGCTCCTCGGTGACCACCGACTTGTGCAACCGTGCGGTGCCGACCTCTTCGCTCTCGGTGTCGATGCGCAACTGCTCTTCCGAGCGCACCATCGAGTCGTCACCGTAGCGAGCGGTGTCGGACTGGCCGGTCACGGTCCGCGACTGGTTGCCATGGGTCATCGGCAGGTCGTCTTCGGGTCGAATCCGCGGGCGCCCTTCGGCATTCCAGCCGGAAGCCCGTGGATCGACGTGGTAGTGCTCGAACAGTTCCTGTTCCGATTGTGCGCTGATCCGGGACCCGTCGTGGTAGGGCGCCGTTTTCACAAGCTCCTTGTTCACGTGCAGTCGGAGCGAGTCGTCGTCGGGCAGATGTTCGGCGCCGGCCAGCGGAACCAGCGAGTCGTGGCTGAAGAAGCCGGTCGAGACGGCAACCCAGGTGGGCGCTCCGGACTGGTTGTCGAGGTAGATCTGCTTGACCTTGCCGATCTTGTCGCCGCGTTCGTCGTAGGCGGTGGTGCCGATCAGCGATTCCAGGGTCGATTTGCTCATGATGATCCCTCCTACCTGGTACGGAGGCCGGTCGCGGGCATGTTGGGCTCGTTCGCCGGCTCCGCTGGGGGTTGTTGGATGATCAATCGGGCGTAGCGTCCGGCACGACCGGATTCGGCTACGTCACAGCAAATACCCGGTCGGTCACGAGTCAAACAGCCCGCCATAGCTCAGTCTCGGCGGACGAAATTCGGTCGAACGTCCAGGTCGGGCGCGTCGTAGTAGCGGTGGAAGGTGGGCGTCAGCCCGGACGAGATGGGTGGATTGACCCAACTCCAGTCGGTCGGGCACGCGCGTCCGGCGGCTTCCTCGCGCTGGACGTGATCGCAGAACTGCTTGGCCACGGTGTGGTGGTCGACCATGTGCACGCCGGATGTGCGAAAGCTGTGCAGCACAGCATGATTGAGCTCGATCAGCGCCTTGTCCCGCCACAGCGTCCGCACCGACGAGGTGTCGAGACCCATCATGTCGGCGATCAGCGGCAGCATGTTGTAGCGATCGGTGTCGCTGAGGTTGCGCGCGCCGATCTCGGTGCCGACGTACCAGCCGTTGAAGGGAGCGAAGGGGTAGCAAACACCGCCCACCTCCAGATCCATGTTCGAAACGGCGGGCAGCGCGTGCCATTTCAGGCCGAGTGCGGCGAACCACGGGTAGTCGGGATGGATCAGGTCGACCTCGCGGACCAATTCGCGCGGAACGTCGAAATACTGCACGTCCTCGGTGGGTGTGGTGATCAGCACCGGCAGCACGTCGAACGGCGTACGCGCCCCGCGCCAGCCCAGCTCCAGCGCCTGTTCGGTGGCCGCGATATTGGCCGGATCACCGGTGACGGTGCCGTCGCCGTTGCGGTAGCCGGCATAGCGGATCAGCTGCGAGCTCTCGATCCGGTACTCGCCGCCGCCGGGTTCGGCCGCCGGGCCGACCGTGATCATCGACTGAATCGCGCCGCCGTTGGTGGCCAGGCGAAGATGTTGCCAGCACACCTCGGAAAGTTCCCGCGCGGAAGTAACTCGGCGGGCGTCGAGTAGCTTCAGTGATCGCCAATGTTTGCGGCCGACACAGCGAGCGTGGTTGCGCCACGCCAGTTTCGCGCCGATCAAGATCTCCTCGGCGGTCTGGGTATACGTCCCGGTATCGCGCAATTCGGCGAGCGCGCCGAGGCGACGCTGGGTGGGCAGGTGCCCGAGTTCGGGGTAGCGGAAGAACTCGTCGCAGTCGCGCAGGCGACGATCCAGCTCGACCGGCGGCGGCACGGCGACAGCGACATCGGGCGCCAAAGTCACTGTGGGGGTTGATTTTTCGCAGACGGCAGGGCGAGAGCCTTGATTCACGGTATATCTCCGGTCGGGCAGCAGGGTGCGGGGCCGTGCGGGTGCACCCTCCGACGCGGGAAGATTGCCCGCCGAGAACACATTCACTCGACCGGTGGCGCGCCGACCGGGTGATCGGTCGACCCGAAATCAGCTTCGGCAAGCCTACGACCGGTGTGCTGGCGGTGTGCTCGAATTCGGGGTAATCCCACGGCAACCCGCGTCAAGGGTTGCTGACCGTGCGCCGGACTAACGGAATCGGGCCGCCGTTTCGGGTGCGGTGGCGAAGCTGAGGAACTGTTCGTTCTCGTGCGGATCGCCGACCGTCACCCGCACACCGTCACCGGCGAACGGCCGAACCAGTACGCCCGCAAGGGCACTCGCCTCGGCGAACTCGATACTGCGCTCGCGCAACGGCAACCAGACGAAATTGGCCTCGCTCGACGGCACCTCGTAGCCCGCGGCCAGTAGCGCCTCGCGCAGCTGATGCCGTTGCGCCACCAGCACATCGGTGCGATCGAGCAGTTCGCCACGCGCCTGCAACGAGGCGATCGCGGCCGCCTGCGCGATCCGGTTCACGCTGAACGGAATGTGGACCTTCAGCAGCGCTGCGATCACCTCGGGATCGCCCACCGCGTAGCCGACGCGCAGCCCGGCCAGACCGTAGGCCTTCGAGAATGTGCGCAGCACAACCACATTCGGCCGGGTGCGGCCGATCTCGACGCCGTCGGGGCGGGTCTCGGGCGTCAGCCGCAGGTACTCGTAGTAGGCCTCGTCGAGCACGACGAGAACGTGCGCGGGCACCCGGTCGAGGAACCGCTCCAGCTCGGCGCGCCCGTGCGCGGTGCCGCTGGGGTTGTTCGGGTTGCACACGAAGATCAGCTTGGTGCGCTCGGTGACCGCGTCGGCCATCGCGTCCAGATCGTGCAGGTGATCCTCGGTCAGCGGTACCCGCACCGCGGTCGCGTTGCCCACCTGCGTGACGATCGGGTACGCCTCGAACGAACGCCACGCGAACACCACCTCGTCGGCGGGGGCGTCGCAGGTGATCTGCACGAGTTCCTGGCACAGCGCCACGCTGCCGCAGCCGACCGCGACATTCGCCACGGTGACCTCGAGGAACTCGGCGAGCGCCGCCCGCAGCTCGCTGACCTGATTGTCCGGATAGCGGTTGGCCAGCTCGGCGGACTCCGCGATCGCCTTGGCCGCGCTCGGCAACGGACCGAAGGTCGTCTCGTTGGACGCGAGCTTCACCGCATCCGGGTGGTTACGGCCGGGAACGTAGGCCGGGATGGTGGCGAGGTCGGGGCGGATGTGCGCGGTCACGCCTCCACCCTACGATGATCGGCCGCCGCGACATGCGGCACGGCCGTCCAGACCTACCCAAGTGCAGTTCTGCCGCCTACGCTGGGTTTATGCCGGGCACTTACGACGACGTCGCCCCCCTGCGGCCGGTGGATGCCGACACGGCCGCCGTCGCGCGGCGCACTGCCGTGCCGATCACCGTGGTGGAGCCCGAACGGGTGGCCCGCGGTGGCATCGTTGTCCTGCACGAATCCCGGGAATTCTCCCCCCAGCTACTCGATCTGATGCGGGCGCTGTCGTTCGAGGGCTGGATCGTCGTCGCGCCGCATCTGTTCGACCGCATCGCCGACGCGCAGCGACACGAGGTGTTCGGTGACGAACTCTTCGACGACTTCGACGCCGGTTTCGACTGGCTCACCGGCCGCGGCGTCTTCCCTGACACGATCGGCGTTCTCGGCTTCGACAGCGCGGGCACCGCGGCCTTCCTCGTCGCTGCCACCCGCCCGATCGGCGCCGCGGTGAGTGTGGCCGCCCCCGGCATCTCCGAACCGCTTCCCGACCAGAACGCGGCCCTGATCGACATCGCCGCCGACCTCCAGGCCCCTTGGCTCGGGATCTTCGGCGCGGACGACCCGGCCACCCCACCCGAGGCGGTCGACCGCCTCCGCGAGGCCACCGCGAAGGCGGATGTGGCCAGTCTCACAATCACTTATCCGGGCCTGAGTCACCGTGTCGACCGATCCGATCCCGAAGACGAGGCGGCCACCGCCATTCGCATCGACTCCCAGACTCGTATCTACGACTGGTTCGACAGCAACTTACGCTGATTGACCAGGCGTTTTGGACTACTACCACTGCTCGTGTAATCTTCATTCCCGGCGGTTCGACAAGGACCGGTGCCCTCGAAAGAGAAGGCTCCAGGAGGCGTGCCAGAGCGGCCGAATGGGACTCACTGCTAATGAGTTGTCCCTTCACGGGGACCGGAGGTTCAAATCCTCTCGCCTCCGCCACACCCAGCTTGCTGGGTAACAACTGAAGATGCACCACCATGCGCCCGTAGCTCAACGGATAGAGCACTTGACTACGGATCAAGAGGTTAGGGGTTCGAATCCCTTCGGGCGCACCGAAATCGACCCCGTATCTGTGGATACGGGGTCGTTTTTTTCGTGTGAGGGTCTGGTCAATCCGGGCTGGTCGCTGCCAGGACTCTGGCGGTTTCGCGGGCGGTCGGTGCGGGGGTGGCTATTCCTTTGAGGCCGGCGACTTTCGCGTTGATGTTGTCGGCGACGGTGATCGGGGGGTAGCCCTGTTCGCCGGGGGCGAGGGTGCCGGGGAGGGCTTGGATCACCGCGTCGTGGTTGCCGTCGAAGAAGAAGGCGGCGGAGCGTCGGCGGCGGATGTGGCCGTCGATGATCGGCGGATCGACACGGTGGAGGGTGGACATCCAGCGGTCGTTGGTCCAGCGGGCCATCGCGTCGCCGAGGTTGATCAGTAGGGCGCCTTCCGCGGGCTGCACGTTGTGCCAGTGGCCGTGTTTGTCGAGCACCTGCAGACCGGGGACGCGGTCGGCCCACAGGATGGTGAGGATGCCGAAGTCGGTGTGTGCGCCCATGCCGGTCATGTCGCCGTCGAGACGCAGTTCGCCTTCTGGCAGGGCGTAGTTGTTCATCTTCAGCGCGTCGATGGAATGGTCGGTGAGGGTGTCGAAGTAGTCGGCGGGTAGCCGCAGGGCTGCGGTGAAGGCGCGCAACAGGATTCGCGACAGCCGCTGTGCGTGGGCGAAGTAGGTGTCGATCGCGGGACGGAAGCCCGGCGCGGCTTCGGGCCAGTTATTGGCGGCATACGACGACGCGGGTAGGTCGAGGCCGGGGAAGTCGGTGGACTGGGTGCCGACGATGAACGCCTCGTAGAAGTCGTTCATCTGATTCGCCGTGGGCAGTCCCAGACTCAGGCTCAGCGATTCCGACCTCGGCGGCGAGTAGCCACGGTTCTCCGAGGTCGAGCGCCGGTAGCGCTTCTTGATGTCGAGTGGCAGTGCGAAGAACTCGTCGAGCGCGTCGGTGAGTCCGGCGAGTACCTCGTCGGGGATGGCATGGCCGACGATCTGCATGAAGCCGACCTCGCGGCAAGCGGTGTCGATTTCGGCGGCGACCGCCGCGCGACCGGCATCGTCGGTGCCGGTCAGAAAGGGAGTGATGTCGATGGTGGGGACGGTGAACGGGGACGTCATCTCTTCAGGGTCTATTGCATGTATTGCCTCCGCATTACAGAACTGATGGAAGAGCAGACATGTAGTGAGTACGTAACGGTCCGGAAATCGACCGCAAGTTGCATGTAGTCGTCGCGCAGAAGGGCGCGACGACGAGGAGGACGACATGCAGAACCACCGACACCGCAGGCGCGCCGCGACCTCGGGAGCAGTGCTGTTGGCGGCGCTGCTCGCCGTCGCCGGTTGCGGCACCGATTCCCCGGATCAGGGTGGCGCCGCTGTCGCGCTCGAACCCGCGGCGCCCGCGCAGACACTGCGCGGGGTGTGCCCGGACACGGTCACCATCCAGCTGCAGTGGCAGCCGCAATCCGATCAGGGCGGGTTGTTCCAGCTGCTCGGGCCCGGGTACCGCGTGGACGGGGAGACCAAGTCGGTCGAAGGGCCGCTGGTGGCAGGCGGTAAGGACACCGGTGTGCGGTTGCAGCTGCGCGCGGGTGGGCCCGCGATCGGTTTCCAGTCCGTCCCCTCGCGCATGTACGTCGACGACACCGTCACGCTCGGGGTGGTGCACGGCGAGCAGGTGATCGCGGCGAGTGCCGCCAAGTCTGTCGTCGCTGTCACGCCGCTGCTGAAGTACAGCCCGTCCATTCTGATGTGGGATCCGGCGAGTCACCCGGACTGGCGTTCGATCGCCGACATCGGCCGCTCGAACGCGCCCGTTGTGGTGTCGAAGGAGCAGATCTTTCCGCAGTGGCTGGTGGCCAAGGGCCTGCTGAAACAGTCGCAGATCGATACCGGATACGACGGCGCCCCGGCGCGCTTCGTCGCCGACCCGACGATCGCCCAGCAGGGTTTCGCCAGCGCGGAACCGTACGTCTACGAGCACGAGGCCCGTGCCTGGAACAAGCCGGTGGCCTACGACCTGATCAAGAACTCCGGCTTCGACACCTATGCCTCGAATCTCACCGTGCGCGCCGACACAGTCGACGGACTGGCACCGTGTCTGGCCAAGTTGGTACCGATCGTGCAGCAGGCCGGCGCCGACTTCGGCTCCGCACCAGCCGACGCCAATGCCAAGGTCGTCGATATCGTGTCTCGCACACCGGCATTCACTCCCTATCCGGCAGGTGAGGCGGAGTTCGCCGCGAAGCAGCTCGTCGAGCTCGGCCTGTTGGCCAACGAGGCCGACGGCTCCTTCGGCACCTACGAGCAGGCTCGAACCCAGCGCAACCTCGAGGACCTGCGGCCGATCCTGGTGGCAGGCGGTGCGGCGATCCCACCGGCGCTGACAGCGGGCGAGATCTTCACCAACCGCTTCACCGACCCGAAAATCGGCATTCGCTGACCACGCGGAACCTCCGAACTGTGCTGGAGCGAAGATTCTTTCGTAGGTCGCGAGGTTTCCCTGTCGGGACTACTTCCAAGCCGGGAGCGGCGGTAAGGGGCCGGTCAGGTCGCTACCTGAGGTACGGCCGACGAGCCAGCCGAGGAGGGCGGTGGCGGGGCCGAGGACGGTGTGGTGGGGACGGCCAGGGCCGACGGTGGCGATGAAATCTGTGTCGGTGGACTGGATGTCGAACGTGGGGGTGGCTTCGGGAAGGAGCTTGGCGGAGAGGTCCGCGATGGTCTCGGGGAGAAGCCGTGCGACGAAGGGGGCAGGCCAATCGGCGGCGGTGTAGCCGACGTCGAGGTCCACGTGGTGGATTTCGGTCTCGCGCAGGCGCATCCAGGGGATCTGGTCGGCGGTGAGGGTGCCGCCCTGGCGGTTGCGGACCTCGACCTGCCAGTCGGCGGCGGGCATGGTGGTGGCGACGGCCTGCCAGCGGTGCGCGGTGGCGGTGAAGTCCGCGTGCTGCACGGTCAGCGGTCGGGGTGCGCCTGCCTCGATATCGGCATCACGAATGGCGACGCTCGGGTACTGCGGCATCTCGATGCCGGTGCGGGCCCACAGCAGCAGGTTCAACAGGCTGTCGGCATTGCGTGCCATGTGCGCCAGCACGTGACCGCGCGTCCACCCCGGTAACAGGGACGGTTCGGCCAACGCCGGATCGGTGAGGGTGCCGATGGCGGCGTCGAAGCGCGCGGTGGAGGCGGCGACCTGATCGAGCAGGTCGGTGGGAGTAGCCGTTTCGCTGGTCACGGATTCGAGGGTAGTGCGCCGCCGTCGCCGCGGACGCGAGAACGACGGCGTCGAACCTGCTCTGTGGACAACTCCGAACCTGTGGACAACTGGGGATGATCGGCCGTCGACGCCGGATCGCCGGAGCGGCTCCGTGTGACGATTCAGCTAGCGATGATCGCGTCGGCCTCGATCTCCACCAGCAGGTCAGGGGCGATCAGCGCGGTGACCTCATACATGGAGGCCGCGGGGCGGATCGTGCCGAACACTTCGGCATGGGCGGCCGCGACCTCGGGCCAGCGGGCGATATCGGTGACGAACATGCGCGTGCGCACCACGTCGCGCACGCTTGCCCCGGCCTGCTCCAGCGCGGCGGCGACGCGAGCCAGGACCTCACGGGTCTGGGCGCCGATATCGTCGCCGCCGACAGCGCCACCACCGGCGACAGCGGCGGTGGTACCGCTGACGATTACCTGGTCGCCGACTCGTACCGCTCGCGAATACCCGACGACATCTTCGAAATCGGAGGCTGAGGAAATGTTCACCCGAGTTGTGGTCATGGTTGCCAGAATGGTCCACCGCGTGGTGGAGGACAATTCATTTCCCCGTCGTCTCGTGGTCGGATCACGACGGTATGCATGGCAAATGAACGTGCGTCCAGGTCTTCGTCTTTTCCCTCTCACCGCCGCGTTGTGCGCCGCCGCCGTGGTGGCGGGCTGCTCGTCGCCGGAATCCGCGGCCGGCTTCACCGCGGGCAAGGACCAGCCGCTGGTGATCTCGCTCGACGACCTGGTCGCCAAGGCGGGTACCAGCGCGGTGCTGGGGGTCAGCCTCGAGCCCGAGCACGGCAATGTCACCCGCCGGGCCGACGGCGCCTACGTCTACACCCCGAGCGCCGGCTACACCGGTCTCGACCAGTTCACCGTCACCACCACCGACGCGGTTCGCCTCTACACGACCGATATTCCGGTGCTCGGCGAGTTCGGTGGCACCACGGTGCAGGGCAGTGGGTTCGGCTCGGCCTGGACCGCGGTGCCCGGTAGCGCCGACGAGTTCTACGGGCTCACCGACCGCGGCCCGAACGTCGACGGTCCGGCTAAGAACGAGAAGCTCTCGCCCACACCGGGTTTCGTGCCCAAGATCGGCCGGTTCAAGTTGGTCGACACCAAGGCCGTGCTGCAGTCGAGCATCGAGCTGCGGAGCAAGTCGGGCGTGCCGTTCAACGGGCAGGTCGACACCTCGGCCAGCACCGGCGAGACCATCAAGGACCTCCAGGGCAATGTCCTGCCGCCCACCGATCACGGCATCGATCCCGAAGGCCTCGTCGCACTGGCCGACGGCACCTTCTGGATCTCCGACGAATACGGTCCGTTCCTGGTGCATTTCGATGCCACGGGCACCGAGATCGAGCGGCTCGCGCCCGGCAGCGGCCTGCCGAAGGAGATCGCGCTGCGCACACCCAACCAGGGCATGGAGGGGCTGACCATCACTCCCGACGGCAGCACCCTGGTCGGCATGGTGCAGAGCGCGCTCAACACCCCCGGACTGAGCGGCTCGGCCAAGGAGGTGCCGTTCGCGCGGATCGTGACCGTCGATCTGAAGACCAAGGCGCAGAAGGAATTCCTGTACCCGCTGGAAAACCCGAAGCAGTCGAAGGTCGCGGTCTCGGAGATCACCGCGCTGAGCGCCACCACGTTCCTGGTCGACGAGCGTGACGGCAACCTCGCGCCCAAGTCGGACAAGAAGATCTGGACCATCGACATCGCGGGCGCGACCGATGTCGGCCCGCAGTCCGCCGTGCCGGGCGCGACTTATGACGCCGAGAAGGGCGGCCTGCTGATCGACGGCAAGCCCCTGGAGACGCTGATCGGGGTCACCCCGACCACCGAAGCCGTCGCCGCGCTGACCAAGGCGGGTGTCACCCCGGTCGCGAAGAAGAGCAACCTCGACCTCTCCGCGCTGGTCGCCGCACTCGACGAGAAGGGCAGGTTCTTCGGTCACGACAAGATCGAGGGCATCGCCACGCTCGACGGCGGCAAGACCATCTACATCGCCAACGACAGCGACTTCGGCCTGGCCGCCAGTCAGGGTGAACAGCCCCCGTTCGGGCTGAAGCCCAAGACGCTGCCCAACGGCGCACAGGACATCGGTGAGGTGCTCGCGGTGGATACCACCGAGCTGCCGGCGAAGATCGACGGCTACACGGTGAAGATCACCGTCAAGTAGTCCACTCGCGGGCTTCGACGAGTACCGCGGTGGCCAGGGCGAGCAACCACAGCGACATGGTTCCGACCTGGATTCGCTGGGCTATGCCGAGCGCGTAGGAGCCGGACAGGTTGTCGGCGACCATCATCCAGATGGTCGCCGCCGACCCGAGAACCAGTACGGCGACACCGAATTCCCGCAGGATCCGCCAGCGGTGGTAGCGGTAGGCGGCGGCGCTGAAGGCGAACGCCGCCACCGCGATCGAGGTGACGGCCAGTGTGCTCGTGAGCGCGTGCGGTTGATGCAGTTGCGGAAACAGTCCGCTGTCGCCGCCGCACGCGCTGTCTCCCGGGGCGCAGTCGTGGAGCGGGAGCAGGGCGTCGGCGATGGTGGACGCGCCGAAACACAACAGCGCTGTCCAGCCGATCGTGGTCAGCCGGCGGCGCCGGAAAACGAGCAGTCCACCCAGCGCCGCGGGGATCAGCAACAGGCCGACCACGGTGTCGGCGGTGCCGAACACCTCACGGTAGGGCTTGCCCTCGGCGTCGAGTTCGCTGAGGAAGTCGTTGACCGGGTCGGTGTCGATCGGCAGCGCGAATTCCAGCAGCCAGGACGAGTAGCACAGGCCCGCGATCGCGATCGCGAGCGCGATCAGCAACGAGTAGCCACGGGTGTGCCGTGCGAATTCGGTCACACCGACCATTGTGCGTGTCCGGCCGCCACCGCCCGGATCAGGCGCGTCGAAAGCGGGGACGTGGTTTCATCGTGGCATCACAGGCACGCACAGGTTGCTGTCAGGTTCGCCGTGCAGGGTGGTTGGTAACCAACGGAGAGGTCCTCGATGAGCTACATGATCGCGCTGGCAGGTTTTGCCACGATCCTCGCGCTGGCCGTGTCCGGATTCGTCGCGGCGGATTCGTCGCGCGCACGGGTGCGGGTTCGCGCCGAACGCAGTCCGCGTCGTCGCTGAAGAACTCGATAGTCACCGGTCAGGTTTGGAGCGTTTCACCAGTGCGGTGATCCGCTCGGCCGCCGCCTGCGGATCTTCGTGCTCCCACACCCGGATGACCGCCCAGCCCGCCGCTGTCAAGGCGATGTCGGTGGCGCGATCGCGGGCGACATTGCCTGCCAGCTTGTCGGCCCACCACTGCGCGTTGTTCTTCGGATCGGTCGCGTGGTCAGGGCAGCGATGCCAGAAACAGCCGTCGACGTAGACGGCGATGCGCAGTCGTGGAAACACCACATCCGCGCGGCGGCGCTGACCTTTGATGGGCGGACGGTCGACGAAATAGCGCAGGCCCGCCCGGTGCAATTCGCGGCGTAGTGCCAGCTCGGGAGCGGTATCAGCGCGTCGCTGCTTGGACATGCGCGCGCTTGTGGCGGCGTCGGTGACGAGCTTGCGCGCAGCGGATGACGTCGACGAGGCGGCGGACTCGTCGGGCGATTCCCGGTTGTCTGCCCGCCGCGCGCTCATGCCGCCCAGCCGCCCATGCGGTCGAGGTGATCCCGGACGTCGTCGAGGAATCCGGGCGGGAAGCGCAGGCTTCCCATCTCGGTGCGGCGCAGGAATCCTGCCGTCGCGCGGGGAGAGAGCAGGCGGGGCTCGGTGAGGAAGTTCTTCAGGTCCTCGTAGGGCTCGTGGACCGGCCAGGTCGAGAGGGGGACGCGGTGCACGACGCCCGCGTGTCCCCAGGCGGCGCTCGGCCACGGCTGGCCCGCGGCTATCGGCTCTCCCACGGTCAGCGGGTCCGACGGCGCGGCCAGGCGTTCGCCGACCCAGTTCGCCATCCGCACGCTCACCGCGTTGCCCACCAGTTTCCAGCGATGACCGTGGCGCACGCCGGGAACATCGAGGGCGGGGGCGGTCCAGTCGGCGTCGAACCCCTGTAATCGTTCGCCGTCGACGATCCCCGGCGTCACGATCTCGCCCGCGGGCAACCGGACCGCGGGCGGACTGGCGATGCCGAGACCGGAACCGCCCTTGAGGGTCGGCACCGCGTTCACCGCCCAGCCGAGGCCGCGCACACCCTCGGTCCAGTAGAAGCCGCACGGATCGCAGTCCGGATCGCCGTAGTCGCGGGGACCGGCGTCGTCGCCGAACAGCACCTGGCGGGGGTCCTCGGTGCGCGAAGCCAGCATCAGCACGCGCTGACGTCGTTGCGGCAAGCCGAACGCGCGACCGTCGACGACCCGATAGGCCCAGGCGTACCCGAGCTCTTCCAGCGCGGCGGTGATGTGGCGCATGGCCGCGCCGCGACCCAGCTGCAGCATGAACGGGACATTCTCGATCAACAGCCACCGCGGTCCGCGCTGCCTGCGCACGAGGCGGAACACCTCATCGACCAGGCCGGATCGACGACCGGTGATGCCTGCGGTGCGCCCGGCTTGTGAGAGGTCCTGGCACGGGAAACCCGCCGCGACCAGCTCGGTGCCCGCGGGGAGCGACCGCAGGCGGGTGATGTCGCCGTGCAGGTCGGTGTCGGGGAACCGCGCCGCGAGGACACCCTGGGCACCGGGGTCGATCTCACACAGCAGCTCCGACGCCCAACCATGCCTGCTCAGACCGAGTTCGAGCCCGCCGATCCCGGCGAACAACCCGACCATCCGCGACAACGAGACTCCTGTGTTTTTCGGAGCGCCGGCGCGCTCGGGTTAGCGGCCACCGGGTGGTCCGCTCTTCAGCGACCCGTTCCCTCGCGCCTGGGGCGAATTGTATCGGTCCCCTGAACAGGTGCGGGCCGCGAACGAATCCTTCCCGACGTCGGGTGCCGTGTGGCTCGGCAGGGGGTAGACGGGTGGGCTCGGGCCGAGGAAAATCGGTGGCCGGGGGTGGGGGTGCTCTGGGACTCTTGATGGGCCGAACTTGTCGGACCCAAGTGCGAACATCACCTGGCGTCCGTACCGGAAAACCAACCCAGCCGACCGGACATCAAGGGGGAGTTTTGTCTGTCACATCAGAGCTGGCGGCCGCCGAATCGGAGGCCGACAGATCGGAGCGGCCGTCGCCGCAGTCGCGTGGGGGAATGCGGTCGCTGCGGCGATTTCTGCCCTTTCTCCGGCCCTACCGGGTGCCGCTGCTGCTGGCCAACGCGCTGGCGATCGTCACCGCGAGCACCGCGATCGCGATCCCGCTCGTCATCGCACGGGTGGTCGACGGGCCGATAGCGCGGCGCGATTTCGTCGGTCTGCTGGCGCCGGTCGCGCTGATCTTCCTGCTCGGATCACTCGAATCGTTCGGTATGTGGGGCAGGCGATGGCTGGTGTCCAAGCCCTCGACGATGTTCGAAATCACCATGCGCGCCAAGCTTTTCACGCAACTGCAGGCCCTCTCGATCGGCCGCCACGACGGCTGGCAGTCGGGTCAGCTGCTCTCGCGCGCCATCGACGATCTGTCGGTGCTGCGGCGGTTCGTCGCGTTCGCCGGTCCGTTCCTCATCGTCAACGGGGTGATCATGCCCACCGGGCTGATCGTGTTGTTCGCGATGAACTGGCAAGTGGGACTGATCTTCACGGTGACCTCCCTGCCGCTGACGCTGTTCTGCGCGCGCTTCGTCCGCCGCTTCGAGGTGGCCTCGCGGCGTTCGCAGGACCAGTCCGGCGACCTGGCCACCATCGCCCAGGAATCGGCGCAGGGTGTGCGGGTGCTCAAGGCGCTGGGGCGCGGCCGCTTCTTCGGGACGCGTTTCACCGCGCTCTCGCGCGAGCTGCAGCGCACGGAAATGGAGAAGGTGCGCCTGGACGCCACGCTGTGGGCGGCGTTGGTGACCTTGCCGACCGTGTCGATCGCGGTGTCGCTCGGGGTGGGTGGCTACTCGGTGGTGCACGGCTCGATGACGATCGGCACGCTGGTCGCGAGCATCACGCTGGCCACGTTCCTGCAGTGGCCGATCATCTGGCTCGGCTTCCTGCTGTCGGAGCTGTTCGAGGCGCGCACCGCGGCCGATCGATTCTGGGAGATCATCGACACCCCGCTCGACATCACCGACCCGCCACACCCGGCGGAACTACCTGATCCGCTGCGCGGGGAACTGGTCATCGACCGGGTCCGCTTCGCCTACCCGCGATCCGGGGGCGGTCCGGAACACACCGTGCTGGAAGAGATCTCGCTGCGGATCCGGCCGGGGGAGACGGTCGCGCTCGTCGGCGCGACGGGTAGCGGCAAGACCGCGCTGCTCGAGCTGATTCCCCGGCTCTACGACGTCAGCGGCGGCCGGATCACCATCGACGGTGTCGACATCGCCTCGCTGCGCCTGGCGGAGCTGCGCCGGGTGGTGACGGTGGCCTTCGAGGAACCGGTGCTGTTCTCGGCCAGCGTGCGCGAGAACGTGGCGCTGGGCGACGCGCGTGCCACCGACGTCGACGTGCGGCAGGCGCTCGATATCGCGCAGGCGAGCGAATTCGTCGACGCGTTGCCGTGGGGGCTCGACACCCGCATCGGTGAGCAGGGCATGAGTCTGTCGGGCGGCCAGCGTCAGCGTCTGGCCCTGGCCAGAGCTGTGCTCACCGGCGACACCGCCGCCCACGGCCGGATCATGGTCCTCGACGACCCGCTGTCGGCGCTGGACGTGGAAACCGAAGAGCGCGTGCAGGATCAGCTGCGGGCGGTGCTCTCCGGCGCTACCACTCTGCTCGTCGCGCACCGGCCGTCCACTGCCGCGCTGGCCGACCGCGTCGCGCTGCTCGCCGACGGACGCATCGTCGCCGAGGGCAGCCACGAGAAACTGCTGCGCACGAGCAGCCACTACCGCGAACTGATGGGAGGTGAAGCATGAGCACCGAGACGGTGACGACGGAAAAGGAAGTGCCGGAGGAGAAGTCCGATCTGGCGGCCGACTGGCGCGGTATCGCCAAGGAGGACGACGCCGTCACCGGGACCGGAAACCTGGTGCTGGCCGGGCGATCCCGGCGATTGCTCCTCGATCTGGTGCGGCCCTACCGCAAGCAGGCGATTCTCACCTTCGTCCTGATCCTGCTCGACAACGCGGCCAAGGTGTCGCTGCCGCTGTTCATCGCCTACGGGCTCGACCACGGCATCAGCCAAGGTCGCCAGGGCAATTGGACGCCGATGATCGCGACCGTCGCCGGATTCGTCGCGGTGACGTTGCTGTCGGGGCTCACCACGTTCGCCTTCCTGCGGGCCTCCGGGTCGCTGAGTCAGCGGGTGCTGTTCGACCTGCGGGTGCGCGCGTTCCGGCACACGCAGCGATTGAGCGTGTCGTTTCACGAGAAGTACACCTCGGGCAAGGTCGTCACCCGGCTCACCAGCGATATCGAAGCACTCCAGGAACTGCTCGAAGGCGCGCTGAATCAGGCGCTGAGCGCGGTGATCTCGGTGGTGACCATCGCGGCCCTGCTGATCTGGCTCGACCCGCTGCTCGCCTCGATCGTGCTGATCGGGTTCGTGCCGCTGGTGCTGGTCACCCGGTGGGCGCAGCGGCGTCAGCGCGCGGGCTACCGGCGCACGCGCGGGGCGATCTCGCGCGTTGTCGTGCAGTTCGTCGAGTCGATGAGCGGCATGCGGGCGGTGCAGGCGTTCCGGCGCGAACATCGCAACGAGGAGGTCCTCGGCGTCGAGGATTCGGCGTACCAGAAGGCGACGACCACCGCGGTCCGCGGGATGGGCGACTACGTCGGGCTCTCCAACTTCATCGGCAAGCTGACCACGGTGATCGTGCTGCTGGTCGGCGCCTGGCAGGTGATGGAGGGCAACCTCGCGATCGGTGTACTCGCCGCGTACCTGCTCTACCTCGACCAGTTCTACGGTCCCCTCGACGAACTCGCGCAGGTGTTCAACTCCTACCAGTCCGCCGCCGCGGCGCTGGAGAAGATCTCCGGCGTGCTCGAGGAGGAACCGGCGGTCGCCGAACCCGAACGCCCGGTGACACTCGAGCGGGCGACCGGTGCGGTGCGGATGGACCAGGTCTGGTTCGGCTACAACACCACGTCGGTGCTGCCGGAATTCGACCTGGAGATCCCGGCCGGACAGGTGGTGGCGCTCGTCGGTGCCACCGGTGCGGGCAAGTCGACGCTGGCGAAACTGCTCACCCGGTTCTACGACCCGAGCGGTGGCGTCATCACGCTCGACGACGTGGATCTGCGCCACCTGGCCGATGTCGAGCTGCGCAGGCACGTCGTGATGATCACGCAGGAGGCATACCTGTTCTCCGGCACCATCGCCGACAACATCCGGCTCGGCAGGCCCGAGGCGACCGACGCCGAGGTCGCCGCGGCCGCGCGCGCGGTGGGGCTGGACGCCTTCGTCGGCGGGCTTCCCGACGGCTACGCCACCGACGTGCGCACGCGCGGCGGCAGGCTCTCGGCGGGCCAGCGTCAGCTGGTGGCGTTCGCACGGGTGTTCCTGGCCGATCCTGCGGTGATCGTCCTCGACGAAGCCACCTCCAGCCTGGATATCCCCGGTGAGCGGCTGGTGCAGCACGCGCTGGAGACCCTGCTGCGCGACCGCACGGCCGTGATCATCGCCCACCGGCTGTCCACCGTGGCCATTGCCGACCGGGTGCTGGTGCTCGACGGCGGCCGGATCGTGGAGGACGGCGCACCGGCCGAGTTGATCGCGGGCCAGGGCCGCTTCGCAGGATTGCACGCCGCATGGCGGGATTCGCTGGTGTGATGCGCCCGTGTTGTGCAGCGCCGGGGCTGGTGTCGCTTACCGTAGAGAGGTGACGACCCCAGCCCCGGGCCCGGCCGACGGCCCCACCGAGATCAGACCTGCCTCCCGGTGGCCTGCGGTGCTCACCTGGCGTGCCCACGACAACACCCGCATGGAATCGGTGCGGGTGACGGTGAACGGCAATCGGATCAGGGCGGCGGGCCGGATGATCGGCTGCGCCGGCGATGAGCACCCGGCATTCAGCGCGTCGTACGACCTGGTCACCGACGAAGCGGGCGCGACGCGACGGTTGTCGCTGCGTACCACCACGGCGGCCGGTGAACGCCATGCCTCGATCTCGCGCGACGAGGAGAACTACTGGCTCGTCGACGCGGGCGGCACGCACGTGCGCTCCACCTTCGGCGGCGCCCTCGACGTCGACGTGGTGCTGAGCCCGTTCTTCAACACCCTGCCGATCCGCCGGTTCGGCCTGCAGAACGCCGTCGGCGACGTCCAGGTCCCCGTCGTCTACGTGCGACTACCCGACCTGCTGGTGCAGGAGGCCGAGCTCATCTACTCGAGCGCGTCCGACGGGATCAACGTCCTCTCGCCGGTCTCGAGCGCCACCCTGACGGTCGATCCGGAGGGTTTCGTCCTCGACTACCCGGGGCTGGCCGAACGCGCCTGATCTCGCGAGAGGTACTCAGAGCGCGCGGAGCACCCCACCGTCACGACCGGCGCGGTGAAGTTCACCGAGCCAGTCGCCGGCGCCGGGCGTGATGCCGGTGATGTTCCAGGTCGTGCGGTCGTCGTAGGCGGTGCGGCCGCGGAAACCCGTCTCGACGAGTTCGCCGAGACGGCTGTCCGCGCGCAGGGATTCGCGGGCAGTGACGAGTGTCTCGATGGCCTCGTCGAGCACCCGTTCCAGCGCGGTCGCGTTCGGCTCGCAAATGGCACGCACGAGGTCGGGCGCGGTACCCGCGACGCGGGTACCGTCCCGGAACGAGCCCGCCGCCAGGCCCAGCGCCAGCTTCCCGCCCGCGGCCCCCGCCGCGGCCAGCGCTTCGGCCAGCACATGCGGCAGGTGCGAGATCCGCGCGACAGCTCGATCGTGTTCCTCGGCGAGCACCGGTACCACCACCGAACCACAGTCCAGCGCGAGCCGCACCACCCGCGACCACGGTTGCACCCGCGTGCCCTCGTCCACTCCGACCGCCCAGACCGCACCCTGGAAAAGATCGGAATCAGTGGCAGCCCAACCGGATTGGGATGTTCCCGTCATCGGATGCCCGCCTACGTACAAGGACTCGAGTCCGTGCTTTCGCACCGCGTCCAGCACCGGCCCCTTCACGCTCACCACATCGGTCAGCGGGCACCCGGGCGCGAGCACGGCGATGTCGGCCAGCAGGTGTTCGACCGCGGGCATCGGCACCGCGATCACCAGCAGCGCGTCCAGCTCGGCAGCGCGGACCAGCACCGCGGACAGGTCGCCGGACACCTCGAAACCGTCCTGACACGCCGCGGAGACGCCGGATTCGGAGCGGTTGTAGCCGAACGCCCGGTACCCCGCCGCGACGGCGGCGCGCAGCAGCGAACCGCCGATCAGGCCGGTCCCGAGGACGCACACAGCCCCACGCTCGTCGATGCTCATCCGAACAGATTGGCACACGAGTTCATCATTAGGGGTGGGACAGACTACCGTTTGGTCCATGGCAGCACAGCGCTCGGGCACGAACAGGGCGACGTCGGATGACGACTTCGACGTCGAAGGGTTCGCAGTGGCCGTGGTCCGCGAAGAAGGCACATGGCGGGTCAGCCCGCTCAGCTCCGATGCCCTGCACGATCTGTCGGCCGCCGAGACCGAACTGAAGGCTTTGCGCAGCTCAGGTGCGGTGTTCGGCCTGATCGACGTCGATGACGAATTCTTCATCGTGTTGCGTCCCGCGCCGAGCGGCACCCGTCTGCTCGTCTCCGACGCCACCGCGGCGATCGACTACGACATCGCCGCCGACGTCCTCGACGCGCTCAATGTCGAGATCCCCGACATCGACCCCGACGATCTCGACGACGTCGAACCGTGGGAGGAGGGCGACCTGGGCGTCCTGGCCGACCTGGGCCTGCCCGAACCGGTTCTCAGCGTGATCATCGCCGACACCGACCTCTACCCCGACGAGCAGCTCGGCATGATCGCCCAGCGTCTCGGTTTCGCCGACGAATTCGCCGCGGTCCTGGACAAAATGCCGAGGTGACCGACGAGGAGATGATGCGCGCCGCCCTGGCGGCCGCAGCCGACGCCGACCCGCGCGATGTGCCGGTCGGCGCCGTCGTCTTCGACGCGCAAGGTCGTGAACTGGCCCGCGCCACCAACGCGCGCGAAGCCCTCGGCGACCCCACCGCGCATGCCGAAGTCCTGGCCTTGCGCGCGGCCGCGGCAGTCCACGGCGACGGCTGGCGACTCGAAGGCGCGACCCTCGCGGTCACCCTCGAACCGTGCACGATGTGCGCGGGCGCACTGGTGCTGGCGCGAATCGGCAAGGTCGTGTTCGGCGCCTGGGAACCCAAAACCGGTGCCGTCGGCTCGCTCTGGGACGTAGTCCGCGATCGCCGCCTCAACCACCGCCCCGAAGTCCGCGGCGGCATCCTCGAACCGGACTGTGTCGCCCTCCTCGACACCTTCTTCAAAAACCAGCGCTGACCAGCCGATTTAACAATCCCGCACCCACTCCGGTACCGTAGTCGGCGGTGGCGTGTCCGAGCGGCCTAAGGAGCACGCCTCGAAAGCGTGTGAGGGGTAACCCCCCTCCGAGGGTTCAAATCCCTCCGCCACCGCCACGAGCCCCTCACTTGTTCACGCAGGTGGGGGGCTTTTTCTTGTTCGAAATGTGCGCCGGTACGACGACGGCGAGGTCCGCACGGCTCGCGTGAAATGGTGCCGGAAGGTGACCGGGGTGGCGAAACCGGCCGCGGTCGCGATTTCCTCGATGGGTGCGTCGCCGGTCTCGAGCATGGCCAGTGCCGCCTGAATCCGCTGGGCGATCAGCCATTTGCTCGGCGTCGCCCCGGTTTCCCGGACGAAATGGCGCAGGTAGGTGCGCGGTGAGAGTCCTGCGACCCGGGCCAGATCGGGTACGCCGATCGGGTCGGCGAGGTGTTCGAGCGCCCAGGAGAGGCTGCGGGCGATGGGGGCGTCGAGGGGTTCGGGGGGCATGGGCGATTCGATGTATTGAGCTTGGCCGCCCGCGCGGTGGGGCTGGATGACGAGGCGGCGGGCGACGGCGTTGGCGACGGACGCGCCCAGGTCGTTGCGAACCAGATGGAGCGCCAGGTCCAGCCCGGCGGCGCAGCCCGCGCTGGTCAGGATGTCGCCTTCGTCGGTGTAGAGGGGCTCGGGGTCGACCTCGACCAGGGGGTAGCGCTCGCGCAGCAGGTCGGCGTATCGCCAGTGCGTGGTGGCCCGGCGGCCGTCGAGCAGGCCGGCGGCGGCCAGGGCGAACGCGCCGGAGCAGATCGACACGATCCGGGAGCCGTTGCGGTGCGCCCGGCGCAGCGCGTCGATCAATTCCGGCGAGGTCCGCGCGCGCGGGTCGGCGACGCTCGGGACCACGACCGTGTCGGCGGCGGCGAATTCCGCGAGACCGTAGGGGCTGGTCATGGTCGCGCCGCCGATCACGCGGACGGGTTCGGGGGTTTCGGTGCAGATTTTCAGCTCGTACCAGGGCTGCTCGATATCGGGCCAGGTCAGGCCGAAGACCTCGATGACGATGCCGGTTTCGAACGCCGTCATCCCGTCGTACGCCAGCACGGAGACAGACCTCATGTCTAAATCTTAGCGATAGTCGTCATCTATGCCACTTCTCCCGATGACACGGAAGTCCGACCATGGAGATATGTTGAAGCAACTCAAGGACTTCGCCATCGGAATCCACACCGCGAACGCGATCCGGCACGGCATCCGCCCACCTGTCGCGGCTCGGCCGGAAAGCCGGAAGTCGCGGTGCGGGGGAGCGCGGACCACCCGGTAGCGGCAAGATCTGTCGTCGGGTATTCACCTCGTCCGACCTGCGGTGTATTCCTCGCGTAATAGACTGGGTTACACCGAATCCGGGAAGGAACGATGATTATGCGCGGGCGACAGCCGCCACCCGCGAAGTCCGGAATCGGGCTCGGGGGAAAACTTCTGGTTCTCATCGTGCTCGGCTGGGTCGCTGTCGGGCTGCTCGCGGCCGGCCAGCGGCACCACTTCGCTCACCTGCCCAAGCAGTGTTCGGACTGGGCGACCATCGCGGTCACCGCCGCGGCGGGGCCCGCGAACTACATCGGGCTCAATCCGCGCGTCACCGAATGTCAAGTGCCGCAGCCGAGTCAGTAGCGAGACGGCCGGGGAACACGAGTTCCCCGGCCGTCGACGCTCAGCCTTGCGGTAGCGGCGCGACCTGCCGCTGTTCGGCCTGGACCTCGCGCAGCCGGGAGCCCTCGATGTCGATATCGGGCACGATCCGGTCCAGCCACTTCGGCATCCACCACGCCCACTTGCCCAGTAGCACAAGCAAAGCGGGAATGAGCACCATCCGGACGACGAACGCGTCCAACGCCACGCCCGCGGCCAGCGCGAAGCCCATCGACTTGGCGGTGACATCGGATTCCAGCAGGAACGAACCGAACACCGAGATCATGATGATCGCCGCGGAGGTCACCACGCGCGCTCCGTGGTGATAACCCTTGATCACGGCCTCGGTGGGGTCGGCGCCGTGCACGTATTCCTCGCGCATGCGGGTCACCAGGAACACCTGGTAGTCCATGGCCAAGCCGAAGACCAAGCCGATCAACATGATCGGCAGGAAGCTCACCAGTGGATGTGGATCCTTGATCAGCCCGAGCTCGCCCTCCTGGAAGATCAGCACGGTCGCGCCGAAGGTGGCGCCCATCGACAGCAGGAAACCGAGCGCGGCGGTGAGCGGGACCAGGATGGACCGGAACACCAGGATCAGCAGGATGAACGCCGCGCCCGCCACGATCGCCATGTACGGCACGATCTTGCTCAGCAGGACATGGTCGATGTCGGCGTAGATGGCGGTGGTTCCGGTGATGCCGTACGACATCTTGTACTGCTCGTTCAGATCGGATTCCGCAGCGCGCGCCGACTGCACCAGATCCTTCGTCGACTGCGCGTTGGGCCCGGTCTTGGGTATGCCGTTGATCAGGGCGCCCGCGCCGTCCTTGCTCATCTGCGGCTCGGTGACCAGATCCATGTCGGGGTAGGACTGTAGCTTGTCGCGCAAGGCATTCAGCGCCGCCTGCCGCTGGTCAACGGGGGTTTCGCTGAGGTCGACGGCCACCTGCAAAACACCGTTGCTGCCCTCGCCGAAGCCTTCGGTGCGCAGGTCGTAGGCCTTACGGACGGTGGTCGACTTGGGCAGGCTGTCCTCGCCCGGCAGGCCGAGGTTCAGGTTCAGCGCCGGTGCGGCGAGCAGGCCGAGCACCACGATGGCCAGGATCATCGTGACCGCGGGGAACTTGGCGATCCCCCTGGCCACCCGGGTGCCGTTGGTGACGACGCTGTCGTCCTCGGGATCGTGCTGGGCGATCAGCGGCAGTTTCGGCTTGAACAGCGCCTTGCCGAAGGCGCCGAGCAGCGCGGGCATCAGGGTGATGGCGGTGAGCACGGCGAACGCCGCCGCGATGGCGCCACCCAGACCCATGAACGTCAGGAACCTGACCCCGACGATGCTCAGCCCGACCAGCGCGATGATCACGGTGAGCCCGGCGAACACCACCGCCGAGCCCGCGGTACCCAACGCGGTACCGGCCGCTTCCTCGGCGGAATCCTGCACCGCCAGTTCGTGTTTGTAGCGCGAGACGATGAACAGCGCGTAGTCGATGGAGAGGGCGATGCCGATCATCGAGGCCAGGAACGTGGTGAAGCTCGGCACCGACAGCACCGAGGTCGACAGGAAGATCAGCGAGGTCGCCGCGCCGAGCCCGACGATCGCGGTGATGATCGGCACGAACGCGGCGACGATGGCGCCGAACGCCACGATCATCACCACCAATGCCACGGCCATACCGATCATCTCGGACTTGCCGCTCGGCATCTCCTGTTCCATCGCGATGGTGCCGCTGATCTCGACCGTCAGCCCGGCCGCGCGGGCGGAGTCGCCGGCGTTGTAGGCGGCCTCGCGTTCGTCGGCGGTGATGTCGGCGAAGTCCTTGATCGCGAACGGGACACTGAAGTACGCGACGGTCTCGGGTGCGGTCTCGTTCAGCACATTCAGGGGCGCGCCACTGCAGGTCGACGGATCGGGTTGCCCGGTGAGACAGCCCATTTCCTCGGTCGCGGTGATCGGATTCACGATCGGTTCGGCATGGTCGACGATGTCGAGCTGCTCGAGGTCGGCGATCAGGTCATCGATCGCGGCGCGGTTGGCCGGGTCGGTGAGCTTCTGGCCCGCGGGCGCTCCCACAACATAGGTACCGGTCACCGCGTCGAACGCGAACGCCTCCGACATACCGGGGAAGTGCTTGTCGAGGATTTCGGTGGCCCGTTCCGAGGGCAGGTTCGGCATGCTGAAGTCATCGGTCATCGGCTTCTGCAACGAGGATCCCAGCCCCGCGAGCACCATGAAGAGCAGCAACCAGACGGGCAGCACAATCCATTTGCGGCGAAAGGCCAGCTTGCCCCACCGGTAGAGATAGATGGACACGGTTCTTCTCCTCGTGGATCGGTGCGGAGCGCGGATCGGAGGTGTAGCCGGGTCGAACTAGCCCTGAGTCTGGTGCCCAGCAACGGCGATATCAAGCACCGGTGCAGCGCGGATGCCGAAAACGAACGGCCCCGCAATCCGGTAGCGGATTGCGGGGCCGGGCTCGAGGTCTCGGGTCAGCCGACCGAAACCGGGTGCTTCACCGTTTCGACGTTCTCGGTACGCAGCTGCTCGAGCTTCGCACCCTCGACGTCGATATCGGGCACGACGCGGTCGAGCCACTTCGGCATCCACCACGCCCACTTGCCCATGATCACCAGCAGCGCGGGCACCACGACCATGCGAACGATGAACGCGTCGATCGCCACACCGGCGGCCAGCGCGAAACCGAACGACTTGGCGGTGACGTCGGTCTCCAGGATGAAGGAGCCGAACACCGAGATCATGATGATCGCGGCCGAGGTCACCACGCGGGCACCGTGGTGGTAACCGGCGACCATCGCGTCCTTGGCCGACTTGCCGTGCACGAATTCCTCGCGCATACGGGTTACCAGGAACACCTGGTAGTCCATGGCCAAGCCGAAGACCAAGCCGATCAACATGATCGGCAGGAAGCTGACCAGCGGCTGCGGATCTTCGATCAGGCCGAACTTGCCCTGCTGGAAGATCAGCACCGTCGCACCGAAGGTGGCGCCCATCGACAAAAGGAAGCCGAGTGCGGCGGTGAGCGGGACCAGGATCGAGCGGAACACCAGGATCAGCAGGATGAACGCGGCACCGGCCACGATCGCCAGGTACGGCAGGATCTTGCTGAGCAGTACATGGTCGACATCGGCGTAGATGGCGGTGGTGCCGGTGATGCCGTACTCCATGCCGTACTGCGCGTTCAGATCCGCTTCCGCGCCACGCGCTTCGGCGACCAGATCCTTGGTGTCCTGGTTGTTCGGACCGGACTTCGGGACACCGTTGAGCATGGCGCCCTGGTTGTCCTTGCTCCACATCGGCTCGGTGACGTAATCCATGCCCTCGTAGGACTCGAGCTTGGCGCGCAGCGCGCCGACGGCGGCCTCGCGCTCACCCTCGGGCGTCGCACTCAGGTCAGCGGCCACCATGAGCACACCGTTGCTGCCCTCGCCGAAGCCTTCGGTCCGCAGGTCGTAGGCCTTACGGATGGTGGAGGTCTTCGGCATGCTGTCGTCACCGGGCAGGCCGAGGTTCAGGCCGGCGGCGGGCGCGGCGAGCGCGCCGAGCACGATCACCGACAGGATCAGCGCGACCCACGGCGCCTTGGCGATCAGCTTGGCGAAACGCTGGCCGTTGGTGACCGAGGTGTCGTCGTCGGGATCGTGCTGCGCCACGATCGGCAGCTTCGGCTTGAACAGCGACTTGCCGAAGGCGCCCATCAGCGCCGGCATCAAGGTGACGGCGGTGAGCACGGCGAACGCGGCGGCGATGGCGCCACCCAGACCCATGAAGGTCAGGAATTCCACGCCGACGATGCCGAGCGCGCCGAGCGCGATGATGACGGTGAGACCGGCGAACACCACGGCCGAACCGGCGGTACCGAGCGCGGTACCCGCGGCTTCTTCGGCCGAATCACGCACGGCCAGTTCGTGTTTGTACCGGGAGACGATGAACAGCGCGTAGTCGATCGACAGCGCGATACCGATCATCGAGGCCAGGAAGGTGGTGAAGCCGGGCACCTCCATCACCGAGGTGCCGAGCATGATCAGCGAGGTCGCCGCGCCGAGGCCGACGATGGCGGTGATGATGGGCACGACTGCGGCGACGATGGCGCCGAAGGCCACCACCATCACGATCAGCGCGACACCCATGCCGATCAGTTCGGACTTGCCGCTCGGCTGTTCCTGCTTCATCGCGATCGAGCCGCTGAGTTCGACGGTCAGCCCGGCGTTGCGGGCTTCGGCGCCGACCTCGAAGGCGGTGTCGCGCTCGGCGTCGGTCACGTCGGTGACGGCCTTGATGGTGAACGGGACGCTGAGCACGCCGACGGTGCCGGGTGCGGTCTCGCTCAGCACGTTGAGCGGGGCCGACGAACACTTCGACGGGTCAGGGGCGGCGAGGCAGCCCATCTCCTCGGTGGCCGCGATGGGGCTGGCCAGCTTCTTCTCGTGATCGACGATCGACAGGTCGTTGAGCTTGGCGATGAACGCGTCGATCGCGGCCCGGTTGGCCGGGTCGGTGAGCTTCTGCCCCTCCGGCGCGCCGATCACGTAGGTGCCGGTGACGGCATCCATCGAGAACTGCTCCGACATGCCTTCGAAGTGCTTGTCGAGGATCTCGTTGGCGCGGGCCGACGGGAGCTCGGGCATGCTGAAGTCGTTGGACATCGGCTTGCTCAGGGTGGCGCCGAGGCCGCCGAGCAGCACGAACAGCAGTAGCCAGACCGGCAGGACAATCCATTTACGGCGGAAAGCGAACTTTCCCCATCTGTACAGGTATACGGACACGCGTGTGCTCCTAGCGCGAAGAACGGGTGGGTGGCATGGCTCGTAGACAGCACTCGCGGGCCACCCCTGCGGGACCCGCCTCCACAACATCGTTTTCTGCCTACCGTGCGGTAGGTAGACTACCTAGTGGATAAGTGGAGGAGCAACCTCAATATTGGGGGCGCCGGATCCGTCACACCGAATCATGGGAGGATTGCCGCCATGCCCGCCCGAGACATCGCCGACACCGTCACCGCAGGTGGGGGTACTAAACAGGCGATCCGCGACGCCGCAGTACAGCTGTTCGCCGCCAAGGGTTTCGAACAGACGAGCCTGCGCGAGGTAGCGGATGTGGTGGGAATCACGAAGGCTTCGCTCTATTACCACTACGCGTCGAAGCTCGATCTGCTTCTGGCGATCATCGATCCGATCATCGATCACATGCGCGACATCGTCGAGGACATCGAGGCCGTTCCCTACAACGACGAAGGCATTCGCGCGGTCCTGCGCACCTACCTGCGCGGCATGATCCGCCATCGCGACGCGGGGGCGCTCTGCGTGCGCGACACCGCGGCCATCGTCAACGCCATCGCCGATCGCTATCCCGACCTTATGGAACCCACCCGTGAGCTGCGGCTGTGGCTGGCCGGGCCCGATCCGACCCAGAACTCGATGCTGCGTGCCGCCGCCGCCATCGAGGTGCTCGGGGTGGCGCTGCTGTCCTCGGAGCTGGCACCGGGCGCCACCGACGAGCTGGTCGAGAAGACCCTCCTCGACGCGGCAACCTGCGTACTGACCGGCTGTATCAATTCGGCGTGAGCGGGCGGCCCGCGTGGTGACGCTTCGCTACCGCCTCCGGCCGCTGACCGCTCGATCCAGGAGCACCGCGTAAGTTCGACACCGTGCATATCACCGCCAGGGTCGATTACGCGGTGCGAACGCTGCTCGAGCTCGCCGCGGCCGACGGAGTCGTCAAGTCCGAGGCCATCGCCGCCGCCGCACAGATCCCACCGAAGGTGCTGGAGACGGTGCTGGCCGAACTGCGTCGCGCCGAGCTCGTGCTGAGCAGGCGCGGGCCCGACGGCGGGTATCGCCTCGGCAGACCCGCGACCGAGATCTCGGTGGCCGATGTGATCCGCGCCGTGGAGTCGCCGCTGGCGTCGGTGCGCGGGCAGCGGCCCGAAGACGTGCGGTATCCGGGCGCGGCGGAACCGCTGCAGCAGGTATGGATCGCGCTGCGGGTCAATATTCGAGCCGTGCTGGAGAACGTCTCCATCGCCGACGTCGCCACCGACCGGCTGCCCGGTTTCATCGGTGAACTGGTCGCCGACCCCGGCGCCTGGGTGCGTCGCGAGCCGCGTACACCCGCAGGCACATGAAGTTGTCCACAGGCTGAGAGTTGTCCACAGGGCAGGTAAAAGTGCTCGGTGCTGCTCACCCGCGCGCTGTAGCCTTCGACCATCATGTTGATCACCCTGCTGCGGACCTACCTGGCCCCGTACCGCGCCCAGCTGGCGGGTGTCCTCGTACTCCAGCTGATCTCGGTTATCGCGATGCTCTACCTGCCCAGTCTCAATGCCGATCTGATCGACGACGGTGTCACCAAGGGCGACATCGGTTTCATCTGGACCACCGGTCTGTGGATGCTCGCGGTGAGCTGCGTGCAGATCGTGGCCTCGGCCGCGTCGGTGTACTTCGGCGCGCAGGCGGCGATGGGCGCCGGTCGCGACATGCGCGGTGGCGTGCTGCACCGGGTGGAGACGTTCTCGGCCAGAGAGGTGGGGATGTTCGGCGCGCCGTCGCTGATCACCCGCTCGACCAACGACATTCAGCAGGTCCAGCTGCTCATCGTGATGTCGGTGACGATCCTGGTGATGGCGCCGATCATGTGCGTCGGTGGCGTCATCATGGCGCTGCGCGAGGATCTCGGGCTCTCGTGGTTGCTGCTGATCGCGGTGCCCGCCCTCGCCCTCTCCATGGGCACGATCGTGGCCAGGATGGTGCCGGGGTTCCGGCAGATGCAGGAACGCATCGACGGAGTCAACCGCGTGCTGCGCGAGCAGATCACCGGTATCAGGGTGGTCCGCGCGTTCGTGCGCGAGCGGCAGGAGATCTGGCGCTTCGGGATGGCCAACACCGCGCTCACCGACGCGTCGCTGCGCGTCGGCAAGCTGATGGCGCTGATGTTCCCGACCGTGATGTTGATCAGTAATCTCACCGCTGTCGGCGTGATCTGGTTCGGCGGTCACCATGTGGACAACGGCACGATGCAGATCGGCTCGCTCACCGCGATGCTGTCCTACGTCATGCAGATCCTGATGGCCGTCATGATGGCCTCGTTCCTGGCGATGATGGCCCCGCGCGCGGCCGTCTCCGCCGATCGGATCGGCGCGGTGCTCGAGACCGAGTCCTCGGTGCGCCCGCCGCGGTTGCCGCAGTCGTTCAAGGGCGACCAGGCCACGGTCGACCTGCAGTTCGCGGAATTCGCCTACCCCGGCGCGGAGAAGCCGGTGTTGCGCGGTATCCGATTCCAGGTGTCGCCCGGTACCACCACTGCCGTCGTCGGTTCCACCGGCGCGGGCAAGACCACGCTGATCAACCTGATCCCGCGTCTGATCGACGTCACCGACGGCGCGGTGTACGTCGGCGGCACCGATGTACGCCACCTCGACCTCGAACTTCTGCGTAGTGGGATCGGATTGGTGCCGCAGAAGGCCTATCTGTTCTCCGGCACCATCGCGACCAACCTGCGCTACGGCAACCCCGACGCCACCGACGACGAACTCTGGCACGCGCTCGAGGTCGCCCAGGCGGCCGACTTCGTGCGGGAGATGCCGCAGGGTCTCGACACTCCGGTGGCCCAGGGCGGCACCACGGTGTCGGGCGGTCAGCGTCAGCGGCTGTGTATCGCCCGCGCGCTGGTGCGCAGGCCGCGGATCTTCCTGTTCGACGATTCGTTCTCCGCGCTCGATGTCGCCACCGACGCCCGGCTGCGCGCCGCGCTCAAGCCCGAGACCGCCGACGCGTCGGTGATCATCGTGGCCCAGCGGATTCAGACGATTCGCGACGCCGACCAGATCGTCGTCCTCGAAGACGGTGCGATGGCCGGCATCGGAACCCATGACCAATTGATGCAGCGCTGCTCGGAGTACCGCGAGATCGTCGAGTCCCAGCTGAGCGTGGAGGAAGCCCGATGAGGCCAGGTGGACCCGTTCCCGGAGCGCCGGGAACGAAGGCCAAGTCGTTCCGTCCGTCGCTGAAGCGACTGGTGAGCAGGCTGGCCCCCGAGAAGTTCACCGTCGGTGTGATCGTCGCGCTGGTGATCACTTCCGTGGTGCTCAATACGCTCGGCCCGTATCTGCTCGGCAGGGCGACGAACCTGGTGTTCGACGGCTTCGTCGGTAAGCAGCTCGAGCCCGGCCTCACCAAGGACCAGACCGTCGAGCTGCTACGCAGCCAGGGCGAGACCACCCGCGCCGACATGCTCTCGGCGATGAACGTGATCCCCGGTACCGGCATCGACTTCGACGCCGTCGGCCGCGTGCTGATGCTCGTGCTCGCGCTGTACGTGGCCGCCGCGATCTTCGGCTGGCTGCAGGGTTATCTGCTCAATATCGCCATCAACCGCACCGTGAAGCGGCTGCGCGACGAGGTGGAGCAGAAGCTGCACCGGCTGCCGCTGCGCTACTTCGACACCGCGCCGCGCGGTGACGTGCTCAGCCGCGTCACCAACGACGTCGACAATGTCTCGCAGAGCCTGCAGCAGACGATGAGCCAGCTGCTGGTCTCGCTGTTCACCGTGGTCGGCATCCTGATCATGATGTTCTGGATCTCGCCGCTGCTGGCACTGATCGCGCTGCTCACGGTGCCCGCCGCGATCGTGGTCACCGCGCAGATCGCCAAGCGGTCCAAGCCACACTTCGTCAACCAGTGGAAATTCACCGGCGAGGTGAACTCCTCGGTGGAAGAGGCCTACACCGGCCACGAGATCATCACCGCGTTCGGCCGCGGCCGCGAGGTCGGCGAGGAGTTCGACAAGCGCAACGACAAGCTCTACGACGCGAGCTTCAAGGCGCAGTTCATCTCCGGCCTGATCATGCCCGCCATCATGTTCCTCGGGAACGTGAACTTCGTGTTCATCGCACTGGTCGGCGGGCTGCGGGTGGCCACCGGCAATCTGTCGCTCGGCGACGTGCAGGCGTTCATCCAGTACTCGCGCCAGTTCAGTCAGCCGCTCACCCAGATCGGTGCGATGGCGAACCTGCTGCAGTCCGGCGTCGCCTCGGCGGAGCGGATCTTCGAGATCCTCGACGCCGAGGAGCAGACCCCCGATCCGGTGGTGGAGATCGCGCGCCCGGTGGATCGCGGGCGGGTGGAGTTCGAGGCGGTGTCCTTCGGTTACGACCCGGAAACCCCTGTCATCGAACGGCTTTCGCTGGTGGCCGATCCCGGCCACGTGGTCGCCATCGTCGGCCCGACCGGCGCGGGCAAGACCACGCTGGTGAACCTGCTGATGCGCTTCTACGAACTCGACGCGGGCACCATCGCCATCGACGACGTCGACATCACCACCATCACCCGCGACCACCTGCGCTCGCGCATCGGCATGGTGCTGCAGGACACCTGGCTGTTCAAGGGCACCATCCGCGAGAACATCGCCTACGGCAATCCGACGGCGCCGGAAGCCGACATCCAGGCCGCGGCCAGAGCGGCCTACGTCGACCGGTTCGTGCACTCGCTCCCCAACGGCTACGACACGGTCATCGACGAAGAGGGCGGCGGGGTGAGCGCGGGCGAGAAGCAGCTCATCACGATCGCCCGCGCGTTCCTGGCCAAGCCGTCGATCCTGATCCTGGACGAGGCGACCAGCTCGGTCGACACCCGCACCGAGTCGCTGGTCCAGCACGCCACCGCGGCCCTGCGCCGCGATCGCACCAGTTTCGTGATCGCGCATCGGCTTTCGACGATCCGGGACGCGGATCTGATCGTCGTGATGGACAAGGGGCGCATCGTCGAACACGGCACCCACGAGCGGCTGCTGGCCGAGCGCGGGCCCTACTACAACCTGTACAACGCCCAGTTCGCGGCCGCCCAGTAAGGCCCTGGCACGATGGGTCGGTGGCCGACAGCAGCGAGTTCTCCTTCGAAGTAGGCACCCGTCTGGACGGGGGCAGGCACGGCCGGACCGGCGTGATCTCCACCCCGCACGGCGAGATCGCCACGCCCGCTTTCATTCCGGTGGGAACGAAGGCTTCGGTGAAGGCCGTGCTGCCGGAGACGATGCGCGAGATCGGGGCGCAGGCGCTGCTGGCCAACGCCTACCACCTGTACTTGCAGCCCGGCGCCGACGTGGTCGACGAGGCGGGTGGGCTCGGGAAGTTCATGAACTGGCCGGGGCCCACCTTCACCGACAGCGGCGGATTCCAGGTGATGTCGCTGGGGGTCGGTTTCAAGAAGGTCCTCGCCATGGAGGCTGTGGACATCCGGTCCGATCAGGTGATCGCGGCGGGCAAGGAGCGCCTGGCCACCGTCGATGACGACGGGGTCACCTTCCGTTCGCACCTGGACGGTTCGAAGCATCGCTTCACACCCGAGGTGTCGATGGGCATCCAGCACGAACTCGGGGCCGACATCATGTTCGCCTTCGACGAGCTGACCACCTTGATGAATACCCGTGGCTATCAGGAGAAGTCGTTGCAGCGCACGCACGAGTGGGCGCAGCGATGCATCGACGAACACGAACGGCTCACCGCCGTGCGCGGGCATCGGCCGTATCAGGCTCTGTTTGCAGTGATCCAGGGTGCGCAGTACGAAGACCTGCGGCGCAAGGCTTGTCGTGAGCTCGAGTCGATCCGGGGCAGTGGTGGAACGGAATTCGACGGTTACGGCATCGGCGGAGCGCTGGAGAAGCACAATCTCGGCACGATCGTCGGGTGGTGCTGTGATGAGCTGCCCGAGGCCAAACCGCGCCACATGCTGGGAATCAGCGAGCCGGAGGACATGTTCACCGCGATCGAGAACGGGGCGGACACGTTCGACTGCGTCAATCCCTCGCGGGTGGCGCGCAATGCCGCGATCTATGTCGACGAGGGGCGGTTCAACATCAACACCGCCCGGTTCCGTCGCGACTTCACCCCGATCGACGAGAACTGTGACTGCTACACCTGCGCCCACTACACCCGCGCCTACCTGCATCACCTGTTCAAGGCCAAGGAAATGCTCTCGGCGACGCTGTGCACAATTCACAACGAGCGCTTCACGATTCGTCTCGTCGACCGGATCAGGGCCAGCATCGAAGGCGGCTACTTCGACGAGTTCAAGAAGGAGTTCCTGGGTCAGTGGCGGGGCCGGATCAAGGTGCCGGGGGAGTAGGCGGCGGACCTTCCGAGCCGCCGCCTACCCTGCGGACTAGTCGTGCAGCGCGTCGACCTTCGCCGGAGCGTAGGTCGGTTCGGTCTTCTTGAGGACGGCGATGACGCGGTAGGTGATCGGCATGACCAGCACCTCGCACAGGGTCTTCCACAGGAAGCCCACGATGACGTAGTTGATGAACGACTGCCAGGTGTTGATGCCGATGGCGGTAGCGGCGATCGAGCAGAAGATCAGGGTGTCGGCGAACTCGCCGACAACGGTGGAGCCGATCAGGCGAGCCCACAGGTGCTTTTCCTTGGTGCGCTCTTTGATCAGTACCAGGGTGGCCGAGTTCAGCAGCTGACCGACGAAGTAGCCGGCGAGACCGGCGAGCACCAGCTGAGGGGTGGTGCCGAGGACCGTGCGGAAGGCTTCCTGGTTCTCGTAGAAGCCCGCGGGGGGCAGCTGGATGGCGATGTAGAAGCAGGCGACGGTCAGCAGCAGCGCGGCGAAACCGGTGTAGATGGCGTGGCGGGTGGCGCGGAAGCCGTAGACCTCGCTGAGCACGTCGCCGAGGATGTAGGCCAGCGGGAACAGGAAGAAGGCGCCGTCGGTCGCGATCGGCAGGATCTGGATCGGGCCCAGCATCACCGAACTGTCGGTGAAGAACTCCACACCTTTAGTGGCGCAGATATTGGAGATGATCAGCGTCGCGGTGAACAGGGCGACGATTACCGGATAGAACCCCCGCGCAACCTGGGCGAATGCCGCATGTTCCGGCGCGGGGTGCCCAGATTCAGCTGGTTTGTCGAGCGAGTTTGTATCAGTCACGAGCCCCATTCTCCCAAGAAACACCCCGTCCACTACCCGGGCCCGCTAAACCCGATATGTCTCTACCCAAAGGGGCCCGCCCCGATCTGGACTGACCGGAGGGTGCGACGAAGGAGTACCCGGAGGGAGGGAAGATCGGGGCCTCCAGGGCCCCGCTCGAGCGCGCCAGCGCTCCAAAAACACAGCCCGTACACTACCCGGGGCCGGTGCGCCCGGTATGTCCTCTTCCCGCCTCGAAACGCCCAGCGTTCCACGGAACACCGTTGTGGAATACCCTGTAGCAATGACGAATCCCGGCGATTCCGACGAGTGGTGGAAGCAGTACGGCGGCTCCGGCGTGTCCCCGGAGTCCGGCGCGCCGGGTTCGGTGCCGCAGCATCCGACCGCCCAGCCGTCGCAGCCTTCCCAATATCCGTCGTCGCCGCAGTATCCCCAGCAGCCGGCGCCGCCCCCCTCGCAGCCGCAGTACCCGCAGCAGCCGTCGCAGCCGCAGTACCAGCAGCCCAATCAGCTGCCGTACCCGCAGCAGCCGCCCGCTTACGGGCAGCAGCCCGGCTACGGCGGCTATCCGGCGGCGGGCGCGTACCAGCCCTACGGGCAGTACCCGCAGCCGCAGGGCACCAACGGTCTGGCGATCGGCGCGCTGGTCTCCTCGCTGATCGGGCTGTGCAGCTGCGGTGTCGGCGCGATCGTCGGGATCATCCTCGGCGTGATGGCGCTCAACCAGATCAAGGAGCGCGGCGGCGAAGGTAAGGGCATGGCGCAGGCAGGCATCTGGATCGGTGTCGCCGCGATCGTGGGCTGGATCCTCTACATTCTCTTCTTCGTGGTGCTCGGCATCGCCGGTGGACTCGACTCGTCCACGACCTACTGATCTCACAACGAAACAGGGGCGCTTCCGGATTCCGGAAGCGCCCCTGTTGTTTTCGTCAGGTGTGGGGAATCAGCCCTTGACGACCTGCGTGCCGCCGGCGAACTTGTCGTGCCAGCCCTGCTTGTTCGGGTCGTTGCTGATGGTGACCGCGATGTAGATCGCCAGGCCGGTCGTCACCAGGCCGCCGAGGCAGTAGACCACCATCGGCGCCAGGAAGATGTTGCGCTTGAGCGAAGCCTCGGGGGTGAGCGTCGGCGCACCGCCGGGAGCGAGCACGCGCAGGCCGAGCAGCTTCTTGCCGAGAGTGGCGCCCTGCGTTACCTCGAGGCCGACGTTGTAGCCGACGAGCGCGATACCGGCGAGGAGCCAGATAACGATGCCGCCGAGGAAGGGGCTGTCGATGAAAGCGAAGCTGAGCCCGATGTTCACGAAGAACATCGGAATGCCGACGATCGCACCGTCGATCGCGCGCGCACCGAGGCGGATTCCCAGGTCGGCGGCCTGTACCCCGCCGAAGCCCTGCTGCTGACCGTACTGGCCCTGCTGCGGGTAGGGCTGCTGCTGACCGTACGGGTCCTGCCCGTAGGCCGGCTGCTGCTGGCCGTAGGGGTCCGGCTGGCCGTAACCGGGCTGGGGTGCGCCGCCGTGTCCGGGCTGGCCGTACGGCTGCTGCTGGCCGTAGCCGGGCTGCGGCTGCTGCTGGCCGTAGGGGTCCTGGCCGTAGCCGCCGGGCTGACCGCCCTGCGGGTACTGGTTGGGGTCGTAACCACCGCTGGTCATAATCTCAGTCCTCGTTTTGATCTTCTAGATCGGTCTATGCGTACGTTACGGACATCCCTCTGGTCGGAACAACCCGATAGGCTCGAGTATCCATGGTTTCTCGGGGATACGCGCTGGGTCGAAAACATCGCGCAGCTCGCTAGTCGTCCGCGCGGAATACCCGAGTGACTCCGCGATCGCCGCCACCACGTCTCCGGGCGTGTGGCCCAGGGCACGTTGGTTCGAAAGGCTCACGGCGCCATCGCGTTTCGCCAGCCGCTTGCCTTCCTCGTTGAGCACGAGCGGCACGTGGGCGTAGGTCGGGGCGGTGAGTCCGAGCAGTTCCGCGAGATACGCCTGGCGCGGGGTGGACGGCAGCAGATCGTCGCCGCGAACCACCTGGTCGACGCCCTGGGCGGCATCGTCGACGACGACGGTGAGGTTGTAGGCCGGGACACCGTCGCCGCGGCGCAACACCAAATCGTCGACAGCGCCCCGATATCGGCCGTGCAGTAGGTCGGTGATCTCGTACTCGGTGACGTCGGCGCGCAATCGCACTGCGCCGACGCGTCCTTCAGCCCGCTTGGCCGCGCGCTGGGCGTCGCTGAGCTCACGGCAGGTGCCGGGGTAGGCGCCCATCGGCCCGTGCGGCGCGGTGGCGGCCTGCTGGATTTCGCGTCTGGTGCAGAAGCATTCATAGGTGCGCCCGGCTGCGGTCAGTTCGGCCACAGCGGCCGCGTAGCTCGGCAGCCGTTCGGATTGGTAGACCACGGGGCCGTCCCAGTCGATGCCGATCGCGGCAAGGTCGTCGAGCTGACCCGCGGCGGCGCCGGGCCGGACCCGGTCCAGATCGTCGACGCGGATCAGGAACTCGCGCGCGGAAGTTCGCGCGAAAAGCCAGGCGAGTACCGCGGTACGCAGGTTTCCCACGTGCAGCTCGCCCGAAGGGCTCGGCGCGTAGCGGCCCGCGCCTCGACTCGTTGGCACTCCACGATCCTAGGTGGGCTCGCGGCACAGCCGCGTACGTAGCCGCTCCTCGGCGATGCCGTCGCCGGCATCGAGCGCGTCGAGCAGCTCCCGCGCGTGCGCGATCAGTCCGGCGCGGTCGACATCGTGCTGCTGGGCATTCGCCGGGTAGGACCCGAGTCGCTCGCTCGCCCGGCGCAGTAGAGTACCCGCGCCTTTGGCGTTGCCGCGCTGGATGTGGGTGAGGCCGACGGCGTATTGGGCCAGCCCTTGCCAGAGCATCCGTTCGGCAACCGGCCCGTTCTTCCATGCCGCCTCCAATACCTCGTGGGCATTGAATGCCAATCCGTCGTCCAGCAGTTGCTGAGCGAAGGTGAGAGTTTGCTGGGGTCCGAGGTCGAGGTCGTCGGGAATTCGGGCGACTCCGGCACTGCCGGGGGGCAGCGGTCGGCCGAGTCGATCGCGGGGACGGTCGTTACGGGCACGACCTGCGGTGTCGCGGTCACGGGAGATCATTCCCCCATGATCCACGCCTGCCCTCGATGGTGCTCATGTGACTGCTGAGGTACTCGAGAAATTGACGTATCACGGACTAATCACATGGAAGTAAATGGGGATGTGTCAACCAGATCGGGAATGGGTAAGGAGCCTGGCAATGCCTCCGCAAACGTGAAGCTTCGCAAGGTTGGCAAAACGATATGGGAAAGCAAATTCTCTTCCGCAACATTGCGGAAGACCTGCTAGTGTTTCTTCCGCGGGGGCAGCCCCCGGAGGCGGAAACGCCTCGATGCGCTGGTTCGTGCCGGTCGGTTGCGCGCGCCGTGTGGCAGTGCCTTGTGTGCCACGAAGTAACTCATCGGTCGCGCCGGATTTCGGAATGTTGCAACGATTCCAGGAGTTATCCCCTCTTCTCGATGAACCAAAGGAGCAAGTGCCGTGGAAGTTGATGTAACCGACGCTGTGTGGCGGAAGAGCACCTACAGCGGACCCGATGGGAACTGCGTCGAAGTAGCCTTTCTCGCCGGCGGCGACATCGCCGTTCGTGACACCAAGGATCGTGGTCGCGGACCCGTACTGGCCTTCGGTCCAGGGCAGTGGCGAGCCTTCCTCGCCGATGTCACCGCGGGAGAGTTCGCGCGGGGCTGAACCGCGAGATGCATCTCGAATGGGCAATACCGGCCCCGAGTCGAGCGGACTCGGGGCCTTCTCAGTGATCTCGGCGGGGTGGCCTATCGTGGCCGGATGACCACGATGGCCGCGCGTGACGCGACGATGTACTGGCTGTCGCGGCGCACCGCCAACGACGTGTTCCTGCTCTACTCTTTCGCCGAAACCGATTCCGCCACCGACGAACTCCGCGCTTTCATCGCCGCGCGCGCCGCGCGCATTCCGGATCTGCGGATCCGGTTGCAGGAGATTCCGGGCGATCTCGGCTACCCGCGCTGGGTTCCGGCCGAATTCACCTCCCAGCAATTCGTGCACCACAGGCCGGACGGCCTGTCGTGGCAGGCGTTGCTCGCGGATCTGGGCGAACTCCTGGGAACCGGTGTCGTCGCTACCGAATTTCCGTGGCGTGTCCATGTTTTCCGGTCGGTTCACTCCGCACCACGGTCGGCCGCGCCCGTTGTGGTGGTGGTGCTGCAACTTTCGCACGCACTGGCCGACGGCACCCGTGCCGCCGCCATCGCGCGAGCGCTCTTCGGGATGGCTGTGGATGAAGCTGTTGTCCACAGCACACCCGATGTGCCTGTGGACAACTCGGCAGATCACCCGGTCGGACCTGGTGAAACTTCTGCACAGCCTGTGGATTTCTGTGGACAACCCTGTGGATGGATCGCTCGGCGGGTCGATCCGAGAGTGCTTGGGGTGCTGCGTCTTCCCGCGCAGGTCGCCGCGACGGTGTGGCGCGGGCGGGCCGCGTACCTCGCGCAGCGGGAATTGGCGGACCGGACGGCCGCCGGTGAGGTACCCGCGGCCACAACCGGGTTCGCGCCCTGTGCGCTGAATCCGGCAACCGCGGTCGACGGTCACACCGTGAGAATGCTCGTCGTCGATGCGGACGACCTCCGCATTCCGGGCAAAACCGTCACTGTTGTTGCGCTGACGGCGATTTCGCGGGCGCTGGTCGACTATCTCTCGCAGCGAGATGAGCAACCGGAACGGCTGGGTACCGCACTACCGATGGCACTTCCGGGGCCGAGCGCGGCCCGCAACAACTACCGCGGACTGTCCATCGACCTGCACATCGACGAACCCGACCTGCGTACGCGCGCGAACCTCATCGCCGATGAACTCGCTGCCCGCCGCGAACGAGCGCTGAATCCGCTGCTCTCCGCACAGGATCGAGTCGGCGATGTCGTCCCCGCGGTGCTGGCGGTGCGTGATATCGAACGGGCCGAACTGGACAATGTCCCCGCGGCGCTCGATGGCAATACCGTCGTGTCCAGTGTGTATCGCGGGCCGGCCGATCTCGCCTTCGCGGGTGCCCCGGTCCTGTTCACAGGGGGTTTCCCGGCCCTCGGTACCGTCATGCACCTGACTCACGGTGTCCACGGGATCGGCGAAACGATCACGCTGTCCGTGCATTCCGATCCGCGGGTGCTGTCCGATCCGGACCGCTACCTGGAATTGCTCGCCGTCGCGCTCGATGCGGTCGTCGCCGCGCACCGCTGATCCGCGGGGCAGGACCAGTTTTCACCGAGGTCGACCGTGGCCGACGCTGTTTCCCGCGCGATCGAGCTCCGCGCCCACCGCGAGCAGCGCCGAGTGCAAGGCCGTCGCCGGGTCGGTTCCCGCGGCTTCACCCTCGATCACGCCGTCGATCCGGAACGGGCAGAAGTATCCGGTTCCGCTGTCTCCCCGGTGTGGTCGCCCGATCTCGATCAGCGGGCCGGTTCGATGCGCCGCGGCGATCGCCGTCGCGAGGGCCGCATCGGCAGCTCGCGGATCACGTCGACGAGTGCCTGGCAGCGCGGGCGTCGATTGCGCGTGTACCCGCTCGTACCACGCGATCACCTCGAAAGACGCGGCTCGCGTGCCGGTTTCGTAGTGTCCCAGCGCCGCCCTGCTGTACGGAACGCGCGCGGCCAACGCCGCCAGCGACAACCCCGACTCTTCCCGCAATCGCCGCAACCGAGCTCCGACGACGCCGTTCCCCTGCTCGCCCCGACTGGACATGGGCTCATCGTAGAGAACTGTAGACGTTTGTAGACGCTTTTTGCTGTCCAAAAGGTCTTGGCGGCGACCATACTTTCTCGTGGCGGCTCGGCGACCACCATACCGCGCCACTCGTGCAAGCACTGACTCGTTCGGAGGGGAACCGATGGAGATCTATCTGTGGATTGCCGTGGGGCTGTTCGTGTTCGGGGCGCTGAGCCGCTACCTACTACTCACACCGCCCGCCGAACGCGGGCGCCCGAGCGTCGCCGAGATCAGGCGGCGGCTTCAGGCCGAGCGCGAGGGACCCGGCCACGACTCGACATTGCCGTCGGTGCGCAGCATTTCCGCCAGCAGCTTCTCGGCGTCGGATTTCTCCCGCGCCAGCACGCTCCAGCCGCGTACCAGGCCGTCGGGGCCCGATTTCGTCGTCCACGAGCCGACGGCATGAGCACCCTGGGGATGCAGCGAGTAGTAGATGGTGCCGACCGGGAACGCGATGTCCATGCCGCGCATCCAGCCGGTGAGCGCCTCGCCCTCCCAGACCCGCATCTCGCCACGTACCTGGGCGACCGGATCGGCTTCGGGCGCAGGCGGTTCAGCGGCCGAGTCGAGCATCAGATGGTCACCCTCGTGCCGGATGGTCACCGCCGCTACCTCGACCTCGTCCGCGTGGTTCGCCGGTTTCTGCCAGGCTGCCCACCAGTCACCCGCCAGGTCGACGCGGTTGTCGACGATGCCCGCCAGCTCCGCCAGCGAGACCTGCAACGCGTCGGCCAATCGGACAGCGACCGGCAGTGTGGGCGATTGCTCCTCGGACTCGTACCTGGTGATCTGGCGCGAGCTCACCCCGATCGCGGTGGCCAGCGCGGGCTGCGAGAGCCCGAGCAGCCTGCGCCGCTCCTGGATCACCTTCCCCGTCCCGGTGTTCATACAGTCATCGCCTCCATTGCCTGCCCCTCCCGTCACACCCTGCTGGACACTTCCGCACCAGACCCGCCGACATCGCGGGCCGCCGCCCTCCGCTACGAAGGCCACTGGCGCGCCGCACATGCCGACTGTCTGGCCGATTCTTCCATTTCTTCGCTCCAGCAGGCCCGTTTCGTGCTGACTCAGCACAACGGATGCGGCCCGCGCTGCCTACAGCACCTGGCGGCGACGGCCTACAGCACCGGATTGATCGACGACATCTGACCCTACGGCGCGACCTCGGACGTCGTCACCGTTCGGCTACCAGCGAATCCGGACCCGACACGTTGACGAACTGATTGCGAGACGGCGAAGGTGCTGCGATCGCTATTACCGTCGAGGTATGAGTGTGGACCCCTTGGCGGAAGGCGACGGCGCCACCATCCTCGAACGCCCAGGTCTGCGCCAGCGATGGTGGCGTTTGCGCAGGCCGTTCGTCCTGCCGTCACAACGGGCCACCGCCGACAACATCGTCGCCGCACCCACCCCGCTGCAACCGATCGACCTCGCCGACGACGCCGAGGTGTCGCAGGTACTCGACCTGGCCGTGCGCGTGGGTGAGGTCGTCCTCTCCGCGGGTACCGGTGTCGGTGACACGTCAGCGCAGGTCCGCTTCATCGCCTCGACCTACGGTCTGAACAGCTGCGATATCGACGTCACCTTCGACGCGATCCGTATCTGGGCCGACCGTGGACCCAGCCTGCCGCCGGCCAGCGATATGCGCGTCGTGAAGTACCGCTCGCTCGACTTCACGCGGTTGGCCGCGGTCGACCGGCTGACGCGCCGCATTCGCAGCCAGATCGTCCCCGTCGACCAGGCGCACGCCGCCCTCGACGAACTGATCTCGTCGCGCCACCCCTACCCGCGCTGGGTGTCGACGGCGGGTTGGTCGCTGCTGGCGGCGGCGATCGCGGTGCTGCTCGGCGGTGGGTTCGTTCTCGCCGCGATCAGTTTCGTGAGCACCGCGGCGATCGACGTGGTGAACCGGTACCTGCATCAGCTCGGTCTGCCGATGTTCTTCCAGCACATGGTCGGTGGTGTCATCGCCACGATCCCGGCCATCGCGCTCGCCTCGATCAGCGACCACTGGCGTTCCGACGCGGCGCTGATCGTCGCGGCGGGCATCACCGTGCTGCTGTCCGGTCAGCAGTTGGTGGGTTCGGTGCAGGATGCCATCACCGGCGCGCCGATCACCGCGGCCGCCCGCATGCTCGAAGTGGTGATGATGACCGGCGGCATCGTCGCGGGCATCGGTCTGGCCCTGCGGATCTCGACGATGATGGGGATCGCGGTGCCCGAGATCGCGGCCAGCGCGGGCCGCGACACCGATGATCTGGCGATCAAGCTGGTGGCCGGTGCGGTCGCGGCGATCGCGTTCGCGATGGCCTGTTACGCGGAGCGGCGGGCGCTGTTCGCGGCCGGGCTCAGCGGTGCGGGCGGCACCATGGCCTTCCTCGGCGCGCAGGACATCGGGTTCGGGCCGGTGGTGTCCGCCGGCCTGGCGGCCACGGTGATCGGCCTCGCCGGTGGTCTGATGGCGCGTCGCGCGCTCACCCCGCCCCTGGTCGTCGCGGCGGCGGGCATCACGCCGCTGCTGCCGGGTCTGAAGGTATATCGCGGGCTGTATGCCCTGCTCGAGGACGAAACGCTGCTCGGTTTCGGGCAGATTCTCGGGGCGTTCGGTGTCGGCTGCGCGCTGGCCGCGGGCGTCATCCTGGGTGAATGGTTCGACCGGTTGCTGAGTCGTCGTGGTGCGCCGCGCGACTTCGATCCGTCGTTCACCAGCGACCGATGAGGTAGGTCGGCGAAGTTCAGATCTGCACGAGGGTGCTGGTCAGATCTGCACGAGGGTGCGTGGCCCGTCGGCGGCCGTGTCGGCGGGCGCCGGGTCCTGGATGCGTGGTTTTCCTGCCGCCCAGCGCATCTGGCTGCGCGCTGCGGGTGCCTCGGTGGCCGCCGGGATGACCAGCAGCGCGAGCGCGGCGCCGTTGCTGCCGACCACGTGCATGATGCGCGCGGCCTGGTCGTTGCGGGCTGTGCTGTCGCCGGATTCGCTGGTGGTCCAGTCGAATCCGAGCCGGGCCAGCTTGCCGATCCGCGGTCCGACCGCGGTCACCAACTGGTGCAACTCGGTCATCGGCTGGTCGGTTCGCGGCCACCAGGCGCCGTCGATCGGCCCGGTGGTGGCTGTGCGGTCACGCAGCATCAGCCGGATCGGCCCGGACGCGTCGCGCCCGATGCTCGTTTCAGGTGATGTATTCACTTCGTTCTGTACTTTCTGATTTCTGTGCGATCGACGCGCTCGTGGCATCGACCGGCGCGATCCGAACTCCGGACCGGCGCGAAGGCTGGGTACCCACTGGACTGCGTCGGCACGCACATCTGTGTTGGGGCGGCGACGACGGTATGTGGGTGTGGTGGGGGTCTCCCGCACCATCGGGGCTCACTCTACGGATGCCCACTGACAGATCCACCGATTAAACGAACAGGGCCCCGACCGGCGAACCGATCAGGGCCCTGCTGTTGCGGAGGATAGGGGATTTGAACCCCTGAGGGCGTTAACCCAACCCGCGTTCCAGGCGAGCGCCATAGGCCACTAGGCGAATCCTCCGTGGAGCAGCATAGCGGGTCGCAGGGGGTCGATGCCAAACCGGGCCCCCGCGACCGCTTCTGACCTGCTACTTCTTCAGAGCGGCCAGTACCTTGCGGACCTGGGTCTCGGCGGCGGTGCGCATGGCCGCCTTGTCGACGGTGCGCATCGTCGACACCTCGATCTCCACCTTCACCGAGATGTTGCTGTCGTGCGCGGCCACCACGACGGAGTAGTCGCTCGGGATGGAGCCGTAGGTGTGCTGCTCGCTGGCGTAGTACGCCTCCGTGCCGAGGCCGCTCACCGGGCCGTGGTCGTAGTCCTTGCCGGTGGTCTTGGTGTCGTAGCCCTTCCAGCGCGCGTAGTCGGACTCGGTCTCGCTCTCGGTCTTGAACTCGACCTCGAGACCCAGGGCCGCGTCGTTGGCGTTGCGGCCCGACTCCTGGTTCTTGGCGTCGCAGTCGTAGGAGCCGCCGCCGATGTACTCCGACGGGCCACGCTCGGTGTGGGTGGTCGTCTCGCGCGTGGACGACCACTGGTTCAGCACGGTGAGATCGACCAGGTCGCAGGCGTTCTTGCCGTCTTTGTAGACGTAGCTACCCGCCCACTTGTCCGGATCGGGTCCGAAGGGGTTGTCGTCGTCGACCTTGTTGGCCGTGAACGCGATCAGCCCGATCACGAGCGCGCCCACCGCCACGATGGCGCCACCGACGATCCACCAGACCGCCTTGTTGCCCGACGAGGGCGGCCGCGGCGGTGCGCCCCATTGCGGCTGCGGCGCTTGATAGGCGCCCGCTTGCGGATGCGCGTACTGCTGCGGCTGCGGGAACGGTTGTGGATTCGCTCCGCTCTGATACGGCCCGGGCGGCGCGGTGTAGGGCTGGGGGTTCGCGCCGCTCTGATAGGGCCCGGGCGGTGCGGTGTACGGGCCGGGCGCGCCGATATTGCCGCGCAGCACTGTCGGGTCGGCTTGGGCGGGGTTCTGACCTGCGCCTTCGCCTGGTCGTTCCCACCATGCGACGGTGGGGTCGGACGGCGGCACACCGTCGCCGGGTGGTCGCTGATTCGGGCCGGTCACGATCGGGCCCCCTCTCCAGTCATGGGGAACACCGAACCCCCGCTGCCGATATCGGATAGATCGTAGCCAGCGTCACCGTCGCCGCGGCGGTTATACGGTTGCGTACACTCGAGTATCGACTGGTCGGATGCGCTCGTCGTCGAGGGATATGAGGTGGAACACGTCGTGGGTACCGCGCGAACGCCCCGGGCCAGATGGGTCGAGGAGGGCCTGGCCGTACTGGCGTCCTCCGGCGTCGACGCCGTGCGGGTCGAGGCGCTGGCCAAGCGCATCGGCGTGACCAAAGGCGGGTTCTACGGTTACTTCGCCGACCGTGACGCACTGCTCACCGCGATGCTCGACGTGTGGGAGAGCGAAGCGACAGACCAGGTGCTCGAACGCGTCGAAACCCTCGACCCGAAGACCAAGGCGCGCGTGGCGGGCCTGCTCACCTTCTCCAGCAATCGACTGCTCCCGATCGACCTCGCGATCCGCGACTGGGCCCGCCGAGACGACGACGTCGCCGCACGCCTTCGCCGCGTCGACAACACGCGAATGGCGTTGCTGCGCGAGACAATCGGCGTGTTCTGCGAAGATCCCGACGAGGTCGAAGCCAGGAGTCTGCTCGCCTTCTGTGCCACCATCGGCAGCCACTTCCTGGCCGCCGATCACGCGGGCCGCACCCGCGTCGAGGTCCTCACGCGCGCCGCCGACCTGCTGTTCGAAGACCGGAATCGCTAGTACCGCGAACAACCGCTACACTGGCCGACGGATCCCGCGCGGCGAGCATCCTGTGAACTCCCCCAGGGCCGGAAGGCAGCAAGGGTCAACGGGCTCTGCCGGGTGCGCGGGGTCCCCTTTAATTTCAGGGGTCCCCGCTCCGACCGATCGGCCTACGCACCTTCGCAGCGTGCGAGCCTGATCCCGGCCCCGATACCCCGCCGATTGCGGGCAATCGCCGGGTAACGTTGCGCCTGTCAGCACGCATAGCGTGCACCCCCTTGCTGCTTCGAAAGGCTGCCCAGGATGCCCCGGCAAACGCAGATCGGTTTGATGAGCCACGAGGAACTCGTGTCCGAGCACGAGTCCCAGACCGCGAAATACGCGACGCTCAAAACTGAGAAGCTCACGCTGGATCTCACCCGAGGTAAGCCCTCGCCGGAGCAACTCGACCTGTCCTCGTCGCTGCTGTCCCTGCCGGGCGAGGGCGACTTCCGCGACGGCTCGGGCACCGACTGCCGCAACTACGGCGGCCTCACCGGTCTGCCGGAACTGCGCGCGATCTTCGGCGAACTGCTCGGTATCCCCGTCGAGCGGCTGCTGGCGGGCAACAACGCCAGCCTCGAGATCATGCACGACATCATCGTGTTCTCGATGCTCTACGGCACACCCGACTCCCCGCGCCGCTGGGTCGGCGACGAGCCGATCAAGTGGCTGTGTCCGGCCCCCGGCTACGACCGTCACTTCGCCATCACCGAGGCGCTCGGCATCGAGATGATCACCATCCCGATGCGCCACGACGGCCCCGATGTCCACGCCATCGCGACGCTGCTGGCGAACGATCCGCAGATCAAGGGCCTGTGGGCGGTGCCGAACTACTCCAACCCCACCGGTGTCGTCTACTCGGAAGAGATTGTCCGCGAACTGGTTTCGCTGCCCGCCGCGGCACCGGACTTCCGGCTGTTCTGGGACAACGCCTACGCGGTGCACCCGCTCACCGATATCGCGGCGCCGGTCGTCGACGTACTCGGCCTGGCCGAGGCGGCGGGCAACCCGAACCGTCCGCTGGTGTTCGCGTCGACCTCCAAGATCACCTTCGCCGGTGCGGGCGTGAGCTTCTTCGGAGCGTCGCAGGCCAACATCGACTGGTATCTGTCGCACGCCTCGAAGAAGAGCATCGGCCCCGACAAGCTCAACCAGCTGCGGCACCTGCGCTTCTTCACCGATGCCGAGGGTGTGCGCGACCACATGCAGAAGCACCGTGCGCTGCTCGAACCCAAGTTCGCGCTCGTGCGCCGCATCCTGGAAGACCGCCTCGGCGCGTCGAAGGTGGCCTCGTGGACCGAGCCCAAGGGCGGCTACTTCATCAGCCTCGACGTGCTCGAGGGCACCGCGGCCCGGGTGATCGCGCTGGCCAAGGAGGCGGGCATCGCGCTCACCGCCGCGGGCTCGGCGTTCCCGTACAGCAAGGATCCCGAGGACAAGAACATCCGCATCGCCCCCAGCTTCCCGCAGCTGCCGGAACTGGAGAAGGCGATGGACGGACTCGCGACCTGCGTGCTGCTCGCGGCCACGGAGAAGCTGCTCTGAGATCGCCTGCGTTGGCGGGGCCTCGAGGCCCCGCCCACGCTCAGTGCGGTTTGGTCACCAGCGTGCCGAACAGGGTGACCGAGATATGGATGTCGCCGCGGTCCGCGCCTGCCTGCAGGTCGGCGAGGAGTTGATCGCGATCGCTCGCGGTGATCGCCCCGCGCAGGGCGGCCAGGTCCGCGATGCGGCGCACCAGCGCTCCCGCGCCGACCGTTCGATCCTGCACCAGTGCGTGTGAGCCGATCTCCTCGACCACCAGGCCGGTGCCGCTGAGCAGGCCGGGGAGGCGTCGGCCCGAGAGCGGATTGGTGGTCGAGGAGATCAGGGTGTCGATCACCGCGCTCACCACCTGGGGGCTGCCGGGATGCACGATCGCGGTCGCCCAGTCGCAGTCCACCACCACCGCGCGCCCACCGGGCCGCAGCACCCTGGCGATCTCGGCCGCCGCCCGCGCGGGTGCGGTGAGGTGCTGGAACACCCGTTCGCACAGCACCGCGTCGAAGGTATCGGTGCCGAACGGTAAGCCGTAGGCATCGCCGGAGACGAAGCTCGCGCTCGACCCGGACTCGATCGCGCGGCGCTGCGCCGAGGCGAGCAGATGCGGATCCGGCTCGACGCCGATCGCGGTGCCGTGGGGCCCGACTTCCTCGGCGAAGGTGAACACCTCCGATCCGGTGCCCGACCCGATGTCGAGCGCGCTCTCGCCGGGCCGCAGCGCCAGCGCGGTGTGACTCCAGGCGCCGAGCGCGCGCATACCGGGTTGGGTGACTTCCAGATCATGAGCGTCGATCAGCTGATCCCGGGCCGCTCGGTCGAAGCGGGCCGGGCGTGGGGTGTAGTCGGTCATTCGCACCGCCAGAGTGGGAGCAGTCCTCGTGAGCATGGACTCAGAGGCTACTGGTGAAATGTGTCACGATGAATGTATGACTCGCACGCTGTGCCTCGCGCAGGAATCCGAGGCCGACGAACTGCTCAGCACCGACGATTTCGCGCTGCTGCTGGGAATGCTGCTCGACCAGCAGTATCCGATGGAGCACGCGTTTCGTGGGCCGCGCAAACTCGCCGAGCGCATGGGCGGATTCGATCTGCGCCGCATCGCCGAAGCGGATCCGGCCGAATTCGAGGAACTCGCGGCCACCCCGCCGGCGATTCACCGTTATGGGCGGTCGATGGCGCGGCGGGCCCAAGCGCTCGCCCAGTATGTGATCGAGCACTATGACGGCCTACCTGCGCAGATCTGGACCGCGGGCGATCCCGACGGCGCGGAGGTGCTGCGCCGGTTGCAGGACCTGCCGGGGTTCGGGGCGCAGAAGGCGAAGATCTTCCTCGCATTGCTCGGAAAACAGCGGGGCGTGCAGCCCGACGGCTGGCGAAAAGCGGCCGGATCCTATGGCGACGACGGGTCGCGACGCTCGGTCGCCGACGTCGTCGATGCCGAAACATTGTCGGAAGTACGAGAATTCAAGAAGCAGGCCAAGGCGGCGGCCAAAGCCTCGAAATGAATTCCTAGTTAAGATCTAGCTGCTTTTTTCCCTCGTCACGAGGGTGGATCTGCTCGAAGCTTGCATCTCGAACAGCTCCACAACAGATGAGGGATTGGCAGTTTTATGAAGATGAGGAAGTTCGCCGTTGTCGCGGCGCTCCTGACCGTGGCTACGGGCATCACGGCAGGCACCGTGAACGCCGCGCCGGCCGAGGAAGCCGCCCCGATCAACTACACCGCCGAGGTCGTCGACGATTCGAAGGCCGTCATCACCACCGATGCCGGCTCGCTGGTCGAAGAGGACGGTGTCTTCAAGATCAAGGCCCCCAACGGCGCCACCCTCGCGGGCACCCCCCTGAGTTTCCGCCTCGACGAGTTCGAGCTGCCGATCGCGGCCGAGATCTCGGGCAACACCGCGACCCTGACCCCGCAGCTGGATCCGGCCAAGGCTGTCTACAAGCCGGTCGCGCTGCCCTACGAGGACAAGGCGCCGTGGAAGACCGAGTACGAGCGTGAGCAGGCTGCCTGGAGCCGTCTGACCTCCACCATCTCGCTGGGTGCCGCGATCGGCACCCTGGTCGGTGGCCTCGGCGGCGCCGCGCTCGGTTGCGTCGCGGGTGCGGCGGGCGGCCTGGTCGCCGGTGGCGTGCTCGGCGCGATCTTCGGCGCCCTCCCCGGCGGCATCGGCGGCTGCGTCGTCGGCGCCACCACGATCGGCGCCCTCGGCGTCATCCTGGGTCAGATCTTCATCACCGCCCCGGTGGCGATCGGTGCTGCGATCCAGTACTTCTCCACGATCTCCGCGCCCTTCAACGCGCCGGCCAAGTAAGTCCGACCGGATCGTCGAAACCCTCTGCGGGAACTCGGTTCCCGCAGAGGGTTTCCCCCGTTTGTACCCATTGCGCCTGTCGTGTGCCCCCGCTGACCTGCGGCGATGATGTGCCTCAGCGCACAATTCGCCGGTTTGGCTTGGATGGGTCGGGATTAGGTGTTAACTTGATTGTTATGTCCAGCAACCATCTCCCCGCCCAGCGGGTCACGTACGTGACCGCCGCTCTGGGCTTGCGGTTGCCGTTGACGCGCGAACTGTGTCGTTCCTGCTTCTGCAGCTGAGCCCTTCAGGTTCGCGAGCTGCCACGCCCCACGTGTAGGCAATCCCGTTGGGATAACGGGATTTTTGGCAAGGAACTTCATATGTCTGCTCCCATCATCGATCGCCCCGTCTCCCGGACGGGCGCCGGTCGCCCTCGTGTTTCCCGCCCCGTTGTGCCGCCGGAGCTGCGGCGTAGCGACAACCCCGCCGCAGCGGTGCTGCGTACCGCGGCCTCCGGTCCGGTCTCGCGCGACAACGCCGCGCGAGCAACGGGTTTGAGTATCGCCACCGTCAATCGGCAAGTGGCGTCGCTGCTTTCGGCCGGACTGCTGCGTGAGCGGCCCGATCTGACCGCCGCGGGCGCGGTCGGTAGGCCGCGGGTGCCCTTCGAGATCGATCACGACGCCTACCTGACGCTGGGCATTCATATCGGCGCCGAGGCGACGAAGATCGTCGCCGCTGATCTGCGTGGCCGCATTCTCGGCGGGCTCGCCATCGCCACACCGCAGACCGGGCAGGAATTCGCGGTCACCACCGTCGCGCGCAGCGCCAAGGCGTTCCTGCAGCGGTGGCATCGGCGGACGCCGCTGTGGGCGGGTGTGGCCATCGGTGGGCGGGTGGATCCGCAGAGCGGTGTGGTCGACCATCCGAAGCTGGAATGGAAGGGTGCGCCGATCGGGCAGGTGCTCGGCGATGTGCTCGAGCTGCCGGTTTCCGTCGCGCCGCACGTCGAGGCGATGGCTGCCTCGGAGCTGCTGCTGCCCACCTTCGACGCGCGCAGGCCCGAGCCCGATACCGAACTTCCCGCTGCCCAGCACGGCAGCAGCCTCTACTTCTACGTCCGTGAGACCGCGGGCATCGCCGTCACCCTCGACGGCCGGGTACACACCCCGAGCAACGGGCCTGGGTCGATCGCGCATCTGCCGACGGGCTCCGATGTGCAGTGCACGTGCGGCCGGCGTGGATGCTTGGAAGTGACCGTCGGTGATCGGGCCCTGCAGGCTCGGGCTGTCGGTCGCGGAATCATCCCGGCGCACAACGGGACTGCCGGGACCACGATCAATGATCTGTATCGGGCGGCCGAGTCCGGGTCCGAATCGGCGCGGGAACTGCTCGCCGAGCGGGCGACGATGCTCGGACAGACTGTCGCGCTGGTTCGCGACATGCTCAACCCGGATCGAGTTGTGCTGGGCGGTCAGGCGTTCACGGGGTACCGGCCCGCGCTGGGGCATGTGGCTCGCTCGTTTTCGCAGAGCACGCAGTTGGCGGCCACCGATATCCGGATCAGTGGATTCGGGGGGAAGGTCCAGGAGTTCGCGGCGGTGGTTACTTCGCTGAGCGCGCTGTACGCGGATCCGTTGGCGGCTATCCGCCGGGTGTGAGAACCGAGAAAGGCCCTGCGACTCTTCATGAGTGGCAGGGCCTTTTCGTATGCCGGGTCGCTCAGCGCGGGTTGAAGGCGCCTTCCAGTGCGGTGATGAAGAACGGGAACTGGGCGGCGAAGCGGTGGAGGTTGGGGTCTCGGTCGTAGCCGGCGAACCAGTAGAGGCCGGGCTGTGAGTCGGCTGCGGGGTTCATGTCGCGGAAGGTGCGGATCCAGTTGTCCGCTCGGCCGCTGATCACCGTGTAGGGGAGGGCGCGGGAGAAGATCGTCTCCTGGTCGATGGGCGGGATCCGGTCGCGCACGACGGTGTCGAGACCACGGTGCATCGCGCGGATTCGGCCTGCGACGGTGTCGCCGAGTGGGGTTCGGGTGGGGAGGTAGTTGGGGAGCAGCATCGCCGCTCCGCCTGCCAGGGCGATGGCCACGCCGACCAGGGCGTGCCCCGCGGTCAGGGCGAGGGTGACCGTGATGATCAGGCCGAGGGCGATCAGGGCGGCGCCGATCCAGCGGGGGAGCGCGCGCTGTTTCGGATCGGCGAAGGCGCCGGTGGCGACGGCGTCGTTGCGCATGGCGGCGCGGATCGGGTCCAGTTGCAGGCGGCCGGGGGCGCGCAGTTCGCGGACGGCGACGGTGTCGGTGCCTTCGGGCAGCAGCATGTCGTAGACGGTGCGCTCGTATTCGCGCAGCTGGTCGTCGGGGGCGTTGACGCGGCTGATGCGCCAATCGTCTTCGCCCCGCGCGTTCACGGGGGTGATCCACAGGTAGCGCCGGACGGCGAGATCGACGACGGTGGCGGCGATGTCGACCGGATCGGCGTGTTCGTCGATGATCAGGCCGGCCTCGCCGGGGAGCACGCCGTCGGGGGAGGTGAACTCGACGCGGCCTGCCTGCTGGATCAGCGGATCGAAGGTGTCGCTACCCGCCACCGCGGCGGCAGCCCGCTTCCGCGCCAGCAGTACGTAGGCGATCATGCCCGCCAGCGCGAGCAGGAAGGCGCCGAAGGCCGCGAGCACGGGGGTGGTGAAGGCGAACGGGCCCGTACCGCCGCCGCGCACATCGGCATTCGCGGGCACGGTGCCGGGCGGCATCTGCAAGGTGAGGTCGATGGCATCGCCCTTGCGCAGGTCGGTCTGGTGCAGATACAGCACGCCGTCGGGTTCGGTGTGGACATCGGCGCACGGCTTGGCATTGCCCGCCGAGCCGAGTTTGCAGTCGACGATGCCCATTTGGAAGCTCGGGCTGATCACCGAGACGTCGAGCACGGCGATATCGGCGTTGAGCACGCCCAGCCAGTGGAACACCTGCGTGCCCGGCATGTCGGAGACGGTGTTGTGCACCGTATACGTGAACTTCGATTCGCCCGGCTTCGCCTCGACGACGAACTGGTCGTTGACAGTGGTGGCGGTGCCCGTACCGCTCGCGGTCACATCGGTGACCTTGAAGACCCGTTCCACGTCGTCACCGACCTTGAGGCGCAACGGCAGCGACATCGTGAAATTTCCGTCGGCGGGTACCGCGACAGTTTCGATGACTTCGAGCACACCGGTTTCGGTGAGCGTGAGGTCGGCGGTGATCGAAACACCGGAGGTGGAGGGCTCCGTATGGGCTACCGGCGCGGCCACGAGCAAACCCGCCGCAGCGAGCAGCAGCGCGCCAGCGGCGCCCCCCCGAAAAGTCAGCATGGGTGCTTACTCTAGACAGCTTGCTATTCTGCGTCAGCGGCTGTCGACGACTCATGAGACGAGGGGGGTACGGGGGAGTGACTCAACCACCGTACGGTTATGGGCCGAACGGCCCAGGTGGACGACCGGTTCCACCACCCCCCGGCTATGGTCCGCCCCCGGGATACCGGCCACAACCGGGATACGGGCAGCCGGGTTATCCACAGCCGCAGGGCTATCCACAGGGTTATGGGCAGCGTCCGGCGTATGGTCCGCCGCCGGGTTACCGCCCGCCGCCGATGCCCTACGGGCCGCCGGGCAGGCCGACTCCGCCGCCGCGTAAGCGGGGCGGTGGCTTCACCTCGGCAATCCTGGTCGTCATCTTCCTGCTGGTCGGCGGGCTGGTGAAGTACGCCGTCAATACCGGCGTCGACCTCGGGATCGGCGCGATCGGTCCGAAACCGACCACTACCTATACCCCGCAGCCCGGGACCGCGCCCGCCGCGACCGGCGACAACCCGCTGCTCACCGACTCCGACGGCACCCTGGTCCCGGCATCGTGCAATTACGCGCCGTGGGGCACGCAGGTGGACAAGGCGCGCGCCTTCTTCGAGTCGGCCGCCAAGTGCCTCGAGTCGGCATGGAAACCGCTGCTGGCGGAGAACAATCTGCCCTTCGAGTCGCCGACGCTCAGCGTCACCGCGACCACCGACGGCATCACCACCCCGTGCACCGGGTCGACGAGCAACTTCGCCGCCTTCTACTGCCCGGCGAACAAGACCATCTACATGCCGATCAGCCAGCTGCAGACCGAGCAGTTCCGCGACAACTGGGTGGTGTACCTCTCGGTGTTCGCGCACGAGTACGGCCACCACGTGCAGGCCCAGTCGGGCATCCTGCGCAAGGCCAACAGCGAGCGCGTCGACGCGGGCGCCCGCTCGGCCAAGGGTCTGGAGCTCTCGCGCCGAGTCGAGTTGCAGGCCAACTGCTTCGACGGCATGTTCATCGCCTCCTCGAAGGGCGGTGGTTCGCTGACCTCCTCGCAGGTCACGGTCGCCACCAAGGATTCCTACGGCCGCGGTGACGGCCCCGGCGACATGCGCGACCACGGCACCGCCGAGCACGGCGGCCAGTGGTTCGAAACCGGCCTGGACCGCAACCTCACGGCCCAGTGCAACACCTTCACCGTCGCTGCGAGCGAAGTGAACTGAGGCATCCCGACTCTCCGCGCCTGCCGGGCTCGGGCGCCACACCGGTAGCGTGAGCGGCCGACGGCGGGGCGCGGGGTGAGTCAGCCCGTTCCCGGTGAGCTACCCATGTCCGTGCGTGACCAGTTGTCAGGTGATTCTATGTATCCCCCGCCTCCTCCGCAGCCGCCGTACGGTAGGCCCCTGCCGCCACCGTATGGCGGGCAGATGCCGCCGTATGGGGGACAGATGCCGCCGTACGGACAGCCGGCGATGCCGCCCTACGGCAGACCGTTGCCGCCGCCTTACGGCTATGCGCCGCAAGGGTATCCGCCGCCGCGTCGGGGTGGTTCGGGTGCGGTCGGTGCGGTGTTGACGGTGTTGACCGTGTTCGGGGTCATCGGGTTGCTGGTCGCCGCGGTGGCCCTGTCCGATCAGAGCTCGCCGGGCTCGGTCGCCAAGACGACGCCGCCGAGTTTCACCTACAGCTCGAATTCGCCGGTGCCGACCACGAATCCGACGACAGCGCGCGCTACGACCACCGCGCGCACCACGGCGCCGACAACGACCAAACCGGCGGGGCCGCAACCTGTTATCGCCCTCGGTCAGCATCCGCTGTTCAGCAACGACGACGCGGGCCTGACGAACATGGACTGCGATCTGCCGCGCTGGTCGACCGCCGCGGCGGTGGCCAAGGCGTTCTTCGCGGCGGCTCAGGTGTGCCTCGATCAGATGTGGCGGTCGAATCTGACCGCCGCGAATCTGCCCTTCCAGAGCCCGGGTCTGGTTGTCGCGGAACAGCCGTCGCAGCTGTCGTCGCCGTGTGGTGGTTCAACCAGCGACGCGTTCTACTGCAGTGCTTCGAGCACCATCTACATGTCGACGGAGGGGTTGGTGCTGCACAACACCCCGTATCCGCCGATGGAGGCGCTGTCGGTCTACGCCCACGAATACGGTCACCACATCCAGGGGCTCACCGGCCTGATGCAGGCCTCGTCGAACCAGCGTCGCGAGCAGGGCACGATGTCGGCGGGCGGGCTGGAGACCTCGCGTCGAATGGAGCTGCAGGCCAGCTGTTTCGGCGGCATGTACATCGGTTCGTCGGAAGCAGGCGGTTCGTGGACCTCGCAGGAGGGCTACGCCGCGGTGAAGCACAACTACAACCGCGGTGACGGCGACGGCCGCCACCGCGATCACGGCACCCCGGACCACAACGGCAACTGGTACAACCAGGGCTACTCGAAGAACCGCAATTTCGAATGCAACACCTGGTTGGCACCAGACGACGAGGTCAGTTAGTTGCCGTAGTGGCCCTCGCCGAAGCGGCGGGGCGAGGAGCCGTGCACCCCTTCGGCATAGGCGGTTTCGGCGTGGAGGGCGAAGTCGATGCCCGCTGTTTCGTCTTCCTTGCTCACCCGGAAACCGATGATCTTGTCGATGCCCTTGCCGAGTACCCACGAGACCGTGAAGGCGTAGGCCGCGACCACCAGGACCGCGACCAGCTGCTTGCCGAGCTGGGCGAGGCCGCCGCCGTAGAGCAGCCCGTTCACGCCGCCGGTCATCACCTGGGTGGCCAGCAGGCCGATCAGGACCGTGCCCACGATGCCGCCCACGAAGTGCACGCCGACCACGTCGAGCGAATCGTCATAGCCCGCTTTGTGTTTCCAGCCGACCGCGAACGAACACACCACGCCGGCGGCCAGGCCGACCAGCACCGCACCGAGGGTGTTCACCACGCCGCAGGACGGGGTGATCGCGACCAGACCGGCCACCGCGCCCGAGGCCGCACCGAACGTGGTGGGCCTGCCGTCGCGGATCTGTTCGACGATGAGCCAGCCGAGCATGCCGAGACTGCCCGCGACCAGGGTGTTCAGGAAGACCGCCGCCGCGGTGCCGGTGGCACCCAGCGCGGAGCCCGCGTTGAAACCGAACCAGCCGAACCACAGCAGACCGGCGCCGAGCAGCACGAACGGCAGGTTGTGCGGACGCATCGCATCGATGTTGAAACCGATGCGCGGTCCGAGGACCAGCGCCAAGGCGAGGGCGGAAGCGCCGGAGGCGATCTCGACCACCAGCCCGCCCGCGTAGTCGAGCGCGCCGAAGTTCAGCAGCCAGCCGTCCGGTCCCCACACCCAGTGCGCGATCGGCGCGTACACCGCCAGCGTCCACAGCGGAACGAACACCATCCAGCCCGCGAACTTGGCACGGTCGGCGATGGCGCCGGAGACCAGGGCGGCGGTCAGGATCGCGAACGTCAGCTGGAAGGTGACGAACAGCAGTTCCGGAATGGTGCCGCGGACGGAGTCGGGATTGATCCCGGCCAGCCCGAGATGCTCGAGATCGCCGATCAGGCCACCACCCGCGTCGTCGCCGAACGCGAGGCTGTAGCCGGCGACCAGCCAGACCACGGTGACCAGCGGGATCGCGATGAAGCTCATCATCAGCATGTTCAGCACGCCGGTCGAGCGCACCATCCCGCCGTAGAACACGGCCAGTGCGGGCGTCATCAACAGCACCATGGCGGTGGCCGCGAGTAGCCAAGCAGTGGCCGCCGGGTCGATCGTTGCGGGCACGGTAACTCCTTTCACGCGTGGATGCGTTGCGAGAAAGTTACCGAACACTCACCACGGATGGCGGCGCTAGCCCCGGTTTTCCTTGGCCAGCGCCCGCACGCCGCGCTTGCCGGGAACGGGCAGGTCATCGCCGTCGGCGAGCCACTCGGCGGTGGTGAGCCAGCGGCGCTGGGCATGCGCGTCGGCCACGTCGAAGAACAGGCGGCGGCCGCGATCGTCGCGCGCGTCGCGGGCGAGCACCGCCCAGCTCGGCGGCTTGCCCCGGTCGGTGGTGTGTTCCACGACGAAGCCCGCGACCAGCTTGCCGATCATGTTGACCGGCTTCTGCGAGACCCGGTTGCCGTACTTGGTGGTGTGCCAGCGCCGCGCCGGGCACAGCGAACCGGGGCTCGCGTTCGAGGCGATCCACCCCGCGCGCTGTGCCCGCTCGATCAGCCACAGATGCTTGACCGCCGACGGCGCGATCTCACCCACCCGTTCGGCGATGAGCGTGCAGACCTCGGCATCGGCGAGGATATCGCGCCTGGTGGGGCCGATATCGTGGTCGGTCCAGTGCGCCGCGGCGAGGCGGGCAAGCACGCGCCCGAACTCGTCGATGCTGCGCTGGGCGCGACGGCCGAGCCGCTCGATCCGCTCGGCCTCGCGGCGCATCTCGTTCTGCGCGGTGAGCGTGCGAATGGCCGCCATCGTCGGCACCTGCCCGCGTTCGAGCAGTTGCAGGATGGCGTCGGCGGTCGCCGGGTCGGCTGCGGCAGCGACGGGTAACGAGTCGCGTTTGATGTCGAAGTCTTGTGGGCTGATCGCCCGGCTCAGTAGCCCGACTGCGGCGTTGTCGCCGGCGAAGTCGGTGTGGGCGAGCCAGGCGGTTGCGATGTCATCACACGACAGCACGGTGAAACGTTCCTCCGGTCGGTGCGGTGGGGGAGCGATCGGTGCGCGAAGGTTGTGCCCCGGTCGGGATGAGGGACCGGCCGGGGTCACCAACCTGATGAAGGTTTGGCCACCGAAGTTGCCGAGATCCACGGTAGCCAGGCACTTGCGCCGCTGTCACGACCGTTCATTGTTTCGTTACATCCGGTAAGGGGCCGTCAATCGGGGAATTGGTTTGGATTACCGTGGCAACCAGTATCAACAGACTGTTCGATGGCGGATTCGCCACGTGTGTGGCAGTCGATAGCTCAGCCGTTGCGCCTAGCGGCACGCTTTGCACCTACGCTCCATACCGCGAAATTCAATGTGATTTATATCACATCATTATCAAGGCTTCGTTACCGCGCGCGGGTACAGTGCCAGCCGCCGATAAACCCTGTCGGACACTCTCGGTAGCCTGTGGGTCGTGGCTCTGTACCGGAAGTATCGACCGGCGACATTCGCAGAAGTAGTGGGTCAGGAGCACGTCACCGACCCGCTGAGTACAGCGCTGGATACCGGACGGATCAGTCACGCGTATCTGTTCTCCGGGCCGCGTGGTTGCGGTAAGACGTCGTCCGCGCGCATCCTCGCGCGGTCGCTGAACTGCGTGGACGGGCCGACGTCGACCCCGTGCGGCACGTGCTCGTCGTGTGTGGCGCTCGGGCCGGGCGGCTCGGGCAACCTCGACGTGATCGAACTCGACGCGGCCAGTCACGGTGGTGTCGACGACACCCGCGAGCTGCGCGATCGCGCCTTCTACGCGCCCGCCGAGTCGCGCTACCGCGTGTTCATCGTCGACGAGGCGCACATGGTCACCACGGCCGGTTTCAACGCGCTGCTCAAGATCGTCGAGGAACCGCCCGCCCACCTGATCTTCATCTTCGCCACCACCGAGCCGGACAAGGTGCTGCCGACGATTCGCTCACGCACGCACCACTATCCGTTCCGGCTCCTGCCGCCCGCCACCATGCGCGGACTGCTCGGCAAGATCTGCGAGCAGGAGCACGTAGCGGTGGAGGAGGCGGTGTACCCGCTGGTCATCCGGGCCGGTGGTGGTTCGCCGCGCGACAGCCTGAGCGTGCTCGACCAGCTGCTGGCCGGCGCCGGGCCGGACGGTGTCACCTACCCGCGCGCGGTCTCGCTGCTCGGCGTCACCGATGTGGCGCTGATCGACGACGCCATCGACGCGCTGGCTGCCGATGATGGTGCGGCCCTGTTCAACACGGTCGATTCGGTGATGGAAGCGGGCCACGACCCGCGCCGGTTCGCCGTCGACCTGCTCGAACGGCTGCGCGACCTGATCCTGTTGCGCGCGGTCCCCGATGCCGCCGACCGCGGCCTGGTCTCCGGTCCAGGCGACGTCCTGGAAAGAATGCGTGACCAGGCCGAACGTCTGGGCCCCGCCACCCTCACCCGCTACGCCGAACTCCTGCACGAGGGCCTCGGTGAAATGCGCGGCGCCACCGCCCCGCGCCTGCTCCTCGAAGTGATCTGCGCCCGCATGCTCCTGCCGTCGGTGTCCGACGCCGAGTCGGCCACCCTGCAACGGCTGGAACGGCTGGAACGCGGATTCGCGAGCGGATCGGCCCCCGCGCCCGCCCGCCCGGGGCCTGCGGCGGGTGAGTCACCCGCCGAACGCCCGGCCGTCCCGGCCGCCCGTGGCCGCCGAGGTGCGGAACTTCTCGCCGCCGCGCGCGCCGAGAAGGAAGCGGCGACCGGCGGATCGTCGGCATCCGGCGCCGCGAGCCCTGCTGTCGCGGAACAGAAGACCGCGGCCCCGGCCACACCGCCGCCACCCGTGACGTCCGCGCCGAGTGTGTCCCCGACAGTGTCTGCACCCGGTTCGCCGACCGCACCGCATGCAGCGGCCGCGCCGCAAGCCCCAGTGACGTCCGCACCGAGTGTGTCCCCGACAGTGTCTGCGCCCAGTGCGCCGACCGCACCGCAAGCATCGGCCACGCCGGCTGCACCGCAAGCGCCGACCACATCACCCGAGCAGGCAGCGCCGACGGCACAGTCGGCGCCGACCGCATCACCCGAGCTGGCAGCGCCGACGGCACGGTCTGCGCCGACCGCATCACCCGAGCTGGCAGCGCCGACGGCACGGTCTGCGCCGACCGCATCACCCGAGCTGGCAGCGCCGACGGCACAGTCGGCGCCGACCGCGCCACCCGAGCAGGCAGCGCCGACGGCGCAGTCCGCGCCGACGGCACCGCCTGCGCAGCTCGAGCCCTCCGCGCCGCCCATCGATTCCGGGCACAGTGCCGTTGACATCTCGTCGGAAGGACTCGCTTCCCAGCGGCTCGCGGCAGATTCTCCCGAGGTCGAGGCGACCCGTCTGACCGGCAGCGGCTCGCCCGCCGCCGACATCGACTCGATTCCGGAAGCGGTAGCACCGCAGGTGGATTCGCCGGTTCAGCCGGAACCCGAACTGGGTGAAGCCGAAGCGCCGTCGCGGGTCGAGACTGCTTCTGCGCAGGTGGAGCCGCAGGTCGGCGCGGCACCCACCGAGGATCTGGTCGGGATCGTCGATGCCGCGTGGCCGGAGATCAAGGGCAGGGTGCGGGAGTTCGGGGCTACCTTGCAGGCGCTGTTGTCGGGGGCGGCGGTGTCGCGGGTCGAGGGCGAGGTGATCGTTTTCGCGCATCCGGCCGCGCCGTTGGCGCAGCGGTTGTCCGATCCGCGCAATATCGAAGCAGTGCGTTCGGCGGTGCGGGCCGTGCTCGGGCGTGAACTGGATGTGCGCTGGGAGACCGGTGCGCCCGCGCCGCGACCCGCGCCCGCCGCCAAGGCCGGGCCCGCGCGGGGGCCGGGAAATCCGGAGGGTAAGCCCGCGGGACGCCCCAAGTTCTCGCGGCCGAGCCAGGCGGCGGGCAACCAGTCGCCGAACCGGGCGAACCGGCCTGCCGACGACGACATTCCGCCGCCGGATTTCCCTGACCTCCCCGACGACCCCGGCCCGGACGAGGGGTCCGAGTCCCGGTCCGGTGGCGATTCCGCGCGCAGCGCCGCCGTTCTCGCCCCGCCGACCCCGGAGGAAGAACGGGAGATGCTGGCCGCCGCCGCGGTGCCGGTGGCTCCCGGTGACCGTCAAGACCCGGACGAGGTCGCGCTGGCGTTGCTACGTGAACAGTTCGGAGCAAAGAGTCTGGATGGTTGACAGCCACCGTCCGTACCGCGTTAAGTTAACCGGAGTTCGCACACCACGGTAGTATGAACGGGTGGCCGGTTTCACCGGATGAGCATGGTTCTATGCTCCGCTGGTGTTTGCCGGGATTTGTACGGCGTCGAGACAATTGGTCGTGGCGTTCGTGCGGCCACCGCACCCCAAGGAAGGAAACACTCCGATATGACCACAGAGGCCTACATCTACGAGGCCATCCGCACTCCGCGCGGCCGCGGCAAGAAGAACGGCTCGCTGCACTCGGTCAAGCCGATCGATCTGACTGTTGGTCTGATCCAGGAGCTGCGTGGCCGCTTCCCGAACCTCGACGAGGACCAGATCTCGGACCTCATCCTCGGCGTGGTCACCCCCGTCGGTGACCAGGGCATGGACATCGCCCGCACCGCGGTCACCATCGCCGGCCTGCCCGACACCGTCGGTGGCTTCCAGCTCAACCGCTTCTGTGCTTCCGGCCTCGAGGCCGTGAACCTGGCTGCGCAGAAGGTTCGCTCCGGCTTCGACGACCTCGTCATCGCCGGTGGCGTCGAGTCGATGTCGCGCGTACCGATGGGCTCCGACGGCGGCTCCTGGGCGCTCGACCCGGCCACCAACTACGACGGCTACTTCGTGCCCCAGGGCATCTCGGCCGACCTGATCGCCACCATCGAGGGTTTCACCCGCGATGACGTCGACGCCTACGCGGTGCGCTCGCAGGACCTGGCCGCCGCGGCGACCACCGGCGGCTACTTCGCCAAGTCGATCGTCCCGGTCAAGGACATCAACGGCCTGGTCGTGCTCGACAACGACGAGCACATGCGTCCCGGCACCACCGCCGCCGACCTCGGCAAGCTGAACCCGGCCTTCGCCGGCATCGGTGAGATGGGTGGCTTCGACGCCGTCGCGCTGCAGAAGTTCACCTACATCGAGAAGATCAACCACGTCCACCACGGTGGCAACAGCTCGGGCATCGTCGACGGCGCCGCCCTGCTGCTGATCGGTTCCGAAGAGGCGGGCAAGAACTCGGGTCTGACCCCGCGTGCCCGCGTCGTCGCGACCGCCACCTCCGGTGCGGACTCCACCATCATGCTCACCGGTCCCACCCCGGCCGCCAAGAAGGCGCTGGCCAAGGCCGGTCTGACGATCGAGGACATGGACCTCGTCGAGATCAACGAGGCCTTCGCCTCCGTGGTGCTGAAGTTCCAGAAGGACCTGAACGTCCCGGACGAGAAGCTGAACGTCAACGGTGGCGCGATCGCGATGGGCCACCCGCTGGGTGCCACCGGCGCGATGATCACCGGCACGGTGCTCGACGAGCTGGAGCGTCGCAACGCGCGCTACGGCCTGATCACCCTGTGCATCGGCGGCGGCATGGGCGTCGCCACCATCATCGAGCGCGTCTGAGCTCCGGCCGACTTTCACTTCTCATAGGAGAGAACGAAAAACTATGACTGACAACATCATCGGCTGGGAGAAGGACGCCGACGGCGTGGTCGTCCTCACTATCGACGACCCCAGCCAGGGCGCCAACACCATGAACGACGCGTACCTCGCGTCGATGAACGCCACCGTCGACCGCCTCGAGGCGGAGAAGGACGACATCACCGGTGTCGTCATCACCTCCGGCAAGAAGACCTTCTTCGCCGGCGGCGACCTGAAGAACATGATGAAGGTCGGCCCGGACAACGCGGCCGAGGTCGTCAAGATGGTCACCGACGTCAAGGCCCCGCTGCGTCGCCTCGAGCAGCTCGGCAAGCCGGTCGTCGCCGCCATCAACGGCGCTGCCCTCGGTGGCGGCCTGGAGATCGCGCTGGCCACCCACTACCGCATCGCGGCCGACGTCAAGGGTTCGGCCATCGGCCTGCCCGAGGTCTCCCTGGGCCTGCTGCCCGGTGGCGGCGGCGTGACCCGCACCGTGCGCATGCTCGGCCTGCAGAACGCGCTGATGCAGGTGCTGCTGCAGGGCCAGCGTCACCGCGTGACCAAGGCCAAGGAAATCGGCCTGATCGACGAGGTCGTCGCCACGGTCGAGGAACTGATCCCCGCCGCCAAGGTGTGGATCGCGGCCAACCCCGAAGCGGCGCAGCCGTGGGACAAGAAGGGCTACCGGATCCCCGGCGGCACCCCGTCCACCCCGGCCTTCGCGGCGAACCTGCCCGCGTTCCCGGCCAACCTGCGCAAGCAGATCAAGGGCACCAACATGCCCGCCCCGCGCGCCATCATGGCCGCGGCGGTCGAGGGTGCGCAGGTCGACATCGACAACGCGCTGACCATCGAGGGCCGTTACTTCACGAGCCTGCTGACCGGTCCGGTCGCGAAGAACATGATCCAGGCGTTCTTCTTCGACCTCAACCACATCAACGGTGGCGGCTCGCGTCCGTCCGTCGCGGATGTGCCCAAGCGTGAGATCAAGAAGATCGGTGTCGTCGGCGCCGGCATGATGGGCGCGGGCATCGCCTACGTCTCCGCCAAGGCCGGCTACGACGTCGTCCTCAAGGACGTCGAGCTCGCCAACGCCGTCAAGGGCAAGGGCTACGCCGAGGCCATCGAGGCCAAGGCTCTCTCGCGTGGCAAGACCACCCAGGAGAAGTCCGACGCGCTGCTGGCTCGCATCACCCCGACCGCGGACGCCGCCGACTTCAAGGGCGTCGACTTCGTGATCGAGGCCGTGTTCGAGAACCCGGACCTCAAGAACAAGGTCTTCCAGGAGATCGAGGACATCGTCGACGCCGATGCCCTGCTCGGCTCGAACACCTCGACCCTGCCGATCACCCTGCTGGCCGACGGTGTGAAGCGCTCCGAGGACTTCATCGGTATCCACTTCTTCTCCCCCGTGGACAAGATGCCGCTGGTGGAGATCATCAAGGGCGAGAAGACCTCCGACGAGGCGCTGGCCCGGGTGTACGACTACACCCTCGCCATCAAGAAGACCCCGATCGTCGTCAACGACAGCCGTGGCTTCTTCACCTCGCGCGTGATCGGTACCTTCATCAACGAGGCCATCTCCATGGTCGCCGAGGGTGTCGACCCGGCCACCGTCGAGCAGGCCGGTCTGCAGGCGGGCTACCCGGCCGCGCCGCTGAAGCTCAGCGACGAGCTGAACTTCACCACCATGCAGAAGATCTACAAGGAGACCTCCGAGGCCATCCTCGCTGCCGGTGGTGAGCTCAACGCCGCGTCCGCGAAGACCGCCGAGGTCCTCAACACCCTGATCGACAAGTACGACCGCAAGGGCAAGCTGGGCGGCGCGGGCTTCTACGAGTACGTCGACGGCAAGGCCACCGGCCTGTGGGACGAGCTGCGCGAGATCTTCAGCTCGAGCCGTGAGCTCCCGGAGGGTGTCACCTTCCAGGACCTCAAGGACCGGATGATGTTCGCCGAGTCCATCGAGACCCAGAAGTGCTTCGACGAAGGCGTGCTCACCAGCACCGCCGACGCGAACATCGGCTCGATCTTCGGCATCGGCTTCCCGGCCTGGTCGGGTGGCTCGCACCAGTTCATCGTCGGCTACCCCGGTGGCCAGGAGGCCTTCGTGGCCCGCGCCGACGAGCTGGCCGCGAAGTTCGGCCCGCGTTTCGAGGTCCCGGCCTCGCTGCGCAAGTAAGTCGGTAGTTCCCGGTTTCGCACCGGGTCGGCGCCCGTCACCTCTACGAGGTGGCGGGCGTTCGCCGTTGTCGGGGCCAACCAGGAGTCCAGCTCGGACTTCGGCTGCGTCGAGGTGGTAGGGCGGCGACCGACAGTTCGGGTGGTGTTCACCTGGGGGTGTGGTGCGGTGGATAGCTTGTCGGTCATGGGACGTCGGGTGGCTGCAGCGGTTCTGGGAATTGTCGTCGCGGGGGGCGCGGTGCCGGACGCGGGGGCCGCGGTCGATGGCGTGCGGGTGCTGGGGGAACAGGTCGTGGGGCACGACGTCGAATTCGGGGAGACGGTGGTCGGCGGGCTGTCGGGAATCGACTATCGCGCCGACGCCGGTGAATTCGTCTTGATCAGCGATGACCGGTCGGAAAAGGGGCCCGCCAGGGTGTACACGGCTCGGATTCCATTGGGGGAGACGGGTATCGGGCCCGTGAGCTTCACCGGCACGAAGCCGCTGCTGCGGGCGGACGGCGGCGTGTATCCGCCGAAATCGGTGGATCCCGAGGACATTCGGGTTGATCCGTGGACGGGGGACTACTTCTGGACACAGGAGGGCGAGCGGGCCGGTGAGGTGCTTGCCGATCCTTCGGTACGGGTGGCTCGCACGGACGGCGGGTTCGTCGCGGAGCTGCCGATTCCGGAAAACGAACGGATGCGCGCTGATTCGGGGCCACGGCAGAATCAGGCGCTCGAGGGGGCGACGTTCGCGGCCGGTGGGGCGTTGTTCGTGACCGCGATGGAGGGGCCGCTGCTCCAAGACGGTCCGGGCGCGACCACGACGGCGGGGGCCACGACGCGGATCACCGTCCAGGCCAGGTTCGGGCCGGTGCTCGCACAGTACGCGTACCCGCTGGAGCCGGTGTTCGCCGAGTCGCGGCCGGAGGCCGGGCAGGCGAGCAACGGCGTGACCGCGATCCTCGCCGATGACAGCTTCGATCCGACCCGATTCCTGGTGGTCGAACGGGCTTTCGCCAAGGGGGTGGGGAATCGGGTGCGGATCTTCGAGATCGACACCACGGCCGCGAGTACTGTGCTCGACGCGCCGATCGCGGGTGCTCGCCCGGTGGCCAAGCGGCTCGTCGCCGACCTCGCCGATCTCGGGATCGAGGCCGTCGACAACATCGAGGGAATGACCTGGGGCCCGCGCCTGCCCTCGGGTGAGCGCACGTTGGTGCTGGTCGCGGACAACAACTTCGCGTCCGAACAGCGCACTCAGCTGATCGCGCTCGCGGTGCGCTGAACCGCGGGTTTCGGACAACCGTTGCCGCCACAGCGTCGAATCTCCACCCGATAGACGCCGGATCGCGCTAGCTTGGATATGTGCGGTGATGTCGGTGACCTCCCCGCATGCCGACCGAAACGCCGGTGACGCCGATGGTGAGAGGTGGTCACATGGATCCGGAGCAGACGCGTATGCGGCGCGGCCTGGCCGAGGCGGCGCCGGTGGGGCTCAATACGCAGCGGGCGGTGGCGCCGGGAGTGCCCGACGAGGCCGTGATCGCGGAACTCGATGCCATGGGCCTCACGGGGGCCAAGGAGATCGGGCGCGGCGGATTCGGCGTGGTGTACCGCGCATTGCAGCCGGCGCTGGATCGCGTGGTCGCGGTGAAGGTGCTGTCCTCGGAGATCGATGTGGAGAGCCGGGAACGGTTCCTGCGCGAGGAACAGGCGATGGGCAGGCTGTCCGGACATCCGAATATCGTCGACATCCTGCAGGTCGACGTGACCGCGACCGGGCTGCCGCTGATCGTGATGCCCTACGCCTCGCGCGGCTCACTCGAACGCCTCATCCACGATCGTGGCCCGCTGACCTGGTCGGATACTCTGCGCGCCGGGGTGAAGCTGGCCGCGGCGATCGAATCGGCGCATCGGGCGGGCATCCTGCACCGGGATGTGAAACCGGCGAACGTACTGATCAGCGGGTATGGCGAACCGCAACTCACCGATTTCGGCATCGCCCGCATCCCCGGCGGATTCCAGACGTCGAGCAGCTTGATCACCGGTTCGCCCGCGTTCACCGCGCCGGAATTGCTCAAGGGCAGTGAACCGACCGTGCGGTCTGATGTCTACGGCCTCGGCGCGACCCTGTTCGCCCTGCTGACCGGCCATGCCGCGTTCGAACGCCAGGCGGGGGAGAAGGTGGTCGCGCAATTCCTGCGCATCACCACCCAGCATGTCCCCGACCTGCGCGCTCAGGACATCCCCGGCGACGTGGCGGAAGTGATCGAACGGGCCATGTCCCCCGAGCCCGCCGACCGCCCGGCCTCGGCCTACGAGTTCGGCGAACTGCTCCGCGAAGTGCAGCGTGCGCACGGCCAGATGCCAGACGAAATGGCATTGCTCGACTCCGAGGAGACCACCGACGACGCCCCGGAGGTCCTGAAGTCGGTCACCGGCCGCCGCAGCTGGCCGCTGACCCTGCAGGCCGCAGGCGCCTCGGTGCCCATGCCGGGTTCGACGACCGGCACGTTTCCGCCGACCGCCGCCACCAAATTCCGCCCACCCACGCCCGCTCGCGAACCTTTCCCGCGCCAGCGCCTGCTCGACGTGCTGCGTGCGGGCGGCGAGCGCCGACTCGCCCTGATCCACGCGCCCGCCGGTTTCGGCAAGAGCACCATCGCCACGCAGTGGCGCGCCGACCTGGCCACCCGCGACATTCCGGTGGCGTGGCTGGGCGTCGACCAGGACGACGACAGCGAGATCTGGTTCCTCGCCCACCTCATCGAGGCCATCCGCCGGGTGCGCCCCGATGTCGGCGCGGGTCTCGAGCAGGTGCTGGAGGAGCGGCCCGCCGACGCGGTCGCCTATGTGATCGCCACCCTGATCGACGAGATCCACGCGAGCGGGCGCCCGGTGGTCGTCGTGGTGGACGACTGGCACCGGGTACGCGATCCCGGCGTGCAACGCGCGATGGCGACCCTGCTCGACAACGGCTGCCATCACGTGCGGTTCGTCATCACCAGCCGCGATCAGTCCGGCCTGCCGATCAGCAGGTTGCGGGTGCGCGACGAACTGGTGGAGCTGGACGCGGCCGCGCTGCGGCTCACCGAATCGGAGACCCGGCAGATCCTGGTGGAGCGCAACGGTTTCGCGCTCACCGACGAGCAGGTCGAACAGATCCACCTCGCGACCGACGGCTGGCCCGCCGCGATCCAGCTGGTGAGCCTCACACTGCGCGACAAGGCCGATCCGGCCCAGTTGCTCGCCTCGCTCGCCGAGGGCGGGCACGGGATGCGCGAGTATCTGGCCGAGAACGTGCTCGACGCGCTGGCGCCCGAGCAGCTGGAGTTCCTGATGGCGATCTCGGTGGTCGAGCGGGTGAACGGGTCGCTGGCCGGGGTGCTCGCCGATGTCTCCGATGGTGCGGCGATGCTGGAGCAGGCCGAGCAGCGTGAGCTCTTCCTGCATCGGATCCAGCACGATCCGGAGTGGTACCGCATGCAACCGCTGTTCGCCGAGCATCTGCGCGCCCGCCTCGACCGCGAACATCCCGGACGTTCGAAAGCGCTGCACCGCAAGGCCGCACGCTGGTACGCCGAGCATCAACTGCTGCGCAAGTCGGTGGATCACGCGCTGGCCGCGACCGATCTCAAACTCGCCGCCGACCTGCTCGAGAGCGGGGGCATGGACCTGATCGACGGATCCCGGCTCGCCACCCTGCTCGGCACCGTCTCGAAACTACCTGTGCAGCAGGTGACCTCACGGTCGAAGCTGTTGATGGCGGTGGCCAGGGCGAATATGAACATGCAGCAGACGGGGACCGCCCGCAACGCGCTCGGCCGACTCTCGAATCTGCTGGCCCGCAGCTCGCCCGGCGAACCGGAACTGACCGAACAGCGATGTGTGGCAACGGTGCTGGACGCTGCCGACCGGGTAGCCCACGATGACATCGCCGAGGTAGCCGACAGTCTGGTACCCATTCTGGACGAACCCGGCGACCTGCCCGCCTGGACGGTGTCGACCGCCGCGAATCTGATGTCGTTCGTTCGGCTGTGCGAGTTCGACTTCAGCGCGGTGACCGAGCTCCAGGATTGGGCCGCCGACTATCACACCCAGTCGAAGGACCCACTCGGTCCGGTGTTCGGGCTGTGCGCGCTGGGCGACGCCGCCTACGAGCAACTCGACATCGCCTCTGCTACCACCTCTTTCGAGCAGGCATACGAGGCCGCGCGGACCAAGGCGGGGCCGCGCTCGGACGCCGCGCGGATCGCGGCGGCCCTGCTCGGCGAAGTGGCGTATCGCCGTGGCGATCTGGCGCTGGCCGATCGGCTCCTCGACGAGAGCCACGAGCTGGTTACCCGGGTCGGTCCCGTCGACTTCCTGATCGCCACTTTCGTGGTCGGTGCCAGGGTGAAGGCGGCGCTCGGCGATCAGTACACCGCCTCGGCCCGCCTCGACGAAGGCGCGCGAGTGGCCGCGGAGAACGGCTTGGCTCGCCTGGACGCGCATGTGCGGGCCGAGCGGGCCAGGCTCGGATTCCCCACCGGCGAAGACACCTTCGTCCCCGACAGCTCCGGTAACGGCGCACGGCGCAAGAAGGGCGCCGCCGCGCTGATCACCGAGGCGCGGGCCATCGCCGACATTCGGCGGCTACTGGCCGAACAGCGCCTGCGTGCCGATGATCGCGCGGCCCGCCATGCGCGGGTGATCTACGCGAAAACACTCGAACAGGGCCGTCCCCGGGCGGAATTGGACGCGACCTTGCTGCTCGCGGAGTGTCTCGCGTCGGCGGGATGGGTCGGGGAGGCGACCGGGCTGGTGCTTCCGGTCCTGCGCACCTGCGCCGAACTGGGCTGGACCAGACCGCTGCTGGACGCGGGGCCGGGGGTCGTGGGCCTGCTCCACGTGCTGCGCACGCAATCCCATGACGGGCAGGATCATCCGATCCTGCGCGCCCTGCCCGGTCACTTCCTCGACGAACTACTGGTCTGATCGCGGCCCGGTGGCCCGGGCCGCGATCAGCGACCTACGGCTGCCACCACGGGCGCAACGGGACGTCCCAGGCGCCGTTCGCGTCGAGCTTCACGCCGAGCACATGGTGCAGCTGGATCACGTTGCGCTGGAAGCCGAGTCGGCATCCCGCCATGTACAGGCCCCACACCTTCGCGGTGCCCTCGCCGACCTCGGCGACGGCCGCGTCCCAATTGGCGACCAAGTTCTTGCACCACTCGTGCAGCGTCAGCGCGTAGTGCTCGCGCAGATTCTCCTCGTGCAGCACCTCGAGGCCGACGTTCTGGATATCGGAGATGATGCGTCCGGAGCCGATCAGCTCCCCGTCGGGGAACACGTAGCGGTCGATGAAATCGCCCGCCTTGGTGGTGCGGGTGTTGTCGTGGCGGGTGATGCAGTGGTTGAGGAACAGGCCGCCCACCCGCAGCTTGTCCTTGATGTAGCCGAAGTAGAACGGGTAGTTGTGCACACCGATGTGCTCGGTGAGGCCGATCGAGGAGACCGCGTCGAATTCGCCCTCGGGGATGTCGCGGTAGTCGCTGTGCCGGACCTCGGCGAGCTCGCTGAGACCTTCCTCGGCGATCTTCTGCTGTGCCCAGGCGGCCTGTTCGGCCGACAGCGTCGCCCCGATCACCTTCACGCCACGGCGCGCCGCATAGCGGACCATGCCGCCCCAGCCACAGCCGATGTCGAGCAGCCGGTCGCCTTCCTTCAGGCGCAGCTTGTCGAAGATCAGCCGGTACTTGTTCTCCTGTGCCTGCTCGAGCGTCCAGTCCTCGTCGCCGTACACCGCGCAGGTGTAGGTCATCGACGGGCCGAGGACGTACTCGTAGAACTTGTTGGAGACGTCGTAGTGGTGGTGGATCGCCTCGGCATCGCGAGTCTTGGAGTGGCGCAGGCCTTCCAGTGCGATCCGGCGCCAGCGCGGCAGCGTTTCCTGCGGCGGGGGCGCGATCGGCTTGAGCCGCTCCCAGCCCAGCGAGCGCGCGATGGTGACCAGCGACAATGCCGAAGGACGATGGAACTTCATGTCCTGCATGGCCTTCAAGATGTCGTACGGGTCGCCGGGATGCACTCCCTCGGCGATCATGTCGCCGGCGATATAGGCCCGCGCCATGCCGAGGTCGCCGGGGGCGCCTGCCAGGTAGTTGATGCCGCGTGGGGTCTTGATCTCGAGCGCGTAGGGCGCGTCCTCCGGGCCGGTCGCGCTGCCGTCGTAGGCGGTCAGGCGGACGGGGATTTCGCCGTCTACGAGGCTCTCGACGACCTCGGCGATGTTGAGCCGGGTACCCAGCTCGGCCAATACCTCGGATCGGTCCTTGAATGTCGTCACTTGCGTTGCACCGCCTTCGAATACAGATTCAGCAGTCGTTGGTCCGGGTCGTAACGGGTCTTCAGTTCGGTGTAGGTGTCGCCGCCGTAGAGCTCGGCGAACTCGGCCTCGTCGTAGTAGGAGTCCGAGTAGAGCGACTTGTGTCCGTCGAACGCGGACACGATCTTCTCGATGGCGCGGTTGGCCGCCCCTTCCGGTTGACCTCGCTCTGTCGGCACCGCCGACCAGAATCCGACATTGACGTAGGTGCGCTGTGGCTCGAGCGGATACAGCGGCCACGGACGCACACCGTCCGTCGCCGGCGCGTCGTCGAGCGCACGCAAGCGCAATGGGCACAACCAGATCGGCTCGATGGGTATTTCCCGCAGGAACCATTCGACGAAGTCGGCGGTGTGCTGGACCGGCACCTCGATGTCCTGTACGACGCGTTCCTGCGGCGGGTTGCCCTTGCGGGCCTGCCTGCGGTCGTCGATGTGGTACTTGCGATCGAGCGCGACCAGTTTCCAGTAGAAACTGCTGCGGCGGCGCGACTTCGGCCAGAGCCTGCGGATCTTCGGGTTCTGCGCGCCGAACGCGCGCGAGCACCAGAACCAGTCGGTGTCCCAGCGCCACAGGTAATCGTGGATGGTCAGCCGGTCCCGGATCACGCCGTCGGGGTGCTGCAGGGAGCGGTAGAAGATGTCCATGCCGGTGTAGTCGCTGACCGGGCCGGGCTCGTCGGTCTGGCGACCCAGGGTCAGGTAGCTCTCGTTCGCGCTGAACACCACGCCGTCGATGTAGTCGACAGCTTCGTCCTGGAAGCGGCGTTCGACGACGATCCGATCGAGTTCGGCTTCCAGTTCGCGCAGGTCGTGGAATCGCACGTGGCGTAATTCCACGAACGGCAGGACGGGTTCGAGTTCGATCTTCAGCCGGACGGAGTATCCGAGAGTGCCGTAGGAGTTGGGGAAGCCGTGGAACAGGTCGGCGTGCTCGCTGGTCGGCGTCGCGGTGACGATCTCCCCGGCCCCGGTCAAAATGTCCATTTCCAGCACGGATTCGTGGGGTAGCCCGTTGCGGAACGAGGTGGATTCGATGCCGAGACCGGTCACCGCTCCGCCCAGGGTGATGGTCTTGAGCTGGGGCACCACCAGCGGCGCCAGCCCGTAGGGGAGGGTGGCCGCCACCAGGTCCTCATAGGTGGTCATGCCCGCGACGTCGGCCGTGCGGGCCTGCGGGTCTACCGCGATCACCTGCCCGAGGCCGGACACGTCGAGACCGGGCGCGGTGGGTGCCGCCCTGGCCCGGAACAAGTTCGATGTCTTCTTCGCCAGCCGGACGACGGCGCCGGGTGGGATGGCGCGATAGCTTTCCAGCAGTCGCTCCACTCCCGCTCGATGCGCGGCATATCCGGACTCGCGTGTGGCCGGTTCGTGACCAGCCCTACCCAAAAGACTCACTGCCACCCTTTGACGCTAGTACGACCGTGTCCGCCGGGCCACCGGATACTTGCGCGCCGCGACAAAATGTCACGCACATGTTCCCGCACCGCCTGAACCTGGTCGGGTGAAGCGGTCGGGGACAGGGCAGGATGTAACCCGGTCGAGATATCGCCACACCCCCAGCAAGGAGTCAACAGTGGGACAGGTCAGCGCCAGCAGTTCGATCGTCGTCGCCGCGGATCCGCAGCGCACGCTCGCCGCGATCGGCGACTACGAGACGATCCGGCCGCGCATTCTTTCCTCGCACTACCGCGACTACAAGGTTGTCGAGGGCGGCAACGGCGCGGGCACCGTGGTGGAGTGGACGCTGCAGGCCACCGAGAAGCGCTCACGCAACGTGCGCGCGACCGTGACGGTGGCCGATTCGGTTCTCACCGAGCGCGACGCCAACTCCACCATGGTCAACACCTGGACCGTCACCCCCGACGGCACCGGCTCGAAGGTCACCGTCGAGACCACCTGGAAGGGTGCGGGCGGCATCTCGGGCATCTTCGAGGGCATCTTCGCCCCGCTCGGCCTGAAGAAGATCCAGGCCGAGGTGCTGGGCAACCTCTCGCGCGAACTGGCCTGAGCTCAGTTCACGGGTCAGTCCTTGCCGATGTCGAAGAGGTTTCCTTCGGGGTCGGCGAGGGTGGTCCACTGGAGGCCGTACTCGTCGAAGTCGCCGATGTGCTTGCCGCCCAGGCTGACTGCGCGTTCGATGTAGTCGGCCCACTCGGCTGTGTGGAAATCCAGATGGACCACGTTCTTGCCAGGTGTCTTGTCGGGAACCTGGATGAACATCAGGATCGGGGCGAGACCGGCGGATCTGCCGACGGTGGCGAAGAACTGCGAGGCCTCCGGGTCGACGGGTACGTCGAGCAGTTGCGCGTAGAACTCGGCCTGGGCCGTGGCGTTGTGGCAGTCCATGGTGATGTTCGCCAGGGCGATGGTCATCAGCTTTCTCCTTCGGTGATCGGCCAGCACACTTCGGTGCGGTAGTCGGCCGGGTTATCGGTGATGTCCGGTCCCACGAGGTAGCGCTCGCGGACCGGCTCGTCGGGCAGTGCGGCGCCGTGCTCGGCGACGTGGCTGCCGAGGGCGCCATAGGTGCGGTCGAAGTCTTCGAACGGGCCGTCGTGCACCGCCACGGCGAAGTGGCGGGCGGGAAAGTCGACGATGGCGAAGCCGCGGGTGGGGATGAACTCGGCCCCGGGCGGCAGCGGCACGTACGCGGTGACCTCGCCGTTGGCCTCGGTGAAGAACTCGGTCGAATACGTCGCGCCCGCAACGCCTCCCGGATCGACACCGGACTCCAGCAGGATCATGTACAGCTGCTCGAACGCCGTGCCGCACCAGTCGGCGATGTCGGTGCGCTCGACCTGTTCGGTGACCGTGAGCGCCGTGAACGCGGGCTCGATCCGGTAGTCGACCTCGATCGGCAGCGGGGGCGTGGTGAGCAGGGCGCGCAGCGAGACCACCACCTCACGGGTGCGTTGCAGCGCCGCCTCCATCCTGGTGAGGTGCGCCCGCAGGGTGGTGTCACGCTCGGCGGGATCCGCGGTGGCGAGCACGGTGCGGATCTCCGGCAGCGGCATGTCCAGGTCGCGCAGGCGGCGGATCAGATGCGCCCGCTCCACCTGGTCGGTGGAATAGCGGCGGTAGCCGGTGCCCGCGTCCACCGCGGCGGGCTCGAGTAGCTCGATCTCGTGGTAGTACCGCAGCGTCTTGACGCTCAGATGGGTGAGGCGGGCGAACTCGCCGATCGCCACGGTTGCTGTCATGAAGTCCAGGGAACACCCTCCAGCGGGTGGAGGGTCAAGAACCGATCAGGCGGGCGTCAGCACGAAGGCGGCGAGCAGCGGCCACGAGCCCTCGCGCCACCACGAATAGCCGAACCAGACGCCGGGGGTGACCTCGCGGATCTCGTCGTAGACCTGCGGGGTGGGTGACGGCGCGTAGTTCAGCGCCCAGGTGGGGGCGCCGTCGAGGATCGACGGTGCGCGATAGACATCGGCGGGAAACGCCTCGATCCCGGCCCCGGTGACCCGGTTGGTCAGTGTGCCGCCGTCGGGCCCGGTGCGGAACACCTTGCCGATCCACAGCGACTCGGCGGCCCCTCTGAACTGCTGCGGGCGTGTCACCCACCCGTTGGTGAGGCCCACCGGCACCGCGCCCGCCTGCGAGTCCCGGTAGATCTGGTCCTGCTGGGTGACACTGCACCGGAAACGCAACGAATCAACGGTCGCCGCCCGATTGCCGGAATCAAGAACGCAGCCGTTGCCGTAGTCGTTGATCCCGGTCCCGGAATCGGCCGATACGGCGGCGGGTGCGAGAAGAAGCAGGCTGGAGAACGATACGCCCAAGGCCATCATCGAAGCCAGGCGCGCACGGGACACATTCATCGGATCTCCTAGAGATTGCTGAATCATTGCCCTACCTAGGCTGATCGTATGCGCGAATCGTCTGCGGAACCATCGTTTCAGTGACCGTTTCCCACGACTAAACTGGCAACCGCACGCGGCCATGCCCCGCACCCGACGTACCCCACGGTTTTCGGCCGCCTCGCACCCGAGGGGCGAGACGGAAACGCCGGAGGCGCAGTATCGTCCCTCGGGTGCGAGGCCCCCAGGGCCGAAAACCCCGCGGCGCCAGCCGCCAAAAAACACAGGAGTGTTGTGCAACCCGGTGATGGTCAGTTCGATATGCAGGCACTGCTCGCCCAGGCTCAGCAGATGCAGCAGGCAGTGATGCAGGCGCAGGCCGAGCTCGCCGAGACCGAGGTGGCGGGTCAGGCCGGCGGCGGTCTGGTGCAGGCCACGATCAAGGTCAGCGGCGAGGTGATCGCGCTGACGATCGACCCGAAGGTGGTCGATCCGGAGGATGTCGACGGACTGCAGGACCTGGTGATCGGTGCGATCAACGACGCGATGGCCAATGCGCAGCAGCTCGCGGCCGAGCGCCTCGGCCCGCTCTCGCAGGGTCTCGGCGGCGGCTCGATGCCCGGTCTGCCCGACTTCTGATGTATGAGGGGCCGGTTCAGGATCTGATCGACGAGCTGGGCAAACTGCCCGGCGTCGGTCCGAAGAGCGCACAGCGCATCGCTTTTCATCTGCTACAGGTGGAGCCGCCGGATATCGACAGGCTGCAAGCCGCTTTGCAGAAGGTGCGCGACGGCGTCCAGTTCTGTGTGTCGTGCGGCACCGTCGCCGATGGTGAGCTGTGCCGGATCTGTGCCGACCCACGTCGCGACCGCACGATGATCTGTGTGGTCGAGGAACCCAAGGATGTGCAGGCGATCGAGCGCACCCGCGAGTTCCGTGGTCGCTACCACGTGCTCGGTGGTGCGCTCGATCCGCTCAGCGGCGTCGGGCCGGATCAGCTGCGGATCAGGGAACTGCTCACCCGCATCGGCAATCAGGAGGACGGCATCGATGTGAGCGAGGTGATCATCGCGACCGACCCGAATACCGAGGGCGAGGCGACGGCCACCTATCTCGTGCGGATGCTGCGCGATTTCCCCGGGCTCACCGTCACCCGGTTGGCCTCCGGGCTGCCGATGGGCGGCGACCTGGAATTCGCCGACGAACTGACCCTCGGACGGGCACTGTCCGGCAGGCGGACGCTGTAGGACGGATGGCGGCGCGGTGGTCGCCGCCGGTCACGTCCGTACCAAGATCAGAGCTCGACGCGGGTCCAGGCGACGCCGTCGGTGGTGGCGGGCTTGCCGTTGGCCCACTCCCAGATGATGCGGGCGACCTGCGCCGGGTCGTCGAGGGTCGTGCCGAAATGCCGGTCGGGGCCGCCGTCGCGATATTCGAGGGTGTAGGGCCCGTTCGGGTCGCGATAGGTCTGGATGTAGCGCTGTTCGCCCTGCTCGACGATGAGATACGGGTTGGGCGCGGCGAGCCCGGCCACCCAGTGGTGGGCCAATTCCTCGGTGAGATAGGGGAATTCGCCCGCGCCGCCGTGCGTGACGTTGATCGGGATGTGGCCCGCCGGGTCGATGAGCCAGGTCAGCTGCGGATCGTAGACGGCGTAGCCGCGCGGGGTGGCGAGGTCGAAGAGCAGATTGCGGACGAAGCCGATGGCGTCGTACGGCGAGGGGATGTAGAGCGTGTCGCCGCTGGGACCGCCGACGGATTCGACGCTGAGGAACGAGTCGTCCACCGGCAGTTCGGCGTTGCGCGCGTTCAGTTCGGCCGCGATCTCGGCGATCGATGCGGACTCGGTCACGCCTTCCTGGGCGGCCAGGTACGCGTCGATCTCGTCGACAGAGCTGGCGACGCCGGACGGCAGGAGGATGTGGTCGTAGCTCACCCGGCCAGCCTACGGGGAGCGGAGTCGGCGGTAATCGATGTGGTCCCTGCCCCGCGCTATTACCAGCGTGTTTCGAAAGGGGGGCCGGTCGGGAAACTCAGGTTTCGTCGACCCGCGCGGTGTCGGGGGTGTGTGGTCCACTTGGTGGATGGGCATCAAGGTGTCACTCGAGCACCGCACGGCATACTCCTTCGATCGTCTCGTCGAGGTGCATCCGCATGAAGTGCGGTTGCGCCCCGCGCCGCACTCGCGGACGCCGATCGAGGCGTATTCGCTCGAGGTGTCGCCGGCCGAGCACTTCGTCAACTGGCAGCAGGACGCGTTCGGCAATTTCGTTGCGCGCCTGGTGTTTCCGAATCCGACCAAGGAGTTGTCGATCACCGTGGGGTTGATCGCCGACCTCGAGGTGGTCAACCCGTTCGACTTCTTCATCGAGGATTACGCGGAGTTCTTCCCGTTCGAGTACGACACCGCACTCGCCGAGGATCTCGCGCCCTATCTGCGGCGCGTCGACGAGGCGGAGCCGGGCAGCGGCCCCGGCGAGTTGTTGCGGGAGTGGGCGCGGGTACACCGGCCGCAGGGCCGGACCCGTGCCATCGACTACCTCGTGGAACTCAACTACGCGCTGCGCAATTCGGTCGACTACACCGTGCGCATGGAGGCGGGTGTGCAGACACCCGATCACACCTTGCGCACCGCGCTCGGGTCCTGCCGCGACTCGGCCTGGCTGCTGGTCGGCGTGCTGCGTGAGCTGGGGCTGGCCGCCCGCTTCGTCTCCGGCTACCTGGTCCAGCTCACCTCCGACGTGCCCTCGCTGGACGGCCCGTCGGGCCCGACCGCCGACTTCACCGACCTGCACGCCTGGACCGAGGTGTATCTGCCCGGCGCGGGCTGGGTCGGCATGGATCCCACCTCCGGACTGTTCGCGGGCGAGGGCCACATCCCACTCGCGGCCACCCCGCATCCCGGCGCCGCCGCCCCGATCACCGGGGCGACCGGGATCACCGAGGCCACCCTCGACTTCAGCAATGTGGTTCGGCGTATCCACGAGGATCCGCGAGTCACGCTGCCCTATACCGATTCCCAGTGGGACCGCATCGTCGCCTCCGGTGCCGCGATCGACGCGCGGATGGCCGCGGCCGATGTGGGCCTCACCATGGGCGGCGAGCCCACCTTCGTCTCCATCGACGACCAGATGAGCGCCCAGTGGACCACCGACGCCGACGGCAGACACAAACGTGAGCGCGCCGTCGACCTGGCCGACAGGCTCCGCGCGATCTACGCGCCGACCGGCATCGTGCAGTATCGCCAGGGCAAGTGGTATCCCGGAGAACCGTTGCCCCGCTGGGAGATCGCGATCGCGTGGCGGCCCGATGGCGAGCCGGTCTGGCAGCGCCAGGACCTGCTCACCGACCCGTGGACACCGATTTCGCAGCACACGCCGGTGAAGCCGGTCGCCGAGACCGGCGGGCACTCGAACGGCTACGCCCCGGCCGGTGCCGAGGTCGCGACCGCTGTTGTCGCGCTGGGCCTGGCGGACGAGTCCGGCGTGAACGCGGCCGATGACGTGCCGGGGCCGGTCGACGCGGTGTCGGTGCTCGATGCGCAGCTACCTCCCGTTGGCCCGGTCGACATGGTCGCGGTCTTCGATGCGCGCCGTCGGGTCGGCGGTGACGAACTCGCTGCCGCCGTCGTCGCGCTGGGGCTCGCCGACGATGACGATGACCGGCGCGACAGCGAGCCGGTCGGTATCGATGTGGTCGACGAGGCCGATCTCGCGGAAGCCGCGGAACCTGCTCTCGAGGCCGTAGACCTGGAGGTGGTGGAGTTCGACGACGGACCGGCGCTGATCGACGAGCCCGTCGAGTTCGTCGCCGCCGAGCACCGCCGGGCCGCGGAGAGTCAGCAGGCCAGCGCTGAAGCCGGCGGTTCCGTTCGCCCCGCGAAGAGGGCCGAGGAGCCGAAGAGGGCCGCGGAGCCGACGAAGGCCGAGGAGCCGACGAAGGCCGCGGAGCCGACGAAGGCCGAGGAGCCGACGAAGGCCGCGGAGCCGACGAAGGAAGCCGAGGAGTCGGTCAAGGCTGCGGAGAAGGCCGAGGACCCACTGCGAAAAGTGCTGCGGAAGAGCAAACTTCGTGGGAAGAAGGGCAAGGCGAGTGCGCCGCAGTCGGCCTACCCGCCCATCCAGCTCGCCCGTTCGCAGCCGATCAATTCGGCCGCCGGGGTGATCCCCGACCGGGCGCCCGCTGCCGATATCGGCGCGGCCAAGGCGCTGATCGCTGAGATCGCGGGCACCCTGGGGTTGCCCGATGGACAGGTGCGGCCCGCGTTCGAGGATCCGCTGGCGCGGTTGGCCGCGACCGTGAGTGCGCCGTACGGCGATCCGCCGCCCGCCGATATCGACCCGGCCGAGGACTCGCCCGAAGTGCGGCGGGTATTGCTCGAGAGCCTGGAGGAGTCGGTCGATCAGCCGTCGGCGTATGTGCTGCCGATTCATCGACGGGCCGACGGCGCGGGCTGGGCCAGTGCCGACTGGCAGCTGCGTCGCGGGCGTGCCGAGGGCGGCCGCGGCCGGATCGTGTTGGCCGATGGTGATTCGCCTGCCGGACTTCGCCTTCCGATCGGGTCGGTGTCCTGGCACGCGCCGCCGATCCTGCCCGACAGCGACCCGCTCTATCAGAAACCGCTGCGCGCGGAACGGGCCGAGCCGCCCGCAGCGGTGGAGCCCGCCGATTTCACCCCGACGACCGCGCTGGTCGCCGAGGTCAGACAGGGGCGGCTGCACGTGTTCCTGCCGCCGGTCGCCGAGCTCGACGACTTCCTCGATCTGATCGCCAAGGTCGAGGCGGCCGCGGTGGCGATCGGCCAGCCCGTGGTGCTGGAGGGCTATGCCCCGCCGAGTGATGCACGGCTACAGACGTTTTCGGTGACGCCCGACCCGGGCGTGATCGAGGTGAACATCATGCCCACCAGCTCGTTCGCCGAGCAGGCCGAGGTGCTGAACACCCTCTACGAGCAGGCCAGGTTCGCCCGGCTGAGCACCGAGTCGTTCGACGTGGACGGCACGCACGGCGGCACCGGCGGCGGCAACCACATCACCCTCGGCGGGGTCACCCCGGCGCGTTCGCCGATGCTGCGCCGCCCCGACCTGCTGGTCTCCATGCTCACCTACTGGCAGCGTCATCCCGCGCTGTCGTACCTGTTCGCGGGTCGTTTCGTCGGCCCGACCTCGCAGGCGCCCCGCGCGGACGAGGGTCGCGAAGGCGCGCTCTACGAACTCGAGATCGCCTTCGCCGAGGTCGCCAGGCTCACCGCCGAGCAAGCCCACGGGCCGACGCCGTACGAGATCCAGTCGGCCCCTTGGCATATCGATCGCGCACTGCGCCATCTGCTCACCGATCTCACCGGCAACACCCACCGTGCCGAGTTCTGCATCGACAAGCTGTACAGCCCCGACTCCGCGCGCGGCCGTCTCGGGTTGCTCGAACTGCGCGGCTTCGAGATGCCGCCGCATTTCCAGATGGCGATGGTGCAATCGCTGCTGGTGCGCGGCCTGGTCGCGATGTTCTGGGACAAGCCGCTGCGCGCGCCGCTGATCCGGCACGGGTCCAACCTGCACGGCCGCTATCTGCTGCCGCACTTCCTGATGAACGACATCGCCGAAGTGGCCGCCGACCTGCGCGCGGCGGGCGTCGACTTCGACACCGCCTGGCTCGACCCCTTCACCGAATTCCGCTTCCCCCGTATCGGCACCGCCATGATCGGTGAGGCGGAGCTGGAACTGCGCGGGGCGATCGAACCCTGGCTCACCCTTGGCGAACAGACCACCGGCCAGGGCACCGCTCGCTACGTGGACTCCTCGGTGGAACGGTTGCAGGTGCGACTGGTCGGAGCCGACCGCGGCCGCTACGTCCTCACCTGCAACGGCATGCCGGTTCCGCTGCTGGCCACCGACAAATCCGATGTGCAGGTGGCGGGCGTGCGCTACCGCGCCTGGCAGCCGCCGAACTCCCTGCACCCCTCGATCACCGTCGACGCCCCCCTGGTGTTCGACCTGATAGACGTCGCGACGGGCATCTCCCGTGGCGGCTGCACCTACCACGTCGTGCACCCCGGCGGCCGCGCCTACGACGACGCACCCGTCAACGCCGTCGCCGCCCAATCGCGCCGTAACCGCCGTTTCGAGGCCGCCGGTCATACGGTGAACCCGATCGATCCCGCCGAACTCCGTGCGAAGATCGCGGCACAGTCGACCGATGTGGGAGCACCAGGCATCCTGGACCTACGCCGCGCGCGAACAGTCTGGGGCCAGTAGGAAAGGGGAGGCCCGGCGCGCCACAGAACGCCGGGGCGACCAGCACACCGATCTGGTCACCAGTCGATGGAAGTCACCGGCTTTGGGTTTTGCGGCCGTCCCGATTCTGGACTGACGGAGGGAGGGAGCGCAGCGACTGACCGGAGGAGGGAAGAATCGGGACAATCGGGGCCGCAAAACCCCGCGGCGCCAGCCGCAAAAATTACAGGAGGCTCGGTGGCTCAGCGCGATGAAGCGCAACGGGGCGGGAATCGGCCGGGATCGGGCGTTCGCGCTCAGGTTGCCGAGCAGTTCGCGCGGTATCGGGCTGACAGTTCGGCGGGGGCGCGCTTCGACGAGTGCGGCAGGCCGACCAGGGGCTATTACGACGAGTTGGTCGACGGGCGTGGGCGGGTGCGGTCGATGTGGTCGGAGCTGTCGGCCGATTTCATCGACCAGGGGATCGGCGGGATCGACCGGATCGATCACCGGGTGCGCAGGCAGATCGAGGACGACGGTGTCACCTACACCGAGGTCGGCCTGGGCGGCGACGACGACACCGCGATACCGCAACCGTGGCGTCTGGACCCGATTCCGCTGCTGGTGTCCGCCGAGGACTGGACCCGCCTCGAAACCGGTCTCGTGCAGCGCTCGCTGGTACTCGATGAGGTGCTCACCGACGTCTACGGCCCGCGCAGGCTGCTGAGTTCGGGCCTGTTGCCGCCGGAGGTGGTGTTCGGCAATACCGGGTATGTGCGGGCCGCGCACGGCATCACGATCCCCGGCACCCACCAGCTCTTTCTGCACGCCTGCGACATCAGCCGGTGGAGTGACGGGCAGTTCCGGGTTCTCGCCGACTGGGCGCAGGCACCCTCGGGCGCCGGGTACGCGCTGGCCGACCGTCGTGTGGTGGCTTCGGCCATTCCCGAGGCGTTCGAGCACGCGGGACCGCGTCCACTCAGCCCGTTCGCGCGGGCCATGCGGTTGATGCTCGAGGAGGCGGCGCCCGAACTGGCCGATGGGGAAGAGCCGGTCGTCGTCGTACTCAGCCCGGGTTCGCATTCCGAAACCGCCTTCGACCAGGCTTATCTCGCGCAGATGCTCGGGTTCCCGCTGGTGGAGAGTTCTGATCTGGTGGTGCGCGACGGTGCGCTGTGGATGCGCTCGCTCGGCAGCTTGGAACGGGTCGATGTGGTGTTGCGGCGGGTGGACGCCGAGTTCTCCGACCCGCTGGATCTGCGCCCCGATTCGCGGCTCGGCGTGGTCGGGTTGGTCGAGGTGCTGCGTCGCGGTGCGGTGACGGTGGTGAACACCCTCGGTAGCGGGTTGCTGGAATCGCCCGCGCTGAGCCCGTTCCTGCCGCGCATCGCCCGCTCGGTGCTCGGCGAGGATCTGCTGCTCGATGCCACCCCCACCTACTGGGGTGGCGACGACACCGAGCGCGCGCACTTGGTGTCGCACGTCGGTGACCTGGTGATCCGCTCCGCTGTCGACGGCTCGACGATCTTCGGACCGAGCCTGTCGGCGGCCGAGCGCGCCGATCTCGCCGCCCGGATCGAGGTCGAGCGATGGAAGTGGGTGGGGCAGGAGCCCGCCGAGTTCTCGGTCGCGCCCGCGGTCGACGGCCCGGCGGGGCTGGCGCCGGCACCGGTGGGTATGCGGTTGTTCTCGCTGGCCAGACGGGGCAGCTATACGGCGATGTCGGGTGGCCTGGGTCAGCAGCGCATGCGGCTCGAACCGACCCGGAGCGTGATCAAGGTGGCCGCGAAGGACGTGTGGGTCCGCGCGGCTCCGGCGGCCGTGCCCGCGGCGAGTTCCGAAGCGCCGCACGAGGAGCGGTTGCGCAGGGCGGTGCCGGTCGTCGAGGCGATCAGCTCGCCGCGCGTGCTCAACGACCTGTTCTGGATGGGCCGCTACAGCGAACGCGCAGAGTCGGTGGTCCGCCTGCTCGCCGCCACCCATGACGTCTATCAGGACTATCGCTACCGACCATGGCTCGATGGCGCCGAAGCCTTGCCGATCCTCATGCGTGCCCTGTCGATCACCACGGGCACCGTCGCTCCAGAGTCGGTGCTGCCCAACGGAATCGGTCAGCTGGTGGCCGTGCGATCCCGCGATGTCGCAACCGAAGATCCGAACGCCGATGCTGGGCACCGTGATTCGGTAGGCGCCGAAGCGCCTGACCCGGTGGCGACGCGGTCATCGCGGTCCTCGGTCAGCGAAGAAGCAGGAACGGAGGCGGCGGAGCACGACGCGCCCGCTGAACCGAAGGCATCACAGTCGGCGGGGCAGAGCCGGTCCGCTGGTCGGGATCAGCCCACAGCGGACGAGCCCGAACCCGATTCCGAGGCAGAGGCGCCGTGGGAGCGGGCGGGGACCAGTGCGCTGGCCCGCGCGCTGCGCACCACCGGTGTCACGCCCGAGCGTGGTTCGGAGCCGGTGCCGGCCCCCGAGCCCGAGCCGGTGCTCGCTCGGTCGCGACAGGCGCAGGGCCAGTTCACCCACCGAGCCATGGATTCCAGTGGTCAGGACGGCGTGGCCGCGCGGCGGGCGGTGGCCGGAGCTTCGGCTGAGGGGTTCGGGTACCTGGCCTCGTTGACCGGTGATCGTGAGCTGGCCGGGTCGCTGTCGTACGCGGTGGATCACTACGGATCCGCCGCGCGAGCGGTGCGCGATCAATTGTCCGGTGACACCTGGATGATCATCGGCGCCGTCGACCGCGCACTGGCCGAATTCCGCAGTGCCAGTACCGAACAGGAGACGGCGTTGTCGTCGGTGCATTCGCTGGCGCTGGCGGCGCTGCTGTCGCTGTCGGGGATCGGCGCGGAGTCGCTGGTGCGCGACACCGGCTGGTACGTCATGGATATCGGTAAACGGATCGAGCGCGGGCTGGCGGTGACGTCGCTGATCAATGCCGCGCTGGGGCGACGGAGTTCGGCCGAAGTGCAAGGGGTGGTCGCGGAGGCCGTGCTCACCGCCACCGAGTCGGCGGTGAGTTACCGTCGCCGCCATCGTGGTTCGGCGCACGTGGCCGCGCTCGCGGGACTGCTGCTGTTCGACCCGGGCAACCCGCGGTCGCTGATCTATCAGCTCGACCGTCTCGAGGCCGACTTCCAGGCGCTGCCCGGTGGTTCCGGCGCCTCGCGTTCGCAGCGCCTGCTCGCCGACGCCCAGCGCATGCTGCGCCGCGTCGACCCGGCCGACCTGGAACACACCGACGACGACGGCGTGCGCACCGAACTGGTGGAACTGCTGGAGGGGGTGCACTTGCGACTGCGCAAGCTGGCCGAATCGTTCGAGGCCACCAAACTCACCGTCCCGCTGGGTATTCAGCCGCTCTGGGGCAATACCAGGATGGTCGGATGACCCGGCGATACATGGTGGTGCACCGCACCACCTACAGCTACTCCGACGAGGTGACCAGCTCCTACGGTCGCGCGTATCTCACCCCGCGCGAATATCCGGGTCAGCGCCTGCTCGAGCACGAGATCTACATCGACCCGGTGCCCTCGGACCGCTCGGTGGGCACCGACGTCTACGGCAACACCACGACGTATTTCCACGTGACCTCCGAGCATCGCAACCTCGAGGTCACCGGCGAGTCCCTCATCGATGTCGACGGCGCAGACCCGGCGGCGCTGCCGGGTGCCGACATGCCATGGGAGTCGGCGCGTCCTACGTCTGCCACCGGCCCGCTGGCCGTCGAGTTCACCCTCGATCTGCTCCCGCCCGAGATCACCCCCGACGTCGTCGCGTACGCCGTGGAGAGTTTCCCGCCGGGCAGGCCGCTGCTCGAAGCCGTGACCGAGCTGAACACGCGCATCCACCACGACTTCCAGTACCGTTCCGGGTCCACGACGGTGAGCACCAGCGTGGCCGACGTGTTCGCCGCCCGCGAAGGCGTGTGCCAGGACTTCGCCCGAATCGGCGCGGCGTGCCTGCGCGCGCAGGGCCTGGCCGCACGCTACGTCTCCGGCTATCTCGCCACCGACCCGCCGCCGGGCAAGGAACGCATGGTCGGCGTCGACGCCACGCACGCGTGGGCCGCGGTCTGGTTGCCCGGCGCCGACGACACCGATCGCACCGGCCGCTGGATCGCCTTCGACCCCACCAACGACCAGTTCGCCGACGAGCGGTACGTGACCGTGGCGTGGGGTCGCGATTACCAGGACGTTCCGCCGCTGCGTGGCATCATCTACACCGACGCGAAGCAGTCCACAATCAAGGTATCGGTCGATGTGGCCCCGGTGGAGGTGTAGTCCGTGCGTGATTTCGTCTGTCCGAACTGTGGCCAGCAGCTGGCTTTCGAGAACTCTGTCTGCCTGTCGTGCCGCAGCGCACTGGGTTTCAGCCTGGGGGAACGGGCGCTGGTGGTGATCGGTGACCCGCCGAGCGACGAGGCGATCGACCACGTGGCCGGCGTCGTCGACAGCGATCGCTTCCGCCTGTGCGACAACCTGCATGTGGCGCAGTGCAATTGGCTGGTCGACGGTGACGCGTCCGGTCCCGGCCTGTGCGTGTCGTGCAAGCTCACCAGGACCAGGCCCAACGACACCGACACCGACGGCCTCGCCGCGTTCGCCGAGGCCGAGACGGCCAAACGGCGATTGATCTTCGAGCTGGTCGAGCTCGGGCTGCCGATCGTCGGCCGCGACGAGGATCCCGAACACGGGCTGGCCTTCGATCTGCTGTCCAGCCGGACCGACGGCGTGCTCACCGGCCATATGGACGGCGTGGTCACCCTCGACCTGGCCGAGGCCGACGACCCGCACCGCGAGCAGTTGCGCATCGAGATGGCCGAGCCGTACCGCACGTTGCTCGGCCACTTCCGGCACGAGACCGGGCACTACTACTTCTCCGTGCTCGTCGCCGACGACGCTGCCCTGCAACGCTTTCGCGACCTGTTCGGCGATCCCTTCGCCGACTACCAGGCGGCACTGGACCGCCACTATTCCCAGGGTGCGCCCAGCGGCTGGAAACGCGACTACGTCTCCTCCTACGCCACGATGCACGCCGCCGAGGACTGGGCCGAGACCTTCGCCCACTACCTGCACATCCGCGACACCCTCGACACGGCGGCCGCCTTCGGACTCGCCCCGGCGGGTGCGACGCTGGACCGCCCACAGATCGGCCGCGCCGGGTTCGACAAGATCATCGAGCTCTGGCTGCCGCTGACCTGGTCGCTGAACATGGTCAACCGCTCGATGGGCCGCGACGACCTGTACCCCTTCGTGTTGCCGGAGCGGGTGCTGGAGAAGATGCGCTTCGTCCACGATCTGTGCACCGGCAGTCATGCCGCCGCTCCGGAGGCTGTCGTCTCGACGGGGTAATACCTTGTCGATTTCGCTGCGACGAACGTCACAGCTGGCTACGCTGCGAGATTGAGACCGGAGCGTCTCAATCCGGTCGGTACCTCGACCCGGACTGCTCGACGAGAAGTGTGTGGCTATGAACTCTCCACTGGTATCAGTCGGTCTGCCGTTGGCGCTGGCGGTGATCATGTTCGGCCTCGGGCTCTCGCTCACCGGCGCCGACTTCGCCCGCATCGCGAAGACGCCGCGCATCGTCGCCATCGCGCTGGTCTGCCAATTGCTGGTGCTACCGGTGGTCGCGTTCGGCCTGGTGCTGCTGTTCGACCTGACGCCGATTCTGGCGGTCGGCATGATGCTGCTCGCCGCCTCGCCCGGCGGGACGACAGCGAACCTGTTCAGCCACCTCTTCCGTGGTGACGTGGCGCTGAATGTGTCGCTGACCGCGGTCAATTCGATCATCGCGGTCGTCACCGTGCCGCTGGTGACCAACTTCGCCATCGGCTACTTCGAGCCGAGCGGCGAGGACGGTTCCGTCGGTTTGCAGCTGAGCAAGGTGATCCAGGTGTTCGCCATCGTGCTGGTTCCGGTCGGCCTGGGCATGCTGGTGCGCCGCTGGTCGGCGGAGTTCGCGGACCGGATGGACAAGCCGGTCCGCATCGGGTCGGCGATCACCTTGCTGCTGGTGATCGTCGGCACCATCGTCAGCGAGCGGGAGACCCTGACCGACTCGCTCGCCGACGTCGGCGCCATCACCGTCGTGTTCTGCCTGATCAGCCTGTCGGTCGGCTACTACCTGCCGCGCCTGCTCGGCGTCGCCGACCGCCAGGCCATCGCCTGCTCGTTCGAGGTCGGTATCCACAACAGCACCATCGCCATCACCATCGCGATCAGCGTGCTCGACAGCACCGAGCTGGCCGTTCCCGCCGCGGTCTACGGCGTGCTGATGTTCCCGCTCGCCGCGCTCGTCGGCTGGCTCATCACCCGTCGGCAGGTGAGCGTCGCCGTCTAGATCAGGCGTGCGCCGCGTAGATGTGGCGAGCCAATTCGTCTCGGAGGGCGCTGAACTCGGGGTCGGCACGGATCGTGGCGAAGTCGGCGCCCGCCTCGAAGGTGGGCGTGACATCGTGCACGATCCGGCCGGGCTCGGTGCCCATCACCAGGATTCGGGTGCCGAGGAGGATGGCTTCCTCGATGCCGTGGGTGACGAACAGCACCGTCTTGCGGCGATCGCGCCACAGGGTGAGCAGTTCGCGCTGGAGTCGTTCCCTGGTCAACGCGTCGAGGGCGCCGAAGGGCTCGTCCATGAGCACGATGCCGGGATCGTTGATCAGCACGCGGGCGATCTGCGCGCGCTGCTGCTGGCCGCCGGAGAGCTCGTAGGGCTTGCGGTCGCCGAGCTGGTCGAGTCCGACCAGCTCCAGCAGCCGCTGCGCGTCGGCCCGCCGCGTCTGCTTCGACACCCCACGGACTTTCGGGGCGAACTCGACATTGCCGCGGACCGAGAGCCAGGGGTAGAGGTTGGCCTGCTGGAAGACCACGCCGCGGTCGGGATCGGGTCCGTCGATCACCCGATCGCCGACCCGCACCGCACCCGAGGTCGGTGGGAGGAATCCGGCGAGGATGTTGAGCAGGGTGGACTTGCCGCAGCCGGAAGGGCCGATGACGCAGACGAATTCGCCGGGTTCGATGGTGAGGTCGGTCGGCGCGAGCACCACGACGTCGCCGTCGGGACCGGGGTAGCTCTTGCTCACCCCGGTCAACGTCACCCGCTCGGCATCGGCGGCCACCGGCCCCGCGGTCACGAGCCCGCGCCCGCCGCGGCGGTGGCGGAGATGCCGTCGCGGTACTGCTGATCGGTGCCGACCGCGGCGATGCCGCCCTGGCTCAACAGGAATCGCGCGGTACCGGCGAGGTCCGCGCCGAAGCCGCCACCCAGGTACTTCGCGCCTGCCTGCTCGGCGGCGGGCAGGTACTGGTAGCCCGCCAGCTGCGGAACGACCTTGTCGGGGGCGATACCGAGCTGCGCGCCGATCGACACCGCGGCCTCGGCCTGCTGGTTCTTCAGCTGACCGACGGCGTAGTCCTGCACCTTGGCCCAGGTCTTCGCGAACGCGGCATTGTCGGCGAGGAATTTCTTGTCGGCGATGGCGACGTCGAAGGTCGGCGCACCGCCCGCCGCGGTCTCGGCACTACTGGTGAGCACCGTGCCGCCCGCCGCGGTGAGCTTGGACAGCGTCGGGTCCCAGACCCAGGCGGCATCGATCTGATTGCCTTGCCACGCACCGGGAATCGCGTCGGGGGCGAGGTTGATCAGCTCCACCTTGCCGGTGAGACCGGCCTTGTCCAGCGCGGCGAGCAAGCTGTAGTGGGAGGTGGAGCCGAAGGGCGTGGCCACCTTCTTGCCCGTCAGCCCGGCCAGGGTAGTGATCGACTTGTCCCGCACGACAAGCGATTCCGAGGTGCCGATCACATCGTGGATCCACACCACCTGCACGGGCAGGTTCAGCGGCGCCGACAGGGCCTTGGTCGCCGGGCTCGAACCGAGCGTGCCGATATCGAGTCCGCCCGCGCCGAAGGCCTGCACCACATCGGCGCCGGAGGAGAACTGGCTCCAGGTGATCTTCGCGTTCGGCAGGCACGCCTGCAGCAGGTTGCGGTCCTTCACCACCAGATCGCCGTTGGGGATGGCTTGGAAGCCGAGGCGAACGGTGCTGGTAACGCTCGGATCGGCGGCGAACGGGCAGCTCGCGGCCGCGCCGGTGTCCTCGCGCCCCGATTCCACGCAGCCCGCGGTGACAGCGACAACGGCGGAGAGTGCGGCCGAGGTCGCGACGACCCTGCGCAGTGCGGTTTTCATACTTTGCCTTTCCAGGGAACAGCTCGGGCGCCGATGAACACGATCACCGCGTCCAGCAGCATCGCCGCCACGCCGATCACGATGATGCAGGCGATGGTGAGCGGCGTATTCAGTTGCGTGCCCGCGATATACGCGAGTCCGCCGATGCCGGGGATGCCGTTGTTGAGTTCGGCGGCCACGACCGTGGTCCAGGCGAAAGCCGTCGCGATGCGGATACCGCTGATCACGTTGGGCAGGGTGGCGGGGAGTACGACGAGGGAAATAACCTGTGCGCGACCGGCGCCCAGTGAGCGCGCCGCGTTGAGGTAGTCCTGTTTGACGCCCAGTACGCCGTCGAGCGTCGCGATGACGATCGGCGGGAAGGCGGCGAGGAACAGCAGCCAGATCTTGGCGGTGTCGCCGATGCCGAACCACACGATGAGCAGACCGATGTAACCCAGCGGCGGCAGGGCGCGCAGAAAGTTCAGGATCGGCTCGGTGACCCACCGCACCGGCGCGACCATCCCCATCACGAACCCGACCAGCGGCCCGACGACGATCGCCGCACCCACCCCGATCGCGATCCGCTGGAGGCTGGCCAGCAGGTGTTCCCACAGGTAGTAGTTCTGCTCGCCGACCACGAACCGATCCACGCCGTCGGCGATCCGATGCGTGGAATTGGCGCGCACGAAGGCATCCCACACCGCCTTCGGCGACGGCAGATACAGCGGGTCGACCAATCCGGCGGCCGTCACCACCGTCCAGCCGGCCAGCACGACGCCGAGCGCCACCACCGCGGCCAGCACCGAACCACCCCGCCGAGGTGCCTTCGCAGTGCTCGGTTTCGCACCGGCCGCTTCGTCGGCGTCCACGGTCGACACCACTGCGGTCACCTCGGCACTCCTCACCTCCGGTGCCGGGCGGATTCGTCCAGCACTGCGAAGGGAGACGCTATCGGCGCAGGTAGCGGTTACGGGAGGTTAAAAGTCGCGATGAGCGGAAGTCCGCGCGGCGGCGTCGATCCGCTGTCGGGTCAGGCGCGCAGGCGTTCCTTGCGGAGGCGATCGACCTCGGGAAGGTCGAGGGGAGCCAGGTCGGTGGCGGGGATACCGAGGGCCTTGGCGATGAGGAGATCGGCCAGCTCGGGGTTGCGGGCGAGCGCGGGGCCGTGCAGGTAGGTGCCGAAGACCGAGCCCTGGACCACGCCCTCGGTGCCGTCGCCCACGCCGTTGCCGACACCTCGGGTCACGCGGGCCAGCGGGGTGGCATCGGAGCCGAGAGTCGTGCCGCCCCGGTGGTTCTCGAAGCCGGTGAGAGGCGCTTTCAGGCCGGGAACCAGCGGCGTGGTGGTGACCTCGCCGATGGCGCGCACCTTCTGCGGCGAGGTGGTGACGTCGAAAAGGCTGACGCCGTCGACCTTTTCGCCCGCCGAGGTCTCGTACCAGTTGCCGAGCACCTGGATGGCGGCGCAGATCGCGAGCACCGGTGCGCCCTTGGCGGCGGCCTGCTGGAGGCCGGGGTACTTCTGCAGGTGGCGGGTGGCCAGGCGCTGCGCGGAGTCCTCGGCGCCGCCGAGGGTGTAGATGTCGAAGGAATCCGGGACGGGATCGGCGAGGGTGATGTCGATGATCTCGGCGTCGTAGCCCCGCATCCGCAGGCGCTGGCGCAGGACCAGGGCATTGCCGCCGTCGCCGTAGGTGCCCATCACGTCGGGCAGCACGAGGCCGATACGAAGGGTTGACTCGCTCACTTGCGGGCCTCCAGGTCACGGTTGAGATCGCGGAACGCGGTGTAGTTGGCCAGCACCTCGACATGTCCGGGGGGACAGGAGGCGATGGCGCGCACGGGATCCGGGACGAGCGTGTGCTCGACACCCGCGTAGGTGAGGCGCACGGCGAGATCGGTGGCGCGCTCGCCCGAGGCGACCACCTGCACGCCCTCGAAGTGCTCGAACCGCACGTCCCACAGCCACGACAGGTCCTCGCCGTCGGGCACCTGACCGTTCACCGCGATCACCAGACCGGCCGAGGCCGGGTCGATCATCGACAGCGCTTCCTGCCAGCCCGCGGGGTTCTTGGCCAGCAGCAACCGCGCGTCGTGGTCGCCGACGGTGACGGTGCGGTAGCGGCCCGCGATCTCGCGCACAGTGCCGGTGGCATCGGTGGCCTTCGCGGGCTCGGCGCCCATCGCGACCGCCGCGGCCACCGCCTGCGCGGCATTGCCGCGATTCGCGCGACCCGGCAGCGCCAGATGCAGTGGAGCGCGGAAACCGTCAGGGCCGCACAGGTCTTCGCCCTCGAGCCACCACACCGGCTGCGGGCGATGGAAATCGGCACCGGTCGAGCGCCAGTTCTCGCCCTCCCAGACGATCGGCTCGCCGCTGCGCGGACAACTCGTCGCGTCGACGGCCCAGCCGCTGCCCGCCGACACCCACACCACATTCGGGTGGTCGTAGGCGATGGAGGCCACCAGCACGTCGTCACAGTTGGCGATGACGACCGCGTCGGGATGACGCAGGAGCCCGGCACGCAGCTTGCGTTCGATCATGTTGATCTCGCCGACCCGGTCGAGCTGGTCGCGGCTGAGGTTGAGCAGTACCACGGCGGCCGGATCCAGCGCGTCGCTCACGTGCGGCAGGTGCAGCTCGTCGACCTCGATCGCGGCCAGCGCCACACCCGGGTGCAGGCTGAGCGCGGCCACGATGCCCGCGTCCATATTGGCGCCGTCGGCCTGGGTGGCGACGTCGCCGAGCGTGCCGAGCGCGGCGGTCGTCATCCGGGTGGTGGTCGACTTACCGTTCGTGCCGGTGATCAGCACCGTTCGCCGACCGCGCCCGAGCTGCGTCATGATCGACGGATCGATCTTCAACGCGATCAGGCCGCCGATCATCGAACCCTTGCCGCGACCCGCCTTCTGCGAAGCCCACGACGCTGCTGCCGCTGCTCGCAAGGCCAAGCGTCCACGCACCGAGATGTCTGCCACGCCGCGAGTCTATGTGCGCGCCGTCCGGGCGCGCGTGCGGGAGCGGTGTGAGCTTGTCCGGGTCAGGTCGGTTCGTCGAAAAGGTTGGGCATGCCCTTGGCGTAGCGGTCGGCGTCGATGATGCGCAGCGGCTCCAGTTCGGGGGTGCGGCGCAGCCGGAAACCACGGCAGCGCGGTGCCGGCGAGCCCGCCACGTCGAGCAGCGCGTTCACCGCCGCACGGGCCGACTCGTTGGCGCCCTCCATGGTCGCCAGGTCCACATCGGTGCGCACGTAGTCACCTGCGAGGAAGAGATTCTCGATCGACCCGTGCGCCTCGGGGCGGGCATCCCAGGAGCCGGCGGTATTGATGAGCAACGGGTCGGCATTCGCGTTGTGACTGCCCTGCCAGGTGATTCCCGGATCGAGAAACCAGGAATGCACATCGGCGGGCCGGAGCAATTGTTCACGATCGTTGAGATGGCTGCTCAACTGTGCCCAGACTTCGCGGAAGATCTCCTCGTGGGTGCACGCGGTGGCGGGTTTGCCGTACAGCATTCCCGGCGAATTCCAGTCGGAGATATCGATCGAAAGGCAATCGGCCACCGTGCCGTCGCCGAAGGACGGCAGTTTATCGGTCCACAGCTGATTCTGGCTGATCGAGGTGAGTGACCACGGCGAATCGACATAGGCCGTGTGTCCGCGCGAAATATGCAGGGGCGCACGGAAATAGATCTGTATTCCGTTCATCCAATCGACGAAGAGCCGCTCCGTCGCGGCGAGTTCGGGCGCCACGGCGAGTACCTGCGACGACCACAGTTTTCTCGCGTGTTCCACCGGCAGCGCCACCACGAAATAGTCGGCGTCGACGGTGCGCGCGCCCGTGGCGTCGGTGATCCGGGCCGCCCGGATCCGCCGGTCGCGCACCTCGAGTTCGCTGACCCGTGCGCCGAGTTCGAAACGCACGCCCAGCTCACGCAGGTGCCGCACCCACGGATCGATCCAGGCGGCGTTGGTCGTGTTGTTGAGCACGCGGTCGAGGCCGCCGTCGTTGCCGAGGCCGAGCGGGTTGCCGAGGAACTGTTCGCCCATGCTGCCGATGGTGCGAGTGCTGGCCAGGTTCTCCTTGGCGGCGACCATGATCGATGTCAGCGACCGGGACACGACCGCGCGGAACTCGTGCGAACGTTCGTGCCCGTGCACGAAGTCGTACCAGGAGGTGTGCTCCCACTGGCCGAAACGGCGGGCATCGCAGCTGGTGTTGAACACCATCAGCCGATTGGCGAAGAACAGGCCTTCCGCCGCCGACATCTTGGCGGTCGTGGCGATGGTGCCGGCCAGGGTTTCGCGGATCGAGTCCGGCGTCGCCTGCGCGGCGGTGAAGCTGTCGGGCAGGGCAAGGGTGATGTCGTCGCTGTCACGGCGGGAGAACCGGGCCTCCGGCACGGCGATGAGGTTGTTCCACACGCCGTCGGGATTGCCCGGATGCGGAATGCGGCGCATCGTGTCGGGCAGGTTCTGATAGAAGCCGGGGAAGAAACGGAACCCGTGCTCGCCGGGCAGATCGGGTCTGCCGTCGCGGCCGGTACCCGGCACCCCCACGCTGCGGGCCTTGCCGCCCAGCGCGCGTGCCTCGTACACGGTGACCTCGAACCCGCGCTCGGCCAGTTCGTGCGCGGCCGTGAGCCCGGCGACACCGCCGCCGAGAACCGCTACCCGGCGCCCCGGCGGCGCGGCGAATCCCGGCGCTCCCGCCACGGCCCCCGCCGCTATCACCCCCGCTGCGACCGTGCCACGAAGAAGGTTCCTTCGCGAAACGGGCAACCGCTGTTCCGCCATACGCTGTTCAGCTGCCTTGCTCGAGTATTGCCTGGGATTTGCTACCACTCTAGAGCGCGGCGAAGACCTGGCTGTATCGACCTGTGCGTCGTTCGCGAGCTCAAAACCGACCGGTCGCACGGAAACACATCGGGCGACCGGTCACATGCTAGCCAGAGCTCGAGCGGTCGTGGGCTGAATTCGGGTTCAGGCTCGGGCCAATTCCGGGGTGGGGGCGGGCGATGGCGCCTTCGGAAGGCCCAGGCCGGTGGTTGCCGCGAAGGCGCCCGCGATCACGATCGCCCCGCCGATCAGCGCGGCCACCGACGGCTGTTCGTCGAGGACCACCCACGCCGCCGCGATGCCGACGACCGGCACGAGCAGCGACAACGGCGCCACGGTGCCCGCCGGATAGCGGCTCATCAGATAGGTCCACAGGCCCGAACCGCACACGGTCGCGAGGACGGCGATGTAGGCGACGGCGCCGAGTGCGGGCAGGCCGTCGGCGGAGAACGCGGCGCCGACCGCGCGGAAACCGGTGCCAGGCCCCTCGACAGCCATCGACAGCGCCAGCATCGGCACGACGGGAACCACCGACATCCACAGCGTCAGGTGCAGGGGGTTGTAGCCGGGGGAGTCGGCACCGGCCTGACGGGCGCCGATATTGCCGAACGCCCAGCCCAGGCCACCCGCCAACGTCAGCAGGACCGGCAGCAGGGTGGCGTTGGCCAAGCGGTCGGCGCCGATGATGACCATGCCGAACACGGCCACCGCGAGTCCGGCGACCTGCACCGGCCGCAAGCGCTCGCGCAACAGCACCGCGCCCAGCATCACCGTGAACGGCGCCGAGGACTGCAGTACCAGCGAGGCGAGGCCGGTCGGCATGCCGGTGCGCATCGCCGTGAACAGGAACGCGAACTGCAGAATGCCGAAGCCGGTGCCGTAGAGCAGCAGCCAGCGGGTGCGCACGGCCGGACGTGGAATGAAGATCAGCACGGGGATCGCGATGACGGCGAAGCGCAGCGCGACGAAGAAAAAGGGCGGGAAGTGGTCGAGGCCGATGCGGATGGCCAGGAAGTTCAGGCCCCAGAGCACAACGACGGTCAGTCCGAGCAGGCGATCACGGGAGGTCACGCCCTTATCGTGCGGGCCGCTAAAGATCAGCACAATCGAATAAATGTGGAGAGATAACGTAGTTTTACTTCATGTTCTCGATCGAGCGCCTGCGCATTCTGCGTGAGCTGGCCGACCGCGGCACGGTCGCCGCCGTCGCCGAGGTGCTGTCGATGACCCCGTCGGCGGTCTCGCAGCAGTTGAAGGTGCTCGGCAGAGAGGCCGGGGTTGCGCTGCTCGAACCGGACGGACGCCGGGTGCGGCTCACCGACGCGGGGCAGGCGCTGGTGCTCCGGGCCGACGACGTGCTCGCCGCGATGGACCGGGCCACCGCCGAGATGGCCCACTACCGGGGCTCACCGCGGGGTCAGGTGCGGGTGGCGTCGTTCCCGTCCGGTGCGGCACTGCTGTTGCCGCCCGTGCTCGCCACGCTGGCCACCAGCGGGGTCGAACTGGTCGCGGGCGACGAGGACCTGCCGCCGAGTGAGGCGTCGAAACTACTGGCCGACTACGACATCGTGCTCACCCATCGCGACGAACGCGCGCCGTCGCTGACCGGGCCGAGATTGTCGGCGCGGGTGCTGATGCGTGAGCCCATCGATGTCGTAGTCGCACCGGATCATCCGCTGGCCGGGCGTTCGTCGGTGTGCCCGGAAGAACTCGCCGAGGAGACCTGGGTGAGCGTGCGCGGCGGGTTCCCGGTCGACGACGTGCTCGAGTCCATCGCCACCGTCACCGGGGTACGGCCACGGATCGCGCAGCGGCTCAACGAGTTCCGGGTGATCGAAACGCTCGTGGTCTCCGGCTACGGCGTCGCGCTGATGCCGCGTTACGCCGTAGCTCACCCCGACTTGTCGGTGCTACCGCTGGCCGGGGTCCGCGCGGCCAGGGTCTACGAGATCATCACCCGCCCGCAGGCGCACCGCAGCCCCGCCATCGCGACGGTGCTCGACGCGTTCGAGGCCGCGGCGCGCGAGGTGATCGCGCGCTGACGGTGCTACCTCAGAACTGACCCGGCTGGTACTGCTGACCCGGGTAGGGCTGGCCCGGCTGATACGGCTGCTGCTGACCGTGGTAGCTGAAGTCGTCGGCGACCATCGCGGCCAGTTCGAGCAGGGCCCGCCTGGTCGGCTTGCTGACCAGTTCGAGATCGATCTCGGCGCCCTCGGCCAGGTGATCGTCGAACGGGACGATCTGCACGGCGCGGGTGCGGTCGAGGAACAGCTTGCGCAGCTGATCCAGGTCGACCGTGGAAGCGCCACGGCGAGAAGCGTTCACGACGACGACGGTGCGTTCGACCAGCTTGGAGTAGCCGTGGTGATCGAGCCAGTCCAGCGTCGCCGACGCGCTGCGCGCACCGTCGATCGCGGGGGAGGTGACCAGCACCAGCGAGCTCGCCATGTCCAGCACGCCCGACATCGCCGAGTGCATCAGGCCGGTGCCGCAGTCGGTGAGGATGATGTTGTAGAACGACTGCAGGATGCCGATGGCCTTGCGGTAGTCGGCCTCGCTGAAGGCCTCCGACACGGCCGGATCCTGTTCGGAGGCAAGCACTTCCAGTCGGCTCGGGGCCTGCGAGGTGTGTGCGCGGACATCCGAGTAGCGGGTGATCTGCTGGTCTTCGAGCAGATTGCGCACCGTCGAACGGGTCTGGCGCGGTACCCGGTGGGCGAGCGTGCCCAGGTCGGGGTTGGCGTCGATGGCGATGACGCGGTCACCACGCTGGGACGCGAAGGTGGAGCCGAGACCGACCGTGGTGGTGGTCTTGCCGACACCGCCCTTGAGCGAGAGGATCGCGATCCGGTAGTCGCCGCGCACGGGCTGGTTGACCCGTTCGCCGAGATCGCGGTAGACGACATCCGCCGCCGACTCACCCGGGTTGATCACACCGCCGGACACCTTGTGCACAGCCTTGCGCCACCCGCTGCGCGGTGACTTCCGCGCGCGCTTGAGCAGGTTCAGGTCGTTGACCGAATGGCCGGGCTGGCCCGGTGCCTGCATGTGCTGCGGCTGGAACGGCTGCTGCTGCTGGGGAGCCGGGCCGCCGCCCCACTGCTGACCCGGCGGGGGACCAGGCTGGCCGAGCTGGCCGGGGAACTGCCCGTGCTGACCGGGGAACTGTCCCTGATCGGGCTGCTGGCCGGGGAACTGCCCCGGCTGTTCCGGCTGCTGACCGGGCGGCATCCCACCCTGCATCGGCTGCTGGTACATCGGCGGCGGCGGAGGCGCCCAGCTGTAGATGGGCTCGGACTGCGGGCCCTGCTCCTGGGCGGGGAACTGCTGCTGCTGTTCGGGACCGGGGTACGGCTGACCCTCCGCGCCGGGGTACTGCGGCGGCACGCCGGGCTGCGGCTGTTCGCCCGTCGCGTGCGGACCGGGGTAAGGCTGTTCGGCGCTCGGCTGACCAGGAAGCCACGGCTGCTCGCCTGGTTGACCCGGCCACGGCTGCTGCTCGGGGCCGTTCACCGGCGGCTGCCCGCCGTTGTTCTGGTACGGATCCGGCACCGAGTACGGCGCGCCCTGTGCGAACTGGCCAGGCGGCGCGAAACCGGCGGGCTGGTACACGGTCTGGTCGGCGAGGCCGGCCGCGCCGGGCTCGGCGACGGGCTGGTCACCGGTCGACGGCTCGACAGCGTCACCGGTCGGCTCGGCAGCGGTGTCGGCGGGCTCGATGTCGTCCTCGGTCGCGGTCTGCACACCGGAGGGACCGGACGCAGCTTCGGACACGTCAGCCGACGGACTCTGCAGCCACGGCGGCGAGGTCGGATTATGGTCGTTGTTGGTCACAGTTCCCCCACTTGCTCGCTGAACGAGCAGGAAAGCTCGGCGCTGAATATGCCCTAAAACGCTAACACGGAGGCAATTTTCGCGCGTCGGGGGCAGTAACTCCCATGCCCCAGAGCGAATTCGAATGCTCCCAGCTCAACCGGTATATCCGGAACGAGGCCGACCGGGCGAACCGAAGTTGTCCACAGGCCCGAGAATCTATCCACAGGCACAAAAGCGGCCGGGACCTCAGGTCCCGGCCGCCATAGAGCGAGCTACTGCGCCGCGCGGTTCACGGCCGAGACGACGGCTCGCAGCGAGGCGGTGGTGATCGAGGTGGCGATGCCGACGCCCCAGACGACCTTGTCGCCGATGGCTACCTCGACGTAGGCCGCGGCCTGGGCGTCGTCGCCCGCGGACATGGCGTGCTCGCTGTAGTCGAGGACGCGGACCTCGAAGCCGACGGTCGCGATCGCGTCGACGAACGCCGCCAGCGGGCCGTTGCCGGAACCGCTGATCTCCTGCTCGACGCCGTCGACCTTCACGGTGGCCACGATCGAGTCGACGCCGCCGTCGGTCTCGGCCGCGGTGACCTTCTGCTTGATCCGCTCGAGCGGCAGGATCGGGTTCAGGTACTCGGTGGCGAAGACGTCCCACATCTCCTTGGGCGTCACCTCGCCGCCCTCACCGTCGGTGATCGCCTGGATCGCCTGCGAGAACTCGATCTGCAGGCGACGCGGCAGCACCAGACCGTGATCGGTCTTCATGATGTAGGCCACGCCGCCCTTGCCCGACTGCGAGTTCACCCGGATGACGGCCTCGTAGGTGCGGCCGACATCCTTCGGGTCGATCGGCAGGTACGGGACCTCCCAGACGATGTCGGCCACATCGGCGCCCTGGGCGTCGGCGGCGGCCTTCATCGCGTCCAGGCCCTTGTTGATCGCGTCCTGGTGGCTGCCGGAGAAGGCGGTGTAGACCAGATCGCCGCCGTAGGGGTGACGCTCGGCGACGGCCAGCTGGTTGCAGTACTCCACCGTGCGACGGACCTCGTCGATATCGGAGAAGTTGATCTGCGGGTCGATGCCGCGCGAGAACATGTTCATGCCCAGGGTGACCAGGCAGACGTTGCCGGTGCGCTCACCGTTGCCGAACAGGCAGCCCTCGATGCGGTCGGCGCCGGCCTGGTACCCCAGCTCGGCGGCCGCGACGGCGGTGCCACGGTCGTTGTGCGGGTGCAGCGACAGCACGATCGAGTCGCGGCGGGCCAGGTTGCGGTGCATCCACTCGATCGAGTCGGCGTACACGTTCGGCGTGGCCATCTCGACGGTCGCGGGCAGGTTGATGATCAGCGGCTTGGCCGGGGTCGGCGCGATGATCTCGGAGACCGCGTCGCAGACCTCGCGGGCGTAGTCGAGCTCGGTGCCGGTGTAGGACTCCGGGCTGTACTCGTAGCGCCACTCGGTGTCGGGGTAGCGCTTCTCGATCTCCAGGCACAGCGACGCCGCGTCGGTGGCGATCTTCTTCACCGCGTCGCGCTCGGCGCGGAAGACCACGCGACGCTGCAGGATCGAGGTGGAGTTGTAGAAGTGCACGATCACGTTCGGTGCGCCCGCGCAGGCCTGGAAGGTGCGCTCGATCAGCTCGGGGCGGCACTGGGTGAGGACCTGGATGGTGACGTCGGCGGGGACCGCGCCGTCTTCGATGATCTCGCGGACGAAATCGAAGTCGGTCTGGCTCGCGGCCGGGAAACCGACCTCGATCTCCTTGTAGCCCATCCGCACCAGCAGGTCGAACATGCGGCGCTTGCGGGCCGGGCTCATCGGGTCGATCAGCGCCTGGTTGCCGTCGCGCAGGTCGACGGCGCACCACGCGGGGGCGCGATCGATGATCTTGTCCGGCCAGGTGCGGTCGGGCACCGTGATCGGCTCGACCTCTTCGGCGAAGGGGCGATACCGGAACGACGGCATCGAGGAGTTCTTCTGGGTGTTCCAGGCGGGCTGGTCGGCCGGTGCGGGTTTGCCGGGGGCCGAAATGGTGCGCGAAGCGGATACGAATGCGTCAGCCGAGGACATGCAAGTTTCTCCGTGGGTGTGATGGATTCCCGTGAATGGGAGCGGGTCGACCGGCGCGTTGGAACCCCGCGACGGGAGCCGGTCCGTATCAGGACCCGTCGCGGCGGCCGAGAAGAAGAGCCCGCTGCAGCATGATCCTCCGAGCTTACCGCGTGCCCACCCTTGCTCGTAAGCGACCCGGGCCAATTAGGTGAACCGAGTCCGCTGGCTTTCGCTCACCGGTTGACCAGTACGGTTTCCCCCATAACGCACGCTTGTACGGACCTTCGCGTCCGACGAGACGTACCAAAGGAATTCGAATGACTTGGTTACAACAGGTGGCCGTCTTCGCCGCGGGTATCGCGGCGGGTGGCATCAATACGATCGTCGGATCGGGCACGCTGATCACCTTTCCCACGCTGCTCGCGTTCGGGTTGCCGCCGGTGACAGCGAATGTGTCGAACACGATCGGTCTCGTCCCCGGCTCGGTGAGCGGGGTGATCGGCTATCGGCGGGAACTGGAGGGGCAGCGGTCCCGACTGCTGCAGCTGGGCACCGCGTCGCTGCTGGGCGGCATCACCGGCGCGATCCTGCTGCTGACGATGCCCGCGGAGGCGTTCAAGGCGATCGTCCCTGTCCTCATCATCGTGGCGCTGATCCTGGTCGTCGTGCAGCCGCGACTGGCCGCGTGGGTGAAGCAGCGCAGGGCGAACGGTGCGTCGGCGGCGCCGGAACACGGCGGCCCGATTCTGCTGGTCGCGGTCTTCGCCACCGGCATCTACGGCGGCTACTTCGGGGCCGCCCAGGGTGTGCTGCTGATCGGTCTGCTCGGGGTGTTCGTGCACGAGGACATCCAGCGGCTCAACGGCGTGAAGAACGTGCTCGCGCTGATCGTCAACGGGGTGTCGGCGGTGATCTTCATCGCGATTGCGGAGGTGGACTGGCAGGTGGTCGCGTTGATCGCGGTCGGCTCGATCATCGGCGGGCAGCTCGGCGCGAAGGTCGGGCGGAAGTTACCGCCGAATGCGCTCAGAGGGGTGATCGTGGTTGTCGGCACGATCGCGGTGATCCGCCTGCTCACCAGCTGAGGTCCCACCCCGCACCACGCGTCGCCATGACATGTGACAAATACCCGTACGACCGGGCGATTGTCCGGTTTGCAAGGTATTCTTCGCGTCGGCCATGCGTGATGAGGGAGGTGGCCTGGTGCACAGACGTGCCTTTTTCAAGGCGGCGGGACTGGCGGCTGTTGCCGGTGCTGTGGGAACGACGCTGGCGAGCGTGCCCGCTTCGGCGGATCCGCGCGAGGCGATGTTCCAGTCCTGGGTGCCGGAGATCTTCGCGCCGATTCCGGACGCACCCGCCCACACGCAGGCCATCGTCATCGGATCCGGCTTCGGCGCCGCCGTGACGGCGCTGCGCCTGGCCGAGGCCGGGATCGCCAACACCGTGCTCGAGCGCGGTTCACACTGGCCCAACGACCCGTGGCGTGAGATCTTCACCGGCGACGATCTACCCGACGGCCGCGGGTTCTGGCATCGCACCAGCTTCACCGGCGTCACCAAGGTGCCGATGAGTTTCAGCGCGTTCGGCGGGGTGCTGGATGTGACCGAATATTCCGGGCTCGACGTGTGGCGCGCCGCCGCGGTCGGTGGCGGTTCGGTGATCTTCAGCGGAGCGATGGTGGCTCCGCAACGCACACTGTTCGACCAGGTCTTCGGTGGCGTCGTCGATTACGGCGAGCTGGAAAGCGTCTACTACCCGCGGGTGCGCCAGATGCTGCGGCTCGACACGATGCCGGCCGACATCTACAACTCCTCGCCGTTCGCGCACTCGCGCGCCTGGGACGACCAGGTGCGCGCGGCCGGATACCAGCCGCTGCCCAACGACTCGATCTTCACCTGGGACGTGCTGCGCAGCGAGCTCGCGGGCACCTCCCGCGTATCCGCCACCTCGGCCCGCTCGAACCTCGGCAACTCCAACGGCGCCAAGTTCGACCTCAACCAGAACTACCTGCGCTACGCCCGCGAGACCGGCAAGTCCCAGGTGTTCCCCGGCCATCGCGTCGACGCCATCGCCCAGGAGGCGAGCGGCAGGTTCGTGGTGGCCGTATCGAAGCTGGCTCCGACCGGTCAGGTGCTGAGCACCCGCAACCTGACGTGCGACAAGCTGTTCCTCGGCGCCGGCTCCATCGGTACTTCGGAGCTGCTGGTCCGCGCCCAGGCCACCGGCACGCTGCCCAACCTCAACGAGCACATCGGCGACGGCTTCGGCACCAACGGTGACGTGGTGCTGGCCCGCGGCGCGAGCGCTGTCGCGGGGCAGGGCCAAGGTGTGCCGAGCGCCAGCCGGATCCACGACGAATCCAACGTGCCCCTCACCCTGGAGAACTGGTACATCCCCGGTATCCCGTTCGAGACCGGCGCGCTGGCCTCGCTCGGCATGGTCCTCGACCCGACCCGTGCCCGTTTCGGCTATCACACGGCGTCGGGCGGCGTCGGCCTGAACTGGTCGACGGCCACGCAGCACGCGGTCGCCGCGGCGGCTCGCGTGGTCGACCACCGGATCGCCGAGCGCGCGGGCGCGGTCGCCGAATACGGCGCGCTGGGCTACGACGCCAACGCCCAGTTCACCGCGCACCCGCTCGGCGGCGCGGTCCTCGGCAAAGCCACCGACGCCTTCGGCCGCGTCCACGGACACCCCGGCCTCTACGTGATGGACGGTGCCGCGATTCCCGGCAGCACCGCGACGGTCAACCCGTCCCTGACCATCACCGCGCTGGCGGAACGCAACATCGAGGCCGTCCTGCGCGGCTGAACACGCCACCGACCGGCGTCGGCAACTCCCCTCGCGGCGTCGGTCGACCAATTAGCGTGGGCAGCGATGTCAAGGCCGACCTACGCGGCGCCGACCGCCAGATATTCAGGAGCAACAGTGGCTTCACCGGGGATCGAACGGGTCGAGGCCCTGCCGGACGTGCGCTCGAAAACGCCGACCTTGCGTACCGACATCCTCATGCTGATCCTCGCGATCATCTCGGTGGTGCTGGTCGTGTGGATCACCTTCTTCGATGTCAGCGGCCCGACGTACCACGCGATCGTCATCGTCGACACGTCGATCTGCGCGATCTTCCTCGTCGAGTTCGTCTGGCGCTGGCGGCGTGCGGGGTGGCCGTGGTCGTTCCCGTTCATCTACTGGTACGAAGTCCTCGGCATGATCCCGGTGACCAGCCCGCTGTTCCGCAGTTTCCGGCTGCTGCGCATCGTGGTGATCTTGATCCGGCTGGGCCGGGTGGCCGACCGGGCACTGGGGGAGCGGGTCACCGCGACGATCGTCAACCGGTTCGTCGGCACGATCGTCGACGTGATCAAGCGTCCGATGACGATCGCGATCCTCGACGAGGTCTCCAAGGTCCTGCGCGCGGGCCACTACACCCAGAACATCGCCGCCGCGCTGGAGGAGAACCACGCCGAGGTCGACCAGCTGATCATGGACCTGATCAAGAACGACCCGCAGACCGGCAAACTGCGCTACGTCCCGTTCCACGACGACATCATCCGGCTCGTCGCCGACACGGTCTACCGGATGCTGCGCCAGCTGCTCGACGACCCGCGCACCGACGAACTGGTCGCGGACATGCTGCGGGAGAACCTCGACCAGATCAACGACGCGGTGCGTGCCGGGGTGCGGGTCCCGCCCTCGCACCGTGGGGCGACGCCCGCCGAGCACGGCGTGCGCCACCACCTCGGTCAGGTCAAGCGTGCCTGATCTGGTCGCGCGGCTGGGCGAAGCGCAGGGTCTCGAAGATCACCAGCACGGACAGCAGCGCGCACAGCACGGTGAGCGAGGCGAGCGCGGGCAGGTGCGCGGCGAACGGGATGAGCGCGAACAGCAACGCGGCTACCACCAGGCGTTCGGTCGACAATGACTTGGTCGCATAGTATTTCGCGAACGTGATGCCGAGCAGGAACAGCGCGGGGCCACCGTAGAGCGCACCGAGCGGGATGCCGTACAGCGGATCGGTGAGCGTGTGGTGCGAGGAATCGCCGACGTAGTACAGCACCTTCTTCAAGCCGAGCGAGAGCCCGATGATGCCGACGATCATCGGGAAATGCCCGTACATGTAGGTGTTCTGGGCGATCTTGATCTGTCGCGCGTCCTTGGCATGGGCGAACGCGTGCTCGATCGAGATCGCGGCGACATCGAAGTACAGCCACCACAGCAGGCCGGATATGGCCAAGCCGAGCATCGAACCGAGCGTGATCGGCCACGAGATGGGCAGTCCGGCCACTCCGATGCCGATCGAGACGATGGATTCGCCCAGCGCCACGATGATGATGAGCCCGTAGCGTTCGGAGTAGTGCTTGGCCGAGTTGAGGCGCCAGTCGGTGCCCGCCGCCCAGGTCCAGACCATGTCCCCGACGATCGCGGCGAGCCACAGCAGGATCTGGGTGAGACCTGTCGTCATCGCGGCGACGACCAGCAGTGTCGTTCCGACGGTGACCGAGCCGACCGCCCAGCGCAGCAACTGCCTGCGCAGCTGGGCATCCCCGGCGCTGATCGTCCAGAACACCACCACGTGCACCAGTCGCACGACGAGATAGGCCACCGCGAACACCAGCGGACCGAACCAGCCACCGGCCAGATCGCTGAAGGCCTCGGGAATGGTGAGCGCGGCCAGGAACGCACCGCCCATCGCGACGAACATCGCGACCCGCGTGATGCCCTCGTCGGCGCGCACCACATTGCCCAGCCACGAATACGCGATCCACAGCCACCACATCAGGGCCAGTACCAGCGTCGCACGCAGCATGTTCGCCGCGGTGGTGTCGTCGGCGGCCAGTGCGGTGACCATGGTGAACGCGAAGACGATCACCAGGTCGAAGAACAGCTCGAGCTGGGTCACCGAGTTCTCTTCGGTGACGGGCTGGAACCGGACCCGTCGATTTCCGATCATGGGGTCAATATTCGCACCCCGGGTCGCGATTCGCGGACTGAAGATCGACGACGCGGGGTTCTCCGACGGCGCGATCTAGCCGGCCGCGAAGCCACCGACCTCTGGGTACCGCTCGGCGAAGTCGATGAAGTTCGCGACCGTCTCGTCGTGCAGTTTGCGCAGGCTTCGGTTGAACAGGATGCCCGGAATGGGCAGCGGAAGGGAGAGTTCTACGTGGTAGTCGACCTCGGTGCCCTCCGGGGTGTCGACCAGTTCGATCCAGCCGCCGCCCTTGGAACCGCGGCTGCTGTCGACCACCCGCCACTCGGACCGGTACTGCTCCCAGGAGTATTCGAGCACCTGGGCGTCGGAGTTACCCATGAAGTGGGCGGTGGCGAAAACTCGGCGCGGCCTGCCGTCGGCATCGCGCGGCCCGACCCGGACATCACTGAGCGAGGTCGACCACTCCGACATCAGGTCAACGGCCAGTAGTGCGTCCATCACTTGGTCGATCTCGGCGTCAACGGTGAATCGGATGTCGATCTTCGAGCGCATCTGTGTCTATCCTCCGAACCCCCGCAGCTTTCGCGCCCGATTGTGCACAGTGGTACCAGTGATCGTCAACACGTCTATGGTCTGGACAAATGACCGGGTCAGCTGCTTATCACACGCTCGACGGCCGTTTCGATCAGTGCCATGCTCTGCTCCTCGGTGAAGATTCCGGGCAGTGTGAGGTGTTCGACGATGAGCCAATTGAGCGCCAGATAGAGCAGTAGTACCGACTCCGCGTCGCCGGGCAGACCGGACGCCAGATGGTTGCGGACGTTGAAATCGATGTCGGCCCGGACGCGTTCGGTGAGCACCGTGCGCAGTTCGGGCCGCCGGGTTGCCTCGAGTCGTAGTTCGAGCAGCGCGAGATAGGCCTTGCGATGCGATTCGATGCGCCCGACCACCTCTTTCATCAGCGTGGTGATGTTGTCGATGTCCTTCGGGCCGTCGCTGACCAGGGCCATCGTCTCCTCGCTCGGCTGCACCACCTCGTAGAAGCGGACGCCGGCCTGGGTGAGCAGCTCGTCGCGATTGGCGAAGTAGTTCGACGCGGTGCCCGCGGGGACGGCCGCCTGTTTGTCCACCGCGCGGAAGGTGAGGCCGCGGGCGCCCTCGTCGGCGAGGACCTCGATGGCCGCGTCGAGCAGGGCTTGCCGACGTTCGGGATTAGTTCGCACTTGACACCACTCCATCCGTAGTACTACGTTGAAACCACTTCAAACAGAGTACTACATCTGAGGCGGTAACCATGCGAAAGCTTGTCTACTACATCGGCGTCTCCCTCGACGGCTACATCGCGGGCTCCGGCGGCGAGGTCGACTTCTATCCGACACCGCAGAACTATGTGGAGTGGATGATGACGGAGTTTCCCGACTCCATCCCGACCCACCTGCGCGCGCACTTCGGCATGGACCCCGACCTGCCTGCCAAGAACTGGGACACCGTGCTGATGGGGCGCGGCACCTACGTGCTGCCGGATGAGCACGTCGAGAGCCCGTTCTCGCACCTGAAGCAGTACGTCGTCTCGTCCACACTCGACCAGGCCGACCATCCCGGAGTCGAGATCGTCTCCGGTGATCCCCTCGAGCTGGTGCGCGAGCTCAAGCAGCGCGAGGGCGGCGACATCTGGCTGTGTGGCGGCGGGAAGCTGGCCGGGCAGCTGCTCGACGAGATCGACCAGATGATCATCAAGAGCTATCCGATCGTCGCGGGCGAGGGTGTCCCTGTCTTCACCGGCGTCTTCAAACCGACACAGTTCGCTCCGGTGCGGCGCAAGGAATTCGACAACGGCACGCAGGTCACCTGGTTCGATCGAGCGTGAATTCCGTGGTTATCCACAGGTGACAAGCCTGTGTCGTTTTCCACAGGCAGGGCAGGTAGCAGCAAAACCGGTGGCCCGCGCCCGGTACTCTTGGTCGCTGATACCAACCTGACACTCGATCGTGAAGGACCTGCTGTGGCTCTCGTAGTTCAGAAGTACGGAGGATCCTCGGTGGCTACCGCCGAGCGGATCCGGCGCGTCGCTGAACGGATCGTGGAGACCAAGAAGCAGGGGCACGATGTAGTTGTCGTGTGCTCGGCGATGGGCGACACGACCGATGAGTTGCTCGATCTCGCGGAGCAGGTGGCCCCGGCGCCGCCTGCTCGCGAGATGGACATGCTGCTCACCTCGGGCGAGCGCATCTCGAATGCCTTGGTGGCCATGGCTATTCACACGCTCGGCGCCGAAGCTCGCTCGTTCACCGGCTCGCAGGCCGGCGTGATCACCACCGGCGCGCACGGCAACGCCAAGATCATCGACGTGACCCCGGGCCGCCTGCAGGAGGCGCTGGCCGAGGGACAGATCGTGCTGGTGGCCGGCTTCCAGGGCGTGAGCCAGGACAGCAAGGACGTCACCACGCTGGGCCGTGGCGGCTCCGACACCACCGCCGTCGCGCTGGCCGCGGCGCTGAAAGCCGATGTCTGCGAGATCTACACCGACGTCGACGGCATCTTCTCCGCCGACCCGCGCATCGTCCCCGACGCCCAGAAGCTCGACAAGATCTCCTACGAGGAGATGCTCGAGATGGCGGCCTGCGGGTCGAAGGTGCTCATGCTGCGCTGCGTGGAGTACGCGCGCCGCTACAACGTTCCCGTTCATGTTCGGTCGTCCTACACCGACAAGATCGGCACCACTGTTTTCGGATCGATGGAGGACATTCCCGTGGAGCAGGCAATCCTGACCGGCGTCGCACACGACCGCAGCGAGGCCAAGGTGACCGTCGTCGCCCTGCCCGACGAGCCGGGCTACGCGGCCAAGGTGTTCCGCGCGGTGGCCGACGCCGAGATCAACATCGACATGGTGCTGCAGAACATCTCCAAGGTCGACACGGGCAAGACCGACATCACCTTCACCTGCCCCAAGACCGACCTGGTCCGCGCGGTGCAGAAGCTCACCGAGCGTCAGGACGAGATCGGCTTCGCCGAGATCCTCTCCGACGATCACATCGGCAAGGTCTCCCTGGTCGGCGCGGGGATGAAGTCGCACCCGGGCGTCACCGCCACCTTCTGTGAGGCGCTGGCCAACGCGGGCGTCAACATCGACCTGATCTCTACCTCGGAGATCCGGATCTCGGTGCTCGTGCGTGACACGGAACTGGATGAAGCGGTGCAGGTGTTGCACAAGGCATTCGATCTCGGCGGCGACGAAGCCGCTGTCGTCCACGGCGGAACGGGGCGTTAAGCAATGGGTGTACGTGTAGGTGTTGTCGGTGCGACCGGTCAGGTCGGCGCCGTCATGCGCAAGCTGCTCGAAGAGCGCAACTTCCCGGCCGACGAGGTGCGGTTCTTCGCCTCCTCGCGTTCGGCGGGCAAGACGCTGCCCTGGCGCGGCGGCGAGATCGTCGTCGAGGACACCGAGACGGCCGATCCGTCGGGTCTCGACATCGCGCTGTTCTCGGCCGGTGCCACCATGTCGCGTGTGCAGGCCCCGCGCTTCGCCGCGGCGGGCGTCACCGTGATCGACAATTCCTCGGCATGGCGCAAGGACCCCGATGTGCCGCTGGTGGTGTCGGAGGTCAACCCCGAGGCCACCCGCAACCTGCCCAAGGGCATCATCGCGAACCCGAACTGCACCACGATGGCCGCGATGCCGGTGCTCAAGCCGCTGCACGATGTGGCCGGTTTGCAGCGCCTGATCGTGTCCAGCTACCAGGCAGTTTCGGGCTCCGGTCTCGCCGGTGTCGAGGAGCTCGCCTCGCAGATCCGCGCGGTGTCCGCCGACGCGGAGAAGCTGGTGCACGACGGTTCGGACGCCGAGTTCCCCGCGCCGAACAACTACGTCGCGCCGATCGCCTTCAACGTGATCCCGCTGGCCGGTGCGCTGGTCGACGACGGTTCCTTCGAGACCGACGAAGACCAGAAGCTGCGCAACGAGAGCCGCAAGATCCTGGGCCTGCCCGATCTGCTGGTGAGCGGCACCTGCGTGCGGGTCCCGGTCTTCACCGGGCACTCGCTGTCGATCAATGCCGAATTCGCCGAACCGATTTCGGTGCAGCAGGCCAAGGACCTGCTGGCCAAGGCGTCGGGCGTACGTCTGGTCGACGTGCCGACCCCGCTGGCCGCCGCAGGCCAGGACGACTCCCTCGTCGGCCGTATCCGCCAGGATCCGGGTGTGCCGAGCGGTCGCGGTCTCGCGCTCTTCATCTCGGGCGACAACCTCCGAAAGGGCGCCGCGCTGAACACGATTCAAATCGCGGAAGTTCTGCTCGAGAACCGCTGATCACCCGTCGACGGCCGGGCCACCTTCGGGTGTGCCCGGCCTTTGTCGTTGTCAGGGCTCGACCCGGCGCAACCCGTCGAGGATGACCGAGAAGGTGAGACGGCGCCGGCGATCGTCGGCGCCGCGGGTGGCGGCGAATCCCGCTTTCAGGATGAGCATCAGGTCGTCGACCTCCAGGTCCGGTCGGATCGCGCCCGCCTTTTGCGCCCGCACCAGCAGGATGCCGATCGCCGTACTCAGGTCGGCGGTAGATCCTAGCGCGGCCAGCCGCTCCGAGCCGACCGCGTCGGCCAGATCGCGTTTCACGCCGTTCTCGCTACCGAGGAAGGCCAGGAATTCGAAGAAGGCGCTGCCCGCGTCGTCGGCGGTACCGAGTTCGCGCGCGTAGGCGGCGGCACGTTCGACTCGGTCGATGATCGCGGCGGTGAACAGCGCCTCCTTGGTCGGAAAATGCCGGTAGACGGTGCCCGCGCCGACGCCGGCGCGCCGGGCGATGTCGTCGAGGGGAACCGAAATCCCTTCGGCGGCAAAGGCTTCTTGGGCCGCGGCCAGCACCCGTTCGCGGTTGCGGCGGGCATCGGCGCGCAGCGGGCGTGGTTCGTCGGTCACGGCTGTGATTGTATGCGCGGCCGTTGACAAGCGGGGCGAGCGTTCCGGATGATAAGCGGGTCCATCGTTCCGTTTCATCGAAAGGCTGCCGATGATCCCCACTCCGGTCCAGGTCGCCGAACGGCTCATGGCCGTTCTCCCCGCCCGCGACGCGGCCGCGTTCACTGAGTCGTTCGCCGCCGACGGCGTTTTCGAGCTGCCGTTCACGCCGCCGGGCGCACCAGCTCGGATCGAGGGCAGGGCGGCGATCCGCGCCGCACTGGAAGAGGCTTGGGCCGCCACGTCATCGGTCCGGATCCACGCGGTTCATCCCCGTATCTACGCCACCGACGATCCGGAGACCGTGGTGGTCGAGACCGAGGTCGAGGTGACCAAGCCCGGGGCGCAGCGGATCCGAGTGCGCTCCGCCATCACGGTGATCCGGGTTCGGGAGGGGGAAGTGGTGCTGTTTCGCGACTATCTGGACTCGGGCCGACTCGCCGCGGCTGTGAACGGCTAGCGGATTCCCGGGGTGCGTGGGTCGTGGCCTACGCAGGCCAGGATGGCGCAGCCCGGTGGGATGCTGGCGAAGGGGGCGGCCAGGGGTTGGTTGAGGCAATCGAAGACGGTGCAGCCGGGGTAGGCGCCGGGGCCGATGCCGAATACGGCCAGCAGGATGTTGGCGTCGATGAGTTTGCCCGCGTCGAATTCCAGCGGGGGCTCCACGTACGGTTCGGCGATCGGCACCGCGGCGTCGGTGACGGCGGCGAACAGACGGCGGAAGAACTCGTGGGGCAGTTCTTCGGCGTGGGCGAGGATGCCGCTCGGGCCGTAGGCGGTCTGGTTGCCGAACGGGCCTGTCCACATCACCGTCATGTCCAGGCTCGGCAGGAAGAAGACGTTCTGCAGGCCGAGTCCGGACATGAAAAACGTGTCGGGGGGCAGGAAGTCGGGAGATTCGCTGCAATCGGCGCCCAGCCAGAACAGGTAGCCGTAGCAGCTGTTCGCCGCCGACGGTGTGCGGGCTTTGCGCAGATAGTCCGAGGAGATCACCCGGTCGGCGCCCCAGCGGCCGTCGTTCGAGACGAGCAGGCCGATCTTGGCCAGGTCGTTGGGCGGCAGCAGGAGATGGGCGTAGCCGTAGGTATGGCCGGATCGGTCACTTGCCCAGTAATAGTCGCTGCGCGGGATGCCGAGCGGGTCGAACAATTCCCGCTGCGCGAACTGCTGTAGCGGTTCGCCGACGGCCAGTTCGATCACGTAGGACAGCAGATCGACATTGCGCTGGCTGTAGCTGAACGTGGTGCCGGGCGGGTTGGTCAGCTGCACCGACAGCGCCTGCACCGCCGAGTGCGGGTCGATGGGGATCACCGCGGTGATGCCCTCGGACAGCACTCCCACCTGCATGCCGGAGGTCTCGGTGAGCAGATTCTCGACGGTGATCGACCGGTGCGCCGCGTCGCCGAGTCCGGGCGGCAGGTAGCGGTCGATGGGGGCGGCGATATCGATTCTGCCTTCGTCGGAAGCGATTCCGGCCAGCATCGACACCACCGACTTGGTGACGCTCCAGACGTTCCACGGCGTATTGCCGGTCTCGTCGTTGCGCAGGCCCTCACCGACGAGGCAGTTGTGCCGGAAGATCTGGACATTGAGCCGGTTGCGGGTGGCCGCGAACTGCAGTGCCGCTTCGATTTTCGCCGAATCCAGCCCCACCTGTTCGGGCTCGGCGCGCTCCAGGTCGCGACCTGAGGTCACCTCGCAGGTCGTACTCGGCGCGGCGTGCGCCGGAACGGCGAATAGGCACGCCGAGGCCAGCACCGCAGCGATCGTTCCCGCGAAAACGCCCGTGATGTGCCGCATGCGGGCGAGAGTAGCCCGTGCCGCGCACCGTAACCCGTATAGCGTGGCCGCTGAATCCCCTAATCACAGGCATGTTCACTTCCCCGCAACCCTGCGAAACCCGTAGACCCCCGCGCCGGCCGCGAGGACCGTGAGTCCGGCCAGCACCGACTCGATCGGCAACGCGAACCCGACCACCACGCAACCCGCCGCTCCGAGCACCGGAACCCAGCGCTGCGGCCTGCCCTCGGCGGCGGTCAGCGTGGCCGCGGACAGGTTGGCGACAAGGTAATAGGCGAGCACGGCGAACGAGGAGAACCCGATCGCCGCGCGCAGATCCACCGTCGCCGCGAGCACCGCGACCACCACACCCACCGCGAGCTCGGCCCGATGCGGCACCGCGTATTTCGGATGGATCATCGCCAGCGCCCGCGGCAGATGCCCGTCGCGCGCCATCGCCAGTGCGGTCCGCGAGACCCCCAGGACCAACGCCATCAGCGAACCCGCCGCTGCCAGCACCGCACCCACCCGAACCACCGGCGCCAGCCATCCCGCCCCCGCCGCCTCGACCACCTGCGCGAGCGGATCACGCGCGGCCGCCAGCCCACCCGACCCCAACGTCAGCAACGCGGCCACCGCCACCAGCGCGTACACCGCCAATGCCACTGCCAGCGCCAGCATGATCGCCCGCGGAATGGTCCGCTCCGGCGCACGCACCTCCTCGCCGAGCGTGGCGATCCGCGCGTACCCGGCGAACGCGAAGAACAACAACCCCGCCGCCTGCAACACCCCGTACGGCCCGATCTCCTGGTCGAGAACCGATGCCCCCGAACGACTCCCACCGACTCCCACCACGACAACCGCCGCCAGCACTGCCAGCACCACGCCCACGATCACCCGCGAAGCCAGCGCGGACTTCTGCACCCCCACATAGTTGATCCCCGTCACCGCCACCACGGCCCCCACCGCCACCGCGTGCGCCTGCTCAGGCCACGCGTAACTCCCCACCGTCAACGCCATCGCCGCGCACGACGCCGTCTTGCCGACCACGAACCCCCACCCCGCCAGATACCCCCAGAACGCCCCCAGCCGTTCCCGCCCGTACACATACGTCCCTCCGGACACCGGATACAACGCAGCCAATCGCGCCGACGACATCGCATTGCAATAGGCGATAACCGCGGCCACCCCCAAGGCCACCAGCAACCAGGACCCACTCACCCCCGCCGCAGGGCCCAACGCCGCGAACACCCCGGCCCCCACCATCGCCCCCAGCCCCACCACTACTGAATCCCCCAACCCCAGCCCCCGCCGCAACTGCCCATCCGAAGTCATGGACCCATCCTCGAGCACGCGCGCGTGGCCCGCGACCCGGATACGGCAAACGCCGCCAGGTCGATGAGGGTGACCTGGCGGCGTTCGAGTCGATGGGCCGCCTCGAGGACGGCCCGTCAGGGTGCCGACGCCCCACAAGCGCCTCTCGGCGGGTGGTCGCTCGTAGCGACAAATGGGGTGAGGCCCGGGGCTGTTCGGACGTCGACAGTGAGTCCAACCGCTGCTGCCGGTGAACTATTCCGGCGGCTCGATGTGATCCACACAACGGCACGAGGCAGGTACGGCGATACGCGTACCTGCCTCGTCTCATGGGTGGGCGAAGGGCCTGATTCCGGGCTCTCTCGTGGACGGTGTCAGGGGATCAGAAGTTGCTGAACCAGTACAGAAGGCTTGCCAGCAACCAGACGATCGCGGTTTCCATGGTCGATCTCCTTGCGTCGGTACTTCTATCATCGCCGAAAACCCGACTTCGCCGACAAGTTGTTCTTAAGAAGCTCTAGAGACCGACACCGCATTGTTGCTTCAGACACCGGAACAACCGGGTCCGATCGGTCTCGAGGGGTGATCGGTCGGACCCGGCGGTGCAGCCAGAAGGTGGCTCTTCCAGATGCTGAAGACGCACTGCCGACGGTAACCACACCGACGGGCTGGGCCGAAGATGTTCCACGTTGTGTCGGTGAGTACGCGTGCCGGGCCGGTCGATCGAGGGGTGATCGGCCCGGGCGTTTGCGTATGGCCCGGATTCGGGTAAGTGTTGGGGGGTGGTCGAAATAGCGGAGCACTCCGACGCGCTCGACCGTGCCGAGGCGCGGCTGCGCGAAGAATTCGCGACGATGTTCGAGCTGGAGACGATCCACCGTTTCCTGCATTCCTCCTACGAGAATTTCGCTGCTCGGGCGACGGTGACCCTGTACCTACCGCTGCTGGCCGAGCGGTTCGGGCGCCAGCGGTTGCAGGCGCTGGCCAAGATCGAGGGCAAGGTGGCCCGGCCGCGTCCGACGGTGCTGTTCCTGTGTACCCACAACGCGGGCCGGTCGCAGATGGCGCTCGGATTCTTCGAAGAGCTGGCGCTGGGCCGAGCGGTGGCCTGGTCGGGCGGGTCGGTGCCGAGTGGGCAGCTCAATCCGGCCGCGGTGGCGGTGATGGCGGAGGTCGACATCGACATCTCACGCGAGTACCCGAAACCGTGGACCGATGAGATCATCCGTGCCGCCGATGTGATCGTCACGATGGGCTGCGGCGATACCTGTCCGCTGGTGCCCGGGGTGCGCTACGTGGAGTGGATCATCGATGATCCGGCCGGCCTCGAGACCGAGCAGGTGCGGCCCATCCGCGACGACATCGGCCATCGCGTGACGGGCCTGCTCGCCGAGCTCGGCATCGACGTCACCGATCCCGTAGATACGCCACCCAGCTCCCGTACCGCGTGATGTCGGTGGCGGCGACGGCGGCGTCGTAGCTGCACGCGAAGCCGACCACCGCGCGCCCGTCGGAGAGATCGATACTGGTCAGGGCCATCGGCGGCGGTAGTTCGGCGAGGAATCGGCCGAGGCCCGCGGGGGAGACGAGGAACAGTTCGCCGAGGATCGGTGCGCCGTGTCCCTCACCGTGGCGGACCAGTCCGGGTTTGGCCGGGGTGGTGTCGAGGGCGGTCAGGCGATAGGCGTCGGAGGTGGCGATCTCGCCGGCGAAGCGGGCGCCGAGTTGTTCGAGTTGCCAGTGCAGCGGTTGGCCGCGCAGGTGGGCGCCGAACACGGCAAGGGGCACACCGGTTTCCACGAGCAGCGGCGCCGGGGTGCCGAGGATGCGCGCGGCGAGGTCGACCGCCGATTGGTCGGCGAACGCGGGGACTGCGATCGTGACGCCGAACGGCAGGTTATCGGTGGTGGGCTTGCCGGGGATCGCGACGGCGGCGAGGTCGAGGAGGTTGCAGAAGTTCGTGTAGGTGCCCAGCCGGCGGTTGATCGCGAGCGGGTCGGCTTCCACTTCGGCGATCGACGGGTGTTCGGTGGTGGTGGGCAGTAGGAGGCCGTCGAAGCCGGTGAGCAGCGTTGTCGCGGTGGTGCGGGCTCGGGCGAGGGCGTCCAGGTCCTGCGCGAACGTGTGCGCGTCGAGTGCTCGTGCGGCACTGATTATTCCGGCGACAGTGCGGTCGAGACCCGGTGCGCCCTTGTCGACGAACTCGCCGACCGCCGCGTACCGCTCGGCGACTATCGCGCCGTCGTAGAGCAGTCGGGCCGCGTCGAGAAGTGGCGAGATATCGATTTCGGTGAGGCGCAGGCCGTGATCACGCAGGGCCGCGACAGTTTCCGTGAACGCCGTTCGGTAGGCCGGGCTCAGCGGTTCGAGGTCTTCGGGCCGGGGGATGGCGATCTCGGGCTCGGCGGATGCCGCGAGGCGGACGTCGGCGGGCCATTCGCGGCTGCGTGGGTCGCGAGAGTCCTTGCCCGCCATCGTCTTCACGGCGGTGACCGCCAGGTCCAGGTCGGCGGCGAAAATGGTGACCGCGTCATAGTCGGCGCAGGCGGGGACGACGCCGTGGGTGGGGATCACGCCGAGCGTGGCCTTGATGCCGACGATACCGTGCAGTGCGGCGGGTACGCGTCCCGAACCCGCCGTGTCGGTGCCGATGGCGAGGTCGGCGATGCCGAGCGCGACCGCCGCCGCGGAACCGGAACTCGAACCGCCGGAGATCAATTCGGGATGAAGGGCGTTGCGGACGGCGCCGTAGGGGCTGCGCGTGCCGACGAGCCCGGTGGCGAACTGGTCGAGGTTGGTCTTGCCGAGCACCAATGCGCCCGCCGCGACCAGCCGCTGCACCGACGACGCAGTTTCCGTTGCCTCATAAGCGAATTCAGGACAGGCGGCGGTGGTGGGCAAGCCGGCCACGTCGACGTTGTCTTTCACCGCGAGGAGCAGGCCCGCCAGCGGCAACTGCTCGCCCGCGGCGACACGGCGTTCCAGGTCGACGGCTTCGGTCGTCAGCACCTCCTGGGAGCGCAGCGTGATCCAGACCTCGGGCCGATCCACCTCGGCGATTCGTGCGTAGGCGGCGGCGACCCGTGCGGTCGGGGTGGCAGACATAAACGCTCCTCTATTCACTCAGCGACATGGCGGCGACAGCACGCGAGATCCGCTCGAGCACCACATCCAGCGAATCGCCGATGTGGGTGTGCAAGAGCTGCTGGGCCAGTGTGAGATCACCGGCGAGGACGGCGTCGAGAATGCCGAGGTGCTCGCTGATCGTGGTCTCGATGCGGTTGTTGATCATGAAGTCGTACATGCGGACATGCCGGATCCGGGAGTTCACCGCCACCAGGGCGCGCACCATCTCGGCATTGCCCGCCGCGGTCAGCAGGGCGACATGGAATTCCTCGTCGACGACGACGAAACCCGGCTCCTGGGCGGGCGGGTCGGCCTGTAGCGCCAGCCACTTCTGCCGCTCGGCGTGGAGCAGCGCGGTGTCGTGGGTGATCCGCGGATCCGCTCGTACCCGCGTCATGCCACCCAGTTCCAGGGTCAGCCGCAGCTCGTAGAGATCGCGAATCCGCGCCACACTCGGCCGCACCGGACTGAACCCGAACTCCTCGCGCTGCAACAGCCCGTCCGAGCAGAGCATGGTGAGTGCTTCCCGAACCGGCGTGCGGGAGATTCCGAACCTGGTCGACAGTTTGGGTTCGGTGAGCCGCTCCCCGAACCGGATGTCCCCGTTCATCAACTCCCCCCGCAACGTCGAGTACACGACGTCGCGCAACGGCCTTCCCGAGCCCTCGGCCGGTGCATCCACCCTTGTCGACATGGGTGTATACGCTATCGACCGCGAATTTCTATCAAGTGACAGAAAGTAAGCGGCAGGTTATCCCTTGCTCACACCGACACCCTCACCACGGGCAACCTCGCGTGGGGAGAACTTCTCAACCAACCCCGAACACGCAGGCAACCCCGTTCGCCATGGAGGCGCCCACACTCGACCACGAGCCCACCGCCGCGCTCCCACTCCGCTCACCCCGGAAGGGCGACCCCCATGTGCCCCACCATCCTGGCCCTCATCCTCAGCCTGATCTCCCTCACGGCCCTCACCATCTGCTGGCCGAACCCCCTCGACCGCAAACCCCCACAGACAAGCGAAGAGCCCCTGACCAGTGAACTGATCAGGGGCTCTTCTGTGTCTCAACCAACACGTCGGGGTGACAGGATTTGAACCTGCGACCTCTTCGTCCCGAACGAAGCGCGCTACCAAGCTGCGCCACACCCCGTGAGGCGAACCTGAAGTAGCTTACAACGTGGGGTCGTGAAACGTTAAATTGGCTGGTCAGATGGGGGTTAGTCGAGGGATCTGATGGAGCTGAAGATGCGCTTGGCCTCGGCGGCGTCGATGGCGCCGGGAACGCCGGTGTCGGCGATCATGACCATGACGAAGCTGCCGTCCTTGGCGCCTTTGAAGGCGTAGGTGTAGACGGAGTAGGTGCCGGCGCAGCCGGGTTTGGGGGCGGGGACGGTGCCGGTGGTCTCGGTGAACATGCCCTCGGTTTTGCCGTCGATCGACTTCAGTGGCTGGGCGGGGCCGGGGGTGCCTTTCGAGCCCTGGTAGGCGAGGGGGGCGGCTTTGGTGCCGAGTTCGGCGCCCGCCGCGGCGTTGTCGGCGTTCTTGGAGCCGGTGAGCAGCGACATGGTGCGGGTGGAGTTCGGGCAGTAGTCGCGGCCGTCGGAGGCGTAGCCCTTGCCGATCACCGAGTCGCCCGGGGGTTCGCCGACGCCGCCGATGGTGGTTTCGGTGGCGACCTTCCAGCCTGCCGGGACATCGTAGGCGGCGCCACGGTCCGGGGAGGCGACTACCTGGTAGCCCTCGATCAGGGGTTTGCGATTCGACGCGGCGCCCGAGGGGGAGGGGGTGGTGGTGCTGGGTTTGGGCTTGCTCGACGAGGCCGGTGCCGGGGTGGTGGACAGGGCGCTGACCATCGAAGGAGCGCCGCCCGCGGTGGTCGTCGGTGCGTCGTCGCCGCGGGTGAGCGCGACCGCGGTGATCGTGCCGCCGACCAGAAGTAGCGCCGCCACACCTGCCGCGGCCCAGATCGCCGCCTTGTTCCCGGATTTCCGGTTGGGCGGGAGCGGCTGGCCGTAGGGCTGGATGCCCTGGTGATCCAGCGGGGGGATTTCGCCGTATTGCTGCGGTGCCTGCTGCCAGCCCGGTGCGCCGACTCTGGTCGGGTCTGCTTGCCCGGCCGGCGTGCCCCACTGCTGCTGACCGGGCGGATTCGCCGGGGCGCCCCACTGCTGCTGCGCACCGGCCGAGGGACCGCCCCACTGCTGACCGGGAGGCACCGGCGCGCCCCACTGACCCGGAGGCTGTTGTCCGGCAGGCGGATTCATGCCCGGTTGCCACTGCTGATTCGAACCAGGGTGTCCGCCAGGAAAATTGGCGCCGGGAGCTACCGGTCCGCCCGGCTGCGGGGCCTCGGGGTGCCACGGCTGGCCAGGTTGTCCGGCGGGTGTATTCATGCCGGGCTGCCAAGGCTGATTCGAACCCGGCTGGCCCACCGGCGGATTCGCCCCGGGCCACGGTGCCGGCTGGCGCAGCTGGGTGGGGTCGGCCTGTCCCGGCTGCGGAACCTGCTGTCCCGCAGCGGGATTACCGGAATCCTGCCAATCCTGCGGACCCGCCGGCGCCCACTGCGTGGGTTCGGGAAGCCCGGGTGGTGGCCCGGAGCCGTCCCAGCGCAGGGTCGGAGGGAGACCGGTGCTGCCCGGCGTCCACACCGCGGTGGGATCTGGTGCGCCCGGATTCGGCTGTTCCGCAGCCGGATCCGGCGAACCGGGCCGCTGCCACTGCTGGTCGGGCTGGTTCGGTGCGCCGGGCCCGCCGAATACGGTCGGGTCGTCGCGCCTGTCGTCGGATCCACTGCTCACGGTCGTCTCCTGATGACACCTCAATGACAATGTCGTTCGGAGCCAGACCCTAGCGGGCGACGGCCTCCGAGGTCGAAATGCCGAAGCCGGTGTCGGCGGACGGCCGCTTGGGCTGGGCGCCGACCAAGGTGAGCAGCGTGGCCTCGGGACGGCAGCAGAAGCGGTAGGGCGCCCACGGTGAGGTGCCGATGCCGGCCGAGACGTGCAGCTGGGTGTGCTCGCCCCACTGCGAGGCACCCTTCACCCGGGACTTGTCGATACCGCAGTTGGTGACCAGCGCGCCGTAACCGGGGACGACCAGCTGCCCACCGTGGGTGTGACCGGCCAGCACCAGGTCGTAGCCGTCTTCGGCGAAGCGGTCGAGCACGCGCGGCTCGGGCGAATGCGTGACACCGATGCTGAGCTGGGCCAGCTGGTTCGGTGCGCCCGCGACGGTGTCGTAGCGGTCGCGCTGCAGGTGCGGGTCGTCGACGCCGGCACTGGCGATGCGGATGCCCGCCACCTCGAGGTCGCGCCGGGTGTGGGTCAGATCGAGCCAGCCGCGCTCGGTGAATGCCGCGCGCAGGTCCTTCCACGGCAGCGGATCGCCGTAGACGCGACGGTGATCTTTCTTGAAATATTTCAGCGGATTCTTCGGCACCGGCGCGAAATAGTCATTCGAACCGAACACGAACAAGCCGGGTCGGGCCAGTAGCGCACCGAGGGATTGCACCACCGCGGGCACGGCCTTGGGATGGGAAAGATTGTCGCCGGTATTCACGACCAGGTCGGGTTCGAGGCGGTCGAGTTCGCGCAGCCACTGCTGTTTGAGCTGCTGGCCCGGCATCATGTGCAGGTCACTGACGTGCAGAATGCGCAACGTCGGCGAACCGGGCGCGAGCACCGGCATCGTGGCTTCGCGCAGGACGAACGCGTTCCGTTCGATCAGCGTGGCGTAGCCGATGCCTGCGACGGCGGCCCCGGCGGCTCCCAACGCGGTTCGGCGGACAGCGGACGTCGAGATAACGGGCATTTGCCCAGCATAGGCGACCCCCTCCCGGATCGGCGCGTGTGTTTCCGCACAAACGGTCTGGAATTTTCGCTGCGACGAAAATGTGATGGGACTCCACTGAGCGAACGACTACGGTAAACCGCATGTCGGAACTGAAAGCCAAGCTGCGCGCGGATATGACCACCGCGATGAAAGCCAAGGACAAACTGCGTCTCGCGACCCTGCGGATGCTGCTCGCCGCTATCCAGACTTCCGAGGTCTCCGGTACGGAGGCGCACGAACTCTCCGATGCCGATGTCGTGTCGCTCTTGCAGAAGGAAGCGAAGAAGCGCAACGAGGCGGCCGTGATCTACGAGCAGAACGGTCGCGGTGAACTGGCCGCGAACGAGCGGGCCGAAGAAGAGATCATCGAGGAGTACCTGCCGACCCAGCTCAACGACGCCGAGGTCGCGCAGGTCGCCGACACCGCGATCGCGGAGGTGGCCGAGCAGCTCGGTGAGCGTCCGGGAATGAAGCAGATGGGTCAGGTCATGAAGGCGGCCACCGCGCTGGCCGACGGCAAGGCCGACGGTTCGCGGCTCTCCGCCGCGGTCAAGGCCCGGCTGTAGAAACGAGCAAAGGCCGCCGTCCGAATCGGACGGCGGCCTTTGTCGTGTGACTAGCGCGGCACCGGGATGGGGATCGGTGGCAGGCGCGGAATCTGCGGCAGCCCCGGAATCACCGGTGCCGGCGCGGCGGGCGGGGGAGTCGTCGGCGCGGGCACCCGGACGGTGCCGTCACTGATGTAGATCGTGACCACCGAGCCCGGAATGGCCGAGCCGTTCGGCGAACTGCCCATCACCGTGCCCTTGGCCTGCGAACCGGCGCCCGTCACCGCGGAGACCTGGAAGCCTGCACCGGACAGGATCGAGGTGGCCTCGCCCTGCGACTTGCCCGCCACATCGGGGACCTGGGAGTTGTTCGCGCCGCGGACGTACTTGTCGTCCACCGGCGGCAGGCCCGGCGGCGGGAACCGGTCCATCAACGGCTTGATGGCGTTGAACCAGGTGCGGGCCGGTTCGTTACCACCGAACAGGCCGGAGGCATCGCTGGCGCCGCAGTTGCGCAGCGGGAACGAGCAGATCTCGCCGGGGGTCGGGCTGTCGCCGTAGACGTAGACCGACGAAGCCAGCGCGTTGGTGAAGCCGAGGAACGCCGAGGAGCGGTGGCTCTCGGTGGTGCCCGTCTTACCCGACATCGGTGCCGACCACCCGGCCGCGCGCGCGGCGCCCGCGGCGGTACCGCTGACGTCGTCCTTGCTCATCGCGTTGGCGAGGGTGTTGGCCAGACCCGGGTCGACCACCTGCTCACAGGCCTGTTGGGTGAGCGGAACGGTCTTGCCGCTGCGGTCGACGACCTCCTTGATCGGCGAGGGCGGGCACCACTTGCCGCCCGAGCCGAGCGTGGCGGCCACGTTCGTCAGTTCGAGCGGGTTGATCGCGAACGGGCCGAGGGTGAACGAGCCCATGTTGTTGTTCTTGATGTGGTCGGCCAGGCTTGAGTTGCCGTGCCCGGAGGTGCCGGGGTTGGTGTAGGACCGCATGCCCAGGCGCACGGCCATGTCCACCGCGGCCGAGACGCCCACGTCCTGGATCATCTTCACGAAGGTGGTGTTGGGCGAGGTCGCCAGCGCGTCGGTCACCGACATCGACCCCGGGTAGTTGCCCGCGTTCTTGACACACCACGAGTCGGCCGGGCAGCCCGGCGAGTTCGAGTAGCCCATGCCCCTGGCGGCGTAGGTGCCGGGGACGTCCACCTGGGCGGCGATGCCGAGGCCCTTCTCCATCGCGGCGGCGGTGGTGAAGAGCTTGAAGATCGAGCCCGCGCCGTCACCGGCCATCGAGTACGGCTGGCCCAGCAGCGTCTCGTTGGCGTCGCGGTTGAGGCCGTACGTGCGGCTCGACGCCATCGCGAGGACGGGGTGCGAATCCTGACCGGGCGCGACCACCGACATCACCTCGGCGATGTTGTCGAGGTCGGGGTTGGCCTGCTCGTTCACCGAACGCTTCACCGATTCCTGCAGCACCGGATCGAGTGTGGTCTTGATCAGGTAGCCGCCCTTGTCGATCTGCTCGCGACTGATCCCGGCCTCGGCCAGGTACTGCAGCGCGTAGTCGCAGAAGAAGCCCTTGTCGTTGGCGGAGATGCACCCGCGCGGCAGGCCCTTGGGTTCGGGCAGCACGCCGAGCGGTTCGGCCTTGGCCTTGCGGAACTCCTCGGCGCGGTGCGGGATGTTCTGGATCAGCGTGTCGAGCACGGTGTTGCGGCGGTCGGTGACGCCGGCCACGTTGGTGTAGGGGTTCAGCTTGGAGCTGGACTGCACCATGCCCGCCAGCATCGCCGACTGGGTGATGCTGAGCTGGGACGCGTCGATGCCGAAGTAGGTCTGCGCGGCGTCCTGGATGCCGTAGGAGCCGTTGCCGAAGGGCACCAGGTTCAGGTAGCGGGTGAGGATCTCGTCCTTGGACAGTTCGCGGTCCAGCGTGAGCGCCATCCGGATCTCGCGCAGCTTGCGCGCCGGTGTCGTCTCGATCGCGGCGCGGCGTTCGGCGTCGGTCTTGGCGACCACGAGCAGGTTGAAGTTCTTCACGTACTGCTGGTCCAGGGTCGACGCGCCCTGCTGCACGGCACCGGAGGAGGTGTTGGTGAGGAACGCGCGCAGCGTGCCCTGCCAGTCCACGCCCTTGTGGTCGGAGAAGCGCTTGTCCTCGATGGACACGATCGCCAGCTTCATGTTGTTGGAGATCTTGTCGCTCGGCACTTCGAAGCGGCGTTGCTCGTAGAGCCACGCCAGCGGCGACCCGTTCGCGTCGACCATCGTCGACACGGCGGGGACCGTGCCCTCCACCAGTTCGGCGGAGACATTGTCGACGGCGTCGGCGGCGCGGTTGGAGATGAATCCGAATCCACCGGCCAAGGGGAACAACAGCCCAGCGACAAGCACGGCGGCCAGCGCGCAGCTGCCGGCCAGCCTCGCGAGCGTTTGAGTGATCGGCACGATCCCAGACTAGAGGGTGGGGTGGTGAGGTTCACGGCTGTGCTGCTCGACGGGGAATGTCCGGGCGGTGCCAGGGGGGTTGCTCGGGCGTGTCAACAAAATGATCACATCGGCGTGTCGCGACCGGCCACGCCGGTGATCAGCACTACTGCGCGGTTCTGGCCCGATTTGAATGGACGCCCGTACCAAAAAATCGGGGGGCGGTCTTGCGTAACCGCCATACCTTTACCTAGATTGAGAACCCAGTGTGATAGAGCTAACACTCAAAGTGGAATGTGGTGCGGGACGCAGCGGTAGTTGGGTTGCTGTGATCCGCGCTCGCGATTCTGGAGCGCCGCACAACGGTGTTCGGACTGCAAAGGGGCACATCAAATGCACATCACAACCCCCATCGCTCGACTGGATGTAGAGCAGGCCGAGGCAAGGATCGCTTGGGTTGCCCAGGCGCGATGCAAGGAAGTGGACCCTGATCAGCTGTTCGTTCGCGGTGCGGCGCAGCGCAAGGCGGCAACGATCTGCCGTCACTGCCCAGTGCTGATGCAGTGTGGTGCCGACGCCCTCGACAATCGCGTCGAGTTCGGTGTGTGGGGCGGGATGACCGAGCGGCAGCGGCGTGCGCTGCTCAAACAGCATCCCGACGTGACGTCGTGGGCTGAATTCTTCAACGCCCAGCGCCAGCACCAGGTAGCTATCTAGCAGACGAGACCGGACCGTTATCACAAACGGCGCCGAGACCGCGTGGTTTGCGGAATCGGCGCCGTTGGTGAGTGTTACCGGATTGTGAGCTATAGCGGATTTGTCTGAATCGATCAGGCCGAAGCCGGGGTACCGGTCAGCTGATCGCCGACGGCGCGCAGTGCTTCGAGATCCGAGACCTCGAAGGGCAGCGCGGTCACCGAGACGATCTTCACCCGCGGGTGCGCACCGGTGAAGCGGTGCAGCAGCCGCCGCTCCCGCGCCGCCGTCGACACCCGATCGGCGTGGATGCGCAGCACCGATGCGGTCAGCGGGTTCGAATCAGCCAGCTGGTCGGCGGCAGTCAGCGCGTGGTCGCCCGACAGCTCCGACAACGCGGGATGGGTCCGGTTCAGCACCAGACCGGCCAGCGGCATCTTCTCGGTCGACAGCCGGTCGACGAAGAACGACGCCTCGCGCAACGCGTCCGGCTCTGGCGCGGCGACCACCAGGAAGTGGGTACCGGGCTTGGACAGCATCGCGAAGGTGCGCTCGGCCCGGTCCTGGAACCCACCGAACAGCGATTCCAGCGATTGCAGGAACGTCGAGGCGTCCTTGAGCATCTGCCCGCCGACAATCGTCGACACCCCGCGCATCGCCAGGCTCATCGCCCCCGTGACGATCCGGCCGACACCGCGTCCCGGCGCCATGATCAACCGGATCATCTTGCCGTTGAGGAAGGTGCCGAGCCGCTTGGGCGCGTCGAGGAAATCGAGCGCGTTGCGAGACGGGGGAGTGTCGACCACGATCAGGTCCCACTCCTTACGCGCGGCCAGCTGGCCGAGCTTCTCCATCGCCATGTACTCCTGCGTGCCGCCGAACGACGACGCCACCGTCTGATAGATCGGGTTGGCGAAGATCTGCTCGGCCTTGTCCGCGCTGGTGTGCTCGAGCACCATGTCGTCGAAGGTGCGGCGCATGTTCAGCATCATCGCGTGCAGTTCACCGGGCACCTCGGGACCCAGCTCCACGCGCTGCGGGGTGTTGTCCAGTTCGGCCACGCCCAGCGACTGCGCCAGCCTGCGCGCCGGATCGATGGTCAGCACCACCACCTTGCGACCCGATTCGGCCGCTCGCAGCGCGATCGAGGCCGCGGTGGTGGTCTTACCGACGCCGCCGGACCCGCAGCACACGATCACGCGGGCACTCGGGTCGGCGATGATCTGCGAGACATCCAGCGCGGGCGGGGTGGAAACGTGCTCGCTCATCGGACTCCCTGCGCGGATAGCTGTTCGGCCAGTTCGTAGAGGCCACCGAGGTCGATGCCGTCGCCGAGGGCGGGCAGGGACAGCTGGGGGACGTCGATCTGCGCCAGTTCGGCGGCACTCGCGTTCTGTGCGGTCAGCACGATCGCATGGTCGACCGTTTCGGCGATCAGGCCGTCGAAGTCCGATTCGGACAGGGTGATGCCGGCCTTCGCCAGGTCGGCGGCGACCGCGGCGGTGTCGAGTTCGCCCGCCACGGCCGTGTCGCGCTGAGCCGGGGTGAGTTCGGCGGTGGCCGCCCGGTTGACGATCACCGTGCCGATCCGCAGATCGTCGGCGGTGAGCTCGGCGATCGCGTCGGCGGTCTCCTGCACCGGCAGCGCCTCGAGCAGCGTCACCAGGTGGATCATCGTCTGATCGGAATGCAGCAGGTTGGACACGCCCTCGGCCTGCGAGGCGATCGGACCGCCCTTGGCGATCTCGGCCATGGCCGTGGTGACGTCGAGGAAGCCTGCGATCCGGCCGGTCGGCGGCGCGTCGACGACGATGTCGTCATAGGCGGGTTTGCCGTCCTTGCCGACCCTGACCACACACTCTTTGATCTTGCCGGTGAGGATCACGTCGCGCAGACCGGGCGCGATCGTGGTGACGAACTCGATGGCGCCCATCCGGCGCATCGCCCGCCCCGCGAAGCCGAGGTTGTAGAACATGTCGAGGTATTCGAGGAACGCGTACTCGATGTCCAGAGCCAGTGCCGTCACCTCGCCACCGCCGTCGGCGCTGGCGATATGGGTCTCGGTGGGCGGCAACGGTGGCCGATCGAACAACTGCGCGATGGACTGGCGACTCTCGACCTCGACCAGCAGCACTTTGCGTCCCCCTGCGGCGAGCGCGAGTGCGAGTGCGGCCGAAACGGTCGACTTGCCGGTGCCTCCCTTGCCGGTCACGTAGTGCAAGCGGGCCTTGGCCGCGCGCTGTGGCCATCCGGTCGACGGTTCGGGAACCGACGAAACCGGCTCTGCTGTTGGTGCTCCCACGCCGCCGAGCCTATAACCCGTTTCGCCCAGGCGTTCGGGGTGAGCCCTAAACTCACACCATGAGTGAAGTCACCCTGTGGGAGTACGCGACCGTGCCGCTGTTGACGCACGCGACCAAGCAGATCCTCGACCAGTGGGGGTCCGATGGCTGGGAGCTGGTCTCGGTGCTGCCCGGACCGACCGGCGAACAGCACGTCGCCTACCTGAAGCGGCAGAAGTAGCCGTGGCCACCGCGTGGAAGGACGCGCTCGACCGGCTCGGTGTCACCCTGCCGCCGGTCGCCGCTCCTGTCGCGGCCTACATTCCCGCCGTGCGCACCGGTTCGCTGGTGTACACCTCCGGCCAGCTGCCCTTCGTCGACGGTGAATTGTCGGCGGTCGGCAAGGTCGGGGCGGAGGTGGATGTGGAGCAGGCCAAGGAGGCCGCCCGGCTGTGCGCGTTGAACGCGCTCGCGGCCGTGCACGACCTGGTCGGGCTCGACCAGGTGGTGCGGATCGTGAAGGTCGTCGGATTCGTCGCCTCGGCACCCGGATTCAGCGATCAGCCGATCGTGATCAACGGTGCGTCGGAGTTCCTCGGTGAGGTGTTCGGCGAGGCGGGCGTGCACGCGCGCTCGGCCGTCGGCGTCTCGGAACTGCCCAAGAACACGCCCGTCGAGGTGGAATTGATCGTCGAGGTCGGATAGGCAGCCGTCATGGCACTGGAACATCCCGCGTACAGCCAGGTCAGGCCGGTCACTGCGACGGCATCGGTACTACTGGCCGACAACCCCAATCAAATGACGCTCGACGGCACCAACACCTGGCTGCTGCGTGGCCCGGACAGCGATTCCTATGTGGTCGTCGATCCGGGACCGAAGGACAAGAAACACACCGCCGACATCGTCGAGGCCACCGGCGGCCGGATCGCGTTGACGCTGATCACCCATCACCACCACGATCACACCGGCGGCATCGATCACCTGGTGAAAGCCACCGGGACGCCGGTGCGATCGGTGGACCCGGCGTATCTGCGTGGCGCGGTCGTGCCGCTGGTGGACGGCGAGGTGATCGAGGCCGCCGGCCTGCGGATCACGGTGCTCGGTACGCCGGGACACACCACCGATTCGGTGAGCCTGCTGCTCGACGACGCGGTGCTCACCGGTGACACGGTCCTCGGCCGCGGCACCACGGTGCTCGAATCCGCGCCGGGCGCGCTGGCGAACTTCCTCGCGTCGCTGGAAAAGCTGCGTGAGCTGGGCGCGGGTAAGGCATTGCTGCCCGCGCACGGGCCCGACCACCCCGATGCGGCGCCGGTGGCGCAGTACTACCTCGACCACCGGCGTGAGCGGCTCGACCAGGTGCGGGCCGCGCTGGTCGAACTGGGTCCCGGCGCCGGCGCTCTCGCGGTGGTCCGCAAGGTGTACGCCGACGTGGACAAACGCCTGTGGCCCGCCGCGCGCAGTTCCGTGCAGGCGCAGCTGGAATACCTGCGGGCCGAACAGAACTGAACACCGGTCGATCGCCGACGCGCTTGCCGTGTCGGCGATCGAGTGATGTCCGGCGGACAACGGCCGATGTCCCGGCACAACGAAACCGCGGTGGTGTGGACGAGGCCCTCTCCTCGTGAGCCCACACGCATCAACGGTCCCGTCATACCGGGACGGCAGGTGTTCGAACGTCAGCGAGCGCGACGTGCCAGACGCTCGGAATCCGAGATCAGCACGCTCTTGCCCTCGAGGCGCAACCATCCGCGATGAGCGAAGTCGGCGAGCGCCTTGTTGACGGTTTCCCGGGAAGCACCGACCAGCTGGGCGATCTCTTCCTGGGTCAGGTCGTGGGTCACGCGCAGCGCGCCCGCTTCCTGGGTGCCGAAGCGCTGTGCGAGCTGCAGCAGCGCCTTGGCGACGCGACCTGGCACGTCGGTGAAGATCAGGTCGGCGAGGTTGTTGTTGGTGCGGCGAAGGCGTCGTGCCAGCACGCGCAGCAGCTGCTCAGCGATCTCAGGGCGCTGATCGATCCACGACTTGAGTGCGTCGCGGTCCATCGTCACGGCGCGGACCTCGGTGACCGTGGTTGCGGTCGAGGTACGCGGGCCCGGGTCGAAGATCGACAGTTCACCGAACATGTCGGACGGACCCATGATGGTCAGCAGGTTCTCCCTGCCGTCCGGGGACCGCCGGCCGATCTTCACCTTGCCCGTCGTGATGATGTACAGCCGATCGCCGGGTTCGCCCTCGTTGAAGATGACGTGGCCGCGCGGAAAATCTACGGGCTGCAGCTGCTTGGCGAGCGCGGCCACCGCGGTGGGCTCGACGCCTTGGAAGATGCCTGCTCTGGCGAGGGCCTCGTCCACGAATGTGCTCCTTATGGGATATGGCTTGCGAACCTGGTCGAGCGAATCGACCAACCGCGCAGTCTACGCGGCATTCCGGCACCGCAGTGACAGACACCACGTAAAGAGTGGATTGCGCGTTGAGAATCGATCGTTTAGCTCGCCCGTGCGACATCCAATTCGGAGGTACGGGAACGGCGCTTGCGCACGCGCGCCACGGCGGCGGGCAGGCCGAGCTTCGTCAGCTCTTTCACTTCGGCGTTGCTGGCGTTGTCCAGGTACTGCTGAACCTCTTCGTCGGGTTCGAGAAGCTTTCGGAGCCGATTCTCGACCCGCTCCATCCCCAGCGCGAACAGCATCAACAGCACTGGGAAGAGCACCACAGCGAGTCCTTGCATGACTGGCAGTAAACACGGTCCAGGTCTCAGATGGAACACAGCGGGCAAACTGGCCGGGCAATGTTGTCGTAGTGGTTCCGTATGGTGAAGCGGTGCCCGTTTCCCCTGCCCCCGCCGCCGCCGGCGATGCCGATCCGGCAGCGGATTCGGCCGCCGTACCCACCGGCATCTCGGCCGCTCGCAAACGCAAGAACCGTGCGATAGCTGCGGAAACGCGGATCGGACTGGTCCGGCGCGCCCGCCGGATGAACCGCACGCTCGCCGCGGCGTTCCCCGACGCGCACTGCGAGCTCGACTTCACCACGCCGCTGGAACTGGCCGTCGCGACGATCCTGTCCGCCCAGTGCACCGACGTCCGGGTGAACCTCACCACTCCCGCCCTGTTCGCGAAGTACCGCAGTGCCTACGACTACGCGCAGGCCAACCGGGTGGAGCTGGAGGAATACATCAGGCCCACCGGCTTCTACCGGAACAAGACCAGTTCGCTGATCGGCCTCGGCCAGGCGCTGGTCGAAAAATACGACGGTGAATTGCCTCACACTCTGGACGAATTGGTGAAATTGCCCGGGATCGGGCGCAAGACGGCCAACGTCATCCTCGGCAACGCGTTCGATGTGCCCGGTATCACCGTCGACACCCATTTCGGCCGGTTGGTGCGTCGCTGGAAGTGGACCGACGAGGAGGATCCGGTCAAGGTCGAGCACGCGGTCGGCGCGCTGTTCGAGCGCAAGGACTGGACGATGCTCTCGCACCGGGTGATCTTCGAGGGGCGTCGGGTGTGCCATGCGCGCAAGCCGGCCTGCGGCGCGTGCATGCTCGCCGGCGACTGCCCGTCGTTCGGGCTCGGCCCCACCGACCCGGCGGTGGCCGCGGAGTTGGTGAAGGGCCCGGAGCGCGATCACCTGCTGAACATGGTCGGCCTGTGAGCGAAGCCTCGCTGCTACGGCGGCCCGCTGTGCGCTGGGTACTCGCCGCGGTGATCCTGGTGGTCGCCGCCACGGTGGCGCTGTGGCCGCGTGAGGGTTCGCAGACCACCGGCGTCGTTGCGCAGACATCGCAACAGACATCGGGCGTGTCGGCCGAGGAACGAGCGGCGGCGGGGTCCCAACCCTGCCCGTCGCCCGCGTCCGCATCCGGATCGGGGCCGCTGGCCGGTCTCCAGGTGAGCTGTCTGGCGGACGGCACGCCCGTCGATCTCGCCGCGGCGCTCGCCGGAAAGCCCGCGCTGCTCAACCTGTGGGCCTACTGGTGTGGACCCTGCGCCACCGAGTTGCCGCATCTACAGGAGTTCGCGCAGCGGGCGGGCTCGGCACTCACGGTCATGACCGTGCACAGCGATCCCGACGAGGCGAAGGCACTGTCTCGGCTGACCGGACTCGGCATCACCCTGCCCGGCGTCGAGGATCCGCAGGCCGCCGTGCGCAGTGCGGTCGGTGCGCCCGCGGTGCTGCCCGTCTCGGTGCTCGTGCGGGCCGACGGCACCATCGCGAGCGTGGAGGTGCGTACGTTTGCCGACGTGGCCGACATCGCGGATACGGTATCCGCGAAGCTCGGGGTCACGGTATGACAGAGGACGTAACAGTGGCGTGTGGATCGAAGGCGATGGCGTGAACGATGTAGCGAGGCTCGACGATTCCGGCGTTCCCTCGTGGTTGCGCACCGCGATCAGATCCGGCGGCCCCGACGCCGACGACACGCTCGCTACATCCCGCGCCCTGCGCCGGGCCATGTCGATCACCGGCAGGCCACGCCAGGCAGCTGTCCTCGTGCTGTTCGGCGGCTCGCCCGACGCCGATGAGTCGGTGCCAGGGGGCCTGCCCGCCGACGCCGACGTCCTGCTCACTCAGCGTGCCTCGACCATGCGCCAGCACCGCGGCCAGATCGCGTTCCCCGGCGGCGCCGAGGATCCCGGCGACGACGGCCCGGTCGGCACCGCCCTGCGCGAAGCCGCCGAGGAGACCGGACTCGACCCGGCCGGTGTCCAGCCGTTCGCGCTGCTGCCGAAACTGTTCGTTCCGCCGTCGAAATTCGACGTGACCCCGGTGCTCGGCTACTGGCGAGCACCCAGCGCGGTCCGCGTCGTCGATCAGGGCGAAACCGAGCGTGTCGTGCGTGTGCCGCTCACCGAATTGCTCGATCCGGCACACAGATTCATGGTGCGTGGCAGTCTCGGCTACCAGAGCCCCGCGTTCCAGGTCGACGGCATGCTGGTGTGGGGACTCACCGGCGGTATTCTCGCCGGCATCATCAAATCCGCTGGCTGGGAACGAAACTGGGATCGGGGCGACGTGCGTGACCTGGAGAGCTCGCTGGCTGCGGTCGGAATGACCCTGTGACCGCCTCGGTATGGCTCGACATCGCGGTGGTACTGATCGCGCTGGTCGCGGCGTCCACCGGCTGGCGGCAGGGCGCGGTGGCGTCGGCGCTGGCGTTCTTCGGCGTCGCGCTGGGCGCCGTCGCGGGCATTCTGATCGCACCGCACATCCTCAAGCACCTCAGTGAGGGTCGCAGCCGGGTACTCGGCGGCATCCTGCTGATCGTGCTGCTGGTGATCGTCGGTGAGGTGGCGGGCATGGTGCTCGGCCGGGCCGCGCGCACCAGCATCCGCCAGCCGGTCGCCCGCAGCGTGGACAGTGTTGTCGGTGCGGTGTTGCAGGCGGTGACCGTGCTGGTCGCGGCCTGGCTGCTCGCGTTGCCGCTGGCCACCGCGTCCCAGCCCGCTGTCGCCGCCGCGATCAACGGGTCGAAGGTGCTCGCCGACGTCAATTCGGTCGCGCCGGACTGGTTGCGCAAGGTTCCCAACGAATTCTCCAAGCTGCTCGACACGTCGGGCTTGCCCGATGTGATCGGCCCGTTCGGCCGAGCGCCGATCGCCGCCGTCGAACCGCCGGATCCCTCGGTGCTGGCCAGCCCGGTTGCGGCGTCGCTGCAGCAGAGCGTGCTGCGCATCCGCGGCACCGCACCCAGTTGCCAGCGGGCGCTCGAAGGTTCCGGCTTCATCGTCGCGCCGGAACGCGTGATGACCAACGCGCACGTCGTGGCGGGCACCAACACCGTGTCGGTCGACACCGCGCGCGGTGCGCTCGACGCCACCGTGGTCCTGTTCGACCCGTCCAAGGACATCGCGGTCCTCGCCGTCCCCGGTCTGACCGCCCCCGTGCTGCCCCAGGCCCCTGAGCCCGCGAGTTCGGGCGAGAGCGCGATCGTGCTCGGTTACCCCGGTGGCGGCCCGTACACCGCCAGCGCGGCCCGTGTCCGCGAGACCCTCGACCTCACCGGCCCGACCATCCACCGCGACGGCACCGTCGAACGTGAGGTCTACACGGTGCGCGGTCAGGTCCGCGCGGGCAACTCCGGCGGCCCGCTGGTCGACGCCGAGGGCCAGCTCCTCGGCGTGGTCTTCGGCGCGGCGGTCACCGACGACGACACCGGCTACGTCCTCACCTTGCACGAGGTCGCGTCCGAACTGGCCGCAGCCGCCCCGAGCAGCACCCCCGTCAACACGGGCGCCTGCGTACTGAGCTGATCACCCAGTCCCCGAGTAGCCAGAGGTACGTCGACGCACGGCGCACACCGCCTGGGCCCGGTAGTCCCGGTATGTCTGTACCCCAAGGGGCCCGCCCCGATCTGGACTGACCGAAGGGTGCGACGAAGGAGTACCCGTAGGGAGGGAAGATCGGGGCCTCAGGGGCCCCGCTCGAGCGCGCCAGCGCTCCAAAAACACAGCCTCCAACTAACCCGGACCCGGTCGAACCCGATACGTCCCTACCCAAAGGCCAGACCCATTTCGAGCGCGCCGGCGCTCCGAAACTACGGCGAAACCAAGTCGTCGTGCGGCGGCGACCCGTTCACACCGTTCTGCTCGCGCCAGTGCGCGGTCAGCGCCTCGTTGACCCTGCTGGGGTTCTCCTGATGGGCGTAGTGCCCCGCACGCGGAATCGAGACCAGCGTCCGATGGGGCGATAACGACTCCCCGCGCCGGAACGTGGCGTCGAGCAGATACGAGTCGTGCTCGCCGCGCAGCATCAGCACCGGGATGTCGATCGGGGTGCGCATCGTGGCCATGAACCGCTTACCGTCCGGTCGCCACTGACTGCGAAACGCCCAGCGCTGATACTCCAGCGCACTGTGCGCGGCCCCCGGTATCCGGATGGCATGCCGCATCCGCGACGCGGTCTCGACGAATTCCGCAGTGCGCGACCAGGATTCACCGACCCGATCATGCAGCAGGCGCTCCACCTCGGCGCCACCACGTCGGGTGAGCAGGTTTTCGGGATAGCGCGGCAGCTGATACCGCAGGAAATCGGGCAACCAGGTCGCCCGTTGGGCCGGATCGCGCAGCACGGCGCTCTTGAGCGCGGCGGGATGCGGCGAGCTCACCAGCGCGATCGAGCGGACCAGTCGCGGATGCAGCACCGCGGTGGCCCAGCAGACCAGTCCGCCTTCGGCGTGGCCGACGAGCGTGGCCTCGGTGTGCCCGAGCGCCCGGACCAGGCCGGCGATGTCGCCTGCGAGGGTCCAGCCGTCGTAGCCACGCGGTGGTTTGTCGGTATCGCCGTAGCCGCGCAGGTCGACGGCGACGGTGCGATACCCGTGGCCTGCCAGCGCGGTCAGCTGATGCCGCCACGACCACCAGAAATCGGCGAAACCGTGCAGCAGCAGCACCAGGGGCGCCTCGGGGCGGTCCGCACCGTCGGTTTCGGCGACAACTGCTTCGACGACGTGGAAGCGGATTCCGTTGGCGTGCACGTCCCGGTGGGTCCACGGTCCGTCGAAACGGACACTGGAGGGATCCGGGAATGAATTGGACGACACGCCGATCGAGCCTAGTGGGCGGGTCCGGCTGTTGCGACCGGGCCCGCCCGGCGCGTCATCGGTTGCTCGACTTCTCCAGCGAAGTGGCGCCCGCACCACTGGATCCGATGGCCGCGTGCGCGTCGGCCGCATCGCGGTGGGTGAACGCGGCGGGCAGCACCTCGGCGGCCTGCTTGAGCGAACCGATCGTCTTCTCCGGCGCGCGCACCTTCCGTACCTTGAGCCAGCCGAGCAAGGCCAGCAGGACAGTGGTGAGCACCATCAGCAGGAACACGATCAGGAACGCGGCCCAGCGCCACAGCCACATGTCGAGCAGCTCGGCGAGGAAGAAGAAGAAAAAGAACGAGCTGAACAGCAGCACTGTCAGCGCGAGGATGAAGAAGACGCTGCCGGTGAGGCCCTTCTTGATCTCACCGGTGACCTCGGCCTTGGCCAGCGCCACCTCGGCGCGCACCAGTGTCGACATCTGCTCGGTGGCATCGCGCACGAGGCTGCCGATGCTCGCCGATCCGGGCGGATTGGCGTCGGTCAACGGGATCGAAGTGACCGTCCGACCGTCATTTCCGCCTTGGGTGTAACTCACTTCGTCGACCCTTCTCCCTGTGGTAACTGGTCTGCATCGCGGCGCGCCTGGTGCACACGTCCTCGGCGCAACAGTAGCGCCGATCCGATCAGCGATGCTGCCATCGAGGTCACCAGAACGGCGGCCTTGGCAAGATCGATGGCATCGTCGCCGACGTCGGCGAGCGCGAGTTCCGCCACGAGAAGGCTAACGGTGAACCCGATCGCGCCGAGTACCGACAGGGCGAACATGTCGCGATACTCCAGTCCGGCTGGGCGTTTCGCCCAGCCGAGTTTGATAACGACCCAGCTCACACCGAAGATTCCGATGGTTTTGCCGAGCAAGAGCCCGAGGATGATCGCCAGCGCGAGCCGGTCGGTGAACAGTGATCCGAACACTGCGCCGTTGAGCGGCACACCGGAGGCGAACAGCGCGAACACCGGTACGCAGAAGCCGGCCGAGATCGGTTGCACCACATGCTCGAGGTGCGTCGCGGGCGCGATCTTCTCGCCGGGATCCTTGCGGACCCTGGTGAGCAACCCGAGTGCGACGCCGGCCAGCGTCGGATGGATGCCCGCCTCGTGCAGCGCGTACCAGCACACGAGCGCGACCGGAATATAGAACAGCGGCGTGTGCAGGCGCAGCTTCTGGGCCAGTGCCCACACCCCGCAGCAGGCGAAGGCGGCGGCCAGCCACAGCAGCGACAGCGAGGCGGTGAACAGCACCGCGATGAGAATGATGGCGAGCAGATCGTCGACCACGGCCAGGCTCAGCAGGAACACCCGCGCACTGGTGGGGATCCGCGAACCGGTCATCGCCAGGATCGCGAGCGCGAAGGCGATATCGGTGGCGACGGGAATGGCCCAGCCCTTGTCCATGCCGGGTACGCCGTGGCCCACCACCAGCGCGATCACGGCCGGGGTGATCACACCGCCCACCGCGGCGATGACCGGCAGCGCGGCCCGTTTCGGGTCGCGTAGCTCGCCGACGGCGAACTCGCGTTTGAGCTCGAGCCCGGCCACGAAGAAGAAGATCGCGAGCAGACCGTCCTTGGCCCAATCGGCCAGGGTGAGGTCGAGGTGCAGTGCGGGAATGTCGAGGCGGGTGTCGATCATCGTCTGGTAGCTCGCGCCCCACGGCGAGTTCACCCAGATCAGGGCCACCGCGGCGGCCACGAGCAGCAGCGCACCGCCGACGGTTTCGGTGCGGAGATAGCGGGTGAGCTCGGAGCGGACGCGCGTGATCAAGGGCAAGCCTTCCGGCAGAGGTCGACGGAACTGCGGGCGCTCATCGACTCCGATTCACGACCGCATGCCGACCAGACTTCCCGGCACACCTTTACTCGATCCTAACGGACCCGGCCGGTGACATTTGAGGTCACCGGCCGGTGCGCGTCAGTTGCTCCCGGTGCGAATGGCCTCGAAAACGCCCGGATCGACCAGCGTGGAGGTGTCGCCGAGCTCGCGCCCTTCGGCGACATCGCGCAGCAGCCTGCGCATGATCTTGCCGCTGCGGGTCTTGGGCAGTTCCGGCACGATGTGGATCTCGCGTGGCCGCGCGATCGGGCTGATCTCCTTGGACACCTGCGCCTTCAGCTCGGCGACCAGGTCGGGCCCCGCCGACGCCGCGGCCTCGCCGGTGAGGATCGTGAACGCGACGATCCCCTGTCCGGTGGTCGCGTCGGTGGCGCCGACCACCGCCGCTTCGGCGACGGCTGGATGCCCCACCAGCGCGGACTCGACCTCGGCGGTGGAGATGCGGTGTCCGGAGACGTTCATGACGTCGTCGACCCGGCCGAGCACCCACAGGTCGCCGTCGGCATCGAGCTTGGCCCCGTCGCCGGCGAAGTACCATCCCTGCTCGGCGTAGCGCTCCCAGTAGGTGGCGCGGTAGCGATCCATATCGCCCCAGATGCCGCGCAGCATCGACGGCCACGGCTTGTCGAGCACGAGGTAGCCGTTGGCCTCGGTCTCACCGAGTTGCACCGGTTTGCCCTCTTCGTCGACGACCGTCGCGGAGATGCCGGGCAGCGGGCCCATCGCGGCGCCCGGTTTGGCCGCGGTGACGCCGGGCAGTGGCGCGATCATGATGGCGCCGGTCTCGGTCTGCCACCAGGTGTCGACGATGGGAGTCTTGTTCGCGCCGAAGACTTCCCGGTACCAGCGCCAGGCTTCGGGGTTGATGGGTTCGCCGACGGAGCCGAGCAGTCGCAGGGTGCTCAGGTCGTGGGCGTCGGGGATCTCACGACCCCATTTCATGAAGGTGCGGATCAGGGTGGGTGCGGTGTAGTAGATGGTGACGCCGTACTTCTCGATGATCTGGAAGTGGCGGTGTTCGTCGGGGGAGTTGGGGGTGCCTTCGTAGACGACCTGGGTGGCGCGGTTGGCGAGGGGGCCGTAGACGATGTAGCTGTGTCCGGTGACCCAGCCGATGTCGGCGGTGCACCAGTAGACGTCGTCTCCGGCTTTGTGGTCGAAGACGTTGTGGTGGGTGTAGGCGGTTTGGGTGAGGTATCCGCCGGTGGTGTGCAGGATGCCCTTGGGTTTTCCGGTGGTGCCGGAGGTGTAGAGGATGAACAGCGGGTGCTCGGCGGGGAAGGGCTGTGCGTCGTGGGAAGGTGAAGCGGCGGCGACGGTTTCGTGCCACCACAGATCGCGACCGTCGGTCCACGGCACCTCCGTGCCGACCCGGCGCACCACGAGCACGTGCTCCACCGACGACGGCACGTCGCCCTTGGCGGCCAGCGCCTCGTCGACGGCCTCCTTGAGCGGTGCGGGCTTGCCGCGCCGCCACTGTCCGTCGGTGGTGATGATCAGTCGGGCCTCGGCGTCGTCGACCCGCTGGCGCAGCGCGCTCGGCGAGAAGCCCGCGAACACCACCGAGTGCGTGAGTCCCAGCCGCGCGCACGCCAGCATCGACACGATCGCCTCGGGCACCATCGGCATGTAGATCGCGACGCGATCGCCTGCCGCCAGTCCGAGCTCGGTCAGATAGTTCGCCGCTCGCGAGACCTCCTCCAGCAGTTCGCGGTAGGTGATGTCGCGCGAGTCGCCGGGTTCGCCTTCCCAGTGGATAGCGACCTGATCGCCGTGCCCGTCGATGACGTGGCGGTCGACGCAGTTGTAGGCGACGTTGAGCTCGCCGTCGCCGAACCAGCGCGCGACCGGCGCGTCGGTCCAGTCGAGTACTTCGGTGAAGGGTTTGTGCCAGTGCAGCCGGTTGGCCTGTTCGGCCCAGAAGCCGTCGCGGTCGGTCTCGCCACGGTCGTAGAGCGTGGCGTCCGCGTTGGCGGCGGCGGCGAATTCCGCACTGGGCGGAAACGAGTCCTGGTGTCCTGCAGCAGTTTCGGTCACGTCGGTTCAGCCTCACATGCCTGGTGCGGTCGGGTCGGTCGCCGGGGTGCGGCCCAGCTGTCTAGACAGTAGCCAACTGACCCGCGACGGCGTGTCCCGTTGTCGTGACGATGTTTCGCGGCGGTCAATAGGGCTAGTTCATCCGATGACTTCGCCGGACAGACCGGACGGTCGCGAGCTATCGTTTTTACTCAACGGTTCAGCTGAGCGTTCCCGATATTTGTTCATATTTTTCTGCCGAGAGCGAGGGGCTCGGCAATTTTTCCTGCGTTTCCAGCGAGTAACCGTACTGATACATGTGAACTGAAAATGGCTCGGATCGCTGAAAAATCCAGCCGGAGCCGCTAACCTCCGACCGTTAGCCACGGAATTGAACCGGGAGAGAGCGTTGAGATTCATCAGAGCGACCGCGCTGGTCGCGGCGGGACTGGCGGCCACAAGCCTCGGTCTCACCGCGTGCTCGTCCGACGACAGTGCTGATTCGAGCATCGTCACCACCAATGCGGGCGAGCCGCAGAATCCGTTGGTGCCCAGCAATACCAACGAGAACATGGGCGGCCGTGTCGTCGACCGTTTGTTCGCCGGGCTGAAGTACTACGACGCCAGCGGTGAGGCCCACGACGAGGTGGCCGAGAAGATCGAGACGGCTGATCGGAAGTCGTACAAGATCACTATCAAGCCGAATTGGAAGTTCGCCGACGGCACCACGGTCACCGCGAAATCGTTCGTCGACGCGTGGAACTACGGCGCACTCGCCGACAACGCGCAGCTGCAGAGCTACGTGTACAGCCCGATTGCCGGGTTCGACGAGGTGAGTGCCGAGAATCCCACCGTCAAGACGATGTCGGGCTTGAAGGTTGTCGACGATCGCACCTTCACCGTCGAGTTGAAGTCGCCCTCGATCGACTTCGAGAGCGCGCTCGGCTACGCGCCGTTCTATCCGCTGCCCGATGCCGCTTTCAAGGATATGAAGGCGTTCGGTGAGAAGCCGATCGGCAACGGTCCCTACGCGTTCGGTTCGTGGGAACACAACGTGAAGATCGATCTCACGCCCAACCCGGACTATCCCGGTGGCCGCCCGGCCAAGAACAAGGGCCTGCGATTCGTGATGTACCAGTCCTACGACACCGCGTACGCGGATCTGCAGGCCGGAAATCTCGACACACTCGACACCATTCCCGACAGCGCGATCACCACGTACGAGAGCGATCTCGGCGACCGTGCCATCACCAAGCCGACCGCGCAGAACCAGCACATCGGCATCCAGACCACCGTGCCGCATTTCGGTGGCGAGGAAGGCATTCTGCGCCGCAAGGCCATCTCGATGGCGATCAACCGCCCGCAGATCATCGACAAGATCTTCAACGGCACGCGCACGCCGTCGCGCGACTTCACCGCCGCGACCCTGCCCGGCTACGACGCGAACCTGCCGGGTGCGGAAGTGTTCGATTACAACCCCGACCAGGCCAAGAAACTGTGGGCGCAGGCCGACGCGATATCGCCGTGGTCGGGTCAGTACCAGATCACCTACAACAGCGACGGCGGCCACCAGGCCTGGATCGAAGCTGTCGCCAACAGCGTGAAGAACACCCTCGGCATCGACGCGGTCGCCAACCCGATGCCGACGTTCAAGAACATTCGCGACGCGGTGAACGCCAAGACGATCGGTACCGCGTTCCGCTATGGCTGGCAGGGCGACTACCCCACGATGATGCAGTTCCTCAGTTCGCAGTACTACAGCTTCTCCGAGACCAACAACGTCAACTACAACAATCCCGAGGTGGACCGGCTGTTCAACGCCGCCCTCGCCGCCCCCACACAGGCGGATTCCTACAAGCTGATCGCGCAAGCGCAGGCGATCATGATCAAGGAGATGGCGGACATCCCAGTGTTCGACTACGTCGCCAACGCGGGCCGCTCGGACAAGGTCACCAAGGCCGAGCTCACCTGGAACGGCCTGTTCGACTTCGAGAACATCGAGAAATAGAACTCGACAGCTGGGCCGGGCCACTGCGAAGTGGCTCGGCCCCGGTCGTTTTCGGAGGAAACGATGGCTTGGTACGTAGTTCGGCGTCTGCTCCAGATGATCCCGGTATTCCTGGGCGCGACGCTGCTCATCTATGCAATGGTCTTTCTGATTCCGGGTGACCCGATCAAGGCGCTGGCCGGCGAGAAACAGTTGACGCCGGCCGCCGAGGCGGTACTGCGCGCCCGGTATCACCTCGATCAGCCTTTCATCGTGCAGTACCTGCATTATTTGAAGGGAATTCTGACTTTAGATTTCGGCACCTCGTTCTCGGGTAGACCGGTCCGCGAAGAACTCGAACGCGCCTTCCCGATCACCATCAGGCTGGCGTTTCTCGCCGTGTTCATCGAAGGTCTTTTCGGCATCTTGTTCGGCATGATCGCCGGGTTGCGAAAGGGCAAGCTCTTCGATTCGACAATGCTCATCGCGAGCCTGGTGATCATCGCGCTGCCGGTGTTTGTCGTCGGTTATCTCGCGCAATTCTTTCTGGGTGTGAAATGGGGGATCGCCCCGGTTACTGTCACGGGTAAAGCGAGCCTGAGCGAGTTGATCGTTCCCGCGTTCGTGCTCGGCTCGCTGTCGTTCGCCTATGTGCTGCGGCTGACCCGAAACTCGGTGGCGGAGAACAAATCCGCCGACTTCGTTCGCACGGCGACGGCCAAAGGGCTCGGGCGCCGACGCGTGGTGCGCGTGCACATTCTGCGGAATTCGATGATCCCGGTCGTCACCTTTCTCGGCGCCGATTTCGGCGCGTTGATGGCGGGTGCGATCGTCACCGAGGGCATCTTCAACATTCCCGGCGTCGGCGGCACCATGTACCAGGCGATCATCCGCGGCGAGCCACCCACGGTGGTGTCGTTCGTGACGGTGCTGGTGGTGGTGTTCCTGATCGTCAACCTCGTGATCGACCTGCTCTACGCCGCACTGGACCCGAGGATCCGCTATGCATGACAAGCAACAGCATTTCGTGGCCCCCGCCGACGAGGTGGAGGTGCTCGCCACCGACCGTGTCCTGGACCAGGGCACCCCGACCAGTATCTGGGGCGACGCGTGGCGGCGACTGCGCCGAAACCCCGTGTTCCTGGTCTCGGTGGTGTTGATCGTGTTCGTCATGCTCGTGGTGGTGTGGCCGTCGCTGTTCACCAGCCAGGACCCGCGGTTGTGCCTGGGGGAGTTCGGCATGGAGGGCCCGCGCGAGGGTCATCCGTTCGGCTTCGACAAGCAGGGTTGTGATGTCTATGCCCGCACCGTCTACGGCGCGCGTGCGTCGGTGAGCGTCGGCATCGCATCGGCGATGCTGTTCCTGCTGGTAGGTGGCATCCTCGGCGCGATTTCCGGTTTCTACGGTGGGCTGCTCGACACGATCGTCTCGCGCATCGCCGAGATCTTCTACGCCATTCCGATGGTGCTGGCCGCGATCGTGCTGCTGCAGCTGCTGCGGCCCGCGGGGATCATGACGGTCGTCGCGATCCTGGTGGCCTTCACCTGGCCGCAGGCCGCGCGCATCACGCGTGGCGCGGTGGTCGAGGCCAAGAACAGCGAATATGTCACCGCCGCGAAGGCGCTGGGCGTGTCGCGTCTCGGCACGCTGATGAAACACGTGCTGCCCAACTCGGCGAGTCCGCTGATCGTGGTCGCCACCATCTGGCTCGGCGTCTTCATCGTCACCGAGGCGACGCTGTCCTATCTCGGCGTCGGTCTGCCGCCGAGCATCGTGTCCTGGGGCGCCGATATCGACCGCGCCAAGACCGAGATCCGTACCTCGCCGATCCTGTTCTATCCGGCGACCGCGCTGGCCATCACCGTGCTGAGCTTCATCATGCTCGGCGACGCGGTGCGCGACGCGCTCGATCCGAAGGAGCGCACCCGATGAGCCTCGACAAATCCGCGCCCGAGCCCCTGCTCGAAATCCGGGACCTGGACGTCGGTTTCACCTCCGACGGCAAGGAGATCCCCGCCGTCCGCGGCGTGAGCCTCACCGTCTACCCCGGGCAAACCGTCGCCATCGTCGGCGAATCCGGCTCGGGCAAGTCCACGACCGCGCACGCCATCATCAACCTGCTGCCCGGCACCGGCAGGGTCACGGGCGGTTCGATCCTGTTCGACGGCAAGGACCTGACGAAAGCGTCGGAGAAGGAGATCGTCGCCATCCGCGGCAACGGCATCGGCCTGGTTCCACAGGACCCGATGTCGAACCTGAACCCGGTGTGGAAGATCGGCTTCCAGATCCGGGAAACCCTGGTGGCCAACGGTATCGCCACCGGCGCCGCGGCCCGCGAACGCGCGGTGGAACTGCTGGCCGAGGCGGGTATGTCCGATGCCGAACGCCGCGTGAACCAGTACCCGCACGAGTTCTCCGGTGGTATGCGCCAGCGCGCGCTCATCGCGATCGGCCTGTCGTGCAGGCCGAAACTGCTGATCGCCGACGAGCCGACCTCGGCGCTCGACGTCACGGTGCAACGCCAGATCCTCGGCCATCTCGAACAGCTCACCACCGAGCTGGGGACCGCGGTGCTGCTGATCACCCACGACCTCGGCCTCGCCGCGGAACGGGCCGAGCACCTGGTGGTGATGTATCGCGGCAAGGTGGTGGAATCCGGTCCCGCACTGCAGATTCTGCGCGATCCACAGCACGCGTACACCAAGAAGCTGGTGAACTCGGCGCCGTCGCTGGCGGCATCGCGGATGTCGTCGTCGCGGCAGCGGGCCGAAGTGCGCGCGCAGGCTGTCGAAGTGGCTGTCGCCGAGAAGGCATCCGACGCACTGCCCGACACCGTGCTCGATGTGCGAAACCTGTCCAAGGCATTCAAGATTCGCGGCAAGCGGCCGTGGCTGTCCACGGACTTCGTGGCCGTCGACGAGGTGAGTTTCACGGTCTGTCGCGGCACCACCACCGCGATCGTCGGTGAGTCGGGATCCGGCAAGTCGACCATCGCGCAGATGGTGCTCGGCCTGCTCGAACCGACGTCGGGCACCGTGGAGTTCGACGGCAAGGACGTCGCGAAGCTCGACAGCAAGGGCGCGTTCGCCTTCCGGCGGCGGGTGCAGCCGATCTTCCAGAATCCCTACGGCTCGCTCGATCCGATGTACTCGATCTTCCGCACGATCGAGGAACCGCTGCGGGTGCACAAGATCGGTACTCCCGCCGAGCGCGAAGCGGTGGTGCGTGACCTGCTCGACAAGGTGTCGCTGCCTGCGTCGGTGCTGCGGCGCTATCCCAACGAGTTGTCGGGCGGGCAACGTCAGCGGGTGGCGATCGCCCGCGCGCTGGCCCTCTCGCCCGAGATGGTGGTCTGCGACGAGGCGGTCTCGGCGCTGGACGTCCTGGTCCAGGCTCAGATCCTCACCTTGCTCAACGACCTCCAGGCCGAACTGGGGCTGACGTATTTGTTCATCACTCACGACCTGGCGGTTGTTCGGCAGATCGCGGACAACGTGTTGGTCATGCGCGAGGGGAAGGTGGTGGAGGCGGCCACAACGGACGAGGTGTTCGCATCTGCGCGCGAGGAGTACACACGGGCATTGCTCGAGGCGATTCCTGGTCGCGAGCTGCTCACGGGGTAAGGGTGCCGGCCGGGCTCCCGAAACCCTTCGAGAGCCCGGCTCATCGGCGTAGCGTGGATTCGTCCGAGGTGGTGCGGGTTGGATCGCGGGGTTGGAGACGCCGGTGGATCGAATCGATGCTGAACGGCTGGCCGAGCGGGAAGCGCGGCGTCGCAGGGCGGTGACCCCGGCAGCCAAGCGGCTCGCCGAGGTGCCGTGGCCGGATCGCAGCTGGCCGACGGTGCGCGGGTTGTATGTGACCGTGGGGGCCGCACTGTACGAGCGGTAACCTCCATGCCGTGACTGATCCGCTCCAGCCCCTGGTCGACCTGCCCGGCGTGCGCGAGGCCGCCGACAAGGCGCGCGACGCGCTCGCGGCCGTGCATCGGCACAAGTCGAACCGGCGTGGCTGGGCGACCACCGCCGCCGAAGCCGCCGTGCGGGCCGCCCGCTCCTCGGCGGCCATCGAAGGCGCTAGCACCGACCTGCCCGCCGACGGTCAGGTCAGTGACCCGGTGCTGGCCGGCGCGTTGCGGGTGGGTCAGGCGCTCGACGGCGACGCGCTCACCAATCTCGTCGGCACCTGGCGGCGCGCGCCCCTGCAGGCGCTGGCCCGGCTGCACCTGCTCGCCGCCGCCGACCTGGTGACCGACGGGCAGGAACTCGGTCGCCCGCGCTCGACTCCCGGCGTCGCCGAGCGGCTCGACATGCTCACGCAAACCGTCCAGTCGAGCAAGGCGCCCGCCCCGGTGATCGCGGCGATCGTGCACGGCGAGCTGCTGTCGTTGCGCCCGTTCGGCACCGGTGACGGTGTCGTCGCGCGCGCTGCCTCGCGACTGGTCGCGGTATCCAGCGGGCTCGATCCGCACAGCCTCGGCGTGCCCGAAGTGTTCTGGCTGCGCCGCCGCCAGGCCTACCTCGACGCGGCCGCCGGATTCGGTATGGGCACCGCGGAGGGCGTGGGTGGCTGGGTGCTGTTCTGCGCGGGCGCGTTGGAAGACGGGGCCCGCGAGGCGAACTCGATCGCCGACGCGGCGGCCGGCTGAACCGGCCGTACACATCGAAACGGGCGGCGTTGTCGATTGCCCGACCTCACCGCCCGCTAGCACGGAACACCCGGTTACCAAGCGTGCAGGGTGGGTTGTGTTCGGTGGCCTCGGCGATCATCCCAGCCCCGCCGGTTCATCCCCGCAACCTGTGCGAGGCGTTCGCCGACGTTGGCTCGAATTTCGCAGGCCCACAACTCTTTCGGCCTTGTCGCGGCGCGCTCCGCGTGGGTGCCTGGTGTCCGTGCTGGGAAGGGTGGGATGGGAGGCGAAACCTTCTCTTCCGGCTCCGTCTTGGCCTTCCGTCCTTCCGTGACTCCATTCTTACACTGTGATGGCACTCACATCAAGGGTTTCGCGGGCATAACCGAATCCCGATGAATTCGGCGTGTCGCTCGGAGATTCGTGCTGCAAGCGGCCGGTCAGCGTCGTTTGCGGAGCAGTCGGTAGCTGATCGCGCCGGCGATGATCGCGCTCAGTCCGACAGCCGCCGTCGCGGCGACAGTGGTGGTCGACGGCGCCTGGAATCGTGACCACAGCGACACCGGGTTGGAGAACGTGAGCACCGGCCAGCCGCGGCTCGCCGCCTCCTTGCGCAGCGCGCGGTCGGGGTTCACCGCTGTCGGGTGGCCTACGGCGCTCAGCATCGGCACGTCGGTCACCGAGTCGGAGTAGGCGTAGCACCGCGACAGGTCGTAGCCCTGCTCGGCGGCGAGCTTCTCGATGGCGGCGACCTTGCCCTCGCCGTAGCAGTAGAACTCGATATCGCCGGTGTACTTGCCGTCCTCGACGACCATCCGGGTCGCCTCGGTGTGCGAGGCGCCGAGCACCTCAGCTATCGGTCCGACGATCTCCTCGCCGGAGGCCGAGACGATCACCACATCGTGGCCGCGGATCTTGTGATCGGCGATCAGATCGGCGGCCTCGGCGTAGATCAGCGGGTCGACCAGATCGTGAAGAGTCTCGGCCACAATGGTTTTCACCTGCTCCACATCCCAGCCCGCGCACATGTTGGCGAGGTTTGCCCGCATCCGTTCCATCTGGTCGTGATCCGCACCGGAAAGCAGGAACAAAAAGTGTGCGTAGCTGCTCTCCAACACGGCTCTGCGGTTGAGCAGACCCTGCGCGTAGAACGGTTTGCTGAAGACGAAAGCGCTCGACTTCGCGATCACCGTTTTGTCGAGGTCGAAGAACGCGGCGACGCGCCCGCCCGGCACCGGGGCTCGGCCCGTTTTGCCGAGACTTGTGTCCGTAGGCGAGGTCTGGTCGCGTTCTGGCGTCACGTCAACAGAATAGGCACGACCTGCGCGCACCGCAGGATCGACTGCCCGCACCGTGGAAAAGGGTTTGCCCCGGGGACGCCGGGCGGCGCGAATCGCCGAAGAATGTCGGCGAATGCTACTTGCGCCCGCGGCAGGGGGTGGGTGTAGTATTGCTGGCACCTGGACTTAGTCCAGGCGCGTTCAGCCCGACCCCCCGGGGCTGAACCCGACGGCCCCAGCCTCCTCCCCCCCGGCTGGGGCCGTCCTCTATTTTCAGGACGATCGTCAAAGTTCTCCACACCCCCGAGTTATCCACAATCGGTGTTTTCGGGGTGTTGATGAACTCCTCGCTCGGTAACGCTGAGTCGCATGAACCCAGTCCCGATGCGCGGTGGCCCGCCACAGATCGCGCCCGCTCTCGTGCTCGTGCGTGATGAACGGCTGCGCGCGGAGGTGCGTCGAGTCGCGGCGGCCGCCGAGCGCGTCACCGAGGAACGGGTGATGCCGGTCGGCAGGCATGCGTGGGCCGGGGCAGGCATGGTCATCCTCGATACCGCCGCCGCTGTTGCCGCCGCCGTCGGCGGATTCCCGCGGCGGGCGGGCGTCGTCCTGGTCACCGAGGGGGAACCTGCCGTGCCCGACTGGCAAGCGGCGACGGCGGTGGGTGCCGAACGTGTTGTCGCATTGCCCTCGGAGGCTGTCGCACTGGTCGAACAGTTCGCCGAACACGCCGAATCCCGCACGGGTGAAGGGATAGTCGTCGCGGTGGTCGGCGCGGGAGGAGGTGCCGGCGCATCCACGCTCGCCGCGGCGACCGCGCTGCGCGGGGCCGCGCGTCGGGTGCGTCGCGACACGGTGCTGATCGACGGTGCCCCGCTCGACGGTGGGATAGATCTGGTCTTGGGCATGGAGAACGTGCCGGGCCTGCGCTGGCCGGACCTGATCATCGAGGACGGACGGGTGTCGGCTGCGGCGCTGCACAACGCGTTGCCCGTCGGGGCTCCCGGCTTGGCGGTGTTGTCCTGCGGCCGAGCGCGACCCGCCACCGGGGTGGGTCCGGGGCGATCACGGCCCGACTCGGCTTCCGTGGGGCACGCGTTCGTCGGGCTGGCGCCGGCGGCGGTCCGTGCGGTCATCGAATCGGGCAGGGACGCAGGAGATCTCGTGGTCTGTGATGTGTCGTGTGAGCGTGGCCCGGCGGCCGACGCGATGCTCGACGCCGCCGATCTGGTCGTCCTCGTAGTACCGGCCCGACTGCGCTCCATCGCCGCGGCCGAAGTCGTCTCGGCCTATCTCGGAGAACGAAACCCCAACCGCGGCTTGGTCGTCCGTGGTCCCGCGCCCGGCGGACTGCGCGGCGCGGAAGTCGCCGAACTTCTCGGATTGCCCCTTCTCGCCGCGGTCCGCGGGCAGGCCGGCCTCGCCTCCCGTCTCGAACGCGGTGGCCTGAGCATCCGCCGGCGCGGCCCCCTGCGCGACGCCGCCGACGCTGTCCTCGCCATGGTCGGAGCCGAGGGATGACTACCCCCGTCAGCGCCCGGCGCTCCATCCCTCGTGCGGCCCTTCGGATGGACGGAGCCGGCGCGACATGACCTCCTTTGTGACCGTCGACCTCCTCGAACGCGTCCGTGAGCGCCTCGCCGAGCATCCGGGCGTGCCAGATGCCGCGCAGCTGGCGGCCGCGATCCGTACGGAAGCGGGCGGGGTGCTTGCCGACACCGATCTGCTCCGGGCCCTGCGCCTGTTGCAGACCGAGATGACCGGTGCGGGGCTGCTGGAGCCGTTGCTGCACGATCCTCGGGTCGCCGATGTACTCGTCACCGGGCCGGATGCGGTATGGGTGGACCGTGGCCGCGGCCTGGAGCTGACCGATGTCCGCTTCGCCGACGAAGCCGCTGTTCGCCGCCTCGCCCAGCGCTTGGCCTCGGCCGCAGGCCGCCGCCTCGACGACGCTCAACCCTGGGTCGACGGCAAACTCGCCGGAACCGAAGCCACGCTGGGCGACGCGTTCGGCGTTCGACTCCACGCGGTGCTTGCCCCCGTCGCCCACGACGGCACATGCCTGTCCCTTCGCATCCTCCGCCCCGCGACCCAGGGCCTCGACGCGCTGGCCGCCGCCGGTTCGATTCCCCCGGATGCCCGCCGTCTGCTCGGCGACATCGTCCGCGCCCGCCTCGCGTTCCTGGTCGTGGGAGGTACCGGAGCGGGAAAGACTACTTTGCTCTCGGCCCTGCTCGCCGCCGTCGACCCTGCCGAACGAATCGTCTGCGTGGAAGACGCCGCCGAGCTCGCTCCGGTCCATCCACATGTTGTTCGGCTGGTTGCCAGGACGGCCAATGTCGAGGGGGTAGGCGCTGTTACGGTGCGCGACTTGGTCCGTCAGGCCTTGCGGATGCGCCCGGATCGCATCGTCGTCGGGGAGGTCCGTGGTGCCGAAGTCGTCGATCTCTTGACGGCCCTCAACACCGGCCACGACGGCGGTGCGGGGACAGTCCACGCCAACTCGCCCCAGGAAGTTCCGGCGCGCCTGGAGGCACTGGCGGCGCTCGGCGGGATGGACCGCGCGGCCCTGCACAGCCAGCTGGCTGCCGCCGTCCAGGTAGTCCTGCACGTTCGGCGCCGCGCCGACGGTACCCGTGCTCTCCACGAAATCGGGGTCCTGCACCGTGATTTCGAGGGAGTCCACATCATCCCCGCCTGGCGGGCGGACGACCACCCGACTCCCGCGGTCGGCGAACTCCACCGACTGCTCGAGGTGCGTCTCGGATGAGTAACTCGGTTGCGTATGCGGTGGTGGCTCCGCGGGATTCGTGTCGCCATGAGCGAATTACAGCGGCGGGCAACTGGCTTCACAGGTCTACGCGCCATTCCGGGCGGTGGTCGGCGGGCGGCGAGGCGGAGCGGCGATCGCCGCGGGTAGAGCTCGGAGCCGCCGGCGAGTGTGGCGAACGAGATGCGGGTTTCGGTGTGGAGGAGGCGGCCTCATGGGTAGTGCGTTGCTCTGTTGCGCGATCGCGGTGCTGGTGTTGCCTGTGGCAGGCGGTCAACGGCGGTTCACCCGGCTGTTCGCGCCGAGCGGGAGCACTGCGCGACAACGCGTGCCTGTGGAGTGGTGTGCAGGAATCGCGCTGGGGTGCACGGCGTTCATGTTCGGACCCGGCGTCGGGTCGGCCGCTCTGATGCTGGGAACCACTGTGGCGGTCCGTCAACGGCGTGGTCGAGGTGACCGCGAACGACGGCGCGAATGCGGCTACCTCCTGGCCGGCCTCGAAGCTGTGGTCGGGGAGCTCCGCGTGGGCGCCCACCCGAGCGCGGCGGCCGAATCCGCCGCAGCCGAGTCGCGCGGCGAAGCGGCGCGCGTACTGGCGATCAGTGCCGGCCGCAGCCGCCTCGGTGGTTCCGGAGCCGACGGTTGGGTCCAGCCGGATTCGATTGTCGCCGAGGAACTGTCGCGAGTCGCCGCGGCCTGGCGGGTGGCCGAAGAGCACGGCTTGGCGCTGGCGGAACTACTCGCCGCCGCCAGGTCCGACCTACTCGGACGCATCCGCTTTCGCGACCGCACCGAAGCCGCACTGGCCGGCGCCCGAGCATCGGCCACCGTTCTGGCCGGCCTTCCCCTGGTAGGCATCGGCCTGGGACAACTGATGGGAGCTGCCCCGCTCACCATCCTGTTCGCTGCTCCAGCCGGGGAACTACTTCTCCCGTTGGGCGCCGCCCTCGCCTGCTGTGGACTGCTGTGGACAGATGTCATCACCCGTAAGAGCACCGCCTGATCTGCACCGGACGGTGTCGAACGGACGGCGGTAGTGGACAACTCGTGTGAAGGCCTGTGGACAAATGTGCGCCGCTGCAAGAGCACAGCCTCACTCGGTGTGCGTCACGGCCCGACGGCAGGGCGGGAGTAGTCGCCGAATGCCTGTGGACAGCTGTGATCACAGAACAAGACCACGCGCTGATCGCGGTGCCCCGCATGGGGCAGTTCGGATCGGGGTGTGGATGGGTGTGGACCGAACTTCGAGGAGGGGATTTGCTGTGCAGGGGATGGATGGTGCTGCTGCGCCGGGGGCGTTGCTGATCGCGGCCGTGGCGATTGTGTTGCTACCAGGGCGAGTGGCCGTCAGTCGACGGGTGCGTGCGCTCGGTCCGACGACGGCCGGCGTCTCCGGGACGGCAGGTGACACCGCGAAGGTCGACCCGCTCGGGTCGGCGTCCGCGTTCGATCTACTGGCAGCGTGTCTCCGAGCGGGACTGCCGATGGCCGCGGCCGCGCGAGCCAGCGCGCCGACAGCACCGCCGGTTCTTCGGGCGGCATTGCTCAGGGCCGCAGACCTTCTCGCGCTGGGCGCCGACGCGGCGACGGCATGGGAACGGGCGGCCGCGGATGCGGTGGGGTCGGCGGGCGCCGATGACGTGGAGTCGCTGGCCAGGATGGCGCGTCGTTCGGCGCGCTCCGGCGCCTCGCTGGCCGCGGCAGTCGGCGAACTCGCCACGCAACGCCGCGAAGCCGTGGAGGACGCTGCCGTCGCGCGCGCCGAACGCGCGGGCGTGCTGATCGGTGGCCCGCTCGGCCTGTGCTTCCTGCCCGCTTTCGTCTGCCTCGGCATCGTGCCGGTCGTTATCGGTCTCGCCGACCGCGTGCTCGGCGGCGGTGGGCTGCTGTGACCGGTTGCGACGGGGCCACCGAAACTTCACCGCGCGGATCGGCCGCGCGGTGCAACCAGAGAGGGGATCACGATGACGTTCGCGCACGCGGTATACCTGGGGGCCCGCACTCGAATCACGCGTCTGCTGCTCGAGGACGACGGCATGTCCACGGCGGAGTACGCGATCGGCACTATCGCCGCGGCGGCCTTCGGAGCCGTGCTCTACGGGGTCGTCACCGGGGACAGCATTGTCAACGCGCTGACCGGCATCATCGACAAGGCACTCAACACGAGCGTGTAAACCGCCGCGACACCGGCACTCTCGTGGCCGACGCGGGTGCGGTGACGGTCGAGGCCGCCATCGCACTCGCGGCCCTGGTGTGCGCCGTAGCCCTGTGCGTCGGCGCACTGCTCGCAGGATCCACCCAGGTCCGCTGCACCGATGCTGCCCGCGAGACCGCCCGCCTCGCTGCCCGGGGTGACACCTCGCGCGCGATCACCGCGGGACGATCTGTCGCCCCATCGGGCGCGACCGTCGAACTCCGCACCGAAGGCGATCGGGTGGTCGCCACCGTCGCCGCGAACACCCCACTCCTGCCCGGCCTGCGCCTTCGCGCCGAAGCGGTGGCCGTCACCGAGCCGGGAGTGGATCCGTGACAGCGATGCGTAGGTGCCGGCGGAGGGAACGGCTCGAGAGGTGAAACCGTGCGGGTCGAAGGATCGTAGGTCGTCGTGGTTCACGGCGGATGGGGGCGGGGCAACGGCGTTCGTGTGTGTGGCGTTGGCGGGGTTGATCTGCCTGACGTTGCTGGTGGGCCAGGTGGGTGTAGCGGTGGTGGCTCGGCATCGGGCGCAGGGGGCCGCGGATCTGGGCGCGCTGGCCGCGGCGGGTCTCTTGGCGGAGAGCGCGGAGGCGGCATGTGGGGAGGCCGGGGAGATCGCCCGGCGGATGGGGGTTCGAGTACGGCGGTGCTCGGTCGCGCAGTGGGATGTTGTTGTAGATGTCGAGGCGAATGTGTCAGCGGGAGTGTTCGGTATGCGCACTGTGCAGGCTTCGGCACGGGCGGGTCCGGTGGAAGAGAATGAGTGACGCGCAAGTGTTATCACTGGCCGGTGGTTGTTCCGCACCGAACCAATTCGAATTAACCGGAAGTGCTTATGCGCTATTTCATGCGCATTCTTTGATCTGGGCGAGAAAAAAATGAAAAAAACGATGTAATCGCGCCCGTGGCTCCAGTTGGCTATGTGCCAGTTAATAGAATAGTGGTCCTTTTTATTCGGACATGGGGCGTCGGCTGGCATATCGCTGCTGGTCAGCAGTAATTCGGACGAGTGACCAACATTCTTCGAGTGCGGTGTCTCGCCGGTCACGCCGCGAGCGTGCGGACATCATGAATCCACAGGTAGCTCCCCATGAGCCCGCAGCTCGCCGAGAACGGCGGCCAGCAAGCGCGCGGCGGCGTCCTTGTCCAGGGGGTTGTTGCCGTTTCCGCACTTGGGCGATTGCACGCACGAGGGGCAGCCGTCCTGGCACGCGCAGCTGTGGATCACGCTCAGCGTGGCGGACAACCAGTCCGTGAGCTGGGCGAATCCGCGCTCGGCGAACCCGGCGCCACCGGGCTGGCCGTCGTAGACGAACACCGTCGGCGCGCCGGTATCGGGATGTTCGGCGATGGAGACACCGCCGATGTCCCACCGGTCGCAGCCCGCGACCAGCGGCAACATGCCGATGGCGGCGTGCTCGGCGGCGTGCAACGCGCCGGGAAGCTGATCGTCGGAGATGTCCGCGGCGGCGAGCAGCGGGGGCGTGACGGTATACAGGACGGCCTTGGTGTGCAGGGTGTGCGCGGGCAGATCGAGCTCCACCTGGTCGAGCACCTCGCCGGTCACCAGGGTCCGCAGGTAGCCGACGACCTGGTTTGTCACCGCCACCTGCGCGGATGCAGCCGTGACCGCGCCGAGCACGCGCTCCTCGATCACCCCCTGAACGGTGATCGAGGTGATCTGCCGGGAACTGGTGGTGAAGCCGGGATCCACCTCGTTGACGAACGCGACACCACCCTCGAGGTCCAGTTCGTCGACCAGATAGGTCTCGCCCTGATGCAGATGGACAGCCCCTGTGTGCAGCGTGGCGGGTGCCCGGCCTGCGTCGGCGGTGCCGAGCAGGCGTCCGGTCTCGGCGTCGACGATCGCGACCGGCGAGCCGAGTCCACCGCGCACATCCACGTCGTCGTGCGGATGGGTGTGCGCGGTGATGTGCCAGCGCGCACCCGCGCCGCGGGTGCCCGGCCTGCGCCGGATCAGGCCCTGATCGGCGAGGTCGGCGAGTACTTCGTCGGCTCTGAATTCGCTCGCCTCCTCGTCGGTGAGCGGCAGCTCCATCGCGGCGCACAGCAGTTGGGGGCCGAGGATGTAAGGGTTGTACGGGTCGGTGATGGTGGCCTCGATCGGCCGGTCGAGCAGCGCTCGCGGGTGGTGCACCAGGTAGGTGTCCAGCGGGTCGTCGGTAGCCACGAGCACCACCAGCGAACCCTGCGTCCGTCTGCCCGCCCGCCCGGCCTGCTGCCAGAACGAGGCGACCGTTCCGGGAAAACCGGCGATGACCACGGCGTCGAGGCCCGCGATGTCGACGCCTAGTTCGAGTGCGTTGGTACTCGCCGCGCCGAGCAATGTCCCCTGCGACAGCGACTGCTCGAGCTCCCGCCGGTCCTCGGCCAGATAGCCCGCCCGGTAGGCGGCAACCCGTTCCTGCAGCTCGGGGGCGGTTTCCGCGAGGACGCGACGGGCATCGAGCGCGATCAGTTCGGCACCGCGCCGCGAGCGAACGAAGGTCAGTGTCCTGGCGCCCTCGGCCACCAGCGCCGCCATGATCTTGGCCGCCTCGCTGGTCGCGGTGCGCCGCACCGGTGCTCCGTTCTCACCGGCCCGCATCGCGCTCAACGGCGGTTCCCACAGGGCGACGGTCCGGGCGCCGCGCGGCGACCCGTCCTCGGTGACAGCGGCCACCGGCGCCCCGATCAGCCTGCTCGCCGACGCGGCCGGATCGGCACTGGTCGCCGAGCACAGGATGAACACCGGGTCGGCGCCGTAGAACCGGGCGAGCCGACGCAGCCTTCGCAACACCAGAGCGACGTGTGAACCGAACACCCCTCTATATGCGTGGCATTCGTCGACCACCACATACCGCAGGTTGCGCAGCACCCGTGCCCAGCGCTGATGCGAACGGAGAATCCCGACGTGCAGCATGTCGGGATTGGTGAAGATCCAGCGGGCGTTGGCCCGCACCCACTGTCTGACCTCGGCGGGAGTGTCGCCGTCATAGCTCGCCGGATGCGCCTCTCGCAGCGGATTGTCATGGATCAGGCTGCCGACGGCGCGGAGTTGATCGGCGCCGAGTGCCTTGGTGGGGGAGAGATACAGCGCGGTGGCGCGGGGGTCGTCGTGCAGCGCGGTGAGCACCGGCAACTGGTAACCGAGCGATTTCCCGGACGCGGTTCCCGTGCTCACCACGACGTGGTTTCCGGTCGCCGCGAGATCGGCCGTGCGGGTCTGGTGTTCCCACGGCAGCGTGATCTCCTGCGCGTCCAGGGCTGTGACCAGCTCCGATGGCACCCATTCCGGCCACGCAGTGGTGTGCGCGCGCCGTGCGGGCAGCTCGGCGATGTGGGTCAACGGGTTGCCGCCGGCAGCCGCCTCGGTCAGGACACGATTGAGCAACGATCGCCCGTAGCTCTCGCCCGTATCGTGCTCTCGGACCTCGGTCCGGTCTGTCGGATTCATCCAGTCCTTCTCTCACGCGACACGCGAAGTGTGAAACGTGTGTGTGCGACAACCACTACCTGGGATTTCGTAACCCAGTAGCGATCTGGGTCACAGCATGTTTGCTGGAAGCTCACTCGGTTATCAAGAAGCAAACAGACCGAAAGTACGGATACACCCAATCTGTCCCTTACCTGCACATTCGCAAGATCATGAATTTTGCAAATAGTCGGTAACTCGACTGTCGAATTGCGCAGAGACATGGTTCACTGGGTCTCGGTCGCAAGCTTCTGTGTTCGAGGGACGGATCCAAGGTCCAAACCATCAGCAGGATCGTTGTTGCGAACGCCGTGCTCAGGATTTCCTTGCAGGGGGACCAACAGTACAGCGGTCGGAACGGGCCCGGTGGACGAACCCAGTTGTCCGCCGTTTCCGGTAGAAAGAGAAGGAAACAGAATGGCACAGGGAACTGTGAAGTGGTTCAACGCGGAGAAGGGGTTCGGCTTCATCGCGCCCGAGGACGGCTCCGCTGACGTCTTCGTCCACTACTCGGAGATCCAGGGCACGGGCTTCCGTACCCTCGAGGAAAACCAGAAGGTCGAGTTCGAGGTAGGCCAGGGCACCAAGGGCCCGCAGGCCACCGGCGTTCGCGCGCTCTCCTGAGCTGCGGAACACAACAACGCCTCGTCCCCCTCCTCCGCATGCGGAGGAGGGGGACGAGTCATTTCCGGGTACCATCGCCCAGGACAGCGCCCGCGTCGTGAAACGCCGCAAATGCCTCTACCCCAAGTGCGCAGGGTATAAACGTCACTGGTGGTGATGTCCGAACGTCGCCGTCTGCCCCAGCCGCGCACCGAGCGGACCTCCCGACGCGCGGATCTAGAAGGAAGGTGTTCGCCGGTGGCAACACGAGACCGCAGTTCAGCCGACCAGGGCCGACCCCTGCGTCGTCTCGTGATCGTCGAGTCGCCGACCAAGGCCCGCAAGATCGCGCCCTACCTGGGTCGCAACTACACGGTCGAGGCCTCGGTGGGTCATATCCGCGACTTGCCGCGCGGTGCCGCCGACGTGCCCGCCAAATACAAGGGGCAAGCGTGGGCCCGCCTCGGTGTCGACGTCGATCACGACTTCGAGCCGATCTATGTGGTGAACCCGGATAAGAAGGCCAAGGTCGCCGAGCTCAAGAGCTTGCTGGCCGACGCCGACGAGCTCTACCTCGCCACCGACCCCGACCGCGAGGGCGAGGCCATCGCCTGGCACCTGCTCGAAACGCTCAAGCCGAAGGTCCCGGTTCGCCGGATGGTCTTCCACGAGATCACCGAGCCCGCCATCCTCGCGGCCGCCGCCGACACGCGCGAGCTCGACAACGATTTGGTCGACGCCCAGGAAACCCGTCGCATTCTGGACCGCCTCTACGGCTACGAGGTCTCCCCGGTGCTGTGGAAGAAGGTCATGCCGCGGCTGTCCGCCGGTCGCGTGCAGTCCGTCGCCACCCGGGTGATCGTGCAGCGTGAGCGCGAGCGCATCGCGTTCCGCTCCGCCGGGTACTGGGACATCGCCGCCAAGCTCGACGCGGGTCCCGACGAGAAGTCTGATTCGACCAACCCGCGCACGTTCGGCGCGCGGCTGGTGCAGGTCTCCGGCGACCGTGTCGCCTCCGGTCGTGACTTCGGTTCCGACGGTCAGCTCAAGTCGGCCACCGGTGTCGTCGTGCTCGACGAGGCCTATGCCCGCAGGCTGGCCGAGGCGCTCGACGGCGCCGCGCTCGAGGTCAGCTCGGCCGAGGCCAAGCCGTACACGCGCAAGCCGTACCCGCCGTTCATGACTTCCACGTTGCAGCAGGAAGCGGGCCGCAAGCTGCGGTTCACCTCCGAGCGCACGATGCGGGTCGCGCAGCGGTTGTACGAAAACGGCTATATCACCTACATGCGTACCGACTCCACGACGCTGTCGGAGTCGGCGATCGCGGCGGCTCGCTCGCAGGCGACCCAGCTCTACGGCGCGGAGTACGTCTCGCCGTCGCCACGCCAGTACACCCGCAAGGTCAAGAACGCGCAGGAGGCACACGAGGCGATCCGTCCCTCGGGTGACACCTTCATGACGCCCGGTCAGCTGGCCTCGAAGGTCGACAACGACGAGTTCAAGCTCTACGAGATGATCTGGCAGCGCACGGTCGCCTCGCAGATGGTCGACGCGCGCGGCACCACGCTGACCCTGCGCATCACCGGCACCGCGCGGACCGGCGAGGAGTGTGTGTTCTCGTCCTCGGGTCGCACCATAACCTTCGCCGGGTTTCTCAAGGCCTACGTCGAGAGCGTGGACGAGGAGGCGGGCGGCCAGTCCGACGACGCCGAATCCCGCTTGCCCGCACTGGAAGAGGGTCAGAGCGTCACGGCCGTCGAGCTCACTCCCGACGGCCACAGCACCAACCCGCCCGCCCGCTACACCGAAGCCTCGCTGATCAAGACGCTGGAAGACCTCGGCATCGGCCGCCCGTCGACCTACTCCTCGATCATCAAGACGATCCTCGATCGCGGGTACGTCTACAAGCGCGGCAGCGCGTTGGCCCCGGCGTGGGTGGCGTTCGCGGTGGTCGGCCTGCTCGAGGCCTACTTCGGTCGACTCGTCGACTTCGACTTCACCGCCGCGATGGAGGACGACCTCGACGCCATCGCCGGTGGACGCGAGCAACGCGGAAACTGGTTGTCCAGCTTCTACTTCGGTGGCGAATCCGGCGCCGAGGGTTCGGTCGCGCGGTCGGGTGGCCTCAAGAAGATGGTCTCCGTGCAGCTCGACGACATCGACGCGCGCGAAGTGAACTCGATCAAGATGTTCGTCGACGAAGAGGGCCGCGATGTCGTGGTCCGCGTCGGCCGCTTCGGTCCGTACCTGGAGCGGATGATCATCAATCCCGATGACCCCGAAGGGGATCGGATCTCGCAGCGGGCGAACCTGCCCGACGATCTGCCGCCCGACGAGCTGACGCCCGAGGTCGCCGAGAAGCTGTTCTCGACGCCGCAGGAGGGGCGCTCGCTCGGCGTCGACCCGGTGTCGGGGAACGAAATCGTCGCCAAGGAAGGACGTTTCGGCCCGTACGTCACCGAGGTGCTGCCGGAACCGCCCGCACCCGAACCGGACGCGGCGCCCGCGAAGAAGACCAAGAAGGCCGCGGAGGTCAAGCCGCGCACCGGTTCGCTGTTCAAGTCGATGGACCTGGCCGAGATCACCCTCGACGACGCGCTGATGTTGCTCTCGCTGCCCCGCGTGGTCGGCAACGATCCCACCTCGGGCGAGGAGATCACCGCGCAGAACGGCCGCTACGGCCCGTACCTGAAGAAGGGCACGGATTCCCGTTCGCTGGCGACCGAGGATCAGTTGTTCTCGGTCACCCTCGAGGAGGCGCTGAAGCTCTACGCCGAGCCCAAGCGTCGCGGGCGTCAGGCCGCGGCCGCGGCACCGCTGCGTGAGCTGGGCAAGGACTCGGCAACCGACAAGCCGATGGTGATCAAGGACGGTCGTTTCGGTCCGTACGTCACCGACGGCGAGACCAACGCGAGCCTGCGCAAGGGCGACGAGGTCGAGTCGATCACCGACGAACGCGCGTCCGAACTGCTGGCCGATCGGCGGGCGCGTGGGCCGGTGAAGAAGGCGGCGAAGAAGACGACCGCGAAGAAGGCGGCCAAGAAGGCGCCCGCGAAGAAGGCGGCGGCGAAGTCGACGGCGACGAAGACGGCGACCAAGACCGCGGCGAAGAAGTCCACCGCGAAGAAGACGGCAGCGAAGAAGGCTCCGGCCAAGAAGGCCGCCGCGAAATCCGCTGGGGCAGAAGAGGTTTGATCGCTCGCCTGCGTACCCGCCCGGCCTCGGTGAATCCTGTCGGACCCCGCGGCTAGGGTGTAGCGCGTGGCAGGTGTCTTCGATCGACTGGTCGGCCAGGACGTGGTCGAGACCGAGCTGGCCGCTGCCGCGAAGGCGGCGCGGGCCGGTGTGGTCACCGGGGCGATGACGCATTCGTGGTTGTTCACCGGGCCTCCCGGTTCGGGGAGGTCTGTCGCGGCGCTGTGTTTCGCGGCGGCGCTGCAATGCACCGATCCCGAGACCGTCGGGTGCGGGCAGTGCCATGCCTGCACCACCACGATGGCCGGTACCCACGGTGACGTGCGGCGCATCATCCCCGAGGGGCTGAGCATCAGCACCAAGGAGATGCGGGCCATCGTGCAGATCGCGGCACGTCGCCCGAGCACCGGTCGCTGGCAGGTCGTGGTCGTCGAAGATGCCGACCGCCTCACCGAGGGGGCCGCCAACGCGCTGCTCAAGGTGGTCGAGGAACCGCCGGACCGCACTGTCTTCCTGCTGTGTGCTCCCACCGTCGACCCCGAGGACATCTCCGTCACCCTGCGCTCGCGGTGCAGGCACGTTCACCTCGTGACACCGACCGTTCCCGCGATCGCCCAGGTCCTGCGCGAGCGCGACCGACTCGACGCGAAGACCGCCGACTGGGCTGCTTCGATCAGCGGCGGCCATGTCGGTCGAGCCCGCCGCCTCGCCACCGACGAGGACTCTCGCCAGCGACGCAAGCGTGCCCTCGCTCTGGTCACCGCGACCGAGCGCCCCGGCGCCGCCTACGCCGCCGCCGACGAACTGGTGAAGTCAGCCGACGACGAAGCCAAACTGATGAGCGCCGATCGCGACGACCGCGAACGCGACGAACTCGCCACCGCTCTCGGCGCGGGCGGCACCGGCAAGGGCTCGGCGTCCGCCACCCGCGGTTCGGCGGGCGTTCTCAAAGACCTCGAACGCCGCCAGAAGTCCCGCGCCACCCGCACCGGCCGCGACGCACTCGATCGCGCCCTCATCGACATCGCCGGCATGTACCGCGACGCCCTGGCCATGCGATTCGCCGGCCGCGGCGCCCCCATCACCCTCACCCACCCCGACATGGCCGACGAGATCACCGACCTCGCCACCAACGTCCGCCCCGAAGGCCTGCTCCGCAGCATCGACGCCGTCCTGGCTTGCCGCGAAGCCCTCGACCTCAACGTGAAACCTCGCTTCGCCATCGCCGCCATGACCGCCACCCTCATCACCGCCCGCACCACCTGACCACCCGTTTTCGCGTTCTACCCCTTCCCGCGATAGACTCGCGTCGCCGAAATGGCACGCCGCCTTAGCTCAGTCGGTAGAGCGCTTCACTCGTAATGAAAAGGTCGGGGGTTCGATTCCCCCAGGCGGCTCCGAGGTCATCAGACCCTTTCCGGGAAACCGGGGAGGGTCTTTTGCTGTATCTAGTGGCCGCCGAGGAGGTTCCAGACTGTTCGGCGTTCGTGGGTGATGTCGATGGGGGTGCCTGCGAGGGTGGTGAGGAGGTCGGGGAGGGGCCAGGTGGCCAGGTGGGCGTAGCGGGCTGAGTAGAGGCCGAGGTGGGTGAGGGCGTAGGTGTCGGTGTGGTCGAAGAGGACGTAGGCGATGACCTGGTAGAGGGCGTGGGAGGTCAGGGAGTCGGCGCGGATGCCGGTGCGCTGGTTCTTCGGGCCGAGGTGGGTTTTGAGGTCGAGGAGCAGGCCTGCGCTGATGAGGTCGGCGTCGGCGTTGCACAGGACCGAGGCATCGAAGGTGGGGCCGGGGAAGGTCGGGGGGTGCAGGTGGGGGAGGAGGTGTTCTTCGGCGAGGCCGCGGAGTTCCCAGAGTTGGCGGATGGCGTCGGGGGGTGCGAGGGCCAGGAGGTGCTCGGGGGTGAAGCGGTCGGTTTCGAGCAAGTTGTCCAGGGCTGACTCGCGCAGCAGGCCGCGCCGGTAGACGTCGGTGCACAGGGCAAGGGCCCAGCAGGCTCGGCTGAGTCGGTCGACGTCGGTGGCGGTCGGGGCGACCGCGGCCTGAGCGGTCTCGATCACCGACTCGATGACGGCCGACTCTCGCGGATGGCCGAAGAATCCGAGTAGCGGCAGAACCGGCGCGTGTTCGGGGACCAGCAGGAACCTGATCTCGAAGTCGAACGCGGCGCCGAGGGTGGCCGGGTTCGCGCCGCCGGTGTCGACAAGTAGTGGTCCGGCTCCGCGCCGGTACTCGGCCTGCACGCCCCTGGTGTGGGGAAACCGTTCGCGCAGGTATTCGCGCAGCGGTGAGGTCTCGTCGCGCAGTGCGGCGGACAGATTGGTGTAGACGTACACGGACCCTCCGTCTCCAGAGACGAGCGTGCTGTCGATAGTGCCATGGGCCGGACCCCATGTTGCATAAATTTCTTTGCACAGATATTTGTGCAAAGAGTACGTTGTAACTATGGCCGACGAGGTACCGCCCCGAGAGATCACCGATCCCGCAGCGCTGCGCGCGCTCGCGCATCCCCTGCGTCAGCGCATCCTGCGCGCGCTCGCCGAGAACGGACCGGCCACCGCGACAGCATTGGGCGCTCGGCTGGGCGAGAACACCGGCGCGACCAGTTACCACCTGCGCCAACTCGCCGAACACGGCTTCATCGAAGAGGCGCCCGAACTGGCCAAGGGCAAGGAACGGTGGTGGCGTTCGCCGCCGAAGGACCTGCGCTACCGGATGGATCGCGAGCAGTCACCGGAGCTCCGCGAGCTGATGGAAGGTCTTGTCGCCCAGCACATCGCCGAAGACATCGAGATGTTCCAGCGCTTCCAGGCCGAGCGTGCCGAGCTGGGCGAGTGGGCCGACATGATGCCCTTCTCGCGTGGCGCGATCTACGCGACGCCGGCCGAACTCGAGGAATTCTTCGAGGGCTACATGACGCTGCTCAAGCGTTTTCAGCAGTCGCACCCGCAGGATCGCCCGGGCGCCCGCCGTGTGCTGACGCGCTTCCTCGCCTTCCCCGCACCTCGCACGAACACCGCAAACTAGGACTAGGCGTGCTCTCTTTCTTCCGGCGAATCATCCTGCTCACCTTCATGATCACCGTCGTCACCGGATTTCCGGCGGCGCACGCGCAGAACACCACCACCGTCGACATCACCGTCACCCGCTCGGACGGCACGACCACCGGGGGCACCGTGCATGCTCCGGCGGGCGCGTCCGGCAGGCCGGGCGTCGTGCTCGTCCACGGATCGGGCGACGGCGGCGGCGAGCACTACGACGATGTCGCCGAGGCGTTCGCCCGCGCTGGCATCGTCGCGTTGCGCTACGACAAGCGCACCGAGGATTACACGCCGTCGCACCGTGACTACTCCCTCCTGGCCGACGACGCGCTGGCAGGCGTTGCCGCACTGCGGAATCGGCCCGAGGTGGACCCGGCGCGGGTGGGTCTGTGGGGCCTGTCGGAGGGCGGATGGGTCGCGCCCCTCGCCGCGTCGCGATCCGGCGACGCGGCGTTCTTGATCACGATCGGCGCGAATTCGGCCGCACCCGCCGCGCAACAGAACTGGGCGAACGAGACGCGGTTCGGTGCGGCGGGCGTGCGCGGTTCGATGGTCGATGTGCTGGCCCGCAACGGTATTCGTCAGCTGGTCGCGGCCGGTCAGTTCGCCCAAGCCGACTACGACCCGATCCCGGTGCTGGAGCGGATCACCCAGCCGGTCCTGGCGATCTGGGGTGATCTGGACCGTCTGACTCCACCCGGTGACAGTCTGCGCGGCTTCCAGACCGCCTTCGAGCATGCCGGAAAGACGAACTACACGCTGCGCACCCTCCCGAACGCCCAGCACGCCGGACAACCGACCACCGATGGCTTCGACAAACTTCCCGGTTTGGCGCCGGGATATGGCGAGCTCATGGGTGATTGGGTCAACGGGCTTCCCGGCTCCGCGACACCGCCGACAACGGATCAACCTGCGGCACAGGGGCATTCGGTGCGGGCGCTGACTCCCACCGCATGGTGGGAATCGACCGCGGTGCAGCTGACCTTGCTGTTCGGCACGATCCTGGCGCTGGGCGGCTACGCGTGCACCGGAAAGGTCCGCTCCTGGCGACTGCCCGATCGGCTGCCGGCGCGAGTGCTGTTGTGTACGACGGTGATCGGCATCCTCGGCACGATCGTCCAGCTCGGCTACATCCTCACCACCCGCGCAACCTCGTTCGGCCCCTTGCTGTTCGGCCGAACCCTGCCCTGGCTGGCATTGCAGCTGATCGCCTTCGGCGCGGTGGTCGCGCTCGGTTTCGTGCTCGCCCGCGCCCGTCGCACCCTCGCCGGTGCGAGCGCCGGAGCGCGGACCCGATGGGTCCTCTTGGTCTGCGGTGGAACAGGATTCGTGCTCTGGGCACTGTACTGGGGTCTGCTGCTCCCTTGAACCTACGAGAAAGGCCCCCGACGAGGTCGGGGGCCTTCTTCGCGGTTACTCCTGAGCCGATCGCCGTTGATCGGTCTCAGGAGAACTGGCTCGGGTCAGCGGGCAGCGACGTTGCGGCGGGTGGCCCGAGAGTTCATGGAGCTGCGCAGGATCTGGTGCAGAACGGCGTCGAAGGCGTCGGTGTCTTCGACATTGCTGAGGTGGCCGTGCGGCAGCACGTGGAAATCGGCCAGGTGGCCGGTGCGGCGCAGGGTGTCGACGATCGGGCGTGACAGGCGCTGTGGCAGCAGCCGGTCCCTGGCGCCGGCGATCACCGTGGTCGGGACGGTGAGATTGGCGGTGCCCGCCGACAGATCCATGTCGGCCATCGCGGCAGCGTGGCGCCCGCGCGCGATCGGGCGACAGGAGCGGATGATGCCCATCGCGAAGTCGACCTCGTCGGCAGTGGCCTCGGGGGTGAGGATGCGACTGCGCAGAACCTGCTGGGTGAGCCAGCCGCCGGGGATCGGCAGCGGCGCGAACAGCAGCGACTCGCTGACCGGCTGCGGCATCCGTACCGGTGCGCCGAGCAGCGTGACCGGGTATTGCGCGACGGTGAGCTGCTTGTTCAGCAGCGGCAGCATGTCGGTTTCCCAGCGGATCGCGGCATTGGCGGTGTTGGCGAGCAGCACGGCGGACGCGCGTCCGGAGACCTGTTCGGGGTGATGCTTGGCCCAGGCCTGAATGGTGAGCCCGCCCATGCTGTGCCCGGCCAGGACCGCTTTCTCGTCTTCGCGCAGCGTCGCGTCGAGGACCGCGGACAGGTCGTCGGCCAGGGTGTGTTCGCTGGGGGCGGCGGTGCCGAGGGTGGAGGCGCCGTGGCCGCGCTGGTCGTAGCTGACCACGCGGTACTCGCCGGCGAAGGCGGTGATCTGCGGGTTCCAGTATTCGATACTGCAGGCCCAGCCATGGATGAGGACCAGGGTGGGGGCGGTATCGGGACCGTAGACGTGGACCCGGAGCTGGGCGCCGTCCGCGGTGGTCACCGGGACGACCCGGTGCTCGACGGTGGGGGCGTTGAATTTCGCGGTGGCGAAACTGCGGGTACGCAGCCCGGCACGGAACTGTGCGGTCAGTGCGCCGGTCTCGAGGTGAGAGACCATGGATCGCGCTGCCGCGAGCGTCATCATCGACTTCGCAAGCATTGTCGGCACTCCTTTGTGTCGTAGGCCACCGTACAGTGCAAGCCAGGGTGCTAGCTAGTGTTAGCGGGTCACAGTGTCCCACTTGTTGTGAACTGGGTCACCGAGCGTGCTGACATTGTGAAATCGCCTGAAATCAGCGAAAAATTACACCGGATGGGCACGATCGGGCATCGGTCGCGCTGGCGGCGGCGGACGGCCGCCGCTACCGTATTGGAGTGGACAAAACGCACGTCACGGCCGAGTTTTCCGGCGCGGACCCGAACCGGGGTACCGCGCGCTCGACCTGGCAGCGGATGACGCCACCCCTGCTCGCCGCCGGTCTCGGCGTCGGCACGCTGGCCCTGCTGCAATTCCGTGACCCCCACATCGAGGGTTCCTACGGGCTGTGCCCGGTTTACGCGCTGTTCGGGGTGTACTGCCCAGGGTGCGGCGGCATGCGCGCGATGCACAACCTCACCGACGGCAACATCGTCGACTCGCTGCACAGCAATCTGCTGGCCCTGCCCCTGACCGTGGCCTTCGCGGTCTTCGTCATCGACTGGATCCTGCGCGCTCGTCGCGGACAGCGGTGGCGCGTGCCCGGGCTCAGCGCGGTGACCGTGTGGTCTTTCTTCGGCCTGCTCGCCCTCTATACCGTGCTCCGCAACACGCCGTGGGGAACGTGGCTCACCCCCGTCTGACGCTGATTCGCGAGCTGATTACCGGGCACCCTGGAGATATGGGCGATTCACTGAAAGACAGAGTCCGGCGGAAGTTGCAGCGTCAGCTCGCCCAGGACGGACCCGACCCCGAGCAGGACGACGCCAGGACCATCTCGGTCGCCGACGATCTCGAGGCGCTGGAGATGGTGCAGGCCGACGATCCGTTCATCGAGGAATTGGCCCAGCGCTATCTGGTGTTCTGATGCGCCTGCCCGCCCAGCGGCGGTAGTTGCGGCAGCGGCTTGGTCCCGAGCCAGATCGCGAACAACCCACGCAGCGGCGCCACGCTGTAATGACCGGCCAGGTCGACGAACTCCTCCGTAGTAATAGAGGAATGCAGGAAGCGCGCGGTCCATTCGCGAATCAGCTCGAAGAACAGATGGTCGCGTAGTTCCAGCCGCAGCGCGTGCAGGGTGAGCGCCCCGCGCTTGTAGACCCGGTCGTCGAACATGTCCTTGGGTCCGGGATCGCCGACGATGATGTCCTGCGGCTGACGCGCCAGGTTCGCGCGCGCCGCCCGCGCCAGCTGATCGGCGGTCGGTCCACCGGACGCTTCGGACCAGATCCATTCCGCGTAACAGGCGAAACCTTCGTGCAGCCAGATGTCCTGCCACCGCTTCAGTGTGAGGCTGTTGCCGAACCATTGATGCGCGAGTTCGTGTGCGACAAGACGTTCCGCGCCGCGCTTGCCATCGCAATGGTTGGCACCGAAGATCGAAATGCCCTGCGCCTCGATCGGGATGTCGAGCTCGTCGTCGGTGACGACCACGGAGTAGTCGTCGAACGGGTACGGCCCGAACCGCTCGGTGAACAGGGCCATCATCTCGGGCTGACGCGCGAAGTCGTGTTCGAAGCTCGCCCGTAACCGTGGCGGGATGACCGCGTGCATCGGTACGGGTTCACCGACGGCGCCGACCCGGTACTTGCGGTAGTTGCCGATCTGGATCGTCGCCAGATAGCTCGCCATCGGCTCGGCCATCTCGTACACCCAGGTGGTCTGGCTGGCCTTGGCCTGCTTACCGACCAGGGTGCCGTTGGCCATCGCGTAGAACGGGCTGTCGGTGGTGATCGAAATCCGGTAGGAGGCTTTGGAACTCGGGTGGTCGTCGCACGGGAACCAGGACGCGGCGCCGTTGGGCTGGCTCGCCACCAGCGCGCCCTCGGTGAGCTCTTCCCAGCCGACCTCGCCCCACGGGCCGCGCACCGGCTTGGGGGTGCCCGAGTAGTGGACGGTGATCTCGAGAACGCCACCGGCGGGGATCTTCTGCTGCGGCGTGAGCGCGAGCTTTCCCTGCTGATGGACGAATTTCACCGCCTTCGATCCGTTGACGAGAACCTTCGACACCATCAATGCCTGCGACATGTCGAGGGTGAACCACGGCCGCACCGCAGTGGTGACCGCGATGATCACCGCACGCCCGGCGAGCCGGTTGCTGGCCGGTCGGTAGCTCAGTTCCAGCTCGTAGCGGGACACGCGGTAGCCGCGATTGCCGTTCTGCGGCAGGTACGCGTCGATGGGGTCCTCGTAGAACTTGCTCCGCATCAGGCGGCTCCGCGCTGCCTCGACTCCCGCGTCGAGGCGGGATCGGTCCAGTGCGCGATGGGATTGCCCCACCAGCGAGTCGACGGCGGAACCACGTCGCCGCGCATGACGAGCGACGCCGGGCCGATGGTGGCGCCCGCCCCGATGTGGGCGGCGGGCAGGGCGACGCAGTGCGGGCCGAGGGTGGCGCCCGCGTCGAGTGTCACGGTGTCCATGGACATGATGCGGTCGTGGAACAGGTGTGTTTGCACCACGCAGCCGCGCTCCACGGTCGCGCCGTCACCGAGTGTCACCAGGTCCGCCTCCGGTAGCCAGTAGGACTCGCACCATACCCCGCGGCCGATCTTGGCACCGAGTCCGCGAAGCCACAGATTCATGACGGGAGTACCCGTGGCGGCCCGCGCGAACCACGGCGCCGCGACGGTCTCGACGAAGGCGTCGGAGACCTCGTTGCGCCACACGAACGAGCTCCACAGCGGGTACTCCACCGCGCGAATCCGCCCGACGATCAACCACTTGGCGGCCACCGCGATGGCACCGGCGACAGCGCCCGCGGCCATCAGTACCAGACCTGAGACAAGAGCCGCGACAAGGTAATCGGTGTGCTGAGCGATCAACGCGAGCACGAGCAGCACGCTGAGACCGATAGCGAAGGTCACCATCACCGGGATCAGCCGGCAGGTCTCCACGAAGGCACGGGCCAGCTTGAGCCGCAGTGGCGGATCGAACGTGCGCGAGGTGTCGCTGGATTCGGTCGCGCGACGAAGCCGCACCGGCGGGCTGCCCAGCCAGGACGAGCCTGCCTTGGCCTTGTTCGGCGCGGCCGAGAGCACCGCGACCAGACCGTTCTTGGGCACGCGCCGACCGGGCGCGGTCATCCCCGAATTGCCGAGGAAGGCGCGCTTGCCTACCTTGGATTCGCCGATGCGCAGCCAGCCGCCACCGAGTTCGTAGCTACCGATCATGGTGTCGTCGGCCAGGAACGCGCCGTCGGAGATCACGGTGAACTTGGGCAGCATCAGCACGGTCGACGCCTCGACGTTCTTGCCGATCTTCGCGCCGAGCAGGCGCAGCCAGACGGGGGTGAGCAGGCTGGCGTACAGCGGGAACAGGAACGTGCGGGCGGAATCGAGCAGGCGTTCGGTGGCCCACACCTGCCAGCCGGTCCGGCTGCGCACGGGGTGGTAGCCCTCGCGCAGACCGATGCTGAGCAGCCGCACCGCGAGCACGGTCGCCACGGCGTACACGCCGAGACTGAGCAGCGTGGCGAGCGGCAGGATGGCGAAACCGTGCAGGGCGGCGGCGCTGATCGTGGTCTCCTCGCGGACCCACCAGGCGATGAAAGTGCCGCCGACGGCGAGGCCGAACACGGGCATCGCGGCCAGCACCATCGACGACAGGCCGAACACGACAAGCCAGTGCCTGGCGCGTTCCGGGGAGTGGTCGGGCCAGCGGCGCGGTGCCTTCCCGGTCTTGGTGGCGGGCGAACCCGCCCATTCCTGTTCGCCCTTGACCTTGCCCGAGACGGCGGAGCCCGGGGCGATCTCGGCCTTCTTGCCGATCTTGGTGCCGGGCAGCAGGATCGAGCGGGCGCCGATCACCGCGCCGTCACCGATGGTGATACCGCCGATGTGCACGATGTCGCCGTCGACCCAGTAGCCGGACAGGTCGACCTCGGGTTCGACGCTGGCGCCGTCGCCGAGTTCGAGCATGCCGGTGACCGGCGGCAGGCTGTGCAGGTCGACGCCCTTGCCGATCTTGGCGCCGAGCGCGCGAGCGAACGGAACCATCAGCGGTGCGCCGGACAGGCTTTCGGCGCCACTGGCCTCGGACAGGCGTACGGCGGCCCATAGACGTAGGTGCACGGCCGAGCCGCGCGGGTAGGACCCGGGCCGAAGTCCGGCGAGCAGAATTCGGGCGCCCGCCACGCAGATCGTCATGCGGCCGATCGGCGAGATGAACAGTACGAACGCCAGCAGAATCCACCACCAGGACAGGCGTGGCAGCCACGGCAGCGAACCCGACCAGCCCGCGATGCCCGAGACCACGGTCAGCCACGTGACCCACTGCAACCCGGTGAGGGTGGTCAGCGGGATCGTGGCCAGCACCTGGGCGATCTGGGCGCGCAGCGGCGTCGGCTGCACGACGCGCACGTCGACGGCCGCGACCGGTGCGCTGCCGTCGAGCAGTTCGACCAGCGAACCGAGCCGCGGGTGGTCGTAGAGATCGGCGACGGTGACGTGCGGGTACCGCTCGCGCAGCGCGCCGACGAGCTGCGCCGCCGACAGTGAGCCGCCGCCGAGATCGAAGAATTCCGCGTCGAGATCGGTGGGCTGGGTGCCGAGGATCGCGTCCCACAGGTTCGCCACCCACGCCGCGGTGCCGGACAGTCCCGTCTCGGGTTCGTCGGTCGACGGCAGCGGCCATGGCAGTGCGTCGCGGTCGACCTTGCCGGAGGTGCGGGTCGGCAGGTCGGCGACGACAGCCAGTCGCGGCACCAGTGGAGCCGGAAGTTGTTCGGCCAGAATCTCTCTGGCCTTCTTCACATCGAAATCAGGACCGGCGCCGGTGAGGTAGCCGACGAGAATCTTGTTGCCGGCCTTGGTGGTTCGGATCGCGGCGGCCGCGCCGCTGACACCCGGCAGATGCTGGAGCGCGTTGTCGAGCTCACCGAGTTCGATGCGGCGGCCACCGATCTTGATCTGGTCGTCGGCGCGGCCGAGGAAGATCAGGCCCTCGCGGTCGTTGCGGACCAGATCCCCACTGCGATAAGCGCGTTCCCACCCGAGGGAGGGCAGCGGCGCGTACTTCTCGGCGTCCTTGGCCGGATCGAGGTAGCGGGCCAGTCCGACGCCGCCGATCACGAGTTCACCGGTTTCGCCTTCGCCCACCGGGTTGCCTTGCGGGTCGACGACGGTGAGGTCCCAGCCGTCGAGCGGCAGGCCGATCCGGACGGGCATCTCGCCGGTGAGCAGCGCGGCACAGGCGACCACGGTCGCCTCGGTGGGCCCGTAGGTGTTCCACACTTCGCGGTCGGCGCCGGTCAGCCGTTCGGCCAGCTCCGGAGGTACCGCCTCGCCGCCGAAGATCAGCAGTCGCACCGATTCCAGCGCCTGGGCAGGCCAGGTCGCGGCCAGCGTCGGCACCGTGGAGACGATGCTGATCTCGCGGCGCATCAGCCACGGGCCGAGGTCGGCGCCGGTGCGCACCAGATCGCGCGGCGCCGGAACCAGGCAGGCGCCGTTGCGCCAGGCCAGCCACATTTCCTCGCAGGAGGCGTCGAAGGCCACCGACAGGCCGGCCAGGACCCGGTCGCCGGGGCCGATCGGGGCCTTTCGCAGGAAGAGCCGGGCCTCGGCGTCGACGAAGGCGGCGGCGTTGCGATGGGTTACCGCAACCCCTTTCGGGGTGCCGGTGGAGCCGGAGGTGAAGATGATCCACGCGTCGTCGGCGGGGGTGGGCAGGGTGTTCCAGTCGTGGTCGCCGGTGGCCGTGGTGGCCGACTCGATGCCGTCGCCGGTGGCGATCGCGCTCACCCTCGCCTCGCCGAAGACGAGCCTGGCTCGCTCCTGCGGGTCGTCGGCGTCGACGGGCACGTAGGCGGCGCCGCAGTAGAGCACGGCCAGAATCGTCACGTACAGCGCGGCGGAGCCCGAGGGCATCCGCACGCCGACCCGGTCGCCCGGTCGCACGCCCGCCTCGGTGAGCTCGGCCATCCTGGCCTCGATCGTGGCGATCAGTTCCATGTAGCTGAGCACAACGGTGCCGTCGTCGATGGCCGGTGCGTCCGGGTGTGCGAGGGCGGTGCTGGTCAGGATGTCGACCAGGGTGCGCGGCGGCGCGGCGAGATCCGCGCGCAACAGCGGGTCGCGCAGGACCGCCGGTACCTCAGTGTGTGGCTCGAGCATCGTGCTCAGTCCACCTCTCATCGGTTGACCCCCATCGGTGGTGTCTGTTGTTTCATGAGCGGGTTACCGGAGGGCAAACAGGATGGTCACCAGATGCCAACGGTACTCGGTGCGGGTGTTGCCGGACGGCAGCGAAAGGCGTGCCGTCGGCGCTGTTCACGACGGTGATTCCGGCAATTCGCCGAGGGCGGTGACCGCCAGCCGGTGCAGCGTCCGCTGTTCGTCTTCATCCAGGCCGCTCAGCACGCGGGCGGTGGCCTCGGCGATCAGCTTGTCGGTGCGTTTGCACTGCTTGCGCCCGGCCTCGGTGATCCGCAGCCGGTATTTGCGGCGATCCTTGCCGTCGCGGGTGCGCTCTACCAGGTCGGCGCGTTCCAGCGCGTCGATTAGGCGGACGACTTCACTGCGGTCGATACCGAGCGCGTCGCCCACCTTCTTCTGCGTCAGGTCGGCGTTTTCCTCGATGAAGGTGAGCACCCAGTGATCGCGCAACGGGACGCCGATCTCGGCGTGCAGCGCCTTGGTGAGCCGTCCGAGCGCGTACACCGGGTAGCGCGGAAGGCCGCGGACGGAGTTCGTGTTCGTGGACATGAGAGGGAACTCTAGCAAATAGTGGAGGTACCCAATCATCTTGGGTGTCCATCATGGGGTGCCTAGATGGTTGGAAACTGGGTGTGATCAGGCAACTCGGGGGCAATCGGTCAGGGGTAACCGACCACGTTGCGTGCGCGTGGCGAGCGCCCGGACTGATAGGTCTCGGCGCGGCGCCGGACCTGAGCGTGGATGCTCGATGCGGGATCGAGATCGGCGAGGTCGAACGAGATCTTGCCGCCGTGGTCGTGGTGGATGACCAGGGAATCGTCGAGGACGCGGTAGACCGCGCGAACCTCACCGTCGGCCCAGGCTGCGACGTACCGCACCGCGACAGCCCGGTGCAGCGCGAGTCGCCAGTACCTGCTGGTTCGCTCGCGCAATCGGTCGGCGTCGACGCCGTCGTACCAGCTGGGCTCCGTGATGTGCGAGGAGCTGCCCGCCTGTGCCCAACGGTCGGCGGCGCTCAGGTCGACCCACAGGATCTCGCCGTTGCCGACCTGGTGGCCCGCGCGGGTCACGCGGCGTGACGGCGGCCGCCGGGGCGGTTTGGCGCGTGTGCCGACGACGGTGACGGCGGGCGTGCCGGGCAGTCGCGTTGCCGGGTCCACGGGCTGGTAGCCGGGATTGTCCTCGCGGACGAAGCCGAGGACGCGGTCGAACGCCGACAGGCCCGGTGCGGGGGCGCAACCGTCCAGGCACAGCAGAGTGCGACCGAGCGCGAAGACGAGTTCCGCCGCGATCGAACCCCGCTTGTCCTCGTCGAACGCGCGGGTGAGGACCTGTGCGGGGACGATCACGATCGAGGTATCCGAGGGGCTGGTGTGCTCGGCGCAGCGGGTGAGGTGACCGACGTGCGCCGACTCGGACTCGGCGTAGAACAGGTAATACGCGGTGGCGCCGAAATGCGCTGCGGCGTCCTGCAGATCGGCTCGCTGCGCGGAAGGCAGAGCAGCCGATTTGATCGGTACACCCTGTCTGGCCCGCTTGGCCTGGATGAGTAACCGCACTTCGCTGGCACCTGAAGGGTCCTGCACGCTGTAGATGAAATCCGCACCGACTCCACGCCTGCCACGGGCCCGGTTACCGCCCTCCTCCGGTCGCGTCAGCAGCCGGAGCCCGCCCGATCCCGTCGCCTGCGTCGCCGACCCCCACGACGTGCACCGGCGCGGCGGCACGCAATCGGGGCACGGCGCGTCGATGCGGTAGTCGACCCCGGTGAGATGGCCGAGCAGGATCTCGGTGAACGTCTCCTCCTGCCACGGAAACAGCCGCGCGCCCAGGTGCTGCAGCCGGTATACGCTCTGACAACTCAGCCGCCGCGCCGCGATCGGGTCGACGAAGATCTCCGCCGGGAACTCAGACATCGAGTGGGATCTCGATCGTCGGGTGGAGCGCTTCGAGCTGGGTGACATAGGTGCTGAGCACCCGCTCGTACAGGTCGTCGACCTTGGCGTGGCGCACGGTGATCACCATCGAGTAGCGGATCGGCTGTGCGTTGACGGTGGGATGGCCGGATTCCCTGGCGGTGTGGTGGATGTCGAAGACCGGGTTGCGCAGGCTGTTGACGCGCTTGCTCCGCTCGGCGTGCAAGACGGTGTCCCACTTGTGGGAGTCACGGCGCAGCACGGCCTCGGGGTCGAGTTCGGTCGCGCGGAAGAACGGGGCCGAATCCGGGTGGATTCTGGTCGGTTCGGCGAACCGCTCGTCATGCGGACGGAACGTGACATCGAGGCCGCTGCGGGTGTAGCTGCCCGGGTCGGCGGGGTCGACCGGGGTAGCGAAGACCAGGGTCGCCCGAATGCGGACCATCCCGGCGGGAAGCGCTGCGGGGAGCGGAATCCGGGCGCGCAGGTACTTCGCGGGGGTGAGCTCACCCTGATAGAGAACTCTGGCTTCGCCGTCGCCGCACAGAACCATGTCGGCCAGGGTGGCGGCGATACGGCCGTGTCCTGAGTCGGAATCCGGTGAACTGGTGCGTCTTTCGGCAGTGTGCACGAGCAGGGCCTTCAGGTCTAGCGCACCGAGTTTCGGGCCGAACAGGGTGCGGGCGCCCAGTGCGGCGCGCAGGGCCATCGGGGCGGCGAAGCTGGTGCCGGAGTCGGGAACAGCGGTGCCGTCCGGTTCGACGACGTGGAACGGTTCGTGATCGCTGCCGCCGAAGGCGAGCAGGTCGGGCTTCACGGTGCCGGGGGAGCGGCCCGGCCCGATCGCGGAGTACGGCGCGCGATTCCATTGCGCTCCCACCCGATCCGACGAACCGACCGCGAGCGCGTTGACGCTGTCGGCCGGAACCTGCACGCGCGCATTGCCACTCGGCTTGTCGGCCTCGCCGTTGTTGCCGACCGCGATGGTGGCCAGCGTGGTGCCGTCGCTGAGGTAGTCGTCCCAGAACGCGGTCCAGGCGTGCACTTCGTCGTCCTCGATGGGGAGTTCGGGCCCGATGCTGACATTGACGAACTCGTATTTGCGTTGGCGCAGCACGGTATCGATGCGCTCGATGGCCGAGTACAGCTCGCACTGGTCGTCGTCGGTGTCCTCGTCGAGCACCTGATAGTGGTCGATGTAGCCGTAGGGGACTGGGACCGGCTGGACGGGGTCCACGCTGCCGAACAGCAGCGCCGAGGTGACGCGGTGGCCGTGGTCGAGATAGGTGCGCTGCGGCGCGGCGCTGTCGGCGAAGGTGTGGGCGTCGACCCAGCGGGTCAGCGGGGTGCGTGCGGGGATGCCACCGTCGAAGACCGCGATGGTGAGTTCCCGGTCGGTCGGCTCGGCCGTCGGCAAGGCCGGGCGGAACGTCGACAGCGCTGTCCTGGTGGTGGTGTCGCGTCCGAGCTGGGTGCGCATGCGCGGCATGCGGCGGATCACCCTGGTGAAGGAGTAGCCGGCGAGCGCGGCGATGGCGGCGTGGGTTCCGGTGACGGGGACGAAGGCCAGACCACCGTTGTCGAGTCGGCGGTCGATGGCCACGTCGAGATCGAGATCGCGGGAGAAGTCGAGCAGACCCTGCAGGGCGATGTCGCGATCGGAGTGCAGCACCAATTCGGCGACGGTCTCCGAATTACGCGGTTGCGCTGCGAGTCTGAGCCTGTCGGCGGCATTGTTGAGCCGGAATTCCGCCAGGCTGACGATTCCGATCTCGGCGCCGCCCAGCGGTGTGTCGGCATTGATCCGCGCGGTGAGCAACTGCAGATTGACGCGGGTCGTCGCCAGGAACAGCAGGGTGCTCGCCCGTGGTCGGCCGTGCTCCGGCGCGATCGCCACCGGCCTGCTGCCCAGTGGATCCAACTGCATCGATGTGAGAAGTCGTGTGGGATAACCACTTTTGGACAGGTACTGCGGATGCAGAGTGACCGCCGTGACCGTCTCGTCCTCCGGGCAGGCCGTCTTCGGCAGCGCGTCCGCACTCGAGGTGGCCGCGCTGAGCATCGGCGCGAGTCGGGCTCGCGCCTGCGCCACCGTGTACGGGGACTGCGGCGAGCCGCCCGATCTGCTGGGAGAGATGGGCGCGGTGAGTCGCTCACCGAAGCCGATCAGAAATCGCGGTCCCGCCACCGGTGAATCCCCCCAGCTGCCACGTTATTCCCGTCGATGCGTGAAACCACGAATGGTGTCGCGCGACACCCCCGTCAGCGCGCTGATCTGGCGCTGAGACAAGCCTGACACGCCCGTCAGCGTCTGTGCCAGCCGTAACCGATCCGTTTTGGGAAGTTCAGCTGCCAGTCGCGCGGAATGCTCGGCCATCAGCCCGGGCAGTAGCTGGTCCTCGAGCACGCAACGCCTGCGCAATCGCAACATCGCGCGCTCGATATCGTTGAACGACAAGCCCTCCGACGCCAGCGCGACCGCGTCCACCGCGCCGTCGGGCAGTGGCTGCCCGGCGAATCGGCGAATCGCCTCGCAGCGTTGCTCGGCCTCGGGCAGCGCGAACTCCACGCTCACATCGAAGCGCCGCCACACGGCCGGATCCAGCAGATCGGCGTGGTTGGTCGCGCCGATGACCAGGCCCCCGCCGGTCGGCCAGTCGTCGATCTGCTGGAGCAGCACCGTCACCAGTCGCTTCAACTCGCCCACGTCGCGATCGTCGTCGCGACGCTTGGCGATGGCATCGAGCTCGTCGAGCAGCAGAACGCACGGCCGCTGCTTGGCGTAGTCGATGGCATGGCGCAGGTTGGTGCCGGTCTTGCCGAGCAGGCTGCTCATGATGGTCGCCAAGTCCAGGACCACCAGCGGTAGCGACAGTTGGTGGGCCAGCCAGGCCGCGGCCATCGTCTTGCCGACACCGGGCGGACCGACGAACAGCAAGCTGCCGGCCGGAGTCAGATCGGCGGCGGCCAGCCGGTCGGCCTGCCGGCGTTCGTCGACGATCTGGGTGAGCACGTCATAGGTTTCGGCGGCCAGGATCGGCACTTCGGCAGTGGAGCCGGGCGGGATCACCCGCAGCAGCGGCAGTCGGCTGTCGCCGTCGACCGGAATCGGCGTATCCACTTCCGCGCGTAGGGGGTTGGCGCGCGTGGGGTTCTGGCGCAGCAGCGCGATCAGCGCATCGGCCAGTTCGGGACTGGCATGCCGGTGGCGGCGCGCGGCGCGGCGCACGAACATTGCGACGTCCTGCTCGCGCCCGGCGAGCGCCAACCTGGCCAGGTGGACGAATTCGTCGGGTAGATCGGCGCTCACGTCCGCCGAAGTGGAGCTCAAGGCGTGTGACATGGTCTTCTTCCGATCAACTACGTGGACTATTTTCGCTTCACTCGATCGTACGGCGTCCATCACGGGCAAAGTTCACCCCTTGTGTACCGGTTTGACATCGGACCCCACCCGCAGCGCCACATTGATCTGCCGAGCCCTCAGCGCAGCGATTCCCTTCGTCGGATGCTAGTTCCGCCACGCCCCCTCATGGGCGATTCCCTTCGCGTCGGGCGTGCCTCGAAGCGTGCGGCGCGGTGCCTATGCGATGCCGAGCGTCCAGACCAGCGCCATGGTGAACGGGTGGCCGCGCAGGTCGGCCCACTTGGGTTTCGCCGCGAGCCAGGCGTCGTCCACCAGGGCCTCGGCCGCTTCGGTGAGGACCCAGCCCGCGTCGGTGCCCGCGGTGATGTGCTCGCTCAGCAGGTGCAGGTGGGTGCTGATCGCGATCGGATCGCCCCCAGCCGGGGTGTAGTGCGTCGGCATTCCGGTGACCATCATGAACTGTGGGTGGTAGCTGACGTGGGCGAACGTGGCTCCTGGGACAGCCAGCCGCGCGGCCTCGGCGTAGAACGGGCGCAGGTCCGGCAGATGTTCGTCGATCAGTGAGGAGATCACGAGATCGTAAGTGCCGCTGGGCAATTCGGTGGCACACACGTCGGCCCTGGTGAGTGTGCGGTGTACACCGCGTACGCGGGCACGGGCCAGCATGCCCGCGCTCAGATCGACGCCGTCGATCTCGGCGCTACTGCGGCTGCGCAACCACGCGCCGGTTCGCCCCGTCCCGCAACCCAGGTCGACCGCCTGGCGCACTCCCGCCCAATCCGGGCGGCGAAGCCGATCCAGCAGCGCCGAGTCCATCTCGTCCATCACGGTGCGCTCGTAGGTGTCGGCCCAGCCGTCGTAGCCGGTGGCGACATCGACGGTGGGGTAGTGGCGTCGGTCGAAATCGGCGAAGGCAGGCATCACCGGAGTGTCGCAAAGGAAAGCGCACGTGGACAACCGATTTCCCGCTGCGGGTCGCGACGGTCCGACCGCCGCGCCGAACCGGGAGATCTCGTGCGTGGCCGGGGTCGGCTCCGAGCGCGCCGGCGATCGGTGGTTGACAGGTCCGGTGGTCGTCTGTCACTCTCGTTGCAGGTCACGAGTACCAGCGTTCAGCCCCGGCTTGCTGGTCGGCAACCCTCCTCCGCGGTGGGGTGCTCCGGGTGACGACCAGGCTGACGTCCGAATTGGGCGCGGCAAGCGCGGGCCACCTCTTCAGGAGCGGGTCCCTGAGCCGACGGGATTTCGTCATGACTGCTGTAATCGACCCCACCTGTGCCATCGCCGCCGTTTCCGGTGCCGACCTGCAGGTTCCGCTCGTTCAGGGCGGTACCAGCTCCTACGCCAACTTCGACTACGCGGCGAGTGCGCCGGCGTTGAAGCAGGTCACCGACCGGATTTCGCAGTTGCTGCCGTTCTACGCCAGCGTGCACCGGGGCGCGGGATACGCCTCGCGGATCTCCACCGAGTGCTACGAGGCCTCGCGTGGGTCCGTTGCCCGGTTCCTCGACGCCGACGACGACCAGGTCGTGGTGTTCACGCGCAACACCACCGATTCGCTGAACCTGCTGGCCGGGTGCGTGCCAGGGGAGACCGTGGTACTCGATATCGAGCACCACGCCAACTTCCTGCCGTGGGCGAAGCACGGTCGTCGCGTCGTGCGAGCCGCCGCCACGGTCGAGGAGACGATTCAGCGTGTCGTCGCCGAGCTGTGCAGCAAGCCTGCCGCGCTGCTCGCGGTGACCGGCGCGTCCAACGTCACCGGTGAGGTGCTGCCGCTGGAACGGTTCGCGACCATCGCCCACCTGTGTGGTGCGCGCATCCTCGTCGACGCCGCGCAGCTGGCTCCGCATCGCCGGATCTCCCTGCGCGAGACCGGGATCGACTACCTCGCCTTCTCCGGACACAAGCTGTACGCGCCGTTCGGTTCGGGTGTGCTCGTCGGCCGGCGCGACTGGCTGGACGAGGGCGAGCCCTACCTGGCCGGTGGTGGTGCGGTGCGCAATGTCGGTGTGACAGAGGTCGAATGGGCGTGCGCGCCGCAGCGGCACGAAGCCGGTTCGCCGAATGTCCTCGGCGCGGCCGCTATTGCCGCTGCCTGCGATGCGCTGGCCGCCATCGATCCCACCGAACTCGTCGCGCACGAGCGCTTTCTGGCCGACCGGCTGCGTGACGGCCTGTCCGCGATCCCCGGCGTCGACCTGGTCGGTATCTGGTCCGACAGTCCCGACTGTGTGGGCATCGTCGCCTTCACGATCGCCGATGTCGCCCCTGGCAAAGTCGCCGCGTACCTCTCCGCCGAACACGCCATCGGCGTGCGCGACGGCCGCTTCTGCGCGCACCCCCTCCTCGCGAGCCTCGGCCTCGACGCCGCCCTCCGAGCCAGCATCGGCCTCGGCACCACCGCCGCCGATGTAGACCGCTTGATCAGTGCCGTAGCCACCCTGGTCAGCCACGGCCCCGCCTGGAATTACGCCGCCACCGACGGGCACTGGAACCCGACCCCCGAAACCCGTCCCCTCAGCGCCTCTTCCCCCGAAGGCGCCGCCCCCTGCCTGATCGGCTGAACTCGTCACAGGCGAGATTCGCCGAACGTCGGCCGTCGAGACCTGCTCTCGGCGGCCGATATTCGTTTTCCGTCGAGTGGTATCCGTCCGAGAACCCGACCGACCGCTTCTCGGAAATTCCAGGTTTGGACTGCCTCCCAGCTGGGTAACGCCTGTCGAACCCGTCGCGATGAAGCCCCCGAGATTGCCCGACAATCAAAGGGGACACCGTGACTCGACCGATTCAGCCGCCCGATCCGTGGGCTCGTCCGCCCCGCCGACCCGAAAAGAAGCGGCGTTGGCCGTTGCTGGCCGGGATCGGAGTCGCCGGCGTGCTCGGTCTCTCGGTCGTCGCCGGTCTCAGTGACGACAACCCCTCACCGGCCGCGCGGACATCACCCACCTCGACCCCCCGCGTCGTTGAATCATCGACCACGGCCAAGCCGTCGACGACCACCGCCGCCCCGACCACCACGGCGTCCACCGCCCCGACCACCACGATCGATCTCCCGCCGTCACCCATCGCACCCACCACCACTGCACCCACCACCACGATCGCGGCGCCGGCTCCACCGCCGGTCATCGTCCCCGTCCCGACCACCACCGTCGACCTCCCCGCCCCACGGGTGGCAGCCGTCCCGGAGCCCGAAGCGCCCGCGCCCGCCAGCGCCTACTACAAGAACTGCGCCGCTGCCAGAGCCGCCGGCGCAGCCCCGCTGCGCACAGGCGATCCCGGCTACCGCTCCGGCCTGGACCGAGACGGCGACGGCGTGGCCTGCGAATAGCGCCGATCAGATGCCGAGGCTGCCAGGCATCAGTCGAGGTCCGCGTCGAGGGCGTCCCAGGTGATGGTGACGTCGAGCGGATCAGTGATGGCGATCGCGAGGGGATTGTGCGAGCGGAACCGGGTTTCGGTGGAGATGTAGACGCCTGCGGTATTGAGACGAAGGATCTCGATGGATTTCACGCGGCCGTCGTTGTTCTCCATGCGGACGATCCAGTACTGCTCGATTCCCAGGCGGGCGTATTCCGCCCGTTTATCCACACAATCGGCGGTAACCGTCGCCGGTGATACCACTTCGACGACCAGCAGGGTGTCGCCTGCTGTCGGCTTGGTTTTCCACTTGTCGCGGGGGTCTTCGATGCAGCGGTACACAATGGCGTCGGGGCGGCGGAAGTTGAAGGGAACCTCCGAGACCAGCATGTCCAGTTCGCCGCTGGCCTTCAGGCAGGGCTGCCCGGTGGCGCGTTTCCGGATCGCTTCCCGCAGGGACTGTTTGATCACGTCGGCGCTGGCGATGTGATTCGGCGAAGGTGAGTCGCGATGCACCAGCAGGCCGTCTTTGACCTCGATCACCCGAGCGAGGTCTTCCGGCATCGCCACATACGTGTCCAGGTCGATTCTCGGAACACCGGCGCGCAACCACGACCAGTCGTATTCCTCGCTCATCGGACCAACCTAGCTGTGGCAGGTGGGTCACCGGCCTACACAGACGCTCTGATCAGGTGTCGAGGGCGGTGGGGCGGTGGTATTTGCCGTTGTAGTAGAGCAACGGGGCTGCGGAGGGGGACTCTTCGGTTTGGTCGTGGACTCGGGTGACCAGGCCTACGGCGAGGGTGTGGTCGCCCAGGTCGATGAGTTTGTGGAGGGTGGTGCGCAGCCAGATGGGGGTGCCGTGCAGGACCGGTTCGCCGGTGTCGAGGGTGGTCCAGAGGGCGCGGTCGGTGAAGCGGTCGGCGGCGGTACGAGAGAAGCGGTGGGCCAGGTGTTGTTGGTGTTCGCCCAGGAAATGGATCACCACCGAGTCCGCGGCTCGCAACGCGTTGATGCTCGATGAGGTGTGCGCGATGTTGAACGACACCAGCGGCGGTTCCAGCGACAGGGAAGCGAACGAGGTGGCCGTGAACCCCACCGGTCCGCTCTCGGCTCCGAGCGTCACCACCGTGACGCCGGCCGGATAGTGCCGCATAGAGGCCCGATACTGCTCAGCCGTTATCCCGCTCAGATCATCGGGAACGACCAGTCCGGTCTCAGAAGGTTGCACATCGCCCACCGCCCCCAACTTACGCCCGTCCGGCGCGCGTCCTCCCGGTCGCTGTGTCCGTTTGATCCAACTCACACGGTCGGGATGGGAAGCCGAATTCAGTCGATATCAATCGGCAGACCCGCGGTGATACGGATGATTTCGCGGAAGTTGGTGCGGAATACGGTGTTCGGGTGGCCGCCCGCTGCCCAGACTTCGGGGTGGGCGGCGAGGGCGGTGTCCACCCAGGTGGGGAGGTTGGTGGGGTGGCCGAGAGGGGCCGTGCCGTCGACGGGCTGGCCGGTGATGCGTTCGGCCAGGGCGGTGGGGGCGGGGGTGAGGGTGCCCTCGAGGCGTTTGCCGGTGCGGGCGAGGTCCACGTGGTGATGGTCGGCCACCAGGAGCAGGACGGGGTCGTCGTCGAGGAGGAAGACCTGGGCGGTGAGGATCGCGGTGGGCTGGGCGCCCATGGCGCGGGCGGCGTCGGCCGCGGTGGGAGCCGGCGTCTCGGGGCAGACGATGACGCCGTGGTGCCCGCGGGCGATGAGAGTTTCCGCGACCCGGCATGCGACCGGCGGCAATGACGACCTGCGCATGTCATCCAGAGTAGGTCGATTGCGGGAAATATGCTGTGTTACTTGGAGTTCTGGCGAACTCGAGTTCGCGGCTGTGTTTTTTGGAGCGCTGGCGCGCTCGAGTTCGCGGCCCCGCCGGTCCCGTCGATCAGGTGCCGTTGCTTGCTCCTTCGTCGCCTACGCAACGGCACCTGATC
>NZ_JBSGSS010000017.1:0-129985 GCF_053606985.1 Nocardia sp. NPDC055165
CGGTTTTTCGGCCCGCCTCCAACCCTTTGGGCTTTCCGTACCCCCCAAGGCGCAGTATCGCCCTTCGGATGCGAGGCCCTCAGGGCCGAAAACCCCGCGGCGCCAGCCGCTCTAACAAGCAGCGCCGAGGGCGCTGAAGGTGTTCTGCAGCAGGCAGGTCACCTTCGCGTTCACGCCCGAGGAGATGGTCGAGGTGCCGGTGGAGGTCCATTCCTCGCCGACCTGGGTGGTGGCCACCGGTGCGGCCTGCTCGTTGTAGGGCTCGAGCTGCAGGCCTGCGGCGGTGGCCGAGCCCGCGCCCGCGGTGATGGCGGCGGCGACGGCGGCGGTCGCGAGGGCAGCGCGAACGGTGGAGATGTGCATCGGGTTGTGCTCCTTCATCATTCTCTTCTGGTGCGGGCGACGCCCCGGGTCAGGGCAGCCGCCAGTCGACGGGGTCGGCGCCGAGTTCGTCGAGCAGTTCGTTGACCCGGGAGAACGGTCGTGAACCGAAGAACCCGCGCGAGGCGGAAAGCGGTGAGGGGTGCGCCGATTCGACGTAGGGCACCTCGGCGTCGACCAGTGTGGGCTTCAGTGAGCGGGCGTCGTTGCCCCACAGCACCGCCACGAGCGGCTCGTCACGGGCGACCAGCGCCCGGATCGCCTGCTCGGTGACCGCTTCCCAGCCCTTGCCCCGGTGCGAGGCGGGCGCGCCGGGGGTGACGGTGAGTACCCGGTTCAGCAGCAGCACACCCTGATCCGACCAGGGGCTCAGGTCTCCGCAGGTCGGCGTATCGAAGCCGAGATCCTTGCTGTATTCGGCGAAGATGTTGGACAAGCTGCGTGGAACCGGCGAAACCTGCGGTGTGACAGAGAAACTCAGCCCCATCGCGTGGCCCGGTGTCGGGTACGGATCCTGGCCGACGATCAGCACGCGCACCGCGTCGAACGGGCGCTGGAACGCGCGCAGCACGTTCTCCCCTTCGGGAAGATAGCCGCGGCCCGCCGCGTTCTCTTCGCGAAGGAATTCGCCCATTTCGCTGATGCGGTCGGTGACCGGCTCCAGTGCCCGGGCCCAGCCCGGATCGATGATCTCCGACAGTGGTTTGGCACCCATGACCGCACAACCTATCGTTCGCCGTCGGTGGGCGTGGCGTCCGCCCCACGGAACGATTCCCAGCCGGTGCCGCCGGTGGGTGTCACGCCGTCGACGGTGACGCCACTGCCTGCGGTTACTACGCCGATCGGCCGCCAGCCCGCGGGGAGCGCCACCTCGGCCGGCCAGGTTCCGGCGAAGGCGTGGTCTTCGCCGCCGGCCAGAATCCATTGCGCGGCATCGGCATCGAGCAATGTCGCGAGGGCCGCCAGTTCGGGGTCGGTCAGTGCCGCGCTGTGCACGTCGATCGCGACGTTCGAGGCGGCGGCGAGATGCCCGAGGTCGGCGAGCAGTCCGTCGGAGACATCGGTGAGGGCGGTCGGGGGGTGCGCGCCGAACGCGTCGATCACCGCCGCGTACGGCGGCTGCGGAACACGATGTGTCGCAAGGGCATAGGTGAACTCGGGATCGGCGAGGTCCGCGCCGCCGGTCAGGACGGCCAGCCCGGCGCCGGACCAGCCGAGTTCGCCTGCCACCGCGACGATGTCACCGGCCACCGCGCCCGAGCGGGTGATCGCGGGCTGTCCGCCGAGGTCGCCGAACGCGGTCACCGAGACGATCAGCTGATCGCTGCGCACCAGGTCGCCGCCCGCGATGGACCCCCCGGCGCGGCCGGCCTCGATCCACATCCCGTCGGCGATCCCTTCGACCACGGACACGGGGGTGTCGGCCGGGCAGCCGAGCGCGACCACGAACGCGGTAGGCCGCGCGCCCATCGCCACCACATCGGCGGCGTTCTGGGCGATGGCCTTGCGGCCGATGTCGACGGGCGAGGACCAGTCGAGGCGGAAGTGTCTGCCTTCGACGAGCATGTCGGTGCTCACCACGAACCGCCCATCGGGCGCCGCGACCAGCGCGGCGTCGTCACCGGGGCCGAGCAGCACGTGCGCGGCCTGCTCCCGACCGGCGTTGATCCGGTCGATCAAGGCGAATTCGCCCAGCTCACGCACCGTCTGCGGACGGCTGTCCTCGCTGATGACCGACCCCTTCCCGCTGTGCTGCTGACCGACGAAATCGCCCCGACGGTACCCTTTCGGAGGCGATCGGGCACCACCGACGGCGCAGGCGAACCAGCGAACGGAAGGACCACACAGCTATGGCGGACTCGACACCGGAGGATCGCGACGAGGCGACCACTCCCGACGACACCGCCGCTGCCGACGCGAAATCGTCCGGCGACGAGCCGACGTCCGACGACACACCGTCGTCCGGCGAAGGCGCCCACCCGGAACCCGCCGCCGAGCCGAGCCTCGCCGCCGACACAGACAGGGACGCGGGCGATTCGGAGTCCGACGACGAGGACGAGGACGAGGACTCCGACGATGCCGACCTCGAGTCACACCACTCTCCCGCGCTGATCGCCACCGCGGTCGCCCTGCCCGTCGTCTTGATCGTCGCCGTCCTGGTCGCCGCCTTCATCGCCCTGCGCGCCCCCGTCGAACGCGAGCCCCTCGCCCTCGGCCCGGTCCCGGCCCCCGCCGCCGACGGCCCCGCCTGTCAAACACTGCTCCCGGCCCTGCCCGCCGAGCTCGGCGACTACACCAAGTCGACCCTCGTCGAACCCGCCCCGCCGGCCACCCGCGCCTGGCAGCTCCCCGACGGCGGCGATCCGATCACGCTGCGCTGCGGCCTCGACCGCCCCCTCGAGTTCAACCGCGCGTCACCGTTGACGGTGATCGACGGCGTGAAGTGGTTTCAGGTCCGCGACGAGGTCGGCAAGACCGGCACCTGGTTCGCCGTCGACCGCGAGACCTACATCGCGCTGACCGTCCCCGACGGCTCCGGCACCAGCGCGGTGCAGACCGTGTCCGACATCATCAACGCGAATCTGCCTGCCCGCGAACCGACTCCGGGCGAACTCTGAGCTAACAGACTGGTGCCGTGGGCTTTCGCGCACAACTCCGCCGAAAGCCCTGCGGCCGAACAGGACTACCGCAGCCCGGTTCCGCGCGCGAGCGCCGTCTCGATCAGCGTCGACACCAGCGTCGGGTAGTCGATACCGGTCGCTTCCCACATCCGCGGGTACTGCGAGATCGGCGTGAAGCCGGGCATCGTGTTGATCTCGTTGATCACCGGACCGTTCTCGGTGACGAAGAAGTCGACCCGCGCCAGCCCCTGGCAGTCGAGCGCGCGGAACGCCCGCACCGACAGCTCCCGGATCTCGTCGGCGACATCGTCGTCGAGCTTGGCGGGCACATCGAATTCGCACACGTCGTCGAGGTATTTGGTGGCGAAGTCGTAGAACTCGGGTGCGGCCGCGTCGGCATCGGGCATGCGGATCTCGGAGACGACGCTGCCGCGCACCTCACCATCGGCGAATTCCAGTACGCCACACTCGACTTCGCGTCCGACGATGCCCGCTTCGATGATCACCTTGGGGTCGTGCGCACGGGCGGCGGCGATGGCCGCGGCGAGATCGGCCCAATCGGTGATCTTGGTGATGCCGATCGAGGAGCCACCGCGCGCGGGCTTCACGAAGGCAGGAAGGCCGATCCGGGTCCGGTCGGCCTCGGACAGGGTCTCGGTGCCCGGCCGCAGCACGACCTGCACGCCGACGGGCAGCGATTCGGCGGCCAGCAATTTCTTGGTGAACTCTTTGTCCATGCCCGCCGCGCTGGCCAGCACGCCCGCGCCGACATAGGGAATCCCGGCCAGTTCGAGCATGCCCTGCAACGTGCCGTCCTCACCGAAGGGCCCGTGCAGGATCGGGAACACGACGTCGACATTGCCGAGGACGTCGCTCGAGTCGAGGGCGACCAGCGCACCGGAGCGGCCGGGGTCAGCGGCGAGGGTGAGGGCGGTTCCAGACGCGTCGACCTGCGGTTGCACGCCGTGGCTCAGCGCCAGCTCGCCGATCCCGTCGGCCAGTACCCAGCCGCCGGTCGGGGTGATGCCGATCGGCACCACCTCGTAGCGGGTGGGATCGAGGTTGCGCAGCACACTGCTCGCCGACACGCACGAGACGGCGTGCTCGCTGCTGCGCCCGCCGAACACCACAGCCACCCTGATCCGTTCCGTCATGAACGTCACCGTAGTAGGTTCTCGCCGCCGTGGCGCTATCGCCCTTATTCGGGCTTGATCCGCCTGCCGAGCAGGCTGCCGACCGCCTCGCTCACCGATAGCCCCTCATGACACACCCTGTGCACCGCGTCGGTGAGCGGCATCTCCACCCCGTGCTCGGCGGCCAGGGCCCGCACCGATGTGCACGACTTCACACCTTCGGCCACCTGCCCATTGGTCGCTTCCTGCGCGGCGCTCATCGTGCCGCCCGCACCGAGCGCGTACCCGAAGGACCGGTTGCGCGACAGCGGCGAGGTACAGGTAGCCACCAGATCGCCGACACCCGCCAGCCCGGCCAGCGTCACCGGCTGCGCGCCCAGCGCCACCCCGAGCCGGATCACCTCGGCGAGCCCACGCGTGATCAGGCTGGCCGCCGTGTTGTCGCCCAATCCCATTCCCGAAGCGATGCCGCAGGCGAGCGCGATGACGTTCTTGCACGCGCCACCGATCTCGCAGCCGATCACATCGGTATTGGTGTACGGCCGGAAGTACCCGGTGGCACACGCGCGCTGCGCGACCCCGGCCCGCTCGGTGTCGGTGCAGGCGATCACGGTCGCCGCGGGCTGCCGTTCGACGATCTCGTGCGCCAGATTCGGGCCCGACAACACCGCGATGCGTCCCGGCTCGGCCCCGGTGACCTCCGCGATCACCTGACTCATCCGCAGCAGCGTGCCGGTCTCGATCCCCTTGGCCAGACTCAACAGCGTGGCGTCGGACCCGATATCGCCCTTCCACAGATCCAGATTGGCCCGCAACGATTGCGACGGCACCGCCAGCACCACCAGATCCGCCCCGTCCAGCGCGACCCGATGGTCATCGGTGCCCCGCACCGGTGGCAACTGCACGCCGGGCAGGTAGAACGGATTGCGGTGCTCGGTATCGAGCGCCTGCGCCACCTCGGGCCGCCTGGCCCAGATCGTCACGTCGGTCCCCGCCTCGGCCAACACCTTCGCGAACGCCGTACCCCACGACCCCGCACCCATAACCGCCGCCCTCGTCATCAGCCCAATATGCCATGCAAGGATCGGAACCATGCACACCGTGCACGCCGTGATGGCGGTCAAACACATCGGCCGGGCCAAGAGCAGGCTGGCGAACGTGCTGAGCACCGAGCAGCGGGCCCAGCTCGTGCTCGCCATGTTCACCGACACCGCCGTTGCCGCCACCGCGGTGCCCGAGCTGTCGTCGCTGACCGTGGTCACGCCCGATCCGCTGGTCGCCGCCCGCGCGCGCGAGCTCGGCGCGCACGTGCTCGATGAGCCACCGGCCGGTGCCGACCCGCTCAACACCGCGCTCGCCGCGGGCGCCGCCCACGTGCGCGATCGCCACGGACCCACCGCGCTGCTCGCGCTGCAGGCCGACCTGCCCGCTCTCCGCCCGTCCGAACTGGCCGACGTGCTCACCGTCGCCGTCAGCGCGCGATCGGTGGTGATCGATCACACCGGTACCGGCACCGCCGCATTGCTGATCCGCGACGCCACCGCACCGCTGTCGCCCCGCTTCGGCGCCGATTCCGCGCGCGCACACCGCGACGACGGCGCCGTGCCGCTGCTCGGGCACTGGCCGGGCCTGCGCTGCGATGTCGACACCCCCGAGGATCTCGATCTCGTCCGCACGCTCGGCGTCGGCGAATTCACCACCTCGACCCTGCGCGAATTCGGATTCTCATCGCACAGAAGTGATCCCGTTCGCACTGTGTGCTAGCTGATCGCCACAATCGGACCGGTCGGAACGAATCGTGCAATGTCGTGATGCGCGGCGCCCGTTCCTCGAGGGATGATTGATCTCGTGAGCGATACGGAAACCATCAAGCAGCTGCCCCCGATTTCCCCGCCACCTGCGGCCGCCCTCGCCTCGGGCGGTGACGCGAGCGCGCAGCGGTTGCCCAGAGATCGCTACCTCAACCGCGAGTTGAGCTGGCTCGACTTCAACGCCCGTGTCCTGGCCCTGGCCGAGGACGCCTCGTTGCCGTTGCTGGAGCGCGCCAAATTCCTCGCGATCTTCGCGTCGAACCTCGACGAGTTCTACATGGTGCGCGTGGCCGGCTTGAAACGCCGTGCCGAGACCGGCCTGTCGGTGCGCTCGGCCGATGGTCGCTCACCGTCGGAACAGCTGGAGATGATCACCGCCCGTGCCCAGGAGCTCGCCGAGCGGCACGCGAAGGTGTTCATCGACGCGGTGAACCCGGCGCTGGCCGTCGAGGGCATCGACATCATCGGCTGGAGCGACCTCGACGACGATGAGCGCCAACGCCTGTCGAACTACTTCACCGACCAGGTGTTCCCGGTCCTCACACCGCTCGCCGTCGACCCGGCGCACCCGTTCCCCTACATCTCCGGCCTGAGCCTGAATCTGGCCGTGACCGTGCGTGATACCGGCACCGGCGGTGAGCACTTCGCCCGCGTGAAGGTGCCCGACAACGTCGACCGTTTCGTGCGCGTACGCCGCACCGGCGCGCCGTCGGCGATCGCGGCGTTCCTGCCGATGGAAGACCTCATCGCCGCCCACCTCGACCTGCTGTTCCCCGGTCTGACCGTGGTGGAGACGCATTCGTTCCGGATCACCCGCAACGCCGATTTCGAGGTCGACGAGGACCGCGACGAAGACCTGCTGCAGGCGATGGAGCGCGAACTCGCCCGCCGCCGCTTCGGCAAGCCGGTGCGCCTCGAGGTCTCCGACGACATGACCGAGCACATGCTGGAACTGCTGTTACGTGAGCTCGAGGTCGACCCCGCCGATGTGATCCAGGTGCCCGGCCTGCTCGACCTGTCCTGCCTGTGGCAGGTCTACGGTGTCGACCGCCCCGAGCTGAAAGACGCGCCGTATGTTCCGGCCACTCCGGCGGCCTTCGGCGAGCGCGAGACTCCGCGCAACGTCTTCGCCGCGCTACGCGAGGGCGACGTGCTGGTGCACCACCCCTACGACTCCTTCTCCACCAGCGTGCAGCGCTTCATCGAACAGGCCGCGGCCGACCCGCAGGTACTGGCGATCAAGCAGACGCTCTACCGCACCTCCGGTGACTCCCCCATCATCAATTCGCTGATCGAGGCCGCCGAGGCGGGCAAGCAGGTCGTCGCGCTGGTCGAGATCAAGGCCCGCTTCGACGAGCAGGCCAACATCAAATGGGCACGCGAGCTGGAACAGGCGGGCGTGCACGTGGTCTACGGCCTGGTCGGTCTGAAGACCCACTGCAAGACCTGCCTGGTGGTGCGCCGCGAGGGTTCCACGATCCGGCGCTACTGCCACATCGGCACCGGCAACTACAACCCGAAGACCGCGCGCCTGTACGAGGACGTGGGGTTGTTCACCGCCGCACCGGAGATCGGCGCCGATCTCACCGACCTGTTCAATTCGCTGACCGGCTACTCCCGCAAGGAGGACTACCGCAATCTGATGGTCGCGCCGCTGGGCGTGCGCGCGGGCATCATCGAGCGGATCGATCGCGAGATCGAACTGGCCGGACAGGGCGCGGCCGCCCGGATCCGGATCAAGGCCAACGCGATCGTCGACGAGCAGATCATCGACGCGCTCTACCGGGCCTCCCAGGCGGGTGTGCCGGTGCAGATCGTGGTGCGCGGCATCTGCGGCCTGCGCGCGGGTGTGCCCGGTCTGAGCGAGAACATCGAGGTGCGGTCGATCCTCGGCCGGTTCCTGGAACATTCCCGGGTCATGGAATTCGGCGCGCAGGAGCAGACCTGGATCGGCAGCGCCGACATGATGCACCGCAATCTCGACCGCCGCGTCGAAGTGATGGTGCAGGTGAAGGATCCCAAACTCGTCGATCAGCTCGCGCAGGTGTTCGATTCCGCGCTCGATCCGGCGACCCGCTGCTGGATCCTGCTGCCGGACGGCACCTGGCAGGCCAGTCCGACCGATGTCGAGGCCGACCAGGTGCGTGATCACCAGGCCTTCCTCATGCGCCGGCGTCGTCCCGATCAGCCGTGAGCGCACAGAGCAAGGATGCGTCGTTGCGTGACCCCCGCGTACGGCCCAATATCCATGCCGCGGGGGCGGTCCTGTGGCGTGCGGGCGCGCTCGGCCCGGAGATCGGCGTGATCCACCGGCCGAAATACGGCGACTGGTCGCTGCCGAAGGGCAAGCTCGATCCCGGCGAGACCCCGGTGGTCGCGGCCGTGCGCGAGGTGGGCGAGGAAACCGGCCTCGCTGCCACGCTGGGGCGCTATCTCGGCCACGTCACCTACCCGATCCCGGGCCACCGTCAGCTCAAGCGGGTCGACTACTGGGCCGCCGAGGCGGCCGACGGCGACTTCGCCGTCAACGACGAAGTCGACCAGCTGCGGTGGTTCCCGTTGGCCCGGGTGATGGACCAATTGTCGTATCCGATGGATCGCCAGATCGTGCGGATCTTCGCGCGGCTGCCCGCCCGCACCAACACGGTGCTGCTGGTGCGCCACGCCAAGGCGGGCAAGCGCAACCGCTTCGACGGACCCGACGAGTTACGGCCGCTCGAGGCCGCCGGGGAACAGCAGGCGAAGGCATTGACGCCGAATCTGCTGGCGTTCGGCGCATCCGAGATCTATTCCGCCGATCCCCTGCGCTGCATCCAAACCGTGACCCCGTTGGCGGAACAGCTCAACACCGAAATCAATTGCGAGCCAATGTTTTCCGAGCAAGGTTACGATTCAGCGAAAAGCACGGCGCGGCAACGATTTCTGTCGTTGGTAACAGATCGGGGGGTGCCGGTCGTGTGTAGTCAGGGCGGGGTGATTCCCGATCTCACCCAGTGGCTGGCCGAGCAGGGCGGACTCACGCTGCCCTCGGCGCGCAATCGCAAGGGCAGCGTCTGGGCATTGTCGTTCGTCGCGGACCGATTGGTCGCGGCGGACCATATGGACCGTTCGTTGTCGACGGCAATCGTCACCACCTGAGTCACCCGGACCGGCTCGGAAACAGCCGAAACGGCCCCGGGATTCCCGGGGCCGTTCTCGGTCCAGTGGTGGGTGATGCGGCCTACGTGCACATTCCCCGACCTGATCCCGCTGCGGCAGGATCAACGAGCACGACGGGCGGCAGTCTTCTTAGCAGCAGTCTTCTTGGCGGCAGGAGCCTTCTTCGCAGCGGTGGTCTTCTTGGCGGCCGTGGTCTTGGCCGCCGTCACCTTCTTGGCAGGAGCCTTCTTGGCCGCCGTCACCTTCTTGGCGGGCGCCTTCTTGGCCGCCGTCACTTTCTTTGCCGCCGTGGTCTTCTTGGCGGCAGGTGCCTTGGTGGCGGCCTTACGGGCCGTGGTCTTGGCCGGACCCTTGGACGGCGTGGCCTTCTTGGCCGCGGTCTTCTTCGCCGCGGTCTTCTTGGCTGCCGCCTTCTTCGCCGCCACCGGGGCATTCACGCCCCGCTTGACGGCAGGCCCGGACGAGGCCAGCTTCTGCTTACCCGCGATGACTGCCTTGAACTGCGCGCCCGGCCGGAAGGCAGGCACCGAAGTAGCCTTCACCTTCACGGTTTCACCGGTACGCGGGTTACGGGCAACCCGGGGAGCACGCTTGCGCTGTTCGAACACACCGAATCCGGTGATGGTGACGCTCTGACCCTTGTGCACGGCACGGACGATGGTGTCGACAACATTCTCGACAGCCGCGGTAGCCGTCCGCCTGTCCGTACCCAACTTTTCGGTCAGAACGTCGATCAGTTCCGCCTTGTTCATTGAATCCTCCGCAGACTAATGGCCCGTCGTCGGACCGACTAGGTACCACGGTAAACCCAGTTTGAGCAAGAGTCTATGTGCCACGCCAAAATTCATGTGGTTTAGCACACGTCCAGCTACCGCCGCCCAGGATGCGCCCCTAAGCGCCCCAGCTGATTACGCCCGTGAAATAGGCTCCGGCAGCGTCACGGGTTTCCATGACGGCCTTCCCTTTTCGAACTCGCTGATCTCGTCGGCGCGGCGCAGCGTGAGGCCGACATCGTCCAAACCCTCCAGCAGACGCCACCGGGTGTAGTCGTCAATATCGAACGGCAACACGACGGTTCCCGCTGTGACGGTGCGCGCGGACAGGTCGACAACCAATTCGATGCCGGGCTGTTCCTCGATCAGCTTCCAGAGCATTTCGACATCGTTCTGTGACATCTGCGCGGCCAACAGCCCGCCCTTGCCCGCATTTCCACGGAAGATGTCCGCGAAACGCGACGAGATGACCACCCGAAAGCCGTAGTCCGACAGCGCCCACACAGCGTGCTCACGCGAAGAACCGGTACCGAAATCCGGGCCCGCCACCAGCACGCTGCCCCGGGTGTACGGCTCGGTGTTGAGAATGAACTCCGGATCGGCACGCCAACCGGCGAACAAGCCGTCCTCGAAACCCGTTCGGGTCACGCGCTTCAGGTAAACGGCGGGGATGATCTGATCGGTGTCGACATTGGACCGGCGCAGCGGTACGCCGATGCCTTTGTGAACGGTGAAGGCTTCCATAACGATTCCCTTTCGATCTGTAGGTGATCGGTGACTCAGGCCAGATCGGCAGGCGAGGACAGGGTTCCACGGACCGCCGTGGCGGCCGCGACCAGCGGCGAGACCAGGTGCGTGCGACCGCCCTTGCCCTGCCTGCCCTCGAAATTGCGGTTCGAGGTCGACGCGCAGCGCTGGCCGGGTTCGAGCTGATCGGGATTCATACCCAGGCACATCGAGCAGCCCGCCTGACGCCATTCCGCGCCCGCGGCGGTGAAAATCTCGCCGAGTCCTTCTTTTTCCGCCTGCGCGCGCACCCGCATCGAGCCAGGCACAACCAGCATTCGTACGCCCTCGGCGACCTGGCGTCCCTTCAAAACATCGGCCACCGCGCGCAAATCTTCGATCCGGCCGTTGGTGCAGGAGCCGACGAATACGGTGTCGACGCTCACCTCACGCAGCGGCATTCCCGGCGTCAGGTCCATGTAGCGCAAGGCCTTCTCGGCGGATTCGCGCTCGTTCTCGTCGGCGATCTGGGCCGGGTCGGGCACATTCGCGCCCAGCGGCAGGCCCTGGCCGGGATTGGTGCCCCAGGTGACGAACGGGGTGAGCGTGTTCGCGTCGATGTGGACCTCGGCGTCGTACTGCGCGCCTTCGTCGGTGACCAGCGCGTCCCAGGAGGCCACTGCGGCATCCCAGTCGGCTCCCTGCGGTGCGTGCGGGCGGCCCTTCAGGAATTCGTAGGTCACCTCGTCGGGGCCGATCATGCCGGCGCGTGCGCCCGCTTCGATGGACATGTTGCAGATCGTCATCCGCGCTTCCATCGACAGCTTGCGGATCGCCTCGCCGCGGTATTCCAGCACATAACCCTGGCCGCCGCCCGTGCCGATCTCGGCGATCACGGCCAGGATCAGGTCCTTGCTCGTGACGCCCGGCGCCAATTCACCGTCGACGGTGATCGCCATCGTCTTGAACGGGCGCAGCGACAGCGTCTGGGTGGCGAGCACGTGCTCGACCTCACTGGTGCCGATGCCCATCGCCAGCGCGCCGAAAGCGCCGTGGGTGGAGGTGTGGCTGTCACCGCAGACGACGGTCATGCCGGGCTGGGTGAGACCCAGCTGCGGACCGACCACGTGCACGATGCCCTGCTCCGCGTCGCCCATCGAGTGCAGGCGCACGCCGAATTCGGCGCAGTTGCGGCGCAGCGTCTCCACCTGGGTGCGCGAGATCGGGTCGGCGATCGGCTTGTCGATATCGGTGGTGGGGACGTTGTGGTCCTCGGTGGCGATGGTGAGATCGGTCCTGCGCACCGGACGGCCCGCCGCGCGTAGCCCGTCGAAGGCCTGCGGACTGGTCACCTCGTGCACGAGGTGCAGATCGATGTAGATCAGGTCGGGTTCACGGGAGGAACCATCGCCTTCACCAGTGACGACGACGTGCTGTTCCCACACCTTCTCGGCCAGTGTGCGAGCGCGCTCGGCCATAGCTTGATCACCTTTCGACGGGCATACTTGGTATCTCAGCATTTGAGACGTTAGTATCGTTCTATGAGACAGCATAGCGGTATCGGTGTTCTCGACAAAGCCGTGGCGGTGCTCTATGCCGTCGCCGACGAGCCCTGCGGTCTCAACGACCTGTGCACCCGCACCGGCCTGCCACGCGCCACCGCGCATCGGCTGGCGGTCGGGCTGGAGACGCACCGGCTGCTGGCCCGTGACGGCAACGGACTGTGGCGGCCGGGGCCCGCGCTCACCGAGTTGTCGGCGGGGGCGGCCGATCCACTGGTGGAGGCCGCCGGTGCCATTCTGCCCCGTCTGCGCGAGATCACCGGCGAGAGCGTCCAGCTCTACTGCCGCGACGGTCACGCCCGCGTCTGCGTCGCCGCGCTGGAGCCGCCCGTCGGCCTGCGCGACACGGTGCCGGTCGGTTCGCGACTACCGCTCACCGCGGGTTCGGCGGCGAAGGTGTTGCTGGCATGGGCCGATCCCGAGTTGCAGCGCACGGTCCTGGCCGACGCGGTGTTCGGCGACCGGGCATTGGCCGAGGTGCGCAAGCGCGGCTGGGCGCAGAGTGCCGCCGAGCGCGCGCAGGGGGTGGCGAGCGTGTCGGCGCCGGTGCGCGATGCGGGCGGGGTGATCGTGGCCGCCGTGTCGGTCTCGGGGCCGATCGATCGAATGGGCCGTAGGCCGGGCGCGCGCTGGGCCGCCGATCTGGTCGCGGCCGCCGAGGCATTGCACAAGCGATTGTAGAAACGAAGAAGGCCCCCGGTCGGATTCGACCGGGGGCCTTACTTTGCTTTGTAGCCCCGACGGGATTCGAACCCGCGCTACCGCCTTGAGAGGGCGGCGTCCTAGGCCGCTAGACGACGGGGCCAGGACGATCTCACAGAGTGAAACCTTGCTGGGGTACCAGGACTCGAACCTAGAATGGCTGTACCAGAAACAGCTGTGTTGCCAATTACACCATACCCCAAAGACCGAAACGCCCGGCCTTGCAATCCCCACCGAGTGGTTGTCGGTGTTGCGAGGCCGTGTTCCGCGGCGATGAGAAGATTACCAAACACTAGGGGGTAAACTACAAATCGCCTGGTCAGAAGCCGCTTTTCGGCCGTTTTCGACCCTGCTGGAGCGGATGCGGCGCAGGGCCGCACCCGCTTCCCACAGCTACTGCGCGGCAGGAGCCCAACCACGGGCGGCACGCAGTCGATCGAGTGAGGCCTCGCGACCCAGCAATTCCATCGACTCGTACAGCGGCGGGCTGATGTGCGAACCCGTCACCGCGACCCGCACCGGCGCGAACGCCTTACGCGGCTTGAGCCCCAGATCGTCGATCAGCGCCTTTTTCAGCGCCTCCTCCAGTGCCGGGGTGGTCCACTCGCCCAGCGGCTCCACAGCGGCGATCGCGGCGTCGAGCACGGGGTCGGCCTCGGCGCCGAGATTCTTGGTGCCCGCCGCCTGGTCGATCGCGAACTCCGCGGGAGCGACGAAGAGGAACTTCAGCAGGTCCCACGCGTCACCGAGCACCACGATGCGGGTCTGCACGAGTTCGGCGGCGACCAGGAATGTCTTCTCGTCGACTTCGGCCCCGATGTGGCCCTTCGCGGTGAGGAACTCACGCAGACGGTGACCGAAATCGCCGGGCTCGAGAAGGCGAATCTGCTCGGCGTTGATCGCGTCGGCCTTCTTCTGATCGAAGCGGGCCGGATTCGAATTCACCGAGGAGATATCGAAAGCCGCGACCATTTCCAGCATGGAGAACACATCGCGGTCCTCGCCGATGCTCCAGCCGAGCAGGGCGAGGTAATTCAGCAAACCCTCGGGGATGAATCCGCGGTCCCGATGCAGAAACAGATTCGATTCCGGGTCGCGCTTGGACAGTTTCTTGTTGCCCTGACCCATCACGAACGGCAGATGCCCGAACTCGGGCGTGAACTCGGCAACCCCGATACGCTGCAGCGCGGCATACAGCGCGAGCTGACGTGGTGTCGAGGAGAGCAGATCCTCACCCCGCAACACATGGGTGATCCGCATCATCGCGTCGTCGACCGGATTCACCAACGTGTAGAGCGGGTCACCATTGCCCCGGGTGAGGGCGAAATCGGGGACGGTGCCGGCCTTGAAGGTAGTTTCGCCGCGAACCAGATCATTCCATCCGAGATCTTCGTCGGGCATCCGCAAGCGGACCACGGCGGGGCGACCCTCGGCTTTGTACGCCGCGATCTGCTCGGCGCTGAGATCGCGATCGAAATTGTCGTAACCGAGTTTCGGGTCGCGGCCGACGGCGCGATGACGGGCCTCGACTTCCTCCGGCGTCGAGAATGCCTCATAGGCCTCTCCGGCCTCGAGCAGCCGGCGCACCACATCCAGATGCTGATCGCGGCGCAGCGACTGCCGGTAGGGCTCGTAGGGTCCGCCGACCTCGGGGCCCTCGTCCCAGATGAGCCCCAGCCAGCGCAGCGCGTCGAGCAGCGCGCGGTAGGAATCCTCGGAATCGCGGGCGGCGTCGGTGTCCTCGATGCGGAACACGAATTTGCCGCCGTGGTGGCGCGCGAACGCCCAGTTGAACAGCGCCGTGCGCACCAGGCCGACGTGCGGCGTGCCGGTCGGCGACGGGCAGAAACGGACCCGTACTTCAGTCATGACTCTCTTCTCCGCTGGTCTCAGCGCTTGGTGGCAACAGGATTGGTGAGGGTGCCGATGCCCTCGACGGTGACCGACACGTTCTGCCCGGCCTGCAGCGGTCCGACGCCTTCCGGTGTGCCGGTGAGGATCACGTCACCGGGCAGCAGGGTCATCACCGAGCTGATCCATTCGATGATCTTCGGAATATCGTGCAGGAACAGCGACGTGCGGCTGCGCTGACGGACCTCGCCGTCGACCTCGGTGACGATCTCCAGATCGCTTGGATCCAGCGCGGTTTCGATCCACGGGCCGAGCGGGCAGAACGTGTCGTAACCCTTCGCCCTGGTCCACTGGCCGTCGTGGCGCTGCTGGTCACGAGCGGTGACGTCGTTGGCGATGGTGTAGCCGAGGATCACCTCGGACGCCTTGGCCGCGGCCACGTCCTTGCACGGACGGCCGATCACCACGGCCAGCTCGCCCTCGTAGTCGACCTGAGAAGAGCTGGGCGGCAGGATGATCGATGCGTTCGGGCCGATGATCGAGGTGTTCGGCTTGATGAAGATCACCGGGTCCACCGGCGCCGCACCGCCCATTTCGGCCGCGTGGGCGGCGTAGTTCTTCCCGATGCAGATCACTTTGCTCGCCAGGATCGGTGCCAGCAGGCGGATATCGGCCAGCGGCCAGCTCCGTCCGGTGAACGTCGGCGAGCCGAACGGATGTTCGGCGATCTCCTTGGCGACGGCATCGCTTCCGTCGCCCTCGATGCTGACGAAAGCGACTCCATCGGGACTGGCAACTCGACCTAAGCGCATGCCCCGGAGTCTATCGAGACGGGGCTACCTGCCCGAACGCACCCGTGATGCGACACCGATCGCTCGATAGCCGCCCGGTGGAAGTGCGGGAAAGATCACACCGGTGTGATTCGAAGCCACTGCCCGCCTGCGGGATTCGCGCGTGCGCCGATGTGACCCGTCAGACACCTCGCCGGTGCGGAAATTCCACGGGTCACCGGTGTAGCGTGATCATCGAAGTTCAAAAAATGAGACATCAATCTCAGATAATGAGATGCAATCGTGCAATCCGGCGAGGTGAGAATCGTGACAGACACGCGGCCGATGGCCCCAGTGACGCGGATCGGTGACGGCAGACGCTGGATGATGCTCGCCCTCGGTGTCTTCGCGCAGACCTCGAGTTCGATCTTCATCCACGGCACCCCGTTCCTGCTGCCCGCGCTCACCGCTCGTGGCGATTCACTCGCGTCCGCCGGAGCCCTGGTGGCATTGCCGACCGTAGGTCTGGTCTGCACCCTGATCGCCTGGGGGTACGTGGTCGACCGGATCGGCGAACGCATCGTGCTGGTGGCGGGGACCCTGCTGATGTTCGTGGCAGGCGTCGCCGCGGCCGTGGTGGACAACCCGGTCGCGTTCGGTGCGCTGCTGTTCGTGGGCGGCATCGGCGCCGCCAGCTCCAACGGCGCCAGTGGCCGGGTGATCGTCGGCTGGTTCCCGCCGGACCGGCGTGGCCTGGCCATGGGTATTCGCCAGACCGCGCAGCCACTGGGCGTCGGCATCGGCGCGCTCACCATCCCGTGGGTGGCCGCGCACCACGGCATCCCCGCAGCGCTGCTGGTACCGGCCCTGATGGCCGGGGTCGCCGCGATCGGCTGCCTGGTCGGCATCATCGACCCACCGCGACCGGCCGCGAAGGCCGCCGACCGCGCCAATCCCTATCGCGGCGACTCCACCCTGTGGCGCATCCACGGCGTCTCGATCCTGCTGGTCGTCCCCCAGGCCACACTGTGGACCTTCGGCCTGCTGTGGCTCCACGTCGACCTGGGTTGGTCACTGGCCGCGGCGGGCGCCTTGATGACCGCCACCCAATTCCTGGGCGCCGCAGGCAGAATCGGCGCGGGAGCCTGGTCGGACCGAGTCGGCTCCCGCCTGGGCCCCCTGCGTCAGGTAGCCATCGCCGCCGCCCTCGCCATGGCCGCCCTGACCGTCACCGCCTGGACCGACTGGTGGTGGGCCGCCGTCCCGTTGATGGTCGCGGCGTCGGTGATCTCGGTGTCCGACAACGGTTTGGCGTTCACAGCCGTGGCCGAGATCGCCGGCCCCTTCTGGAGCGGTCGCGGCCTCGGCATCCAGAACACCGGCCAGAACCTCGCGATAGCCGCCGTCCCACCACTTTTCGGTGCGGTGATCACGGCGACCGGCTTCCCCGTGGTCTACGCCTTGGCGGCGGTCGCCGCAGTGGCGGCGGTGCCCTTGGTACCCAGAGAATCCCGAAAGTAACAGCACGGCAGTCTGGTTCATCGAGACACGGCGCCCCTACCCTGCTCGCACCCCTGCCCGCGAATTACGTTCCGGGACAGTCGAGTAGCCGTATCACCCACTCACCGGACACAATTCGATCCGCGCCACCAACGGCAAAGGCTCGCTCCGGCATTCAGCCGAAGCGAGCCTTGTTGCCGGGCTGTCAGAAGTCGATCAGCTGTTCGGGATCGAAGGACAATCGAACATCGCTGTCTCCCCGCAACACTGCGTCGAACATCGAGCCGGATCCGACCGCCGGATCGGCACGATAGGTACCTGCGCCCGCATCGAGCAGCAGCCGGATGACTCGAATGCTGGGCCGATGCTCCACGATCCAATATTCGGGAATCCCGAGCGCCGCATATTCACCGACTTTTCGCACCCGATCGGTACGTTCGCTCCCGCTGCCCGGCGAGACCACCTCGACAACGAGCAAGACGTCGAGTCCTGGAAGAATTTTCGGCACCTCGTCCACGATCACCGATCGTGCGACGTCACGAGGAACGATGAGAACGTCAGGCTTCCGTACACCGGAAGGGGTGCTGATCTCCCACTCACCGCCGTCGAGGACTACCAGTGAGTCGTTGGGCAGTGCGCCTCGCACTATTTGAGCCAGCCGGTGCGCGATCCAGTTGTGCCGAGCCCCCGCAGCCACCTCGACCAACCACCCGTCCTCGAGTTCGAACCCTTTGCCGTCCTCCGACAGGTCGTGCAGATCGAGCACAGTGTAGGGGCCGAAGCCGCTGTCACCGACAGCGCGGTCAACCGTCATCTCGCCTCCCGATCTGGGGCCTTCCACCCTTCATCTGCCTGACCGCCCGACTGGACACGCCACGATGTGATCAGTCTAATCACCACGGTCCGGGATAGACACCACCGTCGAGTCGCGTACAGATTCAGCGACCAATCACCCGAAACCTGGAAGGGCCTGCACCATCGAGCACCGGTGCAGGCCCTTCCCCGTCGAGTTGTCCTACACGATGGCCGCGATGCGGTCGCCGACCTCCACGGTGGACGCGGTGCCGGTGCGCGAGGCCAGGTCCTTGGCGACGGCGGATTCGATGCGCGCCGCGCCCTCGGTGTTGCCGAGGTGGTTGAGCAGCAACGAGACCGAGAGGATGGCGGCGGTCGGATCGGCCTTGGACTGACCCGCGATATCGGGGGCACTGCCGTGGACCGGCTCGAACATCGACGGGTTCACACCCGAGGCGTCGATATTGCCCGAGGCGGCCAGACCGATGCCACCGCTGACGGCGGCGGCGAGGTCGGTGATGATGTCGCCGAACAGGTTGTCGGTGACGATCACATCGAAGCGGCCCGGATCGGTCACCATGTGGATAGTGGCGGCGTCGATGTGCTGATACGCCGTGGTCACATCCGGGAATTCGACCGCGACCTCGTCGACGGTGCGCTGCCACAGCGAACCGGCGAAGGCGAGCACATTGTTCTTGTGCACCAGGGTGAGGTGCTTGCGACGGGCCCGCGCGGTGGCGAAGGCGTAGCGCACCACACGCTCGATGCCGAAGCGGGTGTTGTTGGAGACCTCGGTCGCCACCTCGTGCGGGGTGCCGACGCGGATCGCGCCACCGGTGCCGGTGTACGGGCCCTCGGTGCCCTCACGCACGACCACGAAGTCGATGTCCGGGTTGCCCGACAGGGGGCTGGTGACGCCCGCGTGCAGCTTCGACGGACGCAGGTTCACGTGGTGATCCAGCGCGAAACGGGTCTTGAGCAGCAGTCCACGCTCGAGCACGCCGCTGGGCACCGACGGATCGCCGATCGCGCCGAGCAGAATCGCGTCGTGCTGCTTGAGCTCGGGCAGCACCGACTCCGGCAGGATCTCCCCGGTGCGGTGGTAGCGCGCGGCGCCCAGGTCGTACTCGGTCTTGTCCACACCGGGCACCACCACGTCGAGCACCTTGAGCGCCTCGGCGATGACCTCGGGACCGATGCCGTCACCGGCGATTACTGCGAGTTTCATGAACTAGCTCCGTTCGAAGTCGGGGCGGACCGTGCCGCGCCGGGATACAGGTGCGCGCCGCCACCGTGAGGTGACGGCGCGCAGCTGCCGATGTCCCGGCTGTACCGGGACGAAACAACTCAGGCCAGGTCGACCAGGACGACCTTCGAGGCGCCGACGGCCTCGGCGATCGCGGTCTGCACCTCGGCGGACACCTCGGCGTTGACGCGCAGCACCACGGTGGCGCCTTCGGCGTCCACGTCCTGGCTCAGCTGCGCGGCCAGGATGTCGATCTCGGCCTCGCCCAGCAGGGTGCCGATCTTGCCCAGCGCACCCGGCTTGTCGCTGTAGTTCAGCACGGCCAGGTTCAGGCCCTCGGCGCGCATGTCGTAGTTGCGGCCGTTGATGTTGACGATCTTCTCGACCAGGTTGGGCTCGGTCAGGGTGCCAGCCACGTTCAGGGTCGAACCGTCGCCGAACACAGCGCGCAGGTCGACGACGCTGCGGTGAGTGGGGCTCTCCGACGCGGTGGTGACGGTGGCGGTGATGCCACGGTCCTTGGCCAGCGCCGGGGCGTTGACGAAGGTGACCTGGTCCTCGACCAGCGCCGAGAACACACCGCGCAGCGCGGACAGCTCCAGCACGGCGACGTCCTGTGCGGACAGCTCGCCGCGCACCTGGACCTCGACACTGACGGGCAGCTCGCTGGCGATGGCGCCGAGCAGCGCGCCCTGCTTGCGGACGACGTCGAGCCAGGGGGCGACCTCGTCGTTCACGGCGCCACCGGTGACGTTCACCGCGCCCGGCACGAACTCACCGGCCAGCGACAGCAGCACCGACTTGGCGACATCGGTGCCCGCGCGGTCCTGGGCTTCCGAGGTCGAGGCGCCGAGGTGCGGCGTCACGACGACCTGCGGGAGGTCGAACAGCGGCGAGTCGGTGCACGGCTCGGTCTCGAACACGTCCAGGCCGGCGGCACGCACGTGGCCGGACTTGATGGCGTCGGCGAGCGCCTGCTCGTCGATCAGCCCACCACGGGCGGCGTTGACGATGATGACGCCCGGCTTGGTCTTGGCCAGCGTCTCGGCGTTGAGCATGCCCTTGGTCTCGGGCGTCTTCGGCAGGTGGATGGAGATGAAGTCGGCGCGCTCGAGCACCTCCTCCAGGCTCAGCAGCTCGATGCCGAGCTGCGCGGCGCGAGCGGGCGAGGTGTAGGGGTCGTACGCGACGATCTTGGTCTCGAAAGCGGCCAGGCGCTGCGCGAACAGCTGCCCGATGCGGCCGAGGCCGATCACGCCGACAGTCTTGCCGAAGATCTCGACACCGTTGAACTTGCTGCGCGCCCAGGTCTTCTCCCGCAGGGTCGCGTCGGCGGCCGGGATCTGCCGGGCGGCCGAGAGCAGCAGCGTGACGGCGTGCTCGGCGGCGGTGTGGATGTTGGAGGTCGGCGCGTTGACGACCATCACGCCACGCTCGGTGGCGGCGGGCACGTCGACGTTGTCGAGGCCGACGCCGGCCCGGGCGACGATCTGCAGCTTCTTGCCCGCGTCGAGCACTTCGGCGTCGACGGTGGTGGCGGAGCGCACGAGCAGTGCGTCGGCCTCGGGGACCGCGGCGAGCAGCGCCGGGCGGTCGGGTCCGTCGACCCAGCGAACCTCGACACCGTCACCGAGTGCGTCGACGGTCGACTGGGCGAGCTTGTCGGCGATCAGAACTACAGGACGGCCTGCTTGGCTCACTGTGGGGTACTCCTGGGGAAGAAAGGGGGTCGGCAGTTACCGCCGACCAGGATAGTCGCCCGGACTTCGGCTGCCCTTACCCCCCTGCCCGAAAACCGGGTGAACCCTGGGCACCCACCGCTCTACGATCACCGCATGTCCTTGCGCACCGTCCCCGAATCGATGGACCCGGCCGTGGTGGCCGCCGTCGAGGCAGAGCTCGATCGGGTGGCTGCCGAGCACAACGTGTCCATCCGTCTGGCGATCGAAAGTGGCAGCCGTGCTTGGGGTTTCCCCTCGCCCGATTCCGACTACGACTGCCGTTTCGTCTATGTGGCCGGCCTGGAGACCTACCTGTCTCCGTGGCGCACCCGCGACGTGATCGAAACGCCGCTGATCGGGCTGCTCGACGTGAACGGCTGGGATCTGGCGAAGGCGCTGCGCCTGCTGGTGGCGGGCAACGCGGTGCTCGTCGAATGGTTGATGTCGCCGATCGTCTACCGCGGCGACGAGGCGTTTCGCGCCCGGCTGCGCGAGGTGGCGAGGGAGGTGGCCGATCGCGACCGGATCGCTCGGCACTACCTGCACCTGGGCGCGCGCCAGTGGGCGCTGTTCGAGCGCAACGGCGGTTTGAAGAAGGTGTTCTACGCGCTGCGGCCCGCGATGGCGCTGCGCTGGTTGCGTGAGCATCCGGGTGCCGCGGTGGCGCCGATGCATCTGCCGACGCTGCTCGCCGAGTGCGAGTTGCCGGTCGACCTGGTGGCGGCGATCACCGAACTGACCGATCTCAAGTCGAAGACGAGGGAGATGGGTTCGGCCGCCCCGCCCGCGTTGATCACGGCGTTCATCGACGCCGAATTCGACAGGGCCACCACGGAATTCAACTCCCGCGGGCCGCGTGATCTCACCGCGTCGATGGCCGTCACCGGCGAGTTCTTCCGCGCCGAGGCGCTGCGGTGACTACCCCCGGATAGCAGAAACTCCGCACCAACTGGTGCGGAGCTTCACATTCGTACGCTGGTCAGCGCAGAATCAGATGGCGCGAACGTCCTGAGCCTGGGGGCCCTTCTGACCCTGACCGACCTCGAACTCCACGCGCTGGCCCTCTTCGAGGGACTTGAAGCCGGAGCCGCCGATCGCGGAGTAGTGAACGAAGACGTCCGGGCCGCCTCCGTCTTGGGCGATGAAGCCGAAGCCCTTTTCGCCGTTGAACCACTTAACAACACCCTGTGCCATTTCAAAAACCTTCTGTAGATGAGCTAGGTCCTAATAGTCCGGCCCTGGTCTCGGTGTCCACCATGCCATGATCCGACGAATTCGGCCACATCGCACAGTGCAAAGTGTGCGAACTGTGAGGAAGGCAACCCCCAGATCCTGCCAGCAGCCACTGGCACGGAGGTGACGCGGGCTGCTTTCGGGATGGATGCTCGCCGTATGCCGAGGTAGTTGCTCCACGGATGCCGGATTAGCCGGGAGCGCACACCAAACCGACTGGAACGCTTCACCATCGAGAGCTCTATGCAATAGAGGCATGTCATCGTCAGCAACCCTAGACATTTTCGAGAAACACAGTACGGCAAATTCCCTACCAGCGTATTTTCCGAGATCGTGAGGGATCGCACGCCTCGCCGAGAAATCACGCTAGGAGTAGACGGTGCTGGATATCAACCATTTCACTTACGGCTGGGTGACCCCCCTGCTGGCCTATGTCATGTCGGTCGTCGGGTCGATGCTGGCGCTGCGTTGCATGGTTCGCTCGCGCGCTTCCGGCATGCACGGCGGTTGGCTCACGGCGGCCGCGATCGCACTCGGTGGCACCGGTATCTGGGTCATGCATTTCATCGCGATGCTCGGTTTTTCGGTACGCGGCGTGACCATCCGCTACAACGTTCCCGTCACCTTGTTCAGCGCCGCTGTCGCCATGGGTGTGGTGTGGCTCGGATTGTCCATCGTGGTGCGCCGCAGCTGGGACAGCGCCGCATTACCGGTCGGCGGCACGATCACCGGGCTCGGCGTGGGGGCCATGCACTACGCGGGCATGTACGCGATGAAAACCGACGCCGAGATCATCTACGACCCCGTCGTGGTCGCCGCGTCGCTCGCCATCGCGGTGGTCGCCTCGATCGCGGCGCTGTGGTTCGCCCTGCACATCCACGGCATCGTCGCCACCGCGGGCGCGGCCCTGCTGATGGGCGTGGCCGTCACCGGCATGCACTACACCGGCATGTTCTCGATGAGCGCGCACACCAGCGCCCACGTGGCCCATGCCAGCGGCGCCACCGCGGCCCAGCTGCTCACACCCCTGATCATCGGCATCAGCATGGTGACCATGATCCTGCTGATGCAGGTCGGCATCACCGAAGCCGAGGACCCCAACCTCACCCGCCCTGTGGACGGTCAACGCGCCAGCCGCTTCTGGCCCAGCGGCCAGAACTGAAACTTGTCGGACCCCGATGCGACAATGAAGGAGGTAGAAAACACCGGCATGAGCTGCGGCTATGCCGATTTCCGGGGGGAGTTACACGATGCCGATCATCATTGTCGCCACCATTGCCTGCGCGGTCCTCGGCGCACTGAGCCTGTACGCCGCCACCGTCGCCGAAACCCGCGCGAACCGCGCGTTGCACGACTCCCGGTCCTGCTTCGTCGGCGACGGTAACCCTACGAATTCCTTCTTCACGCATCGCGCCCGGCACGACCGGCTGCACCGTCGCACCAATCAGCTGCTCATCCTGAGCGCGGTCGTCTCACTGGCGGCAACGGGGTTGGCCGCCTACGCGGTGGCTGTCTTCTGATCACCCGGCCCGCACATCGTGTGCTTCGGGTCCGCGCCGGGTCTCGGTGACGGTGTATTCCACGCGCTGACCGTCGCGCAGCGTGCGGAACCCCGCACCGGCCAGCGCGGTGTATTCGACGAATACGTCGGGTCCGCCGGCGTCGGGAGTGATGAATCCGAATCCCTTGCCGCTGTCGAACCAGGCCACGATCCCGCTCGGCATCCACCGACCTTCCGACTCCTGTGCCTGCCAACCTGATTCGCTAATCGTCGCATGCCGCTGCCCGCGACACGACCGGCATTCGATTCGAGGAGCCGATCGCCCGGTGACGAAGTGGATATGCTCCGGACACGGTCCGACCGGACCGGCTCAGCCGCGAGAACGGGGATTCGGTGCAGCCTTCGACCGTTCGCTGCGCGGCCGAAACCGTGACGATCTTCGTCACCACCTCGGTGGCGGCGCTCGTGATCATGTTGCCGATCAGTTTCGCGTCCTTGGCGGCATCGCTGCACGTCGACCTGCTGGTGTTCAACATTCCGCGGGCGATGACCGGTGCGGCGTTCATCGCAGTGATCACCGCCGCCGTCACGGTGGCGATCGGCAGCGTGCGAACGGCCCGCTGGACCGCGCTGATCGCCCTGGTCGGCATCTTGGTGAACCATCTCGCGTTGCTCCCCGACAGCGCCGACGGTCACCTCGACATTCTGTCGCTGCCCACCTTGAACTTCATCGACGCACTACTGGCGGGGGCTGTCATCGGCGCGCTCGCGGTCGCGGTCTGGAACGAACCGCTCCTGCGCACCGTCTATCTGTTCGGCACACTCGGCGGCACCATCCTGGGCGACCTGACCCAGTCGCCCACCGACCCGAACTCCGACGGTTTCAGCGGTGCGCTCGGCGGCGCACTGCCCCTGTGGTTCATCGCCGCGAGCGTGCTCGCGCTCGCGTACTTCGCGCTCACCACCGTGGCCACGCCCCGCTGGACCACCGAAACCGCCATTCCGCTGGCGCCCGTGTTCGCCGCCGTCGTCGCCTTCACGACGACCATCATCACCGCGCTCGCCGTGGCATCGCACAAGACCAGCGCCCCCTATCTGATCGTCGCCTCGGTCGTCGCCATCGCGGCCGCGGTCGCCGCCGCGATGATCCTGCCGGGACGCGACGGGATTCTGGTCCTGCTGATGAGCAGCTTCTCGGTCGCGGGCAGCCTCGTCATCACGCTGCCGCGTTCCGGCTGGGTCGATCTCGCCACCCTCGCCGCCACCGCCGCAGGCCTACTGATCGGCATCCGCACACCGCGTCCACTGGTAGCCGCGACGAGTGTGCTCGCCCTGGCCTGCCTCGTCCTGGCCGCCGATATCTTCGACCCACCCGCCACGCTCACCGCGGCCCTCGGCTGCCTCGCCCTCGGCGCGGTCGCCGGGTATTGCCTCGGCACAGCTGTTCCACAAAGTCCCACGTCCGGGACCGTCGGACTGGCGATCCTGTTCGTGCCCTCGATCGGTGTCGCTTTGAGCGACACCGACTTCGGCCACCTCGCCTATTCGTCGTCCTGGTACCGCACCACCGATGTCGACCGCGGGATCGGCCCCGGCGCGGTTGCGATCGTCGTGGCACTCGGCTGCGCGATCGCCGTCCTGGCCCTGATGCGCCTGCGCTCCGAGACCTCCGAGATCGTCAGCCCCTAGCCGAATCCCAGCCGTATTCCGAGAACGCTTCCCCTGTCATCACCTTGCCGATCCCGACCCGGCAGTAGTCGACGATCTCCTCGGGCAGCGCTTCGGGCTCGAACCATCCCAGTTCCGAACATTTTTCGGGCTCCCGGTTGGCGACCCCGCCTGTCCAACGTCGTACGGTGAAGAACATCTGGACCCGCTCATCGCTGTGCAGCACATGCGCGAATTCCACGTCCCGAGCGTCGATCTCGACCCCCACCTCCTCGCGAGCCTCCCTGATCAACCCGGCCACCGCCGACTCGCCCGCCTCCAGATGTCCCGCGGGCACATGGAACAACCCATCGCCGAACCCCGTATTCGCCCTGCGCCCCAACAACACCCGTCCCTGTGCGTCGACCAACACGAGATGAACCCCCACGAGCACCCGGTACTTCTCCACTGTCACCCCTCCTGATCGAATTGCCCACCCAAGAACTTCGAGACCGCCGCTGTTGCAGATGTTTTCGGGGTATACCCACATCATGAGTTTCCCGGTTTCCTTCGGGTTCGCCCAGGTCGGTCTCCTGGCATTGATCGCCCTCGCCATCGCCCTACTGGTCATGGCCGCACTGGCCGCCACCCGCCGTCGCGGCCCCAAAGCCGTTCTCGGCCGCGCGGTCCCCGGCACCGCCCTCCTCCTCGTCGCGGTCCTCCTCCTCTGGATCGCCACCCTCCTCCAGACCTATCTCGGACTCACCGGCGAGATCAAGGCCGCCCACGTAGTCGCCAAACCCGTTGCCGGCCAGGAACACCAACTCGACCTCGTCCTCACCCAGTTCGACGAAGACGGAAACGCTGGTCAGCCGACAACCCATCGCATCGAGGGCGACATGTTCGCCCTCCAGTCCAACATCGTCGAACTCGAACCGTGGGTCAACGCCCTCGGCTTCCACTCCGGCTACAAGCTCAGCCGCCTGTACGGCCAGCGCCTCGACGGCAAATCCCCCGCCCAGGACCAGACCTTCCTCAACGGCGGCGACCGCGACTTCTTCGAAGACATGAACAAAAACCGCTGGTACACCAGCCCTTTCATCCGCTCCGCGTACGGCAACGCCACCATCGCCACCCCCGGCGAATACGACGTCTACATCTCCCGAGACGCCATCAAGGTCCGCCAGACGAACTGATCCTGAGACGCTCACGCATGGACCTGGGTGAATGAACGATGTCCGGTCTCGTCATACGCCGATGTAATTGATCCATGACTCAACGCGACTTGGCCATGATGTACGCAGCACACGACGCGTTCCGGCGCGATCTCCGAGCACTCGCCGCCGCCCCGGATCGCGAACGCTGGACGCAATTTCGCACCCAACTCTCCGTCCACCACACCGCCGAGGACGTCGTACTCTGGCCGAGCCTGCGCCGCCGCGGCGTGAACGCGCAGCTGGTCGACGCGATGGCCGCCGAACACGACCGAATCGATCCACTCCTCGCCCAAGTGAACCGGACCTTCGACACTTCAGGACCCGAGGCCGCGCGACCGACGCTCGTGGCACTGTCCGAACTGTTGCACAACCACCTACAGCACGAAGAACAAGAAACACTGCCACTGATCAACGATCGAGAATGGTCGCTACTGGACCGAGAAATGCGCCGCCGCATCGGACTCCGCGGTCTTCGGCCCTATTACTCGTGGCTCCTGCGGGACATCGAGGGTGAACCCCGCCGCAGGGCACTGTCCACGGTCCCCGGTCCTCTCCGCCTGATGTTCTCGTAGACCGAAAGTTGCTCGCTTCGAGCGGGAGGCCGCGTACCGTTTGACCCATGACCGCCTACATTGCGCTGGTCCTGGGCCTGCTGAACATCCTCGTCGGCTGGCTCCTCCACGGTGGCGGTTCCCCACTCAGCTCCCCGAGAAATCCCACCCAACGCCCACCCACCCTGGTCCTGGCCCACCTCGCCAGCGTCACCCTGTGGCTCACGATCTGGATCTCCTACCTCGCGACCGACTTCTCCCCCATCCTCGGCTGGATCGGCTTCGCCCTGAGCCTCACCATCAACGCCCTGGGCGACACCTACCTACTCACCGAAGCCCGCGCAACCACCGACGCTCGACCGCTCCGCCCGACTGGTCTCGACGGCGCCCTCACACCCGTGATCACCTCGATCCACCCGCTCTCGGACGCCCCAGCCGCCCTCGACACCGTCGAAAACGGCCACGCCGCAGGCAAAGTCGTCATTAAGGTGTCATGACAGTTTGTCCAACCGATGCAACCAATCAGCGAGCAAGGCAATCACTTGCTGTGCCGTCGGTCAGTCGAAGATTTCGTCCGCAACGGCCGCGGTCATGGCTTTCACGAGCCATGCGTGGAGCTGATCGAGATCGCCGGTCTTGTTCAAAGTCGTACTCTGTGCGGCGGAAAGTTCGATTCCGCGGGCCGTCGCAACAGCAAGAACCGAGCGAGATGCTCCCATGAGCTGTCCCTGCCGCAACCCCTCTTCGTAGCCTTCGAAGTACGCCTGCCCCGCGAACAGCTCGTCCGCATGGGTCGCGGTCACCGCCCGCACCAACCATCCCCGAAGCTGATCGAGGTCAGCAGTGTCGGCGACCACCTTCAGCTGACCAGAGGACAGCTCGATTCCGCGACCGGCCAGCACGGTAAGTAATGCACGTGCGGCTTCCTCGATGCGGGCCAGCTCACCACCCTGCGCGCGCAACCGCTGGGCAGTCTCCGAGCGGAAGAACGAAAGATCCGTGGCCAATTTGTCGCTCCAAAGCTAGGCGGCGTAGAGCTCGATCTCGTCGTAATATCGCCGCTCGACCATAGTCGCAACGATCGACTCCGCCATCGCACCTGGGCGCGATTCTCCGAACCATGGAACCGAATCGCACCGGCTCGCGTCAAAGAGATCGAGAGGCGTTTCAGGACGGAATGACAGCGGTCTGGCGGCGGCAGGTTTGCCCTGGTCAGGCTTGCGCTTCCGGCAGAGCGATCCGACCGGCGAGAGCCCTTCGGTAAGCTCCCCGGGACAACGACGAGGGGGTGCGGTGACTTCGCCGATTGAAGTGATCCTGCAGGCAGGGGTGTCGGTAGCGGCTGCCGAGCTGGGCAAGCTGGGTGGGGTCCGGTCGCGTTCGCAGGCGATCGAAGCCGCACTGTCCGGCCAAGGCACGAGCACCGACCCGGATTACGCCAAGACTCTCGAGCAGTTCCAGACGATGTCGCATCAACAAATCTACGACGCGGTGCACGGAGCCGGCGGCATGGACGTCGCCGGCCTGCAATCCCTCGGCACGGTGTGGCAGAAAGCGTCAACCGAGCTGACAACAGCAGCCCAGTCGAACGCGAAGGACTTGGCCCGCCTGCTCGGTAATGGCGAGTGGTCCGGTTCCAGCGGTGACGCGGCGCGGGCCGCATCGCAGCGAATGGCGACAGTCATCGACGTCGTCGGACAGGTCTTCGGGGCAGTTGGGACCCGAGTCGAGGGATTGGCCTGCGCAGCCGAGGCCGTTCGGGCCGCGGTACAGGCCCCTAGAACCCTGGTCACAACCCTGAACCCCGACGACCCGATGTCGTCGATTATTCCGGGCCTGGTCAACCCGACAACTGCGACCGACCAGCGGGCCGAGCAAGACCAGGCACTCGCCGCAACCCGCGCGGCGATGGAGCAGATCTACACACCGTCATACCCTCCGAACGGTTCGGGAGTTCCGTCTTATCCGGTGGTGCTAGATGCGTTGGCCGGGGGCGATCAATCCGCGGCGGGCGGCAATGGTGGCACCCAGGGTGAAGGTTCGCCGTCCTCCACCTCTCCGGCCACCAACGGCGAGACGGCGCCCACTGGCGCCGACGACGACACCGCGACCGAGGAACCGTCGAATGTCGATGGTGCCCAGGATGATTCGACCGACCCATCCGGCACCGACGAGGACACGACCGAGCAAACCGAGGACTCGAGCGGATCACCTTCGGAATCGTCGCCGCAAACAACCGCGGCCGGAACACAGTCCGGCCCTCTCGGCGCAGCCGGATCGCCGATGTCGGGCACACCGGGCACGGGTTCGCCAAGCTCGGGCCTGCCGGGCGCGAGTTTGCCGGGCGCCGGTTCGCCGTCCACACCCAACCTCGGCGCTCCGCTGCCAGGAGTGAACGCCCAGTCACCGTCCACCTCGGTCGCAGGATCCGCGGGAGCCGGTGGTGGCCGGGCGGGCGCTCACGGTCCGATGGGGCCGATGGCGCCCGGCGCCGGGCAGCGCAGAGGCGGCAACGACGACGAGCACCAGAGCCCGGACTACCTCCGTCGCGTCCACGACGACTGGACCGAGGGCATCAACAGCCGTCCTGCGGCGGTCGGCGCGGACGCACCATCGGCCCTGCCCGTGGAACACTCCGACGCTCCGCCCGCAAGACAGGCCGCGGTATCCGCGGCGCCGACTACCCCTGCCTCGAATAGTGCTGCTCCCGTAGATAATTCGCGCACTCCAGCTGAAGTGCCACCTTCCACAAGCATCCCGGAGTCCGTTCCCGAAAGCGCCGTGCCCACCCAGGTCGATCAGCCCGAACCGACTCCGGCTGCCGATCCGCCAGCCGAACAACAACCGGCCGGACTCACTCCCGACGTGGCGTCGCTGCTGTCCGCCTACGGGTGGGGAGCATCTACTCCCCCGCCGCCCGCCGCACCAACGGAGCGTGAACGACCGTGACCACATCGAACTGGACCCTCGACTCCAACCAGTTTGCCTGGCTGTGGCGACAATTTCCCGGCCACGACGAGTTCGACTACCCCGACCCGATACGAATCCGCCAAACCCCGACCACCGAGGATGGGGATCGGCACATGAAAGCCGTTCTCGCTGAGGGTTTCCTGCGCGACGAAGACTCCCCGCTGCGCGTGGCCTTCACCGCGCTGGCCAATCCGGAAACTCGAATTCGGTGCTTCGGCACCCTCTCCGATGGCCAAGAAGTCCACTCACACGGCGTGGTCTCCGGCCGGATCGGCGTCGTGGTTTTCCAACGCTGCTCCACCGCCGAGGCCTCCGGCCCGATTCAGATATCGACCGTGCGCCCGCACGCGGTGCCTGTCCACCTCGCGGCCACCCTTCCCCCAACTGAAGCGGGCGGAGCGGGTCGAATGCTCGGTTACACGCCTCGTGTGCGGGGCCTCGAACCTCCCACGAACTGGAATCGCGGCTCCGACGGCCGCCTGCCCGTTGACGAACGCATCCGAACACTGATGCGCAAACCCCGTAGCGCCGAAGGCCAACTGATCATCGAACGCGGCCTCCGTGCCGAATATCCCTCGCCAACACAGTATTTGAACTGGATCGACGTAGTCCCCGGTCAATTCGCATCGGGCCGCTACCTGATCCAGGTCGACCAGGACGATACGTTCGTCGTACCGACCGACCTCCCAAGCCTCGCCGCCGAACTCCACACCCGTGCCGGTTTCGACCGCGTGCCGACACGGTGAAAGAGAGCCACCGATGACCTCCGAAGTACCAGTCAACCTCGACTACGGACAGGCTGAGATCTCGGCCTTCCTGGAGGGGGCGCGCAATGGGCAGTTCAGTTTTGAACGTGACACCGTGCTCGAGATGGTCGGCCAGTACGACCTTCTTCTGAACACGCTGACCACAGTTCGCAAGCAGGTCGGCGACGCCGCGAACTTCAAGGGCTTCGGGGGCCTGCAGTCCGCGCTAGAACTCCAGGACGGCTTTTCCAAGAAAGCCACTGACGGGGCCACCGTTCTCGACCAGATCATCGGTGGGATATACGACATCCAGGAGGGCTACCTCCGGGCTGCAAACCTGGTCCCGGAAATAGATGCCTTGAATCAGAAACGCATCAACCTTGCCGCTGACGGAGTCGACAACCACTCATGACGCTACGAACGACCGCAACCACCATCGCCATCATTGGCTGCGCCGCGCTCACAGGATGCACTCCAGACGGCACGGGCGACTTGACCAGCCCTACCTCCACCGCCGTATCGACCTCGCAACTGCCCGCGAAAGCGGTAACGGTTCCTCCAGCTCCATCCCAGCCAGCGAGATCAGGCTCAACCGTGAGCTACGACCCCTGCTTCACGATCGGAGACGAACCAGCCGCGTCACTGGGGTTTGCTGTCGACACACGTACACGAGCTGACTTCATCGCAGACAACTACGCGTTCATCGGATGTGAATTCAAACGCATGGAAACCATCCGAACCAACACACTTTCGGTCGCGACACTGGCAGTCCGGTCCAGCAACATTCAGCTTGCCGACTACTGGAAACGTGACGACTTCGTAGACAAGCAGACCACGCTGATCAACGGGCGCGAGGCAATCAGCTACCGGTTGCGCGGTCGCACCTCGCGCGAGAGATGCAGCATCGCGATGGCTGGTCCGGACGGCACAATCGACGTCACTGTCGAAAGTGCCGCCGCGCTCACCCTCTGGATGGGTTGCGACCACATCGAGGAAGCCGCTCGAACAATCGAAGCAGTCCTACCGAAGTCCAAGTAACCCAACCCAACACACACTGCAGCCCACCCACCGGGGGACCAACGATGACAGATCTCACCGTCAACAAGGAAATCCTTGTCGGCCTCGGCACGGAACTCAACCGCATCGGCGCAGCACTCCAGGCCACCGACACGCGCGAACCCTTCCGCTGCGGCGTAGACGACCTGCCGGGTACCGCCACCGCGGCGGTCTCAGCGGCAGCCATTGACCAGGTAAAAACAGCCCTCACCTCCGTCGCCACCCGCATCAACGCCATGGGCGACGCCGCGATCCGCTGCTCGGTGAACTACGAAGAAGCCGATCAAGCCTTCGCCGACCTGATCAAAACCACCACCGGAGGCGTGTACTCATGACCATCGGCCTCGCCGCCCTCCGCGGTTTCCATCCCGAAGCGACCACCAGCGCGGTAGCCCGCGGCATCGACACCCTCGTCGCCGACTTCAAGAAGCACATGTCCGACGTCCACACCAAAGTGGACGCGACCCAAGATGATTGGAAAGGCGACGCGGCGCGAGCCGCCAATGAGCGAGCCCTCGGCGAACGCCTCGCAGGCAACAAGCTCGCCACTGAACTCGAAGACATCGCCACTGCTTACCGCACCCACGGATCCGCGATGGACGGCTTCCGAAACGCCGCCGTCAAAGCCGCCGACGACTACCTCTACCAAGGTCTGAACGTCGCCGACGACGGCACCGTCACCGTCCCCGCAGGCAAAAAGGAAGTCCCCGGCCCTGTTCCCGGCCTGACCATCCCGATGTCGGAAGAACAACTCGCCACCTACGCCGTCGAGGGCACCACCCGAATCAAGGGCCTGATCGGCCAATTCGTCGCCGAAGACATCAAACTCGCTCAGGCCGCCGGTCAAGAACTTGTCGACATGATCCAGAAGGCCAACGGCGAATACGGCCTCGGCCCACAAGACCCCAGCAAGTACGGCAAGAGCGGGACCGATGACGGCAAGGCTCTCGCAGAAGCGTTGCGCACCAACGACACCGCAACGATCAACGAGATCCTCGCAAATATGCCGGACAACGCCCTGTCTGACGAAGACAAGGAAGCGCTCGCCAACGGCAAGGAAATCGCGGTTCCGGCTGAGCTGCGCGACTACTACAAGTCGCTGTACCAAGACCTCGGAAAAGACGGATTGCTGTCCCTCGGAACCTATCTCGACACCCAGAACCAACCGGGACTTTCCACCGCACCCGCCGCCGCAGCCGCACAAACCACGCTCGCCAGCGGCCTGATGATGGTTTCCAACGAGCGGATCGGCACCGGCTTCGACAACGGCAAACTCGTCGGCGCCAGCGATTACAACCAGCTGCCTGCCGGCATCCGCAACGTCGTCTCCGGACGCCTCGGCGACGGCGACTGGGGCAAGATCGCACCCCAGGGCCCCTACGACTTCCAGAACCGGCTCAAAGACAAGGTCGGGCTCGCCGACCTCATGTCACACGCCGACTCCGGCATCCAGCCCGGCACCACTCTCGGCACCGAACTCGGCCGCCAGGGCGCCGACCTCGCCGCCTACGTCGACGGCAAGGATGCCCACGTCAACCAGTGGACCAACCAGTGGTGGAACCAAGCAATGCCGGACGGATCTATCGACACCGAAGGATTCTTCCGCGAGCCTGACAAGGACACGCTCGACGCGACGGCGCAGAAGTACATGGACCTCGGAACATCGAATCCCGAAGCTGCGTACCAACTTCTGACTGGCAAGAACTCACACACCGGCGAGCCGCTGCCAGCCGACCTGTCATTCGGTGCAGGCGGCGCCGAATACCAGCCTTCGGGAAATTACGACCCCTCAAAATTTACTTCAAGTGTGTTCTCACACGAATGGGAAGACGAGGGCAGTGCCGCGTCCGGGCTGTACAGCTGGGTCGGCGAGCAAACTCACGAGCCAGGCCGTATGGGCGACCTCGCCCGCGACGCCTACCTCGAACTCCCCGAGGTCTTCGCGCCCCGGGACGAGAGTGGCATGCTCGTCGCAAAGGATGGCAAGTCGGTATTCGAATCGAATGCGGAAAACTTCATCAAGAACCCCGAGTTAGCCACTGGCCTGAGCAAGACTCTTGCACCAAATCTCGACTCGATCGCTGGACACCACGAAACTTCGGGTATTACGAACGGGATTGCATCCGTATCCAACGAAGATGCCGAACGCCTCTTGTTCCTCGGCGCCCACTCACCTGACGGCCAGTTGTACCTCGAGACCGCACGACAAACCTTCGATCTAGCCGTGATCAACCAGATCGCGAACGGGCAAGACACCACGCCGCTCGATACCGCAGCGATGATTGGTGGCCTCGATGCCAGAATCGACAATGCCCTTTACAACGCAGCAACGAACCTGGATGTGTCGGAGGCCTCCGATAAATTCACCCACGCGAACGAAATATACGAAACCAAGCAAAAGGCAGCAGAGTTTGCGACGACGCTCATCAGCGGCGGAACAGACCAAGCTGTCGAACGACTTCCGGGCGGGGCGATTGTCCACGGGATCGTCGGCGAGATGCGCGACAAGGGAATGGAATCCGTCGTCGAGAAATGGAATCCCGAGCCCGATCCTCAACCGGTACAATTTCCCAATGTGGAAACACTCCAAGGCAGGGCATGGGAGAACTTCCGAACTCAACTCGACACCGCCAATTCAGCTGGCGGTAGCCAACTCCCGACGGTCATCACAGACCAGTACCGGCGAGACTACAGTGGAGCGTACAACGATCTTGATACCGGATTTGCCGGAAACCCTGACCGCCTGAAGCAGTTCCTGGCCGGAAATACCGCATATATCGGCGACAGCGGGAAAGCAGGGAAATGAGACCAACGAGAATCGGGCGATCATTAGCCCCAATCATCCTGCTCTTCTGCAGCGCTGGCTGCACAATAAGCGACGACCCAGTGGTGAGATCTTCAACCACACCCCCGATGCAACTGAGCACAGCCGACCTCCCCTATGATCCTTGCGACCGATTGCCTCCCGAGCTACTGACCGCCGAGGGTTTACGGATTCAAATGGCCAAGAGGTCAAACCCAGCAACCCCCACCGACCCTGGTGTGCGTTATAGCGGCTGCCTAATTGGCGGTCCCCCATCCTCTGCGGCATTCTATTTGCAGACGACGAATACGACAGTAGATCACTTCCGACAAAGCAAAATTTCCGGCAATTACAACTTCACAGACCGAACAATCGACAACAGAACGTCGACCATCGCCAACAACAAGCAGTTCCCGGGAACGTGCAAAATATTGGTTCAGGTGGACCAATACTCAGTTCTCCTCGATGGCCGTTTCAGCGATGAGACGTGCGAGAATGGCGTTAATTTGGCTGAGAAATTCTTGGTTGCGCTCGAGGGCTGAACCGATGCGATAACCAGAGCGAGTCCGGTCAGCCGAACCTGTGATGGCTAGATTGGACCTCGCATGGTGATCTGACGGTCGGGTCCCCAAACCCGGCGTGCACGCGACCGCGCGGCCCGGACTCGACGCCGCCACCGGCGAACCTGAACCACCACCGCGACCGGACCCACTGACCGGTCAGATTGGGCGCGCGACGGCTCACATGTATCCCGTGGTTAGGAATCCACCGTTCGGATCAGAAACTGTGCCTACAAGCGTCGCCCTGTCGAGGTAGCCATTCATCAGTTCGCAGGACACCTCGGGAACCAAGAGACACGAATGGCACGCCGCAAGGTTCCTCGCTCCGGCGCCGGTAGCCAGGGATTCCAGGCAGACGGGATCTGCTGCACACCACTGGGAACGTTCAGTCGCGGCTTCGAGGACACCGCGCATGTTATCGACTGTTCCCCGCGCACATAGGCCACCTAGGCTACCCGCTGAATCGGCGGTCGCCGTGTAGAGCAAGATTCCGGCTTGGCCGGGCTCGGTGTACAAGCGCTCACGAATCGAAGACGCGGGGTAGCCGGTGTCGATCGCAAGCTCATTCAGTACCGCATGCGACAGAGAATGGGTCAGTAGCTCGCGGGGCGATACTGGTTGCACTGCTTCCACCCACTCAGGAGCGGCAGCTTTAAGCGATTTGTTCAGCAGTGATACGCGCGTGAGGGCAAATGCGGACTGCTCCCATTGGGCGACCGCCTCCTCGTCGAGGCGGAGGAAGATTCCTTCCCCGAGCACTTCGATGGCCGGTAGCCATCCGACCCGCTCTGTTGAGAGCTTTGCGCGTGGTGACTTCGATTCTCCGGTAGCGACGCTCACGCGGGAGAAGCCTTTCAAAGCGCGGACTTCACGCAGCTTCGACACCTTCGAGACGACGTCGAGAATACGCCCCGCTTCGGTATCGGCTTCGACGACCTGGGGCTCACATACGAAGGTTTCGAATCCGTCTTCCTCGGCGTGCTCGCGTCCCAGTGCACCGTATTCGTCGCGCCGAAGCTGTAGAAATGCTTCGCGGCCGTTGGGCTCCTCTTCCGATTGTCTACGAACGGCCTCTTTAAGTTCGTCGAAGTCAACGCCGTTCGTTCGGGCGAGTATCTCGAGCACCGCGTCGAGGTCGGTGCCTGTCAAATTCTCGAGGGTGGAGCGGCTCCGCTCGAGCAGTTCCTCGGCTGGGCTGACAGCGTGATCGAGGGTGAGCGCAGATCGGACATCTGCGAACCACACGTTGGACGCGCCTCGTTGGAGGCCCACGAGTGATTCCGAGCATGCATCATCGTCGCGCCCCAGCCAGGGGGACGAACCGCTGCAGCGCTTGGTGAGCGATCCTCGGCCCAGCGCTCCTTCGAGAGTTCGAGAGACTCCACACGTGCAGGTGACTGTCACCCCGGCGAGGGTCGAGTTCCGTGAGTCCGTTCTCAACGAGAGTGAGTGTTTCTCCGCGGATTCGCGTACTGCTCCGCGGTGGACCCAGGAATCGTAGGGGAAGTCCTCGATGTGACCGTTGATGCAGCACGCCACGAATCGAGAGGGGACGAGTCGCGGAGTGATGCAGTGACGGCACCGGTTGATGTAGTCGCCCTTGCCGTCCTTGTCAGCGATACGCCAGAAGCGGTCGAGGCGTGTGCATTTCGGGCAGTGTACCCATTCAGGGAATCGGACCATCGGCACCATGCCGGCGGACGCTGGTGGTGCGAAAAGGCTGGTGGCACCCAATGAGCGACTGAGCCGCGGTTCGTGAATTCGATCGGACTCCTTGGTGTTCCACAGGTCGAGCCCCGCGATCATGAAGCTCTCGGACTCCACCGGAATAACTGAGCCGACTCCGAAAGTAGCGATCAGCTGCGATCTCCGCACGGTCGTCTTGACCGGTGGCGTGTTGCCCTGCTTGAGTTTTTTCGTAACGGGCGGCACCGTCAGTCCTTCCGCTTCAGATATTTGACGTATAGGCCGGTCTCTGCATCGACATCACGCATGCTGGTCATGGTGGGCCACGGAGCGCCGCGGACTGGAAAGCTTCCGGCGCCGACATCCTCGGCCGGATTGATCAGTGGCTTGTCACCCAATCGCGTAGTTGCCTTGGGGGGCCGCATCGACCCATAGCGCTTGACTGCATCGAGACCGGCGTCGTTCTTCCAGCGTGCTAGCAACTCACGCAGTTGTTCGCCGAATGGGCCGGCCTCGGCAGGGGCAATCCGGTCTGCCCGATCGACCAAACGGTCAATGACTGCCTCGATTTGACTCAAGTAGTCGGCGACATTCTTCGCTGATTCATCGGTACTCAGTTCCGGAACCATCAGGCGAGTCGATGCGACAAGCACACCGTGGCCTGCACGATCGCGAGCACGAGGGGCAAACGGCGTCGCTGTCGTCGATTCGACTTCACGATACAAAGCACGGTGGAACGGGATGAAGGACGCGTAGTGTGAACTGTCCCGAGATCTCTGACTATTCAATGCCGTGATCACTAAGCCGGGGTTGCGACGGCCAACGCGGCTTGTGGACTGGATGTACTCGGAGGCGCTTTGGGGCTGACCAGCGACCACCATGAGACCTAGTCGGTCGATGTCGAGGCCGACCGAGATCATGTTGGTGGCAAGAGCCACGTCCGGGCTTTGGGGGTCCGGGTAGCTGGTCTCAAGCCGCGCCATCGAATTGGGGATCTCCATCTGGTCGACGCGCGATGTGAGCTCAACAGGCTCCTGAGAGATCTCCCGGACGGATCGTTGTCGTCTAGCAGCGAGGACTTCCATTCGGTCAGGAACGTCGTCGAGCACCTGTAGATATGCCGATCCGAGTACTCGTAGGGCGTTGAAGTAGCCGAGTAGGGTCCAGTAGCTGTCACGTACTTCGTCTGGCGAGTCAAGGTCACCGACCGCCTGGAGCAGAACTGAGTAGATACGGACAAGCAAGGTGGACTGGCTTGTTCCGGGGGCCATCACTCCGACGTAGCGCCGCGTACCCTTCTCCTGCGTGGATGCATTCACAGCGAAGTAGTTGTCCGACGGCGTGAGCCCAGGCGGAGGGAATTGTGCTGTGTCCCGGTCGAATACCGCACGAACCTGCTGTGCGGCACGACGGACTGTCGCGGTGGATGCAAGGACCTTGGGTCGGCCTTCCCCGGTGCATGCCATATCGATCGCCGCTTCGTTGAGACCTACGATCGTGCCGAGTGGTCCAGAGATCAGGTGCAGTTCGTCCTGCACGATGAGGTCCGGACGGGAGTCCGCAGGGCCATTGGTGCCGAGGAGCAGACCCACCTCACTCTTCCACGTCATTAGGGCAAACTTGTCGACGGTGCTGATGATCAATGACGGACGATTCGCGTAGACGTCGGAATCGAGAACGTACAGTGGAAGACCATCTCGGAAATTGCAGCCGGATTCACGGCACGCGATGATCATTGACTCACCGGATGCGTCGTAATGCTTGTGAGTCAACTGGACACCGCACCATGGGCATCTGACGAGCTGCATGGGCGTAGAGCCCTGGACGTGCTCGCCGTCAGCGATCTTGCGGAGAATCCCTCGCGCTTCTTTTGTGTCGGCCGGTGTGGCCGCATTACCCACCCAGAGGCCCAGCGAGATCGGCGGAGCATTGGGAATTTCGGTGCGGCGCACGAGTTCCAGAGCGCAGATGAGACCAGCTGCACGTTCGAACTGCTGCCGAGTCAGGAGTCGTAGTGTGTACCGCATAATCGCGGATACGCCGCCGTTGTCTTCCCGCCGAAGCCGCCGGAGTAAGACGGTAAAACCGATGCAGCCGAGGTACGCCTCGGTCTTGCCACCGCCGGTGGGAAACCAGAGTAGATCGGCGACATCGCGGTCGGGGTGGCCTGGATCGGAGAGAGCGGGAATATTCATCAGGATGTACGCCAGCTGGAATGGACGCCATCGTTGGGTTTTTGGCACCTCACCTCGCGAGCGGTCCTGTGCATGGCGCTGGTCCAGCATTGCACGGTTCATCAGTCGAAACGCCCGGTCGACTTCAGGATCGTCAAGCGCCTTAACGCCTGCCCGGATACGTCCGGCGCACTCCGCGGCCCTGTCCATGTGTTCGAGCGCCACGGACCGATGTGCGGGCGTGTCGATGCTTTCGGCATCGTTGCGTCGGGTCGATATCCATCGCTCGTAGGCATCTGCCATCGCGTGGAGTTGCGTGCGGTCGGAGGTATCGGAGAGCTGATCCATCCGGAGGTCGTACCGGCCGAAGTCGTCCTGCTCGTCGCCGCCTGCCGGGCGAGCGAGATGAACTTCCTGGCTCGGAATGAACGTCGTCCGGATCGAGTCAGGACTGGGCACGTGCTCGTCCCAACTTGCCGCACAGCCATGCCCAATAGCCAAGACCGGTTCGTCGCGGTAGAGAAATCGTGATGAGCGATCATCGGCATCGGCACTCACGCGCGAGGGGTCGATGCTGCGGTCGACGAATCCACCATGTGGCGTGGAAACAGTGATTGTCGGCCGAAACCACGACAATCCATCAATCGCCCCTGACGTATCAGTGCGGGTGTGACCGTTCACGAGGGACACCGAGATCCGCACGTGCCCCGCAGTGGTCGGGGCGCGAACCACACCGATGATCCGCAGCATCTCTCCATCTGCGACTGGCTCATCGATCCGACCCGCCATCGTGCTGTCGACCACGATATCCGTATCTGTCGCTACCTCGTGCGGATACCAAATGTCCTCGGATTCCGTGTACTTCCGTGCAGACGCGCAGATCGTGATTTGTGGCGTCTGCACAGAATCGACAGTGAATGTGAGCCCGACCGATGAGGGCTTGTGTGCGTGAGAGAGCGAAACAGCAACTTCGGTTGCAGTGTCGTCGGCGATGCTCCCTGCTTCTCCATCCGTGTCCTCTGACAGGCCGGGCTTGTAGATGTCCGACAAATTCTCGACTCGGGGATAGAGCACGCCGACGATGATGCGATTGAGTGGTGGTTCGTGTAGCGGCTCCGGCTCCCGCGGGCCCATCAATTCCTCTTCGAGTGACTCTACGAGGCTGTCGCGGGCCTCATACCAGGGAGCGAGGTCTTCGGCCATCAGCCTTCCTTCTTCCACACGACCGTGGCGAACCCCAACGGCCGTGGCTTGATCCAGAACGATGTGCCCTCGGTCGTGTTCCAGCAGGTTTCGGTGCCCTCGAGAAGTACCGAGCCGAGGTCAGGCCAGCCGGTCGTGTGGCCGGACTTGCCGATAGCGTGTGCGAGTCTGCGTCCGAAGTCTTCGGTCGTCGAGCCGACAGCATGGCCGTCGATGAGGCAGCGGTATGCGGGCCACTCCGCACCGCCGGTCGACAACCGTTCGAAAGTGAGTGGTTTGGATTGTCCCCTGCTGCGCAACGCTCTTTGACCTTCCTCACCCCCGACAGGTCGTTCCGACTGTAGATGGTGGGGCTCGATCGCAACAGCCGTGGCCTTTTGCGTCCGCGGGTGTGGCTGATAAAGGAACCCACCGCATGGCAGTCTGCGAGTGAACGGGGATTGGTGATTCAGAACGACCACCTTCTGGCGTCCCCGGGACAGGGCGACGAGCAGCAATTCGTTCTCCGGTGTGCCTTTCGAAGGCCTGAGCATGGCCGATGAACCCGCGACCGCAACGTTGTCGAACTCGAGGCCCTTCGATTGGTGAATCGTAGACACCTTGACCGTGCCCGCCTCCTCACCGTTGAACCAGGGCTCGATCGGGTCTGTGCCACCGGAGAGCCTGCGCGCGAACGACCGCCAATCGATGTACGGACCGGCATCGGTTGCGTGCACGAGGTCGCGGAATGCGTCCTCGGTTAACGAGCAATGCAGTGAGACAAACTCATTGAATATGTCTCGGGTAAACGGCATTCCTGACGTGAACTCCCACAATTCAGCTACCCAGGGCGCGACCCTGCGTTTCCGTCCAGGACTCAGCCAGGTGCAGGGAAGTCCGGCGCGCCCAAGTCTGTCGAAGAGCCAGATAACATCGGCGTTGGCACGAGCGAGTACAGCGGTCGAACCGCTCCACACGCTTGCCCTGAGTGCCAACTCGTCCAGGTCTACATGGGTTAGGTCGGAAACCAGTTCGTCAAGTAGCGCGGTTCTCGTCGCCGAGTTCGCCCCTCGAAGGAGACGTTCAGTGCGCACAACGTCGCGCGCAGACTTCCGTTGCGCTCGGTAGTTGTTCTCAAGGTAGCAGATCTCGGTGATCGACCGCTCCGCGAGCGCCTCACAAAGCAGATCCCACGCCGACCGTTCGCAGCCGACTGTTTCCTCATCGTCGAGAAAATCGTAGATCGACTGCAGAGGGTCGCCGAATATGGTAACACCCGAAGCGATTGGAAGCGCGTCGATGATCGTCAGCAACAGTTCGCGTCGGACTGCGGAGAGGTCCTGCGCTTCGTCGACGATGAGGTGTACAACATGATCGAGTTCGCCAGCGTAGCGATCCCGTAGTTGGTGAGTTGCGGCCCTGATTCTTCCATCGAAGTCCGGTGCTGCCGAACCGGACTCGTCAAATTCATTATCCGTGATCTGCCATGCAAGCGAATCGAGAGTCATAGCTGCGACTTCGCTCCGGTAGTCGTCATCAACGGACGCAAATGCATCGAAGGCCGCCCGAACAGCCGCCCGGGAGAACGAAACGAAGATGATCTGATCGTCCGAGTCGGGATTAATCTCCGAGTCGAGCCTATTAATCAGCTTTACGCTTGTCGCGGTCTTTCCGGCACCGGGTCCGGCAACGACGATGCGGCGAGCATCGACGTCCCCATAGATAACTCGCTGCTGGAACTCATCGAACTCCACCCCTGTATCAGCCCTCTTCGGAGTTGATCACATTGCGTTCAAACGACTCGTAGGCGATGCTGTCACCGAACTCGACGATATTGTCGAGAACGTTGACGACGAGCACATCCTGGCTGCCGCCGTTCTTCGGGCCACGCATTCCTCGACCGACCATCTGAAGATACCTTGCCTTACTCGAAGTGGGGCGGGTGATGTAGACAGCACGTGTCTTAGGAGCGTCGAAGCCCTGGGACAGAACGTTGTAATTCGTCAAGACCTTGAGATCACCACTCTTGAACCGATCGATCGTAACCCTTCGATCGTCGGGGCTGGTGTCGTTATCGATTGACGCTGCCGGGCGACCGCGCAACGTCAGGAGCGTTGCAAGAGTCTGCGCATTCTCAACAGACGCGGCGAAAACGACAATCGACCATTCCTCCGGCAGGTCGATTATTGAATTAACGATCTTCTGCGTGCGCTCCTCATTCTGACCGAGTCTACGTTCAGCACCTTTGGGCAGCCAGTACTTCTCTCTGAAATCCTCGAGCTCAGCGACACTCAGGTCGATGTTGACGCCGTGCAGAATTTTAAGCTGCGCACGTGCGAGTACTTGGTCGCGCTGAAGTCGGCGCTGCGGAACTTCGTCCCCGAAGACACCAGCGTCGAGCAGGTTGTTGTCGAATCGGTTGAGCAGTCGCTGTGTTTCAGCGCTGTCGTCTCGCCCGCGAAATGGTGTGGCGGTCAGTCCAACGAGCGGCAACGTGCGCTCGTAGAGTCCCCGTCCCGTCCAATTGAGAATCTTTGTGTAAGAGGGTGTCGTCGCTCCGTGCGCTTCATCAATGATGACGAGGGGAGTGTCCGCAAGCCAGTCAAATTCATTGTTGCCCAATGCATTGGACACCAGCTTCTGCCATGACGCGACAACAACCTGCACTCCGCCGAGCTCCTCCTCGACCGAGTAATTCGACCAGAACCGACTGAGGATGAGTTGAGTGTCGTGACGTCCCTTCGCACGCCAGAGGAAGGACCACGTGTCGATCGCCTGCTCGCACAGTTCTTCCCCGTCAGCGATCCACAGGATGGGCCCGCGCACCTCGCCGTCGGGGCCGAAGTCTTTGGCAGCAACGGCCTCGATCACCGTCTGAACAGCCACGCGGGTCTTACCTGCACCAGTGGGCAGGGAGATGATTCCGCGACGAGGGCTGCCATCCGTCCCACGAATCAATGCGCGGAGCCGCTCGGAAACCGTCTCCTGGTAATCGTGCAGCTTCTTCAGGACGGCTGGACCGTCGATGTACTCCGTTGGCTTATTTCGCTGCGGCGCCTTCTTGCCAGCCCACTCCTCACTGAAACCGCGTTCCCGCACCCAGTTTCGGGTGGCGTGAGAGCCGGACCACCGGGCAGGCGGGCTGATGGGCAAGCCAGACGGATCGACCCGGCACGCACGCTCAAGGGCTTTAGTCCCTAGCATGCCGATACACAACTGCGCTAATGCGACACCATGTGGTGGCGCTTCGCCATTTCGCTCGAGGTAGTTCAGCGCATCCACAGGGATCAGAGCCCGCAGTCGCTCTTCCCCTACGAACTCAAGAAGGCGCTCCGCGTCGTTCGGCGCATTGCGGACCCTCAAAAGCTTCTTGTTGTTTTTGCGTTCCGCGAGGTTCATCAACCGGGCGTCGACTGCCTCGTCGGAATCATCGAGCTCAAGACTCGAGAGCGACTGTTTCAGGATCTCGCGGTCGTTCGTACCGGTGACGAGGAGGGTATCGCCATCGCGCCCCCACGCGACATCGATGCGAACTTCGGGACGGCCTGCGATGGCGGCAACCTTGTTCAGGGACAAGCACTTCTGCACGACGAGGTCATCCGGATCGATGTCAAGGTCGTCTTCGCGGAAGACGTCGAAGAGTTCAGTGAGGCCGGAAGTCTCCGCACTCGACTCGTACGAATAGGTGACGGGCAGGTCGTGGTCAAGGCACCCCCAGTTTGCCCGGAGGATCGCCGCATCCTCAGGCGTGTCTACCTGAAGACACGGAATTCCGAACGTTGAAAATTCACGGAGGTTCTCCGCTGTGGCGGCCACGGCAATCTCGCCGGCGGGCACTTGAACCCACCCCTCCGGGGCGGAGCACCACAGAAGTTCTGGTGCGGAATCGGGTTTCAGATATGCCCACCATGCATATGCACGGCCGACCATCGATTTGTCTTTTCGCTCTACATGCTTGCCGACGATCCACTCGAAGCGCTCACTCGTGAGGCTCTCGAGATCAGTGAGTAGTTGAAGGCGTTCGACGACGTCGTCACCGATCTCGACACCCGATAGAACAGGGAGCAGGCCCTTGACCTCAGGGTAGGCCTCCTCAACGGTCGGTGCGAACGTCTGATCGACGGGGACCGGGCCGAGAACAGTGGGAAGGAGACCTTCCTTACGCACCCACCAAAGTTCCGGCGCGATGAAACGACCATACTTGTTCACCGAGGGATGGCCCACACGGATCAGCGGGTCCTCGAGGGTCCGCAGAACCTCACATGTCAGTGCGGTGCGGTTGGTTTCCGAGAGGGAAGGCAGACATTGTAGCGGCCCCAGAACGGAACGATCCGAGGTAATCCGAAGATCTTCCCGCTGGCGGGGGCCGAGGCACATCTCCTTTGCGATGAGGTCGGTCGCAAGCTTCCAATACGTCGTGAACCATTCCTCGTTTCGCGCGGCATCGTCCAGCGACCTCCGCTTCGGAGCAGTGTAAACGCCGAGAAATCCCAGGATTTCAGTGTCGGATGCGTGATAAGACCGATCCACTAGAAACTTGGCGTCGCTCTTCCGATCTTCCAGGAGATCCTCCGGGATATACATATTCTCAGGATAGACCCAGGCGCCCTTCCCATTTCGTACCTTGACAAGCCGGTGTGCCTGTCCCTCGAGGATCCGTTCGAACCCCTCCGCGACTGCGTCACCGCCGGAACCACGCATCGCGGTCCACAGGGCATCGAAATTGACATCGGCCTTCGTCCTGAGATCTGTGAGGAGCTGGAGCATCTCACCGCCGTCATCGAACGCGGCAATCCCAAGCGATTCCAACGCCGCTACGGTTGACGGCCGCGCCGTGACGTCCTTGTCGATAAACGCTGACCCCCTTTGGGCAGCGTCGGACCGGATGAAGCATCGTCCCGGCAGCGGCTGCTGGAGCTCTCCGTTCTCGAGGAGGACAATCCGAGAGTCCCGTACGTCGCTAGTGGCATTTTCGCGAAACTTCGCATCCACTCGAGTAGGCATCTGAGCCGCGATTTCGATTACGGTAGATGAGCTTCTAGCGGTCTTGTCAGCGACCGCTGCGTGGAGCCAATCCAGGACTCTGCCCTCGGCGCGCGGGTTCTCCTCCATCAAGCGCCTGACTTTTGCGCGGCGCTCTCTGGTCAGGCAGTCGGGATGGACCCAGACGTCCCGTTGGGTAGTCACGGTCATCCAAGATCTGACCCAATCCATGGCAGGTTCTGGGATCATCTGGACCGATGTGGGAGAACGTAGCTCGCCGTCGAGGGTGGGGATCGACCGCGTTTCCCGAAGGCGTTGTATCACAGGCTCGTTCAGGACGGTATCCGCCCAACTCCGACTCTCCTTACCACGTGCGGGAAGGACGTCGATGTATCGACCGTAGGCGCCGTCCTGTACGAGTTCGAGCCGCGCGGCGTCGACAAGTTCGGGCACGACCTGGGTCAGTATCTCGTAGTTGAACCGGCATTCGATCACGTTGATGCGATCGTCGGAGAGTTTCCACGGGGCGTTGAGCCGCCCACTCAGCGTGACTTCTGATTTGACCGGAAAGTACGCGAACAGGCGACCCACACCGGTGGCACCAGTCGCGGGGACCGCCCAGGAAACAGGGACAGCATCCCGGCGTGCCGCGTAACCGGCAGACTCAAGAGCCTCGGGCGAAGGGTGATGGAGCTTTGAGACGACCAACCAGGTCTGCTCGCCTTCGTCGGTAGCCAGAACCACCCGCTTTCCAGTTCGTCTCGTCGAGATCGTCCGATCAGCAGCGCCGAGCTCATCGCGGAGGCGAAGTTGTTTGACGCTAGGCGCAAAGAGGTTGAACGAAGGGTCGAACTCCGAGATCTCCTCGGAGAGCTGAATGGCCGCACCGTCCTTGAGTGGAACCTTCACAATGGTGGCTGCCCAGAGCGAAAGCTCCTTGAGAGTCGAGTCGCTCGCGAATTCGATCGTCGGGTCGAGCACCCAGGCGAGGCGTAGCGAAGGAACCTCTGCCGGATCGAAGTGTCGCCCTGTCTCGACCGTCAGCTGCCTCGCCGACTCAGCGCGACTGAACTCGAAGGAGATTGACTGGCTGAAGATCTGGGGTTCGTCAGAGATCCCACTGATCGACTTGAAGCCGAGCCCGAAGCGACCGATCTCCCCGCCCGTCTTGTTTGATAGATGGGTGTAAAGCAGTGCGCGCACACCTGTATCGACGAACGGGTGTCCCTCGTTGGCTACGTATAACGTGTCGTCGGTGAGAACAACCTCGATCCGGCCTCCCGCCTCAGGAAGCGCGTCGGCTGCGTTCTGAACCAGCTCCTGGATCTGCTTGCGCCCATAGCCGCCTTCCGCGATGCCGCGTTCCTTACCGGCGTCCTCGGCGATCCGGTCCGGGTCCTTCCGATACACCTCGATGCAAGTGGAGTGGTACTTGTTGACCAGGTTGACCAGGCTCGGGTCCGGACGGGACCACTGTGCGGTGTTCATCGGGCCGTCCGAGTGTCGGGGAACTCAAACACCTTGTACTGCCCATCAATCAGATCAATCATCGAACTCCCACCTGCGCACGAACCACCTGGTTGACGATAGGAGGTTTCACTCCCCCACGTTATGGGTAACAGTATCGGCTCGGTACGACCAGTTGGAAGCGAGTGCGAAAGTTTGTTACCCGGCCGGTGGAGCTATCGGTGAGCGACCGCAGTTCGCTACACCTCAGCTGAAGAGCAAGCCCATCCGCTGCAGGTGATCGAGCGGGGCGGAGTCACGGGTGTCGAGCCAGGGGCGATCGACGACCTTCGCGGCTTCCTCGTGGCTCACCTGACTCCCCAACGCCGCCGAGAGCACATGCAGTGCCAACACCGGCGGGATCGCGTTGCCGATCTGCTGCGCGATATCACCACCCGACCACGGGTAGTCCAGCGGGAAGGTCTGCAGGCGACCGGCCTCGGCCGGGCTGAATCGAGGGCAGGGAAATCCGGTGCTGTCGACGATCTGGTTTCTCGAGACCTTCCCCGTGATTGTCGCCGAGGGTTCCAGCGAACTACGGCGTCCACGCAACTTCGGGTCACCACCAGTGCCGTAATTGGAGATGACCTGAAAGTCGTAGCCGCGATTCAGAGCATCCCCCATCGTCTCCCACGGAAGAAGAGTCTCCGCGCCCAGCGCTCGGCCCACTCCCTTGCGGTAAGGACGATGGGTGGCATTCGGGAGTTCGGGTTCGCCTCTGAGCCGCGCGATCAGAATGGCACGTCTGCGCGTCTGTGGAACTCCGAACTGTTCGGTGCGAAGAACATCTGCGGTGACTTGATAGCCGATTCCCTCGAGGACCTTGCCCATCTGTCTCCAGATCGGCAGGACCGCCGGAACCTGTTCCAGCACAATAACTTTGTAGGGATTCCCACGACCGTGTGCTTCGAGAGCCCATCGCAGAGGCTCGAGGACGAGGCCCGTTCGCTCGTCTTCGAGACCATCGAGATCCTCGGATATGTTGTCGGCCCCACCCATCCGGTCGACGAAGCTCAGTACTTCGTCCAGCGCCTTTCTGCCCGCCCCGGCACCCGCGACGGTGAAGGTCTGGCAGGGTGGTCCGCCCGTGAGAATCCACGCACCCGGCACGTCCGCCGGACCGAAGTCACGGACATCGTGCGGGCGCTCGTTCAAACTCGCGGCTGCCCTGGTCGCACACGCATTGCGGTCCCACTCGAACCCGTAGACGTCCAAACCCAGCCATCGCGCGGCGACATCGAGTCCCCCTGGCCCGGCGAAAAGGTCGACCATGTCCGCTCGGCGTGGCAGCGTCGGCTCGCGGTCGGTGGGCATGACACGAGATCTTAGCCGGCACGAGGCACCTCGTGATACCAGCAGTTAGCCGGCTGACAGGGTTGTCCTCAATGCGACTCCCAGCGCATGCGCGAACGGCGGCGGTGTTGCGTTGCCCACCTGCCGATACCTGGCAGTCTTTCGACCCTCGAACGTCCAGGACGGCGGGAACCCCTGCAGTGCGGCGACCTGGTCGACGGTGAGTTTGAGCATGTGGCCGACGCCCTTAGTTGGATCCCAGTCGAAGTCTGCCGATGGCACGTCGTCGGCGAGCGCACGCCCATTGACCCCGAACTTCGCCCATGCGCGGACCGAACCCTGTGGGCCCAAGTCACCGCCACCCCGATCCCACGACCCTCCAACGATCGTCGGCGAGATCCCATCGGCCTTGGCGGCCCACTCCGCGGCCTGCGGCCACCCACGTGCGCCCATCGATCCGCGCAGAACTGCTCCGACTGTCAGACCTGGCGCAGGCAGGACCGAATGCAGATTCGCGGTAAAGGTATCGATGCCACCGTCGCGCAGGGCAACCAGGACCGCGTACTCGCGGTGCTGCGGAACGCCGAAATCGCACGCATCGACAAGCAACCAACAGTACTCGTAGCCTGCGTCCTCGAGATGCTTGGTAACCCGGGCGCGACTCGATGCGTATTCGTCCCGTTTGAGCAGGTCAGGAACATTCTCGATCAGCAAGGCGCGCGGGCGTAGTTCCACCGTCAACCGTGCGGTCGTCTCGAACAGCTCCAGTTCCCAGCTACTTCCCCTTGGCCGTGATGCGGTCGCTGCCGATTTCACACGCGGCAACCCTGCGGCGAGAACGTCGATTTCACGGTGTCCCGGTAGGTCGAGTCTCGGCTCGAATCGGAGCAGGTCTTTGTGCAGGACGTTCCAGTCGGGGCGGTTTGCTCGCAGCGTCGCGCAAGCCACGTCGCGGTTGTCCAGCAGAAGCACTGAATCGAAGCCGGCTTGTTCCAACCCGAGCGCGAGTCCGCCTGCGCCGGCGCACAACTCGATCGAGGTAAGGCGTCCTGTTCGGAATAGGTTGCCCATTCCGCTATCCAGTTCGGCCCCCATCGCTGCCCCCCTCGCTGCCGCAGTGACTGCAATTCGATCAAGAATAGCGTCCGAAGACCGGCAACGCCCGCGCCTCTGCGCATACTGTGACGCCGTGACCGATTGGGTGCCGACGCGGTACGTGTCTCCGGATGAGCTGATGGCCAACCAGACGCCGAAGGGTGGGTTCACGCAGGCGAAGTTGGCGGAGTGGGGTGTGACGTGGCCGCCGCCGAAAGGGTGGAAAAAGGCTGTGTCAGACCAGGATCGGTGGTCTGAGGATTTAACGACGTTTCTTGGATAGCCGACGGCTATGGTACGATTCGCGCATAAGTCAGGCCCCGGAGGTGCTGTAACACCGCCGAGGCCCTGGGCGAGAATCTGGGTTCAGCAGACTCACCGCCGTAGGCAGGAAGCCTACCGATGATTCTGGCGTCTCCGCCAACCTCCCCCCTTGCCGCTGTGCGCCCGGGCGAGTTTGTGCGGGTGATGCGCCTTACCCGCGCAGTCGTCGCCCGTCAGAGGGGCCGATGCATCTATTCCGATGACACAGGGTCGGCCGGTAAAGGCGGACTCGGACGGCTCCACCGTGGTTGGTGGCGTGGATACCAGGGCTTCCCTGGGTGTTCCTGACTCTGTGCAGCAACCCAGTCCCGGCCCTTGCCGAGTAATGCCCGGCGGGCGTGCATCACCAAACGACCGTAGCGACGACCGACCGGCGGACCTCGCGTCACGGGTGCATCCGTACCTCGCGGTACCGGGGTACCCCTGCACTCCCTCCGCTCTCCCACTCCCAGCGGGACGGGCAGTCGCGCGTTACCAAAAGTGGTACGTCTGTTCACATGTACCTGGGCTGGGGTTTTCGTTGCCATGCACAGTGATTCGGCGAAGTTCTGGCGCGTGGCGGCGGGAAGGGGGACCCTCGGAGTAGAGGATCGCGTTACCCAGGAGCCGCATGACTGTCAGAAGTGACCGTGAAGGTGGCTTGCCGGAGACATTGCCCGCGCTGGAGCAACTGCCGGCGGATGAGGCTCGGGATCTGTTCGAGTTGATGAGGGCCGCGAGTACGTTCGAGGCGGCCGCGTTGGACAAGTCCATCGATTCGATGGTCTCCGCGTTGCCGCGGCCGTTGCGCCGGGTGACGAAGAAGATCATGTTCGGCGGCAGATGACGGACCTGACTACGCGGGCGCAGTTGATTCTGCTGGCGCGGACATTGCATGTTCATCCGCAGCGGTTGGATCACCTGCGGTATCTGGGGGCCGATCGGCTGCATGCGTTGCATCAGCAGATCTCGGGGGTGTTGTTCGATCAGCACACGGACACGTTTCGGCGGATCAGCGCGCTGGTGCCGTTCATTCCGTTGACGATCTCGATTCCGCTGGTGCAGAAGCTGGTTCCGCCGATGATGACGGGGCGGGCGGCGGGGTCGGTGGGGTTGGATCATCCGGGCAAGGCGGCGGAGACGTTGACGATGCTCGAGGCGGGGTACGCGGCGGATTGTGCGCCCTATCTCGATCCACGGGCCATCGAGCAGCTGGCCGATCAGATGGCGCCGGGGCCGATCGTCGACATCGTGAACGAGTTGCTGCGGCGGCAGGACTATGTGACAGCCGGTCCGTTCTTGTCCTGTGCGACACCGGAATTGATCGCCGCGGTCGAGGCCGGGGTGCGCGATGACGCGGGGCTGATCTTCTCGGCTGCGTTCTCCTACGACGTCGACGTTCTCAGTGCGGTGGTTCGCCAACTGCTGGATGGGCCGCATCGGCGGGTGCCGCGGATGACGCAGACGGTGTTGGCGGGTTCTCCCGACCTGCAACATGCTGCGCTGTCGGTGTTTTCGCGGTGCGCGCCCGATGTGATCCGCCGAGTCGGTGACATTCTGTTCGGGAATGCGCAGCCCGGTGATGTCGCGCGGTTGGTGCGCAACGCGCTCGCGCTCGGGGCGGTTCCCGAATTCCTCACCCTGGCCGGATATCTCACGCCGCTGGGGCTGTGGACGCTGGTCGGCAATCCGGTGTTCAGCGATCCGGATGTCGGGGTGGATCTGGTCGCGCCGATGGATGGGCGCGGCGATGCGGAGAGTTGGCGTGGGTTGTTCACGTTGATGTCGCGGATGGATGACGATGTCAGGAGCGCTGTGGGGTACGCGCTGGCTCTGCTCTCGGAGTCCGCGGTGGCGGAGTTGCCCGCGCGGGCGACCGAAACCGGTTGCTGGCCTGCGTTACTCGATCTGGTGGCGGTTTCCGGGGAGCGGGGGCAGTCGCGGTTCGGGTCGATCTGGGCGCAGTTGGGGCCGGAGCGACGGGCCTATCTGCATCGGTGCATCACCGAGCTCCGATACGACACCAGGTTGGCCGAGATCACGGCACTGGTCGAGCCGGTGGAGGTGGATCTGCTGTTCTATCAGCGGCGGCAGAAGGGGCGGTATCGAGGCTGACTCGGGTCAGCCCTGCCATCGGCCCCAATCTCTTTGGGCGTGCAGCACAGCGGGGTCGACGACACCCCAGATGCGGATCTCGAACCGATAGTCACCGGGCTGAGGCTCGAGGAGACCTTCCACCGCATGCACGCCGGGGGTCGGAGAGAACACCCGGCGTAGTCCGAGGACATCGGCCCATTGATCGACCACCCGGCCCGGGTGCTGCGAAAGATGGCTACCGGCTTGACCTTCCACAGACAGGACGGCCTCCATGCTGTCATCGCTGGTCACCGACGGCGCCACGAACCAGGTCAACGGCAACAATCCGACCGCTTTGCCGAGTTCGTTGAGATGTTGGGCGACAGCCGCCTCGATCGCCGAGCTCAGCTGGGACAGATTCATGGGTTAGGTATAGCGCGCCGACGCAGACGGGGCGAACTCATGGCTGAGTGCGGGTGAAGCGGCTCCCCCACTCCCGCAGCTGCGCAACCAGTTCCGGCGGGCCGAGAACGCGGAAATCTGCTCCTACCTTGCCCAGCAACAGGATCGGCCAGTCGAGCTCGTCGACGGTCATTTCTATGTGGGTGCGGTTGTCGGGGAGGGCGGTGATGGTGCACCAGCGGCCCACTCGGGCGTGGACGTCGGTGGCCGGGGCTGCTATTTCGGCGGTGACGATATAGCCGGAACGGCGGGCGCCGATGGCGTTGTGGACGAAGGTGGCGGCGTCCGGGGCCGGAAGGGTGCGGGGGCGGAAGCGGGCGCCGGTGCTCGCGGAGCCGGTGAGGCGGTCGACCCGGAAGGTGCGCCAGTCGTGGCGGGTGAGGTCGTAGGCGACGAGGTACCAGCGCCGGCCCAGGGATACGAGACGGTGGGGTTCCACTTCCCTGGTACTGGTGCGGCCGTCCGCGGCGGTGTAGGTGAAGGTCAGGCGTTCTTCGCGACGGCAGGTGAGGGCCAGATCGGTGAGGACGGCGGGGTCCACGTCGGAAAGGGGGACGGCGGTCCAGGCGGTGGATTCGGTCATGGCGCGTAAGGCGTCGACGCGGCGGCGTAGGCGGGCGGGCAGGACGGTCACCAATTTGCCGAGTGCGCGGATGGACGGTTCGGCCAGGCCGTCGCCCGCACCCTGGGAACCGGCTTGCAGGCAGACGGTGATGGCGACGGCTTCGTCGTCGTCGAGGACCAGGGGTGGCATGGCCGCGCCCGCGGCCAGCTGGTAACCGCCGTCGACGCCGGGGCGGGCATCGACGGGGTAGCCGAGTTCGCGAAGGCGGTCGATGTCGCGGCGCAGGGTGCGGGCCGAAACACGCAGGCGTTCGGACAGTTCCGTGCCGGACCAGGACCGGTGGGTCTGCAGCAGCGACAGCAGTCGGAGGGTGCGTGCGCTCGTATCGGCCATATTCCGAGTATCTCGCAATTGCGGTCAGAAACTGGCCGCAATGGGTTCTACCTTGGGTTTCACAACACCGACAAGCAAAGGATCCGGACATGACCACGAGCACCCAGATCGACACCGAGCGCACCGACATCCTCGAGATGCTCGCCAAGCACCGGCACTTCCTGCGCTTCACTGTCCGCGACCTCACCGACGAGCAGGCGGGTCTGCGCACGACCGTCAGCGAGCTGTGTCTGGGCGGACTGATCAAGCATGTGGCCGCGGTGGAAGCGAATTGGGCGGGTTTCATCCTCAACGGGCCCGCGGAAGCCCCCGATTTCTCCTCGATGACCGAGGAACAGCTCGCGCAGTGGGGCGAGATCTTCCGGATGCTGCCGGGCGACACGCTCGAGGGCGTCCTGGCCGAGTACGAGCGGGTGGCCGCACGCACCGACGAGCTCGTGCGCACCCTCCCGGATCTGAACGTGAGTCAGCCCCTGCCGGAGGCCCCGTGGTTCGAGCCCGGCGGACGCTGGACCGCCCGCCGCACGCTGATGCACATCATGACCGAGACCGCCCAGCACTCCGGGCACGCCGACATCATTCGTGAATCGCTGGACGGAGCGAAGTCGATGGGGTGATCTCGGCGAACAGGGACTCGGCCGCCGCACGGTGTTCGGTGGCGGCAGCCGGGTCCGTCGCGTCGAGAACATCGGCAATGCCCTGGTGGGCTGTCGCCTCCTCGAAGCGGTGTCCCAGTCTCGGTGCCAGGGCCAGGGTTTCGCGGTAGAGGTCGAGGGCTTGTTCGGGAAGTCCTGCGAGGCGGCAGGTTTCGGCGTAGCCGTTGAGGAAGTGGATCTTCCAGTGGTCTTCGAAAAGGGCGTCCAAGAGGGCGAAGGCCTCTCGGTGGCCGGCGAGGGCTTCGTCGTAGCGACCCATTTCACGCAGGGCGACGCCCCGGCAGTTCAGGCACCAGGCTTCGTTGTGTTTGTGGCCGTCCTCGCGAGCGAGGGCGAGGGCCTGGTCGAGGTGGTCCAGGGCTTGCGCGGGTTCGTCCGCCGCGATCGCTACGCCGAGCGTGATCTGGGCCTGCAGCGAGGGGTTGACCGCGGGAATCGCGAGGGCTTCGCGGGCGAGTTGGACGGCTTGTTCGCGATGACCCAATTGGAGCAGGGCCCAGGCTTCGCTGGCGATGGCGTCGGCGGCGCTCGTCGGGCAGCCGCCGGTGGTGTAGAGGTCGCGGGCTCGGCGGAACAGTTCCAGTGGTTCTTCGATACTGCCTTCGTCCCAGCGCAATTGGGCGCAGCGCATCGTCAGTTCGGCCCGGGGTAGCGGGTCACCCACTGCGGCCACCAGGGGTGCGGCCGCGGCGTACGCGGCGGCCGCTTCGGTCATCCGCCCTGCGTTGTATCGGGCGAAACCCAGGTCACTGTGAGCTTCGGCGAGTTGGCGTGGGTCGCCGAGATTCTGTGCGGCGGTGAGGGATTGCTCGAAGAGCGCGTTGAGATGTGTGGTGCCGCACCGGCGGGCGAAGAACGCGCGCATGAAGCGCGGCAATTCGCAGACGTGGGTGTCGGCGCCGACTTCGACGGCGGCGTAGAACACGGCCATCAGGTTGGTGTACTCGGAGACGAACCAGAAGAACGCGGCGTCGCGGCCGGGGAACCGCGGCAGTTCGGCGGGCGGTGCGCCGGCCGAGACCGGGCGGGTCGGCGACAGGAACGGCATGGCGCCGTCGGCGGCGGCCGCGGTGTGCACGTAGTAGTCGAGGATGCGGTGTAGTGCGCGTTCACGGTCGGCGGGGGTGTCGTGTTCGAAGGTGGCGGTGCGGGCATGCTGGCGGACCAGGTCGTGGAGGCGGTAGCGGCCGTCAGCCGGTTGCTGGACGAGGTGCGCGTCGAGGAGGTCCTCGAGCATGGCGCGGGCGCTGCGCAGCGAGACGTCGGCCACGGCGGCGGCGACGTAATCGGTGAACGTGGAGCCGGGGATCAGGCCGAGCAGCCGGAACAGGCGACGCTGGTCCCGGTTCAGCTGACGAACCGACATGCCGAAGGCGGTGTCGAATTCGCTTGCCCCCTCGGACATCCGCTCCACGAGAATGCCGATCGACCAACCCGGGCGATGACGCAGACGAGCGGCCGCGAGGCGCAACGCCAGCGGGAGATTGCCGCACAGGCGCAGCACTTCGGCGGCCTGCTCGGGTTCCTTGGCGAGCCGTCCGGCGCGTGCGTCACCGCTGGCCCGCACCAGCAGTTCGGCGCTCTCTTCGGGAGTGAGTACGTCGAGGGTCACCGGCGGGACCTCGTCGAGCTCGAGCAACCGGTTGCGGCTGGTGATGATGGCGACCGACTCGCCCGCACCCGGCAACAGGAGGCTGACCTGCGCGGCGTCGGCGACATTGTCGAGCACGACGACAGCGCGCAACCGCGCCAGCTCCGAACGCCAACAGGCGGCGCGCAATTCGACTCCCCCGTCCTGCGGCACCCTTTCCGAAGGGACCTGCAACGCGGCCAGCAGCGCACGGAGGGCGGCGTCGGGGTCGAGCGGCTGACGTCCGTCGGTGAAGCCGTGGAGGTCCAGGTACAGCTGGGCGTCTGGGTATTCGGCGGTGAGCTGATGCGCGGCGTGCACGGCCAGTGAGGTCTTCCCGACGCCTGCCATGCCGTCGATGGCGACCACGCGATCGGCACGCACGGCGGCGATCACCTCGGCCAGTGCCTGCTCGCGGCCGGTGAAGTCGGGCACGTCGCGGGGCAGGTCGTTGCGTGGCGGCGGTGGGGCGTCGGCCGGCGGGCTCGGCGGGGCCGGCTGGCGGCTGGTCTTCGGCGGGGCCGGCAGAGGGTTGTTGGCGCGCTCCCAGAGGGGACGCAGCGGGCGCGGGTCACGTTTGACCAGGCGGCACAGCTCGATGACCGCCGGCCACGGCGGGACCGTCTGGCCGCTGAGATAGCGCGAGAGCGAGGACGAGCTCAGGCCGGTGTCGCGGGCCAGGGCGCGCACGCCACGACCGGACAGTTCCTGGATCAGGCGCAGGCGCGACGCGAGCTCGTCCTGCGGGTACGCCCGTGCCGTCTGCTGTTGCACAACCACCGTATTCCACTCCCGTTGTCCCGGCCTGAACCAGAAATCTCACGACCGACAAGCCGGTGGTCAGGGCCGTTTTCAGCTGTCCCACAGTGTCCCATAGCCATTCTGTTCCAGCGCCGGACGGGCTGTTATTGGGTCACACCGCAAGCAGCGGAGAAACACCGAACAAGGAGAACGACATGCAGTCTCGGATGAAGAACCCCGCCATGGTCCTCACCGACGCGATGGGCCCCATCCAGCAGGTACTCAAGGCCGTGGAGACCGGTGGCGTGGACAGCGAGATCCTGGAGCTGGTGCACCTGCGGGTCAGCCAGATCAACGGGTGCAGCGCCTGCGTGCACGGCGGCACCACCACCGCACGCAAAGCGGGCGTCAGCGAAGACCGCCTCGCCACCGTGGTCGCCTGGCGCGAGACCCCCTTCTTCTCCGAGGAGGAGCGCGCCGCCCTCGAGCTCGCCGAGGCCGCTACCCGGCTGGCCGACCGTCCCGACGCGGTTACCGACGAGATCTGGGACAGCGCCGCCAGCTACTTCGACGAGAAGCAGCTCGCCTCGATCGTGCTGATGATCGGCGTCACCAACATGTTCAACCGGCTCAATGCCACCACCCGTCAGATCGCCGGCGCCTGGGGCTGAGGCGCCCCCTCCTCGAAAGGAACAGTGACGATGTCCGCGAATCAGCAAGCGAGCAAGAGTAATTCACACGGCGGGTTCTCCCGGTGGATGCAGCACCGGATGAACGCGCGCATGAACCGCAAGATCCGGCGCGGCAAGGGCACCTTCATGGGAATGGACGTGCTGATCCTGCACACGGTCGGCCGCCGCAGTGGCCAGCCACGCGATACCCCGATCAGCTGGTTCCCCGGCGAGGACGACTCCTGGCTGCTGGTCGCCTCGGGCGGCAAGGACGGGCACCCCGACTGGTTCCTCAACCTGATGGGCCATCCCGATCAGGCGACCGTCCAGCTGCCCGACCGCGACCCGGTCGCCGTGACGCCTCGGGTACTCACCGGCGCCGAGCGGGCGACGGCCTGGGACCACATCGCCGCAGCCCAGCCCCGCTACGACAAGTACCAGGCCAAGGCGGGCCGGGAGTACGCGGTCGTGCGGCTGGCGGCCACCGCTTGAACGCTCATGTCGAAAGCAGAGGGCCTGCCGAGGCGTTTCATACTTCTCGGCAGGCACGGGGGACCGAGCGCCCCACGAGGACGCCTCGGCGCGACCATCACCCCCAGTCAGCGTCGACCTGGCCGAGCTGAATCAGGCGGGCAGCAGTCTGCCGATCACCTCGGCGAGCTGGGCTACATTGCGACATTCGTGCATGGTGACGATGTCGGTGTAGTCCTCGGCGGCCGAGTCACCGGTCGACCACGAGCGCGACGGCTCCGGGTTGAGCCAGTAGACGGCCTTCGCTCGCTCGGTGATCGCTTGCAGCGCGGCCAGATTCGGATCGGTGCGGTTGGTGCGGGCGTCACCGAGGATCAGGACACACGTACGGGGGCCGACGGCGTCGAGATAGTGGTCGACGAAACCCTGGAGGACCTCGCCGTAGTTGCTGGATCCGAACCGGGCGACGCCACCTTCACGGACGATGTCCTGCGCGAAGCCCGGTGACGGCGGCTCACCGGGAGTGAAGTACTGGGTGATCTCGGCACAGGTGTCGACGAAACCGAAGCTGCGGACCTTGCTGAACTGGTCCTGCAGCGCCTGAACCAATTGCAGCGTGAATTCGGCGAAACCGCTGACCGAGCCCGAAACATCGGCCAGCACAACGAGGTCGGGCCGACCGCGCTTGCGGGCCCGCAGCACCGGATCGACCGGGACACCACCGGTGGCCATCGATCGGCGCAGGGTGCGGCGCAGATCGATCTGACCGCGCACCGCCTTCCTGCGACGCACCGCCAGCCGGGAGGCGAGCTTGCGGGCCAGTGGGTGCACCAGGCGGCGCATCTCGGCGAGGTCCTGCTCGCGAGCGCCGAGGAAATCCGTTCGGTCCGCGGAGTTCTCGACGCCGCGCCGGGCGATGTAGTCGGTGCCGCGCAGTTCGGCCGAACGCAGGCGCGCTTCGGTTTGCACATCGGTGCGGAACTGGTCGACGCGACGACGGGCCTCGATGGTACGCACCGCCGTATCGAACTGCCCCGAGCCACCCATGGTTCGGGCGAGCTGCTCGGAGATCTCATCCGGGCGTAGCGATTTCATCGTCAGGTAGGAGGACCAGCCGGCGCCCGAAGCCTGGGTGACCCGGCCCGCGCTCTCCCCCGCACCGCCGTAGGCACCGAAGGTGTCGAGTGCTTCGCGGGCCAGCTCGGCAGTGTCCTCACCCTGGACGAGGGTGGCCAGCAGACGCTCGCGCAGGTCCTCGGCGCTCTCGCTCGGGCGCGCGGGTGGCAGCGAGACGCCGAGGAAGTACAGGTCGAAGAGTTGGTCGAAGACCTTGCGTTGGCCATTACGGCGCAGCAGGCAGGCGGCCAGGCCCGAGCGCAGGACGCGGGGGTCGGTGGTGCCGAGAGCTACCACCGCCGCGGCCGCGTCGATGGTTTCGCTGGGGCCCGCGTGAATGTTGTGCTCGCGCAGCAGAGTGACGAAATCGACGAGCCGAGCGCCCGTGGGGGCGAAGCGCGAATCCGTTGCCGCGACAGGCGCCGAGCGGCCGAGGTGATCGCGGCTCGTCACCGCACACTGCCGTCCGTCTGGTCGTCGAGGCCGAGACGGTCGATGGCCACGCGATGGTCCGACTGATACTTCAGCAGGACTCCGAGTGTCGAGCGGACCACGCCGCCGGTCAGCGTCCGCGTTCCCAACGCGACCAAAGTTCTTGCCCAGTCGACAGTTTCGGCAATCGAGGGTGCTTTGCGCAGCGAGAGCTGCCGCAGTGCGCTCACCGTCGCCACCACCGGTTCGGCCAGCGACGCATCCAGCTCGGGGACTTTGAGCGCGACGATCGCCTTCTCCAATTCCGCTGTCGGATAGTCGATATGGAGATACAGGCAGCGGCGCTTCAACGCTTCGGACAGGTCGCGGTGAGCGTTGGAGGTGAGGATGACGAAGGGCTTGCGGACGGCGGTGACCGTGCCGAGCTCGGGGATGCTCACCTGGAAGTCGCCGAGGACTTCCAGCAACAGACCCTCGAGCTCCACGTCGGCCTTGTCGAGTTCATCGATGAGCAGAACCGTGGGGTCGGGGTTGCGGATCGCCGCCAGCAGCGGGCGGGCGAGCAGGAACTCCTCGGTGAACACGTGGTCGCGGGTGCTGTCCCAGTCCTCGCCGGACGTGGCGGTGATGCGAAGCAGCTGCTTGGCGTGGTTCCACTCGTACAGGGCACGGGCTTCGTCGACGCCCTCGTAGCACTGCAGGCGGATGAGCTCGGCGCTCACCGCGGCGGCGATCGCCTTGGCGAGCTCGGTCTTGCCGACACCGGCGGGACCCTCGATCAGCAGCGGTTTACCGAGGCGATCGGCGAGAAAGACCGCAGTCGCGATATCGAGGGACGGCAGGTAACCGGCGGCCGTCAGCCGGTCGGTCACCTGGTCCACCGAGGAAAAGAAGTTACTCATCGGTAATGAGTGTATCGAGTGTTGCCGGGAGGACGGCGACGCGAGCCCCTGTAGCTCCGACGCCGCCTGTTCGGCCTCAGTACGGGTTGTCGGCCACCTCGACCCGGCCGTCCTTGATCGCGGCCTGTAGCAGGCCGTAGTCGGCTTTGCTCTGATCCGAATACGACATCGCGAAATCGCTCAGAGCCGTGTCGAACTTCTCGCTGCCGCCGATATAGGCGTCGATGGCCAGCGGATCACCGGAACGACAGTGGGCCCGAGCCAGCACGCCACCGCAGACGGCGCCATAGTTGGACAGTTGCCGGTGGGTCAGATTGTCGATATCGACGGAGCCCTTCATGTCGCGGAACTGACGCCAGTAGTGATGCACGCCCTCGGGGCCGGTGGCCCAGCCGAGGAAGATGTCGCTCGACGCCTGCATCAAGCGCTGACCGGCGACGACGCGATGTCCCTGGTGCTTGTACCGGCTCGCCTTCTGATACGGCGCCAGCACCGACGTGTCGGCCTCCTTCAACTGCAGGAACAGCGGAGCGCCGGACTCCTTGTCCATCAGCAGCGCGATGAAGCACCGGGTGCCGACACTGCCGACCCCGACGACCTTCACGGCGGCCTCGACGAAGGTGTAGCGGTTGAGCAGCACGCGCATGTGGTCGGGCAGGGTGCGCCGATATTCGGCGAACAGCGCCGTCACGGTCGCCGCGTCAGGGGTGGTGATGGGTACCAGCAGTGGCGGCTGATTCTTGATCCGCGGAATGCCGTCGGCATCGGGTTCGGTGAGTTTGTCCAGCGCTTGCAGGCTGGTGCGCTTCTTGGCCGAGGCGATCGTCTTCTCCGCCAGCTTGCGGCCCTTCTTCTTCTGGACCAGCTCGAGGACCATGTCGGAGTCGACCCGGTCGTACCAGACCTCGAGACTGTCCTGCTCAGCCATCGCCTCGATGCCCTCGCGATAGCCGCGGGCGGTGGCCTCCGCCGCCGAGGCCGCGTCCTCATCGGAACAGCCGTTGCCCAGCGCCGCGACCGCGACACTGGCGACCAGGCGTTTGACGTCCCACTCGAACGGGCCGGGCAGCGTCTCGTCGAAGTCGTTCACATCGAACACGAGATTGCGTTCAGGAGTGCCGAAGAGCCCGAAGTTCGACAGGTGCGCGTCACCGCACAGTTGCACGGTGAGCCCGGTATCGGGACCGGATCCGAGGTCATTGGCCATGACCGCCGCGGCACCACGCAGAAAGGTGAACGGCGACACCGCCATTCGCGCCATCCGGATCGGCACCAGGCTCGGCACCCGCTTCGCGTTCTGCTTCAGCAGAATCGCCACCGGGTCCTCCCTGCCCGGCTCCGGTTTCCACTCCCCCAACGCGGTACGAGAAACCCGCTTCCGCGCCGCTTTACCGACCTCCGCCGCCTGCCGATCGAAATCCTCAACCGTCGTCATCGAGCAAGTCTCGCGCTACTGGACCACCACGGCAAGGACCAGCGGGTAACCATGCGGTGACAGAGTACGACACCGCCCAGCAAACACCAGTCACTCATCGAGCGAGACTCCCGCTATCGACCGCCGACAGCAAGGGGGCCGGTGGCGCTACGGACCAAGGCGCTTGCGCCACTCGTCGACTCGGCGGACGAGCTCCTGCCACCAGGTCCGATGCGGGTCCGGTGGTGGAGTCGGCCAGGGCTCGGGCGTCGGTTCGGGGTCAGGGGCCGGGACGAGCACCTTCCGGCGAATCCCGGTGCAGGTGAATTGGGTCGCCCGATAGGGATTCCCGTTCTGCGCCCACTCGGAGACGATGAGGGTGAACTTGCCGTCTTCGAGCCTGCTGTAGGGGTGTATGTAGCCGCCGTACAGGCGCGCGACGGTGTCGACACCGCGCGGCATCCCGGTGATCGGCCGGTGTGTGGGGGTCGTGATCCAGTTCGTGTTGTCGATGCGGTCGCCGACCTTGACGAAGATCGAGTAGTCCCCCGCGTCGAATCCGGAGATCACGGCCCTGTTCTCGACATAGCGCAGGCAGATCTCGCCGAACTGCCAACCGGGCAGGATCGGTGTGGGCTCACGGTTCCAGGCCCAGTTGCCGCCGTCCCAGCCCCAGCCCTGCCAGGCATGCGGATCGGACAGGCCGTCGACCGTCGCGCGCCACAGCAGCATGTCCTTGTTCCTGGCCAGGCCGCCGGTGGAGATGATGTGCACCCAGTCGCTGTGCGGGTCCTTGGCCCAGGAGATCATGACCCGCTTGCCGTCGAACGCGCCGCACCAGAACTTCGACCCGCTGCGCGCCCAGGTGACACCGCTGTCGTCGGATGTCCATACCTCGCACCACTTCTCGTTGCCCAGGCCCTGGGTGTACATGACCCACAGGTAGATCCGGCCGTCGATGGTCATCGCATCGCACGGCAGGACGGTGGAGTACTCGGCGTTGTCGTGCTGGTAGTCCCACAGCTGGCGGCCGTCGGTACCCGGCGCGGTGGCCATGACGATCGGCTCGGCAGGGTCGCGTTGAGACGTGCGAGTGATGATGGGGGAACGCCAGTTCCCGATGCCGCCCATCGGTGGGCCGTACGGGCCGTCCCCGGAGAACGAGTCCCCCCAGATGAAGCCGACATCGCCGTCGGGCAGCTCGAACGGAATCGCGAGATCGCCGCCACCGAGGTCAGCCGAAGGCACAGGGTTCAGATCCGTGACGCGAATGACACACCCACCCCGGTCGGCTCGAACCAAAATCGTTGGGCTGGTTTCACTTCCGTCACGCCACCAAGCTACGTCACAATGCCGAAAGGCCCGCTCGCACGTGGCGAACGGGCCATTCGAGACGCGGTGGAACCTTACGCGGTTTCGGTGATCGGGCGGTCGACCCAGCTCATCAGGCCGCGCAGCTTGGCGCCGGTGACCTCGATGGGGTGCTCGGCGTTCTCCTTGCGCAGACCCTCGAGCTCCTTGTTGCCGCCTTCGACGTTGGCGACGAGGCGCTTGACGAAGGTGCCGTCCTGGATGTCGGTCAGGATCGCCTTCATGCGCTCCTTGGTACCGGCGTCGATGACGCGCGGGCCCGACAGGTAGCCACCGAACTCGGCGGTGTCGGAAACCGAGTAGTTCATGCGGGCGATGCCGCCCTCGTACATCAGGTCGACGATCAGCTTGAGCTCGTGCAGAACCTCGAAGTAGGCCATCTCGGGGGCGTAGCCCGCCTCGACCATGACCTCGAAACCGATCTTGACCAGTTCCTCGGTGCCGCCGCAGAGCACGGCCTGCTCACCGAAGAGGTCGGTCTCGGTCTCTTCCTTGAAGGTGGTCTTGATGACGCCGGCGCGGGTGCCGCCGATGCCCTTGGCGTAGGACAGCGCCAGGGCCTGGCCCTCGCCGGTCGGGTCCTGATCGACAGCGATCAGAGCAGGAACACCCTTGCCGTCGACGAACTGACGACGCACCAGGTGGCCGGGGCCCTTCGGGGCGACCATCGCGACGGTGACGCCGGCCGGAGCCTTGACGAGACCGAAGTGGATGTTGAGGCCGTGGCCGAAGAACAGCGCGTCGCCGTCCTTCAGGTTGGGCTCGATGTCGTTGGTGAAGATCGACGCCTGCGCGGTGTCGGGCGCGAGCACCATGATCACGTCGGCCCAGGCGGAGACCTCGGCGGGGGTGCCGACGGTCAGACCGGCCTCTTCGGCCTTCGGGCGAGACTTCGAACCCTCGGCCAGGCCGACGCGGACGTCGACGCCGGAGTCGCGCAGGCTCAGCGAGTGCGCGTGGCCCTGGCTGCCGTAACCGATCACGGCGACCTTGCGGCCCTGGATGATCGACAGGTCAGCGTCGTCGTCGTAGAACATCTCGACTGCCACTTTGGTTGGTCCCTTCTGAATGAATGCGGTTAGGAAAAGTTATCGCGGAGGTTGCTGAAGGAGGATCAGCGGGTCGCGGTGATCGATTTGGGGCCCCGGCCGACGGCCACGACACCGGACTGCACGATCTCGCGGATCCCGTACGGCTCGACCATGCGCAGCAGCGCGTCGAGCTTGGAACGGGTGCCGGTCGCCTCGATGGTCAGCGCGTCGGGCGACACGTCGATCACCTTGGCGCGGAACAACTGCACGGCCTCGATCACCTGCGTGCGCACCGACGCGTCGGCGCGCACCTTCACCAGGATCAGCTCGCGGGCCACCGAGGCGTCGGCGTCCTGCTCCACGATCTTGATGACGTTGATCAGCTTGTTGAGCTGCTTGGTGACCTGCTCGAGGGGCAGATCGTCGACGGTCACGACGATCGTCATCCGCGAGATCTCGGGGATCTCGGTGCCACCGACGGCCAGGGATTCGATATTGAAGCCACGGCGCGAGAACAGGCTCGCGACTCGCGCCAGCACGCCCGGCTTGTCCTCGACGAGGACGCTCAGGGTGTGGGTGGTGCTCATTCGTCGTCGCCCTTCTCGGAGGTGGCCTGCTCGCGTTCCATCGCCTCGTGGATGACGGCCGGTTCGGAGACCGACTCGTCCTCGTCGAAGAGCGGACGGATACCGCGGGCGAACATGATCTCGTCGTTGCTGGTGCCCGAGGCGACCATCGGCCACACCTGGGCGTCCTTGCCGACGATGAAGTCGATCACGACCGGGCGGTCGGTGATGGCCTGGGCCTGGCGGATCGCGTCCTCGACCTCGGACTCCTTCTCCACCCGGATGCCGACGCAACCCAGCGCCTCGGCCAGCTTCACGAAATCGGGGATGCGCAGGGAATGCGTGCCGAGATCGGTGTTGGAGTAGCGCTGTTCGTAGAACAGGGTCTGCCACTGACGGACCATGCCCAGGTTGCCGTTGTTGATCAGGGCGACCTTGATCGGCACCCCTTCGATCGCGCAGGTGGCCAGTTCCTGGTTGGTCATCTGGAAGCAGCCGTCACCGTCGACCGCCCAGACTTCCTTGTCGGGCGCGCCCATCTTGGCGCCCATGGCAGCGGGCACCGAGTAGCCCATGGTGCCGAGACCGCCCGAATTGAGCCAGGTGCGCGGGTTCTCGTACTTGATGAACTGCGCGGCCCACATCTGGTGCTGGCCGACGCCGGCGCAGTAGATGGCCTCGGGGCCCGCGAGACGGCCGAGGGTCTCGATGACATATTCCGGCGAGACCGAGCCGTCGCTGGGCGTCTTCCAGCCCAGCGGGTAGTTCTCGCGGATGCCACTGAGGTAGGCCCACCATTCGGTGAGGTTCAGCAGCGGTGCGTCGCCGGCCTGCGGATCGGCCTTGAGGGTTTCGATCAGCTCGACGATCACCTCACGCGCGTCGCCCACGATCGGGACATCGGCGTGGCGGTTCTTGCCGATCTCGGCCGGGTCGATGTCGGCGTGGATGACCTTCGCGTCGGGCGCGAAGGAATCCAGCTGACCGGTGACGCGGTCGTCGAAACGGGCGCCGAGGGTGATCAGCAGGTCCGACTTCTGCAGCGCGGCGACAGCACCGACGGTGCCGTGCATGCCGGGCATGCCCATGTTCAGGGTGTGGCTGTCGGGGAACGCGCCCCGCGCCATCAGCGTGGTGACCACCGGGATGCCGGTGAGTTCGGCCAGCTCGAGCAGTTCCGGCGAGGCGTCGGACTTGATGACGCCACCACCGACGTAGAGCACCGGCTGCTTGGACTCCAGGATCATCCTGGCGGCCTCGCGCACCTGCTTGCCGTGCGGCTTGGTGACCGGGCGGTAGCCGGGCAGACGCATCTCCGGCGGCCACGAGAACGTGGTCTGGGCCTGCAGCGCGTCCTTGGTGATGTCGACCAGGACCGCGCCGGGGCGACCCGAGGCGGCGAGGTAGAACGCCTCGGCCAGGGTGCGCGGGATCTCGGCGGCGTCGGAGACCAGGAAGTTGTGCTTGGTGATCGGCATCGTGATGCCCGAGATGTCGGCTTCCTGGAACGCGTCGGTGCCGACCAGGCTCGACGGCACCTGACCGGTGATCGCCACGATCGGGACCGAGTCCATCTGGGCGTCGGCCAGCGGGGTCACCAGGTTGGTCGCGCCGGGGCCGGATGTGGCCATACACACACCGACCTTGCCCGAGGCCTGCGCGTAACCGGTCGCCGCGTGACCGGCGCCCTGCTCGTGCCGGACCAGGACGTGGCGGACCTTCTTCGAGTCGAACAGCGGGTCGTAGACAGGAAGGACCGCGCCGCCGGGAATGCCGAATACCGTGTCGACGTCGAGCTCTTCGAGGGACCGAACCACCGACTGGGCGCCGGTCACGCGCTCGGGCGCGACCTGGCGGCGGGCGGGGTTGGTCGCCGGGCTACCAGGGGTAGCTGAAGGCGCTGACCTGCGGGCCGATGGCCCGGGTCGTGCGGTTGGTGCACTCACCGTCTTCGTTCCTCACTGTCTCGTTCTGACTCGGACTGACCCGACAGGGCCGCTGGCATTCGCCCGAACACAAAAAAGCCCCCGCCCAGCGCATGGCTGTTCGAGGGTGGCGCGTCGCAAACGCGAGCTGACGTATTGACTAGGTGTCAGGCTCAGCGCTGGACGCGCCGGCCGATTACGAGCTCGTTTCGAATCACGCATACGACGTTAGGCGCGCGTAGTGCGTCGAGTCAAACAGGCTTTCCGCTCCGGTCCCATTCTGTGGGACTCGAGTGGTTGCGTGGGTCCGTGTACCAAGATGCGAGGATAGGAGGGTGTCATCACCGCATCAGTCCGTGCCACCGGCTAAATCGTCCCACACCACCGACGAGGGAACCGATACGGGTCGCCCGTCGCGACCCGGCGGCCTGCGCTCGGCCAGTCCGGGGCGGCTCGCGGCGATCGGCGCGGTGGTGCTGGCCTACCTGGCCTTCGTCGTCGTCGGCACGGTGCAGGACTGGTCGCTGGGGGTGCGGATCGGGCTGATCGTGCCCGTCGCGGTGGTCGTCTGGCTGCTGATGCCGCGCCGGACGAACACGCCGACGCCGGGTGTGCACGTGATCGGCGTTCCCCGCCTGGCCTATATCGGCGTACTGGTGCTGGCGTTCTGCGTGTTCTTCCCGTTCGTCGGGTGGCCGGCCGTCCTGTGGCCGCTGCTGCTGGCCCCGGTGATCGCGGTGTGGTGGGTGGTGCGCACGCACACGACCGTGTCCGAGTCCGGGCTGGATCTGAGCTCGATGACCAGCACGAAGCACCTCGACTGGGCGCGGATCAAGGGGATCAGCATTCCCAAGCGCGGCTCTGTGCGCGCCCGGCTCGACGACGAATCCGAGGTGAAGCTGCCTGCCGTCGGTTACGACCGGTTGCGTGAGCTGATCGAAGCGTCCGGCGGGCGCCTGCCCGATGTGTTCGCCGCCGCCGAAGCGGCCGAAGCCGAGCGTCTCGCCGCCGAGCGGGCCGCGGCGAAGGCGGAAGCCGACGCGAAGGCCGAGCCCGAAGCTGCAGCGTCGGAGGCGAAGGCCGAACCGGATGCGGAGCCGCAGACCGAGCAGTGACCGTGGGCACTGTGGGAATGAGCACGTCGGCGCGATCCTTGTACCGGTAAGCTGACGGCGACCGGGCACCCCGCGCCGACGGCACCACCGCGGCGACACCTCACGGAGCGACACTCCCGCCTCGAGCCCCGGTTCCCGCTCCCCCGCACGCCACCACCGGCGCGATGCGACCATCGCTCGCCGGAGTAACGTGAAGGGCTGCCGGACGCACCGCGATCGCGCACGTGCCACGCAGGTCAGCCCCCTGTGCGCACGCTCGCCACGCACCCAGCGACATCACGAGGACTTCCATGCCACCGCTTCGCTCACGCACCACCACCATCGGCCGCAATGCTGCGGGCGCGCGCTCACTCTGGCGCGCGACCGGCATGACCGATTCCGATTTCGGTAAGCCGATCATCGCGATCGCGAACTCCTACACCCAGTTCGTGCCCGGTCACGTGCACCTCAAGAACATGGGCGAGATCGTCGCCGAGGCGGTGGCCGCCGCCGGTGGCATCGCGCGCGAGTTCCACACCATCGCCGTCGACGACGGCATCGCCATGGGTCACGGCGGCATGCTCTACTCGCTGCCCTCGCGCGAGATCATCGCCGACTCCGTGGAGTACATGGCCAACGCCCACACCGCCGACGCGCTGGTGTGTATCTCCAACTGCGACAAGATCACTCCCGGCATGCTCAACGCCGCGATGCGTCTCAACATCCCCGCCGTGTTCGTCTCCGGCGGGCCGATGGAGGCCGGTAAGGCGGTGATCGTCGACGGTGTCGCGCAGGCGCCGCTCGACCTGGTCAGCGCGATCTCCGCGAGTGCGAACCAGGCCGTGTCCGACGAAGGACTGGACGAAGTCGAGCGGTCCGCGTGCCCGACCTGCGGTTCGTGTTCGGGCATGTTCACCGCGAACTCGATGAACTGCCTGACCGAGGCGCTCGGCCTCGCGCTGCCGGGCAACGGTTCCACCCTCGCCACCCACTCCGCGCGCCGTGCGCTGTTCGAGCGGGCGGGCACGGTGATCGTCGATATCGCCAAGCGCTGGTACCAGGACGACGACGCCTCGGTGCTTCCCCGAAACGTGGCCAACGCCAAGGCTTTCCGCAACGCGATGGCCCTCGACGTCGCCATGGGCGGCTCGACCAACACCGTGCTGCACACCCTCGCCGCCGCACAGGAGGGCGAGATCGACTTCGACCTGCAGACCATCGACGACATCAGCCGCAAGGTGCCGTGCCTGTCGAAGGTGTCGCCGAACTCGGATTACCACATGGAAGACGTGCACCGTGCCGGTGGCATCCCGGCCATCCTCGGCGAGCTGCGTCGCGGTGGGCTGCTGGACACCGACGTCACCACCGTGCACACCGCCTCCTTCGAGGAATACCTCGACACCTGGGATGTGCGCTCGGGCAAGGCATCCGAAGAGGCCATCGAGCTCTTCCACGCCGCCCCCGGTGGCGTGCGCACAGTGGAACCGTTCTCCACCAGCAACCGCTGGTCCTCGCTCGACACCGACGCCGCCGGTGGCTGCATCCGCGACGTCGAGAACGCCTACACCGTCGAAGGCGGGCTGTGCGTGCTGCGCGGCAATATCGCTCCCGACGGCGCGATCCTCAAGACCGCGGGCATCGACGAAGACCTGTTCACCTTCGAAGGCCCGGCCGTGGTGGTCGAGTCGCAGGAGGACGCGGTGTCGATGATCCTCGGCAAGAAGATCCAGCCCGGTGACGTGGTCGTCATCCGCTACGAAGGCCCCGCCGGCGGTCCGGGCATGCAGGAGATGCTGCACCCGACCTCGTTCCTCAAGGGTCTCGGTCTCGGCAAGGTGTGCGCGCTGATCACCGACGGCCGCTTCTCCGGCGGCACCTCGGGGCTGTCGATCGGTCACATCTCTCCCGAGGCCGCCTCGGGCGGTGCCATCGGCCTGATCGAGAACGGCGACCGCATCCGCATCGATGTGCACACCCGCGCGCTGGAAGTGCTTGTCTCCGACGAGGTCATGGCCGAACGCCGCGCGAAGATGGAAGCCTCGGAGCGCCCGTGGCAGCCCGTCAACCGCGACCGCACGGTCACCACCGCCCTGCGTGCCTACGCGGCGCTGGCCACCTCGGCGGACAAGGGTGCCGTTCGTCAGGTGCTGTAGCCGCCTCCCCGCGTATTCAGGCCAGATTCAGGCTCGCCACCGGTCGTTGATGCGACCGGCGGCGAGCCTGTTATCGGGTAGCCCGATCCCGGCAAGTTACCCATGTTCTTGCGAAATCACGGGTTGCGATTCGCGGGCGGGGCGGACTGTCCTGCTGTCAGACGAGCGCGGGTTGTGTTGTCGACGTCGACGACTCGTCGTCGCGGCCGGTTCGGGAGGGAATCAGGGCCGTGGCCACGAGGCCGAGCAAGACGAAGCCCGCGGCCAGGTAGGCGCCGAGGTTGACGCCGGCGGTCATGGCGGATCGACCGGCGGTGGCTACCTCCTGCGTATCCGGTTGGGCGGCAATGCCTTCGATCGCCGCGCCCGCGCTGCCGGTGATGGCGTGCGCGTATTGCTGGGCTTGCGCCGGGGGCGTACCGACCGCGGTGAGGTCGTCTTCGACATTCGAGCTCAGCGTGGTGAAGAAGATCGTCGTGAGCAGTGCGATGCCGAGGGCGGAACCCAGTTGACGAAAGGCGCTTTGGATACCGGACGCCTGGCCGTTGTCGGCTTCGGGGATGTCGGCGAGGACGACGTTGGTCACCTGCGCCGTGGCGAAACCGACGCCGATGCCGTACACACACAGGACCAGTGCGATCGACCACCATGAGCTGTCGGTGGCGGCGAAGAAGCCCAGCGCGGCCAGGCCGACGACCTCCAGCCCCAGACCGAGGCGGACCATGTTCAGCGGCGAGGCCTTCCCTGCCATCCCGAAGCTGGCACCACTGGCGATGAAGCTGCCGATGGCGATCGGCACCAGGGCCAGACCGGATTGCAGTGCGCTGTAACCGAGGGTGAACTGCAGCCACAGCGGGAGCACGGCGACGATGCCGAACTCACCGAGGCCGATGATCAGCGTCGCGATATTGCCGTTGCGGAACGAGGCCAACGAGAACAGGCTCAGGTCCATCAGCGCCTTGTCGGCATTGCCGCCGCGGCGCAACAGCACCTGCCGGACGACGAACCCGCCCAGCGCGAGCACACTCAGCACGAGCGCGACCAGCACCGGCGACGGCCCGCTCTCCCAGGTGAATCCGGCGATCCCCATCGGATGGACGGTGGTGATCCAGCCGTAGGTGCGGCCCTCGACCAACCCGAAGGCCAGCAGCCCGAGGCCGAGCACCGACAGGATCGAGCCGAGCACATCGAGTCGACCGGCGACCTTCGGCGACGGCGCGATGCACGCCAGCACACCGACCACGATCAGCACAGCCAGAGGCACATTGATGCCGAACGCCCAGCGCCACGACACATGCTCGGCCAGCCAGCCACCGAGTAGCGGACCGAGCGCGGCGGCCGCACCGATCGTGGAACCCCATACCGCGAAGGCCTGACCACGGGCTTTGCCGGTGAAGGTGGCGTTGAGCAGGGCGAGCGAGGTCGGCAGGATCATCGCCGCGCCCGCGCCCTGCAGGAATCGGGCGATGACGAGCAGCCCGCCGTCCGGTGCCAGCCCGGCCAGGATGGAGGTCGCGCCGAACACTACGACACCGGCGACGAACACCCGGCGCGCCCCGACCATGTCCGCTACCCGGCCGACCACCAGCAGCAGCGCCGCGAAGACGATCGCGTAGGACTCCTGAATCCATTGCGCCTCGGTGGAACCCGTGTCCAGGTCTTCGATGATCGACGGGATGATCACGTTCACGATCGTGGTGTCGACCACGATCAGCGCCACGCCGAGGGCAATGGCGATCAAGCCGAGCCATCGACGAAGGGACGACTCTTGACTCATCGCACACTCCTATTTCCATGGTGGAATATTTCCATGGTCAAAGTATATTGAGGGCAATAGGATGTCAAACGATGCGAAAGGAACCTATGAGCCAGTCGGACGCTCGCGCCCAGTACGAACGAATCCACGAAGGAATGCGGGCCTACGGCGCGAGTTACCGGGAACTCGCCCGCCGATTCGCGACCTGGCTCGGGTTGCACTCGACCGATGCCGAGGCCCTGATCGAGATCCTCACCGCCGAGGAACGCGGGACCACACTGTCACCGGCACGGCTCAGCGAACGGATCTCGCTGTCCAACAGCGCCACCACCGCACTGCTGAACCGGCTGGAACAGGCCGGTCATATCGTGCGCAGCCGAGAACACGACGACCGTCGCGTGATCACACTGCGCAGCACACCCAGCATCCACACCCTCGCCAACGATTTCTTCGGCCCACTCGGCACGAAGGTGGAAGAGTCGGTGATGGGGAAATACTCCCCCGAGGAGCTGCGACGATTCGAGTCGTTCCTGGCCGACGTGCACGCCACCATGACCGCCCACCTGACTGAACCCGCACCATCGCGACCACTGATGTCGTGAGGACATCGGCAACTCACCGGGTACCGGCTCACCGAGTTGCCGCGCGACCGCCCGCCGCGTCATCGACGCACCGCGCCCCTGGATCTGACTGAAAGACGCGGAAAGGCGGATCAGAAGGGGCCGATGCCTTTCAGGGGGTTGCCGCCGTGGAGGAACCAGAAGGTGAGGATGGCGGCGGCGACAGCCAGGACGACGACCCCGAAGGAACCGTAGGAGGGGCGGGTGGCCCAGCCTCGGGTGCGGTCGAAGGACCAGCGGCCGGGGCCGGTGAGGATGATCGCCAGGGCGGAACCGGCCAGGACGGAGTCGAGTTCGACGCCGGTGGGGGTGCCCGCGTTGTACTGGAAGCCGGGGACCATGCCCTGCTTCCACATCCACGCGTTCAGGATCGTGGCCAGGACAGCGCCCGCGGCGAGCGGGGTGGCCAGGCCGATCACCAGGAGGATGCCGCCGCCGAGTTCACCGGCGATCACCAGCGCGGTCGACAGTGACGGGTAGTCCCAGCCGCCGCTTTCCATCATGGTCTTGGTGCCGTCGAGGCCGGGTCCGTGGAACCAGCCGGTCAGCTTCTGCAGACCGTGGTAGATGAAGGTGTAGCCGACCACCAGGCGCAGCACGAACAGGCCGAGGTCCAGGGTGCCGCGGCGAGCCTCGCGGTTGCGGCGCTGCAAGCGGACGGTGCCCGCCGAGGCCGCCGACGCGGGCGGGATCGTCGCGTACCCGTAATCTTCGTCGCCGCCGCCACGACCGGTTTGCGCGGTGCTCGCACCGGGAACCTCATCACCGGGGTCGAGACCGAGATCCTCGTCGGTGCGGGGGATGTCCTTCGGATCCGGCTTGCGCATCTGCGTCGTCGGCGAATCGAACGGGCTGGTCACCGGGCGACCCGCCGCCGACGCGCCCTGCCCGGCCGGTGCCGAACCTTCGGCCTTCGGAGTGTCATTCGACTTGTCGGTCACCGACTCACCTTATGACGTGCCGTCCCGGTGTGCCGCCCTTCCTCGCAACGGGCGTGTCAGCCCCGCTCGACTTCCGGTCGCGTCCGGGCAGCCGCATTCGGACGCGACGGGCGTGTCAGGCCCGCACCGCTGCCGGTAACGTCTGACCTATGAGTTCGGGAATCGCGGGCCGCGTGGCAGTCGGGGTGGCACTGAGCGCCGTTTTGCTAGCCGGGTGCGCCCGTTTCGACGAGTCGGCGTCGAGTCCGTTCACCACCGAACCGCAACTGGGTGGGTCCGGCGCGGAACCGAAGAAGCCGCAGGAGGACCCCTCGCAGCCGCCGCGACCGACCGGACCGTGTATCGATCCCGATCCCAATGTCATCGCCACCTGCATGGAATCGGGGGCCGGGCTGATCGCGGTGGGCGAGGGCGCCTTCGTCGCGGAGCGAAAGACGGGGCGGATCCTGCAGGTGAAACCGGTCGACGCGAGCACACCGCAGGAGACGCCGGTGGAGATCGCCAGCGTGCCCGTCGACGGGTCGGCCGACGGCGGCATCTCCGATATCGTGCTCTCCCCCACCTTCGGTGAGGACGGGCTGATGTACGCCTACATCACCACCGGCAGCGACAATCGGGTCGTGCGGCTGTCCAAGGGCGGGGCGGCCAAGCCGATCCTCACCGGGATTCCCAAGGGCGCCGACGGAAATCGCGGCGCACTGGAATGGTCGACGCCGACGCAGCTGATGATCCTCACCGGTGACGCCGGAAACCCCGGCGCCGCGGCCGATCCCGGCTCGCTCGGCGGCAAGCTGCTTCGCCTGGAGTCGCCGTCGGCGGGTACGAACAACCCACAGGTGGTGGCGTCGGGCATCGGTTCGGCCGGCGACATCTGCCGCGACGGCAAGGAAGGCATGTGGGTCACCGACCGCACCGCCGCCGAGGATCGGCTCCAGCACCTGAGCCCCGACGGCACCCTCAGCGTCTCCTGGACCTGGCCCGACCGTCCCGGCGTCGGCGGCTGCACGGCCACCGGTGACGGCGTCGGCATCGCACTCAGCGAGGGCAAGGCGCTGGCCGCCGTCGCCGCGGACCCCACTACGTTCGCCGTCACCACCGCCCCCACCCTGATCGCGCAGGACAAGTACGGCAGGTTCCTCGGCGCCACCGCCAGCGCCGACGGCAGCATCTGGGTCACCACCACCAACAAGACCGACGGCGAGCCAGGCGAATTCGACGACCGCGTCGTCCGCATCCCACCCCCGCAGGGTGGAGCAGGCGGCCCGGACTAGGAAAGGAAGCGGCCGCCCGTACTGCGAAAGCAGTACGGGCGGCCGTTTCTCATCCTCAGCTACAGGCGGCGATGACCAGGTCGCGGACGCGGGCGGCGTCGGCCTGGCCGCGCGTGGCCTTCATGACGTCGCCGACGATCTTGCCCGCGGCAGCAACCTTGCCGGAGCGGATCTTCTCGGCGATGTCGGGGCTGGCGGCGAGGGCCTTCTCGACCTCGGCCTGCAGGGCCGAGTCGTCGCTGACCATGCCGAGACCCTTGGCCTCGACGATGGCGGCGGGCTCGCCCTCACCGGCGAGGACGAAGTCGACGACCTGCTTGGCGACCTTGTTGTTGACGGTCTTGGTTTCCACCAGCGCGATCACCGCGGCGACCTGGGCGGGGGTGATGGGTAGGTCGGCGAGGGCGATGTCGCGTTCCTTGGCCTTCTCCGTCAGGTAGGCGACCCACCAGGAGCGCGCCTCGTTGGCGGGGGCGCCCGCGTCGACGGTGGCGATGATGAGGTCGAGGGCGCCCGCGTTGACGAGGTCGCGCATGACCTCGTCGGACAGGCCCCAGTCGGCCTGGATCCGGGCGCGCACCAGCCACGGGTATTCGGGGATGGTGGCGCGCAGCTCCTCGACCCACTCGGCGGCCGGGGCGACAGGCTCGAGGTCGGGCTCGGGGAAGTAGCGGTAGTCCTCGGCGGTTTCCTTGCGGCGACCAGCGGCGGTGGAGCCGTCGGCTTCCTGGAAGTGGCGGGTCTCCTGGATGATCTCGCCGCCGGCGGTGAGCACCGCGGCCTGACGACGCATCTCGTAGCGCACCGCGACCTCGACGCTCTTGAGCGAGTTCACGTTCTTGGTCTCGGTGCGGGTGCCGAATTCCTTGGCGCCGACCGGCATCAGCGACACGTTGGCGTCGCAGCGCAGCGAACCCTGCTCCATCTTCACGTCGGACACGTTCAGCGAGCGCAGCACCTCGCGCAGCGCGGTGACATAGGCGCGGGCCACCTCGGGCGCGCGCTCACCGGCACCGGTGATGGTCTTGGTGACGATCTCGATCAGCGGCACGCCCGCGCGGTTGAAGTCGAGCAGCGAGTGGCTCGCACCGTGGATGCGTCCGGTCGCGCCGCCGACGTGCAGGGACTTGCCGGTGTCCTCCTCCATGTGCGCGCGCTCGATCTCGACGCGGAAGATGGACCCGTCGTCGAGGGTCACGTCGAGGTAGCCCTCGGTGGCGATCGGTTCGTCGTACTGGCTGATCTGGTAGTTCTTCGGCTGATCGGGGTAGAAGTAGTTCTTGCGCGCGAACCGGCCCCACGGGGTGATCGAACAGTTCAGCGCGAGGCCGATCCGGATGGCCGATTCGATGGCCTTCTCGTTCACCACGGGCAGCGAGCCTGGCAGGCCGAGGCACACCGGGCACACCTGGGTATTGGGTTCGGCGCCGAACTCGGTGGGGCAACCGCAGAACATCTTGGTCGCCGTGGACAACTCGACGTGGACCTCCATGCCGAGCACCGGCTCGTACCGGGAGATGACATCGGCGTAATCCATCAACTCGACCGTGGGTGCACTCATGACGCCCAGTCTAGGTAAGCCCGCTGACGCACTCGGCCGGTGGTCCTAGCGGGGCGGGACGCGCTGGGTTAGCCACCCGGTGACGTAGGTGAGCACCGCCGGGTCGATGGTCGTCTCGATGGTCGCGTACTCGCTCGGCTTGCCGGTGGCGGTGGGCTGCATCAGGTGGTTGAGGCCGGGAAAGGTGTGCACGGTCGCGTCGGGAGCGGCGGCGAGGTTCTCGCGCATCGGGCCTTCGTTCTGGGTGGCGATGACCTGCTGGTCCTTGTCGCCGAAGAACGCCAGCACCGGCACGCGCAGCGCCTGCAGCGTCGGTTTCGGGTCGTGGGTGATGAACGAGGTCATGTACGGGGTGTTGAACCCGTCGACCACCTCCTGGGGCGCGCGTTCGGCCACGGGCAGGGAGTCGTTGTGCCGCTGGGTGAAAGCCCGCGCGCCCTCGATATCGCCCGCGCGCAACAGCCTCGACCATTCACTGACGTAGGCGACCTGCTGGTCGATCTGGTCCTGCGGTGCCCCCGTCGAGGCCATGATCACTTTGTTCTGCTCGATCAGCACGTCGGCGCCGGGTACCGACGGGCCTGCCATCAGGACCGCGAACGCGACATCGCTGCCGGGCAGCGCGGCGACCATCGGGGCGAGGTAGCCGCCTTCGCTGTGCCCGAACAGACCCACTCGGGCGGGATCGATCTCGGGGCGGGTACGCAGGAACGCGAGGCCCGCGGCCGCGTCGGCGGCGAGGTCGGGGTAGGTGGCGTCGTCGAGAGTGCCGCTGGTGCCGCCGACACCACGGTCGTCGGTGCGCAGCACGGCATAGCCTGCGCGAGTGAAGGTGTCGGCGAGCAGTTGGAACGGGCGGTGGCCCATCAGCTCTTCGTTGCGGTCCTGCGGGCCACTGCCCGTGATCAGCAGCATCGCCGGAAACGGGCCACTACCTTCGGGTTCGGTGAGCGTGCCCGCGATGGTGATGTCGCCGTTGCGATAGGTGACGTCCTCGCTGCGGTACGGGTATGGCGGTTTCGGGTCCTGCGGGCGGGGCAGGTTCTCGATCTTGCCGCGCTGCAGCGTGACCGGAGCCTTCTCCCCGGACTGCACCCAGTCACCGGTGAGCCGGTCGCCGTCGAGCTTGCCGCGGAAGCCGGGGTCACCCGGCGCGTCGGGGATGGTGAACTCCACCCGGTCCGGTTCGGTGCGTACATCTTTCAACGGCGCGTCGCGCACGCCCTGTGCCGGGATGTCGATGGTGGCCGATCCGTCCTCGGCGATGCTCACCCCGATCGCGATCGGCTGCCCCGGTACCTCGATGTCACCGTGCCAGCTGCCCCGCACAGTGGGGGCGGCCGCGTCGTCCGAGGACTCCGAACACCCCGCCACCAGCGCGGCGACGACGACAAGAACCGAAACGATCACTCGACCGGTGCGCATGAACCCACGGTACCGACGCGCACCGACAATGTCGGAGGAACCCGCGCCGATATCAGCCGAAGAACGCCGACGCCTCGCTGAGCCGTTCCGGCGGAACGCGTTTGAGCTGCTTGGTCGCCTCCGACAGCGGAACCAGACCGATATTGGTGCCGTGCAGTGCCACCATCTGACCGAAATGCCCCGCGTGCACCGCCTCGGCCGCGTGTACGCCGAACCGAGTCGCGAGAATGCGGTCGTAGGGTGTGGGGCTGCCACCACGCTGGATATGGCCGAGCACCGTGGTGCGCACCTCTTTGCCGATGCGGCGCTCGATCTCCGACCCCAACTGCTGGGCGACGCCGGTGAACCGCTCGTGGCCGAACTCGTCGATCCCGCCCTCGCGCAACGCGAATCCGGATTCCGGCGCGGGATGCGCGCCCTCGGCGACCACACAGATGAAGCTCTTGTCACCGCGCTGGAAGCGGGCCTTGATCATCGCGCACACCTGCGACACGTCGAACGGCTCCTCGGGCACCAGGGTCAAGTGCGCGCCCGCGGCGATCCCGGAGTTCAGCGCGATCCAGCCGGCGTGGCGGCCCATCACCTCGACCAGCATCACCCGCTGATGGGATTCGGCGGTGGTGTGCAGACGGTCGATGGCCTCGGTGGCGATCGACAGCGCGGTGTCGTGACCGAAGGTGACGTCGGTGCAGTCGATGTCGTTGTCGATGGTCTTGGGCACGCCGACCACCGGCACACCCTCGTCGGCGAGCCAGCTCGCGGCGGTGAGGGTGCCTTCGCCGCCGATGGGGATCAGCGCTTCGATGCCGTTGTCGTCAAGGGTCTGCTGGATCCTGGGCAGGCCTGCGCGCAGCACCTCGGGGTTGGTGCGTGCGGTGCCGAGCATCGTGCCGCCCTTGGTGAGCAGGCGGTCGGTGCGATCGTCGTTGTGAATGCGGATCTTTCGATCCTCGAGTAGGCCGCGCCACCCGTCCTCGAAACCGACGATGGCATCGCCGTAGCGTCCGTTCGCGGTGCGGACCACAGCCCGGATCACCGCGTTCAGACCTGGACAATCTCCGCCTCCGGTCAAGACTCCGATGCGCATGGCGTTCATCTTGCCGCACCGGCCTCGATCAGGGGCAGTGACCTCCGGCCAGCTCGCTCAGGTGCCCCGAGATGAGCGTCGCCATCTTGTCGAGCATGGCCATTCCGTCGTTGAAGCTGCCCGAATCCGGTTGTGCGGCGAAGGCGATCGCGATCCGGCCGGTGGGCGAGTCGATCAGACCGAACTGACGGACCAGGTACTTCCCCGCCGGGTCGGGCCCCCACCCGCCCTTGAACTCGGCACTGCCGAACGCGCCCAGACCCCAGTGGTGGCTGGCGATGATCTGCTGCATCAGCCCGACCACGCGCTCGCTCTGCGGGATGCACGGCAGCTGCGAGGCGAAGCGCACCTGGTCGGCCAGTGTCCACTCGGCCTGACCGTAGACCGACGCGTCGGCGCGGGTGCGCGTCGCCGGCACGGTGGTGCGGGTGTCGCTGCCTTCGCGCAGCACGCCCTCCACCGCCTTGGCCGCGTCGGCACCGCTGCCGAGCGAGGCCCACAGGGTGTCGGCGGCGCCGTTGTCCGACGCGGTGATCGCCGCGGAGGCATACGACGAGTAGGAAGTGCTGTTGCGCAGGGCCGCGATGGCCAGCGGCACCTTGATCGTCGACCAGGCCGGACCGGAGGACCAGTTGCCGAAGGTGACCATCTTCTTGCCGCCCACCGGCATGATCGCCAGCCCCGCGCTCCCGCGGAAACCCTGCTGGAGCTCGCTGAAATCGGCAGCCAGGCTGCCGGGTACCGCGATCGAGATCGTGCCGTTGTCGGCGCCGGGATCGGCGACGGGAACCGTGGTGGTCACGCTCGACCGGGCGGCCTTCGGCTCGGTACCGCAACCCGCGGTAGCGAGCACGACCACGCCCAGCAACGCGGACAGCACCACCCGGACGTGATGGCGTCGTTCATTATTCATTATGTGAAGCATTTTCGTTTGTAAACTCCCCCGGGGCGTTCGGTGCTGGCGACCCGTACCGTTACCGTACTGCGACATATGCCGATCGCCCACTTCGAGCACCGAACCCTCAGGTCAGACGGTGTTCGCCCGTATAGATATTCATCGTTTCGGCACGCAGGAAGCCGACGAGTGTGAGGTCGGACTCGGCGGCCAGGTCAACGGCGAGCACGCTCGGCGCCGATACCGCGGCCAAGATCGGGATCCCGGCCATCACCGCCTTCTGCGCCAGTTCGAACGACGCGCGACTGCTCACCACCAGCACCAGATCGTGCGCGGGCACCCGGTTCTCGCGCACGGCCCAGCCGATCACCTTGTCGACGGCGTTGTGCCTGCCGATGTCCTCACGCAGGGCCAGCAGCGTGCCGTCGGTGGTGAACAGACCCGCCGCGTGCAAGCCCCCGGTGGCCTCGAACAACTTCTGCCCGGCGCGTAGCTGTTTCGGCAGGTCGGTCAGGGTGTCGGTGCTGATCGACACCGAATCGTGCGGGATCGCGAAGCGGGTGCGGGTGCGCACTTCGTCGAGCGCGGTCTTACCGCAGAGGCCGCAGGCGCCGGTGGTGAGGAAATTGCGGGTGTGGATCGGTACCGGATTGCGCAGGCGCAGATCGAGGACGTTGTAGGTGTTGCGACCGTCGCTGTCGGTACCCGCGCAGTAGCGCGCGGTGACGATGTCGTCGGCCGAGCCGATGATGTCCTCACCGAACAGGAAGCCGTGGACGAGGTCGATGTCGTTGCCGGGGGTGCGCATGGTGACGGTGAGCGATCGGCCGTCGACCCGGATCTCGAGCGGCTCCTCGACGGCGAGAGTGTCGGGTCGCTGAATCCGCCCGGCCGAGGACAGGCGGGTCGTCTGGCGCCGTGCGGTCACTCTGCTCATCCCATGACTCTGCTCACTGTGCGGGTTCTGATCAAACACGGGTTGCCGATCAGGTGATCGGCGCAATGGATCAACGCTCAACCGGTGGCGAGTCCGGCGACGAGATTGATCGTCGTCGCCAGGATGACCGTCCCGAAAATGTACGACAGCAGGCAGTGCCGAAGGGCGATGGCGCGAATCTTCTCATCGGAGACATTGGTGTCGGAGACCTGGTAGGTCATGCCGAGGTTGTAGCTGAAGTAGAAGAAGTCGCGGTAGTCCGGCTGCGCGGTGATGTTGAAGTCGATCCCGCCGCGTGGCTGCTGGTAGTAGATGTAGGCGTAGCGCGCCGCGTACATCAGGTGCACCGATGCCCACGCCATGAACACTCCGCCCAGCGCGACCGCCGCCGCGATGTTCGACGCGTTGGAATGGCGCAGGACCAGGACCACCACGATGCCGACCAGTCCGCTCAGCGCGGCGGCCACCACCGACAGCTCCTCGATGAACGGCTGGAAGTCTTCCCGCCGCGCGACCCGCTCGGTCTCCCCGGGGCTCATCGGCCACAACACGAACCACCCCGCGATGACGAATACGGTTGCCGCGGAGGCAATTCCGGAGAGTATTCCCAGCGGCGCCTCGTGCCCCACCCCGACGGCCAGCCCGACGATCACGCCGATGACCGCCGAGCCGACAAGGCGCGTGACAGCCGACAGCAGTAACCGGGTGGTCATGGTCGTGCACAGTACCCAACGGGTTGCCCGGTCATAGCTGAATGGGATCAGCCCGCTGTCGGGCGCGGCGCGACGGCGAATTCGGTGGTCCGCGCGGTGCCGATGAGCGCGGTGGTGAGCACCGAGCCGGGTTCGACCGCCGCGGTGACGAGCACGATCTGCGCGGTGACTACCGGGTCGGCGAGTTCGAACACCCGGATGTCGGCGGTGGGTCCCAGCGCCGCGACCCACGGCTGCGGCACGATGCACGCCCACCGCCCGGTGCGGGCGTGTTCGAGCAGTGTCGCCACCGAGTCGCTCTCGAGTTGGGGTGCCGCGGTGAGGCCCAGTGTCGCGAGCGCGTCGTCGATCAGCTGACGACCGCGCATCCCGGGTGGCAGTAGGCACATCGGCAGTTCCAGCGCGTCTGCCCAGGAGATCTCGGTGCGGCCCGCGACGAGCGCGCTGCGCGCGACGAGAACGTGGCGTTCGGCGTAGAGCGGGGTGAGGGTGAGGCCCGAAGTGTCGATACCCTGCGCGTAGACGATGCCCGCGTCGAGCTCGAATCGGCGAATCCGTTCGACGATGTCGGGCGAGCGCAGACTCGTCTCGACCCGCACCCGCATCAGCGGATGTTCGGTACAGAAAGGGTCGGTGAGCAGCGCGACGGTGCTCGACGCCGCGGGCACCACCCCGATCCGCAGTTCACCGGTGAGACCGGTCTGCAATGCGCGGACCTCGTGTTCGAGTGCCTCGCGGTCGGCGATGATCCGCCTGGCCCACAGCACCAGCCGCTCGCCCTCGGGGGTGAGACCCTCGAACGTGCGCGCGCGGCGGACCAGCGGCACGCCGAGTTCGTGTTCGAGTTTGCGGATCGCCTCCGACAGCGCGGGCTGCGACACGTAACAGGCCTTCGCCGCCCGGGCGAAATGCCGTTCCCGGGCGAGCGCGACGAAGTATTCGAGCTGACGGAACAGCATTCGGAGAGCGGGTCAGTCGTCCTGGTCGTCGGCTGCTTTGTTGCGCGCCTTCGCGATCTCGAGCGCCTTCTCGGCGGTGGCCTGGTCCGGGTAGGGGCCCATCCGGTCGCCGTACCAGCAGGCCTTGCCCTGTTCGGCCTTGTGGTGCTTGAGGCAGTAGTACCACTCGTTGTCGTCAGCCATGCCGACAGTATGCAACGTTTCGCATACCGGCGTCTCGAAGGTGGGTAACGCGGGGGTAGCGGGTTCGCGAATGAGCAGGGCGACAGCGATTCCCACCGCGACGCCGATCACCGTGTCGACTCCGCGTTCGGTGAGCAACGTGAGCGGATCGGACGGATCGGCCAGTTCGGTCATCGACATGATCAGCGGCGTGAAGAAGCCCATCGCCACCGCGTAGTGGCGGGCCATGAACAATTCGGTCGGGTAGAGCAGCGCGATGATCGCCAGGCCAAGCATCGCCGGGCTCGGACCCGGGATCAGCAGCGGCGCGGTGACCGCGAGTCCGATGAACGTGCCGACCACCCGGTGCATGCCGCGGGTGATCCGGTCACGGGAGCTGGCGGCGGCCAGCGGCACCGCGGCGCCCGCCATCGCCCAATTGGCATGGCCGACGCCGAGCAGCAGCCCGATCCCGCCGGCGATCGAGATCGCCAGCGCGTAGCGTCCCGCCTGCACGTACGACACCCCTCCGGTGCGATGCGGCGGGATCGGTATCCGCATCGCACACATGCCGGCCCGGCGGACTCGCCGCGTCGACTCGAGATAGCCGACGATCACGCACAGCACCGCGGTGCCCGCGCACAGCACCAGCGCCAGGAGCGGATCGCGCTGCGCCCCGGCCACCATGGCGATGGCGCCGAACGCGAAGATCCCGAAGAACGGCCCCTCCGGCCGCAAGCCGAGGCGGTCGGTGATCGGCGAGGCGACCGCGGCGAACACCGCGACCGCCGACACCAGCACCGCGGGAGAGGCGTGCAGGCGCGCGAGCAGGATGCCGGCGCCGACGGCGCCGACCAGCATCACCGCCGCTTCGCTCTGGTGGATCAAGCGCCGGCGCGGCGATTCCGCGAAGCCGTACATCCCGGTGAAGGAACCGAAGACCGCGTAGATGAGCAGGTCGGTGCGGCCCACCGCGATCAGCACCAGGCCGGGGATCGCGAGACCGACGAAAACGCGGGCGGCGGGCAGATGATCGATCTCGGTGACGAACCGTCGGTAAATCTGGCGCGCCCGTGTTCGCGTGGTGCGCAAAGGTTCCTCCGAAGTCGGTCGCGGGACATGCCCGTAGGGCCGATGATCAAGCCTGCACGATCCGCGCGCACGCCGTCAACCTGCGGTGATCCCGGTCGCACCGGCGAAAACGGCGCTATGGCGGGGGTGATAAGCGCGACCGATCGACCGGTCGGAAATCGGACTTGGACGCCGCCGAGCGACACGACGAAAGTTACCTACGCCCTTCCGTGATCTCGACGGTAGAGAATCCAACCGAGGCACTGGACAGGGCACATCTTTCTCGACCCGCATTCACCGCGAAGGGAAGATCTGACATGGCTGACGGTCCGCACACCATCTGGGATCCCGATCGGGGCCCGAGCGAAGCAGCAGACCGGGCGGCCGTGCCGAAGGCCGAGCCCTACCACCATCCGGCGGCGGGCTGGGGCGCGGCGATCGCGGTCGGAAAGTTCATGGTCGGCAAGGAACACGAGCCGTTCATCGGCACCAAGGCCATCCTGAAGATGAACCATCAGGAACGCGGCTTCGACTGTCCGGGCTGCGCGTGGCCCGACGCCACCGACGGCTTGGTCCTCGACGTGTGCGAGAACGGCATCAAGCACGTGACCTGGGAGATGACGCACAAGCGGTGCACTCCCGAATTCTTTGCCCAGCACACCGTCACCGAGCTGGCCACCTGGAGTTCCTTCGACCTCGAGGACCAGGGCAGGCTCACCGAGCCGATGGTCTACGACCCCGAGACCGACCACTATGTGCCGATCAGCTGGGCCGACGCGTTCGAGATGGTGGGCAAGGCGCTGCGCGAGCTGCCCGACCCGAACGAGGCCGCGTTCTACACCTCGGGCCGACTCGCCAACGAGGCGACGTTCCTCTACCAGTTGATGGTGCGCGAGTACGGCACCAACAATCTGCCCGACTGCTCCAATATGTGCCACGAAGCCAGCGGCCGAGCTCTACAGGCCTCGCTCGGCACCGGCAAGGGCACCTGCGACCTCGAGGACTGGGACAAGGCCGACGCGCTGTTCGTGATGGGCCTCAATGTCGCCTCGAACGCGCCGCGCATGCTGACCTCGCTCGCCGAGGCCTACAAGCGCGGCGCCCAGGTGGTGCACGTCAATCCGCTGATCGAAGCGGGCTCGCGCAACACGATCATCCCGCACGACTTCCTCGCGATGGCCACCTTCCACCCGACCAAGACCGGCACGCTCAACCTGCAGGTGCGCATCGGCGGCGACTTCGCGCTGATCCGCGGCATGGCCAAGGCCGTCCTCGAAGAGTCCGCGACCGACGAGAAGGCTCTCGACCACGAGTTCATCGAGCGCTACACCGTCGGCTTCGACGAGTACGTGCGCGAAGTCGAGGCGACCACCTGGGCCGATATCCAGACCGAGTCGGGCCTGAGCGAGGCCGAGGTCCGCAAGGCCGCCCGCATCTACTGCGACTCCGACCGCAGCATCATCAGCTGGTGTCTCGGCGTCACCCAGCACGAGCACGGCGTGGAGACGATCCGCGAGATCGTCAACCTGCTGCTCCTGCGGGGCAACCTGGGTCGCGAAGGCGCGGGACCGTCGCCGGTGCGCGGGCACAGCAATGTGCAGGGCAACCGTACGTGCGGCATCGACAACAATCCGCCCGCCGCATTCCTCGACCGGCTGGCCAAGGTCTGTGAGATCGACGTGCCGCGCGCCAACGGCTACGACGTCGTCTCCGCCATCGAGGCGCTGCAGAAGGGCAAGCTGAAGTTCTTCATGAGCATGGGCGGCAACCTCGTCCAGGCCGCGCCCGACAGCGAATACACCTTCGAGGCGTTCCAGAAGGCCGACTTCACCGTCATGGTCTCCACCAAGCTCAACCGCAGCCACGTCGTGCACGGCAAACGCGCGCTGATTCTGCCCTGCCTCGCGCGCACCGAATACGACGAGCAGCGCAGCGGCCCGCAGGTGGTCTCGATGGAGAACGGCATGGCCGTGGTGCACCTGTCCAAGGGTATGAAGAAGCCCGCGTCGCCACATCTGCTGTCGGAGCCCGCGATTCTGGCGGGTATCGCCAAAGCCGCACTGCCCGAGACGAAGACGCCGTGGGAGTACTACGTCGAGGATTACGACCGCATCCGCGACACCATGTCGAAGGTCCTGGACGGTTTCGAGGACTACAACCGGCGGGTGCGACTGGGACTCGGATTCCGGATCCGGCAACCCGCGCGGGAGCTGATCTTCCTCACCCCGTCCAGCAAGGCGGAGTTCTCCGCCGCGACGCTGCCCGACACAACCAACCCGGCCGGGGTGCTCACCCTGGCCACGCAGCGCTCCCATGACCAGTGGAACACCACCATCTACACCAGCAACGATCGCTATCGCGGGGTGAAGAACCTGCGCACGCTGGTCTTCATGAACTCTCGCGATATGCGCGACCGCGGCCTGAAAGAGTTCGACGAGGTCGACATCACCAGTACCGCCCGTGACGGGTCGACGCGGTCGCTCTCCAAGTACAAGGTCGTCACCTACGATATTCCGCCGGGCTGCGCCGCCGGGTACATGCCGGAAATGAATGTGCTGTGCGCGATCGGCGACTACAGCACCGAGAGCGATCAGCCGATGATGAAGAGCGTGAAAGTGACTGTCACACCGTCGAGTTGAACTCTGTCGAGGAGATGACAATGAACCAGCACCCGCGAAAGACACTGGCGTCGATCGGCGATTTCGAGCACGCGAAGTAGGGGGACAACCGATGTCATATCTGCTCGCACTCATCGCCGAACCCGGCGAGACGTCCACGACGCAGCAGTTGGCCACCGAGGCCCAGCAGGTCGCGATCCGCAACAACATCGACGTGGTGAGCCTGGCCGAGCTCGACACCCTGCCCGCCTACAGTGCCGCGATCGACACCGAGGACGGGCGGCCACTGATCGCCAACCAGCTGCGCCGCTCCACGCTGGAAGCCGACGGTGTGCTGATGTTCGCGGCCGAGGGCGAGACCGTGGCGCCGCTGGCGGCGAGTGTGATCGCGTGGCTGGCCAATCCCGACTCGGCGCCGGCCGTCGGGGGCAAGCCGGTCGCGGTGATCACGGTGGGGCCCGGTGAGGTGATCAATCAGGACTTGGCCGATCGATTGCGCAAGGCGGGCGCCGAGGTGGTGGCCGACGGTGTGTCGATCACCGGGTCGTGGAGCGACCCGGACACCGTGGCCCGGCTCGGCGACACAGTGATCGCGGTTGCTTCGGCTAGCTGAGGTTCCTCCGCGACCGCGGCCCCCGAGATATCGGGGGCCGCGGTCGTTTCGGGTCAGTAGACGTAGACCACGGCGTTCTCACCGCCGGTGCAGGTGACGAGTTTGCCCTCGGGTGCGCACGTCATCGTGTAGGTGCGGCCGGTCACCGGGCTGGTCGCCACCACTGAGCGGGCTCCCGTACCGCCGCCGGCGTAGGCCTCCCGGACCGCTTCGGCGAAACCGCAGCTGGTGACCGCGCTGCCGACGGCGACCTTGCTGTAAGAGCCTGTGGCGGTGCCGGTTTCACAGGGCTGCGCACCCGCGGGCAGGGTGGCCGGTCCCGCCGAGGTGGTGGGAGCGGCCGTGGTCGCGCGCGGGGTCGTGCCCGCGGGTTGGCCGGAACCGCCCGGCGCCTGCGAAATCGGTGCGGCCGTGGAGGTCTCGGCGGGGTCGGCGGCCGACATCATGCGCCAACCGATCGCGCCACCGACCGCGAGTACCAGGACGGCGAAGACACCGGCCAGCACCGGCAGCAGAACCGATCGCCTACGCTCCGAATCCTGGTGCGCCCAGGCCGGATCGGGACCGTACGCGGGGTCGGGTCCATAGGCCGGGTCAGGCCCGTAGCCGGGGTCGTATGCCGGATCGCGATAGGCGTGATCGCCGTAGGCACTGGGCGGTTCGTCGTAGTCGGAGTACGCGTTCTCCTGACCCACGTACTGCCGGGTCGCGGCCGCCCTGGCCGGATCCTCGAACTCCGGCGGGGCCTGATGGGCAGCGAAAGGCGCGGCACCGCCACGGTATTGATGTGTCGGCTGCGAGCGCTGCGGATCGAGTTCGTCGGCCCCGTAATGCTGGGTCGGCGCCGACCGTTGCATGTCGGCGGGGTCGTACTGCTCGGTCGCCGGTGCGTACTGCGCGGGCGGGCCACCGTACCGGTCGTCGGCGTCCTCGTCGAAACGCTCGGGGGGACCACCGAATCGGTCTCGCGGATCGTCGAGATCGCCGCCGAACTTCTGCGTCGGCGGCGCGAAGGCGGCGGGGTTGTACTGCTCGGTCGGCGGGCCGAACGCATCGCCTCGGGCATGGCCGGGAGCGCCGTCGAATCCGTCGTCCGGCGGGCCACCGAAAGGTCCTGCGGGACTGGCGAACCGGTCCTCGGGAGCGTTCTGTTCCGCACCGAACCGCTGGGTGGGAGCCGCGAAGGGGGCAGGCGAGTTCGGGCGGGGGGCGTCGAATTCCGGTGTGGGGGCGGGGAACCGGGGGTTGGGGTTCGATGCCGGCGGGAGGTACTGCTCCGTGGGCGGGGTGTAGGCCGCCGGGAGGGGATGTTCGCCGGAGTAGCGCTGGGTAGGGGCGCCTCGGTGGGGATCCTGCTGCGGCGGGAGACGGTGCGGTCCGGTGGGCGCCGGGTAAGGGGTGGCCGACGCGGGACGCGGTGGCTGCAGGAGGGGAGCAGACGTTTCGCCCGGCTGCGCACCGTCGTAGAGGTGCGCGTCCGGGAAGGGACGCATCCGCGGGAGGCCCTGGTCGGGGGTGTAAGCCGGGGGCGGCTCGGGGGCCTCCGGCTCATCGGCCGACGGCAGGGGCGCGAAGTAGGTGTCGGCGGGCCGGATTTCGGCGGGGCCGGTCGGCTGGATCACCGCGGGTATCGAGATCTCGCCGGTGCCCTCGGCGGGAACACGGCGGAAACCGGTGGTGTCCGATGCCCCGGGGCGCGCCTCGGGCGGGCGGATGATCAAGGTGGGCTGGGCGCCGGTCGCGGTCGACTGGCTGCGCGAGGTCTCCACACCGCCGGTCGCGGTCACCGCGCCGATCACGCGGAACTCCCCGGTCGGCGTCGGAACCTGCTCGACGTCGGCGGGCTCCTCCGAGTCGGAGGCGCCCTTGCGGGCTCCACTCGCGGCACCGATGGGCACCGCACGCGCTGGACCGGTCGCGGACCCCGCGTGGCCACCACGCTCGGCACCGGCCGGTCCGCCAGGAGCACCGGTCGGCGCCCCGGCGGCACCGCGTCCCACACCGGCGGCGAATCCGGCGGCGGCGGCGAAACCGCGCCCGGGAGCCGAGCCCGGGCCGCCTTGCGGGGCAGCCGCCGGCGCGCCTGCGGAACTGCGGAGCGTGGGACCGGACGAAGAACCTGGAGTCACATCGTGGCCACCGGGGACGCGGCGGGCCCCGTCGTACGACGCGAAAGCGCCCGATGGCGCGGGCGCACCGGCTTCCCGCACGGCCGAAGCCAGCGCTCGCCGAGCGGCGACAGCCAACGCACCGGCCGACGCGTAGCGATCGGCCGGATCCTTGGCCATGCCGGTCCCGATGACGTCGTCGAGTGCGCCGGGTATCCCGTGCAACAGCTCGCTCGGCCGCGGCGGGGCCTCGGACAGGTGCGCGCGGACCAGCACGCTCATGCTCGCCGCGGGGAAGGGCGAAGCACCGGTGAGGCATTCGTGCAGGACGCAGGCCAGTGAGTAGACGTCGGCGCGGTGGGAGATCGGGCCGACATCGAAGCGCTCCGGCGCCATGTAGATGTAGGAGCCGACCGCCATCCCGGCCTGGGTCACCGCGCTGTCGCCCTCGGTGTGCGCGATGCCGAAGTCGGCGAGGTAGGCGAAATCGGCGGGCGTGACCAGGATGTTGGCGGGCTTCACATCGCGATGCACCAGCCCGCCCGCGTGTGCGGCGTCGAGCGCGGCGGCGATCTGCTCGACGACGGCGACCGCGCGTTCCGGGCTCATCGGCCCGCCTCCGCGCAACACGGTCCGTAGATCGGAGCCGGGAACCAGGCGCATATCGATGAAGAGGACCCCGTCGATCACGCCCCAGTCATGGATCGGGATCACGTGCGGTTCGGCCAGCTTGGCCGCGGCCTGGGATTCGCGCCGGAATCGGACCTGATAGGCCGGGTCTTGCGCGAGCTCCTCGGCCAGCAACTTCAGAGCGACCACTCGGTCCTTGCCGGTGTCGTAGGCCTCGTAGACCTCGCCCATCCCGCCTTTGCCCAGCATCGACCGCAACTCGTACGGGCCGAATCTGCTCCCCGTCCGTGACCCAGGTGCCTGCACCAGCGTCCGCCTCCCACTTCTGGCAGGCCCGTGGACCTGCTTCTCAGTAGGAAGATTCTCCCGGTGTCACTACGCCGTGGTCAAACGCGAACACGATCGCGGCAGCGCGATCGCGCAGGTCGAGCTTGCCGAATATGTGTCCGACGTGGCTTTTCACGGTTACTTCCGAGATACCGAGTTCGGCGGCGATCTCGCTGTTGACCCGGCCCGAGCCGATCAATTCGAGCACTTCGTACTCGCGGGCGGTGAGTTCGCCGAGCCGGCGATCGGTTCGGGTACCGACCGGTTTCACTGTTCTGTACGCCGTGAGCACCCGTCCCGTCACCGAGGGATCGAGCCACGCGCCACCGCCGGCCACGGTGCGGACCGCGCGGATCAGATCCTCCGCGGGCGAATCCTTGAGCAGAAAGCCCGCGGCGCCCGCGCGCAGCGCGCCGGAGAGAAGTTGGTCGTCGTCGAAGGTGGTGAGCACCAGCACCGGTGGGGCGTCGGGGCGGGCGCGCAGCAACCGGGTCGCATCTATGCCGCCGACCCGCTTCATCCGCAGATCCATCAGCACCACATCGGGTCGTTGCGCGGCGACGGCGGCCGCGACCTCGTCGCCGTCGGCGCACTCGTTGATGGTGAAACCGTCGCGACGCCGCAGGATGCGACGCAATCCGCCGCGTACGAGTTCCTGGTCGTCGACTACGAGCACTGTCACCAGCTGCTCGATCGGCGAAGCGGTCGTCACGTGTCCTCCTGGGGTTTGTGCCAGAGCTTGCCCGGCAGCACGGCCGAGAGGGCGGCGCACGAGCCTGCTCGCAGCGGGAAGCCGACCCGCACGGTCCAGCCGTCGTCGCCGGTGCCCACGATGATCTTCCCACCGAGCAGTTCGGTGCGTTTGCGCATGCCGCGCAGTCCCATCCCGGTATCGCGGCGCAGCGCGGGCCCGAACGGCAGCGGATTCGACACGACCAGCGTCGCCGCCTCGGCCGAGACGTCGAAGCGCACCGTGGCGGGCGCGCCCGGCGCGTGCTTGATGACGTTGGCCAGCGATTCCTGACCGATCCGGTAGAGCGCGTGGCCGATGGCGCCGGAGACGGTGGCCAGGTCGCCGGTGCGCGCGTAGTCGACGGTGAGCCCGGCGCGGCGGAAGTCGCCGACGAGTTCGTCGATATCGGCGGCGCCCGGCTCGGGAGCCAGTTGCGCCGGGCCCGCGTCGAGCATGCCGACGGTGCGCCGGATGTCGGCCATCGCCTGGCGGCCGAGGCGTTCGGCCTCGACGAGCGCTTCCACCGCCTCGGTGACGTCGTCGTCGGTCTGGAGCGCGCGGCGGGCGGCGGTCAGGTGCAGCAGGGTGATCGAGAGCGAATGGGCGATCACATCATGGACTTCGCGGGCGATCCGGCGCCGTTCCTCGTCGGCGGCCTGACCGGAGCGGATCGCTTGATTCTCGCGCTCTTGATACAGGAAACGCCGCTGATACTGCAGCATCACCCCGACGAACATGCCGAGCAGGATGCCGATCACATACATCGGTAGTCCTTGCAGCGGCTGCTCACCCCAGTGCACGTGCCCGGCCACGTCGAACGCGACCAGTTCGAGGATCGCGAGCAGGGTGAATCCGATGGTCCACCCGCGCGAGGCGACCGCGGCCACCTCACCGGCGACGATCACCAGCACGAACGGCGCGAAGTCGGCGTTGACCGGCTGCAACAGGAACAGGGCGCAGGAAGCCAGCGCGCTGCCCTTCAGCAGCACGGGGTGCGGATTCACCCGGAAGATCGCGAACAGCGGAATCGGCAGGAACGCGGTGGCCATCGCCAGCAGCGGCAGCACACTCGGGAAGTACGCGTGCCGCTGGATCACCGCCGCACCGGTGACCACCAGCAGCGCGAGGTCGGCGGCCAGAATCACCGCGGGCGGATAGTCGTAGGGCAACGATTCGATGCGTTCGCGGACGGTGGTGAGCAATCGTGGCACCACGGCTCTGGCCGCGAACCGCTGCCGCAGGCTCACTCGGCCCGGCGCCTTCGCGGGGATGGCGTGGCTCACATCCATGATGTAAGGCTAGTCGCCACCTACCGGGCGAGCATCGTCCCGCGAACGGTACCGATCTCCTACCTGGGTAGGAGAAGAAGTCGGGTCCCCGGGACGACGATTCGGCCGTTCGCCGCCCGTAACGTTCGATTCACCCGCTCACGGAAGGTGAAGCCCATGACCTGGACCGATCTACACCACCGCACCGAGATCGTGCACACCGTGCTCGCCAGGGCAGCGGTCGACCCGAACGACCCGGCCCTGTTCGCCGGCCTCGCCGAGCTCGACACGCTCTTCGGCGGAGTCGACGGCCTGCTACAGGCGCTGGCCAACCGCTGGGACAATCATCTGCGCGTCAAACTCGAACTGGCCGAGATCGACGGCCGCACCCCGATGGAGGCCTATCTCGAGCTGGCCGCCGAACAACCGGCCCTGCGTGGGCTTCTCGACGCACGCCCGGCGATCGGGCAGACTACCCGCGACCGCGCACTCGCACGCTGAAACCCGAAACTCCCTGGGGGACAAGATATGCCCGACATCGAATCGCCACAGCAGCCGATGCTGGAGTTGACCCGGGTGGTCAAGCAGTATCGCGTCGGTGATCAGGAAGTCCGCGCGCTCGACGAGGTGAGCATGCGCATCGAAGCAGGCCAGTTCACCTCGATCATCGGGCCGTCGGGTTCCGGCAAGAGCACCCTGCTACACCTACTCGGGGCGCTCGATCGTCCCGATGAGGGCTCGATTCGTTTCCGCGGCACCGAGATCGGCGATCTCGACGAAGACCAGCAGGCCGCGTTCCGGCTCGAGCAGGTCGGCTTCATCTTCCAGTTCTTCAACCTGCTCCCCACCCTCTCGGCCTGGGAGAACGTCGCCGTGCCGAAGCTGTTGGACGGCACCGGCTTACGCAAGGCCAAGCCGCGCGCGCTGGAACTGCTCGATCTCGTCGGCCTCGGCGATCGCGCGCAGCACCGGCCCGCGGAGCTCTCCGGTGGGCAGATGCAGCGCGTGGCGGTGGCCAGAGCGCTGATCATGGATCCGCCGCTGATCCTGGCCGACGAACCGACCGGCAACCTCGACTCCAAGACCGGCGCCGCGATCCTCGCGCTGCTGGGCGACATCACCGCGCAGGGCAACTCGGTGGTGATGGTGACACACGACATGAGCTCCGTCGACTACTGCGACCGGGTGATCACCTTGCGCGACGGTCGGATCGGCGCGGACGAGCGCGTCGCTTCGCGAGTCGACGCATGATCGCCGCCGCCATCGATCGATTGCGGCTGTTCAACTTCGGTGAACTGCTCCGCCATCCCGGTCGCACCCTGATGTCGGGAGCCGTGATGGGAGTCTCGGCCGCGCTGATAGTCGCGGTGCTGAGCATCTCCGGGTCGGTCACCGGGTCGGTCGACAAGCTCACCAAGGGTCTGGCGGGCACCGCCGAACTCGAGATCACCGGTATCACCGACGCGGGCTTCGAGCAGTCACTGCTACCCCGGATCGCCGCGACACCCGGGGTGGCGACGGCGGTGCCGATGCTGCGCGGCACGCTCGGCGCCGGCCCTGACCGGGCACTGCTGATCGGCGCGGATCAGAATATCGGCGCGCTCGGCAGCGATCTGGCCGGACCGATGTCGCAGTACACCACCAAGCTGCTCAGCACCGAGCGCGGCGTGCTGGTCGGCGCGGCCATGGGTCTGCGCGAGGGCGACCCCGTACCGATCGGGGCAGGCACGGCGAAGGTGGCTGCCGTCCTCGACTCCGAGGCGACCGACCGGCTCAACAGCGGACACGTGGTGGCGGGTCCGCTGCCGCTGATCCAATTCCTCACCGACCGGGTGGGCAAGCTCGATTCGGTGCAGATCGTGGTGCGGCCCGGCACCGATGTGGCCGCGCTGCGCACCGCACTCACCGATGCGGTGGACGGCCGGGCAGTGGTGGCCGAGCCGGGTCTGCGCACCGCGCAGGCCGGTGGCGCGATCCAGATCATGCGGTATTCCACGCTGATGTCGTCGGCGGCGGCGCTGATCGTGTCGGCCTTCTTGATCTACAACGCGATGAGTATGGCGGTGGCGCAACGCAGGCCGACGCTGTCGCTGTTGCGGGCGATCGGCGGCAAGCGGGCCCCGATGGTGCGTGATCTGCTCGTCGAGGCCGCGATGCTCGGGCTGATCGGCGGGGCGATCGGCGCGGGAATCGGTGCGCTGATGGGGCGGTTCGCGATCGACAGGCTGCCCGCCGCGATCGTGCAATCGGTCGAGGCGCGCACCGAATTCCAGGTGCCGAACTACGCGATCCCCGTCGCGATCGCCGCGTGTGTGGTGGCGACGGTGCTGGCGGCGTCGATCGCGGCCAGACAGGTGTACAAGGTCGCCCCGGTCGAGGCGTTGGCGCCGGTGGAGGCCAGCGATGCCGCGGCGACCAACTCGGTGTTGCGCTGGGTCGCCCTCGCCGCGGGTGTGCTGCTCGGTGCGGCGGCGGTGGCTATCGCGTTCGTCGACCTCGGGCGACTGTCGCTGGCCGCGATCACCACGTCGTTCACCGCGACGGTGTTCCTGTGTTTCGCCGCCACCGGTCCGATCGTGCGCGGATCCGCGGCGATCGCCCGCTGGTTCGGCGCGCCGGGCGCGCTCGGGGCGACGACGCTGGAACGCGCGCCGCGCCGCGTCTGGGCCACCGCGATGACGGTGATGATCGGCGTCGCGGCGGTGGTCGCGCTCGGTGGGGCATCGGGCAACATGGTGAAGTCGGCGACCGATTCGTTCCAAAGTCTCGGCGACACCGATCTTTACGTGAGTCCGAGCCCCGTCGAGCAGTTCCCGACCGGGCCGGTCCTGCCCGACGGCCTGGCCGCCCGGGTCGCGAACGTCCCCGGCGTGGAACGGGTGAGCCCCGCCCAGATGGCCTTCGCGACCATCGGCAGCGGTCGGGTGATGTTGCAGGGCTATCCGCCGAGTACCTCCGATACCCGTCTCGGCGCGGTCGATCGGGCGGTGATCGACCGGATGGAGCGGCGCGAAGGTGTGGTCATCACCCGTGACGTGGCACGGTCGCTCTCGCTTGCCGTCGGCGACGAGATCACCATGCCCACCCCCTCCGGTGAGCGCAAAACAGCTGTGCTGCAAGTGATTCCGTACTTCACCGCCGTCTCCGGCGTGGTGATGATGAATCTCGACCAGATGCGGGAGTGGTATCAGCGACCCGGCGAGACGATCCTGTCGATCCAGTATTCGCCCGGCGCCGACCCCGACACGGTGCAGGCCGCGGTCCGCGCGATGGTTCCCCGCGAAATCCATGTCGACACCGGCGCCGACATGGTCGACGCGATCTCCTCGAGCGTCCAGCAGGGTGCGGCGATGAGCAACATGATCCTGTGGATCGTCGTCCTGGTGGCGACGGTGGCCTTGCTGAACACCCTGATGCTGTCGGTCCTGGAGCGACGCAGGGAGCTGGGGGTGCTGCGCGCCATGGGCACCAACCGCAAGTTCCTCCTGCGCTCGGTGCTCGCCGAAGCCGCGGGCATCGGATTCATCGGCGCGGCCATCGGTCTGCTCGTCGGCGTCGCGGTGCAGTATCTGGCCACGGTGGCGATCGGGCATGCGATGACCATCGACATCGTCTACCGGCCGAGCCCGCTGATCGCGGTCTACGGTGCGGTCGCGCTGGGCCTGGCACTGCTGGGCTCGATCCCGCCCGCCCTGCGCGCGGCGCGGATGCCGATCGTGGCCGCGCTGGCAGTGGACTGACCTCGGTCGCCGCGGCGCCCGGCATCTCAGCCCGGCGCCGCGGCGACGCCTTCCCTCGCACCGTCACCTCGGTATCGCGGGTCTACCACCCCGGGGTCGGCCCCGTCATCGATCAGAGCGGAACTTCGTCCCACCACGCGATGACCTCGTCCTGCGCCGAGGGGCGGGTGGCCCCGCCGGTGCCGCTGCTGCCCCGGCGACTCACCACGACAAGGTAATTCGCGCGGGCGGAGTCGCCGGGGAAGCTCAACACCTGGTGCGCGGTCTGGACGCGGATGTTCGCCGGATCCGGAACCACCCACCGCTGCAGCGAGAACGGCACTTCGTCCTTGCTCCCCGCGTAGCGAACGGTCGCGGGCAACGCCTCCAGCACCGACCGCGCCTGGCTCGCGTTCGCGTACTCGAGCACCAGGTAGCTCAGCGCACCCGCTTGATTGTCGGACCGCTCGCACTGCCACCCGGTCGTGATCGGAGTCCACTGCAACGCAGGCTCTTTCCACGCCAGCTCGCTGACATTGCGCACCCCCACACACCGCGCCCCCCGATACCCCACACCATCACTCATCTGCCCCTGCGGAACCAAGGTCGGGAAAACCCGCCGACTCTCCGCGAACGAATCCGCCACCTCGGCCGCCGAATTCGACGGCCCGCTCGCGCCGTCTTCCACGTCGGGACCGTCGTCGTCTCCGGGCAACACCACCACGACCAACGCGACAACCAACGCGACCAGCACCAGAACCAGTGCCACCAACACAACCCACCCGAACCGCTGCATCCCCGACACCCGTCGAGGCACCGGCCAATACCCCCGATGCGGCACCATCCAGGGCCCCCGCGGCCCGGACCGCACCACCCCGTGCTGCTGACCCGCACCACCCGGCACGACCGGACCACCCGACTGCCCCGCCGCCGCCGACTGCCCCGCGTCTACCTGAGGCCCTGCACCACCCGGCTGACCTGGGCTGCCCGGCTGACCTGGGCTGCCCGGCTGACCCGCGCTGCCCGGCTGACCCGCACCACCCGGCTGACCTGGGCTGCCCGGCTGACCCGCACCGCTCGGCTGTCCGGCAATGCTCGGCTGAGGCGCATTGCTCGGCTGACCGGCATTGCCCGGCTGACCGGCATTGCCCGGCTGACCCGGATTGCTCGGCTGACCGGCAATGCTCAGCTGTCCGGCAATGCTCGACTGTCCGGCAATACTCGGCTGAGGCGCATTGCTCGGCTGACCGGCGTTACCCGGCTGACCCGGATTGCTCGGCTGACCCGCATTGCTCTGTGCTGCGCTACCAGGCTGTCCCGGCTGGCTGGACTGCCCTGCGGCCCCCTCCGGCGCCACAGGCCCGGCTGGGGCCGCGTTCGAGGCCCCAGCGATCGAGGTCACCTCGGTCAAGGCGGCCGCGTTCGCCGCGTCCAGCTCGCCCGCGTCGCGCATCGACACGACATCGGTTGCCGCAGTGGCCGATACCTCGCCGGACTCCGCACCGCCGGTCGCTGCGGCGGTGTCCGATCGAGCCGCCGTGGATGACGGCTTGTCGAGAGACACTGGGCTGGAAGATATTCCGGCATCGACCACGGGCACCGCCACAGCTTCGGCGACCCCCGGCGCGGGGCGCTGCACGCCCGCGGATGGCGGCACGGCAGCCGAGGCCGCGACCGCAGGCGCAGCGGCAGCCAGGGGCGCCGCACCAGGCGCAGCGGACCCGGATCGGCGCGCATTCGGCTGTCCGGCAGCGGAACTCGCGGCCGGACGCTGGGCCACCGGAGGTACTTCGCCGGGCGGCACCACACCACTGGGCGCGGCCGGGCGCGGGGCGACCGGCGGGACAGCTCCGAAAGGCCGTGAGGGTGGTTGCCAATGAGGTTGTGGCGCAGGCTGTCCGGGTGCGCCTTGATACCCGGGCGGTGCCATACCGGGCGGCGCGAAAGGCGCGGCGGGCCCTTGTTGCGGGGCGGGCGGGTAGTAACCCGGCACCGGGTTCGCGGGCGGGCGCGGCAGGACCGGTGGGGTCGTGGAGGTCAGCGCCTGGCGGGCCGCCTTGGCGAACGCGGCGCAGGAATCGAACCGTGCCGCAGGATGTTTCGCCATCGCGGCGGCGAGGACGGCGTCCATGATCGGCGGCAGACCCGCGCGACGCAGCGCCAGGGGCGGCGGCGGGGCGTAGAGGGTGCCGCGGATGATCTCGTTCGGGTCGGCGGAGTCGAAGGGCGCCAGTCCGGTGAACAACCAGTACAGCGAACACGCCAACGAGTACTGGTCGGAGCGATGGTCGAGCTCGGCGCCGGTCATCTGCTCCGGTGACGCGTAAGCCAGTGTCGCGGTGAACATTCCCTGCTGGGTGAGGTGGGTGGAGTCGGCGCGGAGCCGGGCGATGCCGAAGTCGGTGAGGAAGACCCGCTCGCCCTGGCCGCCGGTGGAGCGGGCCAGCAAGATGTTGGCGGGCTTCACATCTCGGTGCAGCACTCCCCTGCCGTGCGCGTAGTCCAGCGCGTCGGCGACCCCTTCGACGATCTGCACGGCCCGCTCGGGTGGCAGCGCCATCGGGTCCACCGTCGCCGCGTCGATCCCGTCGACGTACTGCATGCTGATCCAGAGTTGTTCGCCCTCGGTCCCCCGGTCGAAGACGGTGACGATGCCGGGATGGTCGAGCCCGGCGGCGAGATCGGCCTCCCGTTCGAACCGCGCGCGAACGCGCTCGTCGGCGAACAGATCCCGGTTGAGCAGCTTGAGCGCGGTGAGCCGGTCCAGGCGCGGATGCCGGGCCAGATACACCGTGCCCATGCCGCCCTGGCCCAGCATCGCCTCGATGGTGAACCCCGCGAACACCTCACCGATGTCGTGCACTACGACCCCCTTCCGACCGTGTGACCACGTTCATTCGAATTCTCGCCGAAAATCGGTGAAACTTGCTAACAGTCGTCCGGGTGTGACCGGACGCGTTCGACGAGAAGTTTGCACCGCCGGAGCACGCGCAATGGGTGGTGGGGAGGATTCGGTGGTGAAGTCGACCGGAACGACGGCTGCCTGTCGCAGGCTGCTGCTCTGTGGGGTGCTGGCAACTGCCGCACTGTCCACCTCGTGTGCCACGCCGGGCACCCCGACGGCGGTGAGTGCGCCCACGGTTACCGTCAACAGCGAAGACGCGTGGCATCCCGGTCTGTCGATCGGGCTGCCCGATTCGCTGGCCGCGGAGTTCACGCTCTTGCAGTCGAAGCTGCCTGGCCAGGTCGGCATGGCCTTGATGCCGGTCGGCGGCGGCCGGATGACGATCTACGGCGACTGGACCACCGGCATCGCCTGGTCCACGATCAAGATCCCGCTCGCGGTCGCCGCGTTGCGCCACGACCCCGACCAGTCGATCTTCGAGATGGTGGAGGCCGCGATCACGGTGTCGGACAACGACGCCGCCGAAGGCCTGTGGGAATCCCTCGGTGACGCACCGGAAGCCGCCGACGCCGTGCAGCAGATCCTCGACGAGGCGGGCGACGCGGCCACCGGTAAGTCGGGCACCCGCACCGAACTCGACGGCACCTCCTTCGGCGGTACCGAATGGTCGCTGGCCAACCAGGTGCGGTTCGCGTCGCGACTGCCGTGCCTGCCGCAGGCCGAGGTCGTCACCTCGCTGATGGGTGAGATCACCGAGGATCAGGGGTGGGGTCTCGGCCTGCTCGACGACACCGAGTTCAAGGGTGGCTGGGGTCCCGACGACGTCACCGGGGTCTACACCGTGCGCCAGTTCGGACTGGTACCCGTGGGCAGCGGTCAGCTCGCGGTCGCCCTTGCGGCACAGGCCGATTCGGGCTCGTTCGACGACACCACCGCACTGCTCGACCGGATGGCGCTGCTGCTGGCCCGGCACCTGCCGAACCTGCGCGGCGGCGTCTGCCCGCGCTGAGCGCACCGGCTCAGCCGGGAACGACCAGGCCGGATTCATACGCCAGGACCACCGCCTGGGCGCGGTCGCGCAGCCCGAGCTTCGAGAAGACCTTGGAGACATGGGTTTTCACGGTCTGCTCGGCCACGAACAGCGCCGCGGCGATCTCGGTGTTCGACAACCCCTTGGCCACCAGTTCGAGCACCTCGCGTTCACGCGGGGTCAGGGTGCCGAGCGCGGGCGCCGGGGCGGCCCGCACGGTATTGCGCCTGCGGGTGACGTCGGCGATGAGCCTGCGGGTGATCGTCGGCGCGAGCAGCGCCTCACCGTCGGCGACCACCCGCACCGCACGCACCAATTCCTCGGCGGGCGCGTCCTTGAGCAGGAACCCGCTCGCCCCGATGCTCAGTGCCTCGTAGACGTAGTCGTCGATGTCGAAGGTGGTGAGCATGAGCACCCGCACCGGCGGATCGAGATTCGCGGTGAGGATCGCGCGGGCGGCGTCGAGACCGTTCATCTCCGGCATCCGCACATCCATCAGCACCACGTCGGGACGCAGCCGCTTGGCCTCGGCCACCGCCACCTTGCCGTCGGGCGCGTCGCCGACGACGCTGATATCGGTCTGCGCACCCAGCAGGGCGCCGAAACCCTGGCGCACCATCGCCTGGTCGTCGGCGATCAAAACGGTAATAGCCACCCAGTCACCCTAGTGGGTGGGCAATGTCACCGAGACCTCGAATCCGCCGCTGAGCGTGGGCGCCGCGTGCAGCTCACCGCCGACCGCGACAACGCGGGTGCGCATGCCGTCGATGCCGTGACCACCGCCAGCACCGGGCTGGGGCACCGTGGCGGTCGCCGCGTTGTGCACGGTCACGCTCACCTCCCCGGGATCGACCGCCACCGCGACGTGCACCGCGGCACCCGGTGCGTGCCGGGCGCAGTTGGCCATCGACTCCTGCACGACCCGATAGACGACCAGCCCGGTCGTCTCCGGCACCGATTCCAGATCCCCGGTCACCGTCCAGTCGACGGGCAGACCCGCACGCAGAGCCGACGCGCACAGAGCGGGCACATCCGAGGCGCGCGGCTGCGGCGCGTGTTCGGGCAGCTGGCCGTCACTGCGCAACACCCCGAGCAGGCCCCGGATCTCGTTGAGCGCGGTGCGGGCGGTGGCGCCGATCGACTCGAACTCGGCGCGCGAGGCCGGGTCGAGGTCGTCGATCCGGTACGGCGCGGTCTGCGCCTGCACCACGACCATCGACATGTGGTGGGCGACCACATCGTGCAGGTCACGGGCGATGCGGGCCTTCTCCTCGAGGATCGCCCGGCGCGCGCGCTCGAGCTCGGTCACCTCTTCCTGCCGCTCGAGCTTGCGCCGCGAGGCCAGCAGGATCCGCACGAGATAGCCGAACAGGGCCAGCGCGCCGAACCCCATCGCCCAGCCCCACAGCGGACCGGTGTCCGAGCCGGGCATCGTCGTGGCGAACAGCATCGAGGTGGCCGCCCAGGCGACGACCACGATCGGCACCGCGGCCCGCAGCGCCACCGCGAACAACAGCACGAACAGCACGATGATGTGCACGACCTGGAAGGGCAGATCGTTGTCGGCACCCGGCTGCATGCCGATCGAGAACAGCAGCGCAGCGCCGGCGGAGATCGCCCACCCCATCGCCGGGTTGACCCGCACGAACAGGATGGGGAAGGCCGCCAGGGCCGACAGCAGGGGCGCGGTGACCGGCGAGACCTCGTGGGTGACGAACAACGTCGGCCACGCGATGCTGTACAAAATCAGCGCGACCAGCACCGTTGCGAAGTCGAACCAGGTGCGCGCGGGTATTCCTCGCGCGGCGGGGCGCAGTGGTGCGGTCATGACAGTGAGCCTACGAACCGTCCGGTCAGCGGACCTCATACCCACGAACCGAATACGACCCCCTACCCTGGTGTGACCCCGGCGCCGGGCCTGCCACCCGCGCGCCCCGATAAACAAGTCCGTAGCGGGATGCCCGCCGCGTGACCCGCTCCTTACCGTCGGAGGCCATGAACACCCCGCTTCGCCCGGTACCCGCCGCTGCTCGGGCCCGTACCGCAGATTCCGCCGCCTCCGCGCCGTCCCCCGATTCCGCGCAGCACCGCCGTCGCAGCGGTGTCGCGCTGTGCACGGCCGGGCTGGCCATGGCCGCCGCCGTGGTCATGTCGGCACCGGGCGCCATGGGCGGCACCACCCCGACCGGCAGCGAGAACGTCGCGGCCGCCGCCGCGGTCCGCGCGCTCATCGACGACAGCCCGGACGCCACCTCGCTCATCCCCCGCGATTTCGGCTACAAGTTCGGTTACGACCCCGTCCAGCTGGACGGCCTACTGGTGAACCCGAACGGCGGCTGCTCCTCACCGGTGACGCTGCCCGCCGAGTTCGAGTCGGCGTGTAAGGCGCACGACCTGGGCTACGACGTACTGCGCTACGCCGAGCGGGTCGACGAACCCCTCGGCGGGTGGGCGCGCCGCTCGGTGGACGCGGCGCTGAACCGGCGTATCCACGCCTCGTGTCAGCTGCGCGACGACGAGTTCTCCCGTGCTCGCTGCGGCGTGATGGCCGATATCGCGTTCACCGCCGTGGACGTGAACTCGCGGCGTCAGGAGTACGGCGCACCGGTGGTCGAGAACGTCTTCGCCCAGACCGACCCGGCCGACCGGCCCAACCTCTGGCCGCTCGCGCGCACCGTCCTCGGCTTGTTCGCGGTGACAGCGGCCTCGGCCGTGATCATCGACGCGCTGCGCAAGTTCCGCCGGCGCTTCGTCTGATGCGGTTGCCGAAAACTAGAACATGTCCTAGTTTTCACACATGTCTCTAGTCATCGACGAAACGATCGAGATCGACGCCCCCGCCGCGAAGGTGTGGGAGGTGCTCACAGATTTCGAGCGCTACGGCGAGTGGAACACCTTCTGCTACGAGGCGTCGAGCACGCTGGAACCGGGCTCGACCATCGACATGCGGGTCCAGCTGGGCAGCAACCGCCGTCCGCAGCGGGAATGGATCCGCAGCCACACCCCGGGCGTCGAGTTCAGTTACACCATGAAGCCGGTGCCACTGGGCGCGCTGCACAGCCTGCGCTCACACACCGTCGTCCCGCTGGGCCCCGACCGGTGCCGCTACGAGTCCCGGTTCACCCTCGCCGGTTGGTTGAGCCCCCTGGTGACGGTGGCGCTCGGCAAGCACCTGCGGGCCGGCTTCACCGCGATGACGGCGGGCGTCGGCCGCCGCGCGGTGGCGTAAACACCCACCACCGGCGGGCACACCGCCACAAGCGGGGCGTACCAGGTTCTTTCGAACCGGCACGCCCCGCTCGGGGAGAATTTCTCAGACCGCGCTCGGGCTCGGCAGCGCGCCACGGGCCACCTCGTAGGCCGCGCCCACCCGGTACAGGCGGTCGTCGGCCAGCGCGGGCGCCATGATCTGCAGACCCACCGGCAGGTTGTCGTCGGCCGACAGACCCGACGGCACCGACATGCCGGGGTGACCCGCCAGGTTGGTCGGCAGGGTGCACAGGTCCGACAGGTACATGGCCAGCGGGTCGTCGACCTTCTCGCCCAGCTTCCACGGGGTGAACGGGCTGGTCGGCGAGACGAGCACGTCGACCTGCTCGTAGGCGGCGTCGAAGTCGCGCGCGATCATCGTGCGAACCTTCAGCGCCTGGCCGTAGTAGGCGTCGTAGTAGCCCGCCGACAGCGCGTAGGTGCCGATCATGATGCGGCGCTTGACCTCCGGACCGAAACCGGCCTCGCGGGTCAGCGACATCACCTGGTCGGCGCTGTGGCTGCCGTCGTCACCGACGCGCAGGCCGTAGCGCATGGCGTCGAAGCGCGCCAGGTTCGACGACACCTCCGACGGCATCACCAGGTAGTACGACGACAGCGCGTACTCGAAGCTGGGGCACGACACCTCGACCACCTCGGCGCCCAGTTCCTTCAGCACCGCGACGGCGGCGTCGAAGGAGGCGATGACGCCGGATTGGTAACTGTCGGAGTGCAATTCACGCACCACACCGACGCGCACGCCCGTCAGGTCACCGTTGGCGCCCTGCTTGGCGGCGGCCACCACCGGCGCCACCGGAACATTGCGCGAGGTGGAGTCGCGCGGGTCGTGCCCGGCGATCACCTCGTGCAGCAGCGCGGTGTCGAGCACGGTGCGACCACACGGACCACCCTGATCCAGCGACGACGCGCACGCGATCAGGCCGTAGCGCGAGACGGTGCCGTAGGTGGGTTTCACCCCGACCGTCGCGGTGACCGCGGCGGGCTGACGAATCGAGCCACCGGTGTCGGTACCGATCGCCAGCGGCGCCTGGAACGAAGCCAGCGCCGCCGCCGAACCGCCACCGGAACCACCGGGGATGCGGGTGGTGTCCCACGGATTGCGGGTGGGACCGTAGGCGGAGTTCTCGGTGGAGGAGCCCATCGCGAACTCGTCCATGTTGGTCTTGCCGAGAATCGGGATGCCCGCGGCCCGCAGCCGGGCGGTGACCGTCGCGTCGTACGGCGACATCCAGCCCTCGAGGATCTTCGAGGCACAGGTGGTCGGCATGTCGGTGGTGGTGAAAACGTCCTTGAGCGCCAACGGAACTCCCGCCAGCGACGAGGCGGGCGTTTCGCCCGCGGCGAGCGCGGCGTCGACCACGGCGGCCGCGGCGAGGGCTTCATCGCCCGCCACGTGCAGGAAGGCGTTGAGCTCACCGTCTACCTTGCCGATGCGATCCAGGTGCGCCTGAGTGACCTCGGTGGAGGACACCTCGCCGCCGTGGATCTTGCTCGCCAGCTCCGCGGCCGACAGCTGCGTCAACTCGCTCATTCGCCCTCTCCCAGGATCTGCGGGACCAGGAAACGCTGTTCTTCCACGGCGGGCGCCTGGTCCAGCGCCTGCTCGGGGGTGAGGCCGGGCGTGACCACATCGGGCCTGGTCACATTGGTCGTCGGATTCGGCGACGCGGTGGCGGGGACGTCGGCGGCGACCTCGGTGATGGTCTGCACGTGGCTGAGGATCGAATCCAGCTGACCGGCGAACTGGTCGAGTTCGGCGTCGGTCAACGCCAGCCGGGACAGCCGGGCGAGGTGAGCGACCTCGTCACGGGAGATTGCGGGCACCGCGGGACCCCTTTCGGCTTCGGTGGGCAGTATCGGTACAGCCTAATTCACACGGTCGCGAAGCAATCCACAGCCTGCGCATGGCCGGAGCGCAGGCGGAGGTACGCCTGATCGGCGCGTCATATCGGTTTCGACGCGCCCGCCCCGCGGCTCGGACGCACCCGCTGCACACGAAAGTTCGCGCATGTCGCGCCGATGGGGTCATACTTCGGGTCGAGAACCCGCGTTCAGGGGTGTAAGTATTGCTTCACCGGGTATTCGTCTCGAACAGCCCCGGCCGTTATGGAAAGGAACGCACGTGTCATACCTGCTCCGCGTGCAACTTCCGGATCGACCGGGAAGCCTCGGCTCCCTCGCACTCGCCCTCGGCGGGGTCGGCGCGGACATTCTCTCGCTCGATGTCGTGGAACGCGGCGCCGGGTTCGCGATCGACGATCTCGTCGTCGAAGTGCCTACCGGCGCACTGCCCGACACCCTCATCACCGCCGCGGAGTCGGTGCGCGATGTGAGCGTCGACTCCATTCGCCCGTACTCCGGCGTGCTCGACACCCACCGCGAGCTCGAGCTGATCGACCAGGTCGCCAGTGCTCGCGACGACCGGCTCCAGGTACTCGTCGACGGCTGCCCGCGGGTGCTGCGCGTCGGCTGGTCCACGATCATCGGCCTCGGCCCGGCAGGCGCCTACCGCATCGTCGGTAGCCCGAGTGCCCCTGAGACACAAGCGGGTTCGGCCCCGTGGATGCCCATCGAGAAGCCGATGTGGCTCGACGGTGAGGCCGAATGGGTGCCCGAGATCTGGCGCGACATGGACACCAAGCTGGCCGCCGCGCCGCTGGGCAACACCGGCAGGGCACTACTCCTCGGTCGCCCCGGTGGGCCCGACTTCCGGCCGTCGGAGGTGGCGCGGCTCGGCTACCTCGCCGGCATCGTCGCCACCGTCCTGAACTGATCGGGTCAGCGCAGCGCGAGCCGCATCACGAACAGTTGCAGTCCGTCGTGGGTGGCCCAATCACGTTCGGGCACACCGACGAAGCCGAGGCGCTCGTAGATTCGGTGGGCGTCGACCATCGAGAACATCGTGGTGAGCGCGACTGCGTCGAAACCGCCTGATCTCGCCTCGTCGACGACGGCGCGAACCAGCGCGGTGCCGACACCGAGTCCGCGTGCCCGCTTGGATACCGCGAGCATCCGGAACTCGAGTTCGCCGGGCTGAGCGATCTCCGCGTAGGGCGTGCCGGGCTTCGCGACGGTGAGCGAGCCGACGACCGCACCGTCGTGCACGGCCACGAGGACCTCGGACTCGGCGGCCCGGTGCGCCACGTCGGCGAGTTCCCGCACATAATCGTCCCCGTCGGGGACATAGCCGTCGCCCACGTACACCTCCACAGTCAGCGCGGCGACCGCGTCGTATTCGTCGGGGTGGGCGGGGCGGATCAGAAGTCCGGTGGTCTGCTCATCGGTACCGTGCATCCCCGAATGCTCCCATCTGGACGCTTGTGAGCTCCGACTCACCCATGCCCGGCGAGGTCGGTGAGGTCGCTCAAGAGCCGAGGTAGGGGCGCAAGCCGGGGTGCTCGGCGTGCCAGTCGTCGGGGTTGTGCGGTGGGTAGGCCACGGCGAGGTGGTCGCCGGGTGCGGGCCAGTGTGCGGCGTCCCAGGCGAAGCGGCGGTAGACGACCTTGCCGGTGATCGACGGACCGGTGACGGTGCCGGTGATCGTCACGTAGTGCTCGCCGGTCATCGCGGGCAGCGGGCTGACACCGGTCACATAGAGCGACCCGTGTTCGAGGTTCGCCCTTCCCCGGCCGGTCCGTCCGGAGACGACGGCCGCGATCGTCACCACCAGCATCGTCACCAGCGCTACCGCCATCACCACTTCGAGCATGCGCCCATGCTATGCCCCGCTCACAGCGGCGTGAGTTCGCTGACCCCCAGTGCACGGCGCACCTGCCACACCGCCGTGCGGGTGCGCTGGGAGCGGCCGTTGCCGCGGTCGATCAGCGCTCGATCGGCGGTGGTGTAGATCAGTTGTGCGCCACGGGAATTGGTCTCCGGGTTCTGGAACAACTGGACGAGGCGGTCGGTCTCCTCGACCGGCAGGCCGACGCCGAGATCGTCGACCGCGAGCACCTGGCCGGTGTCGAGAGCCTCCAGCATGGCGGGCAGTACGCGCAGCAGCGAACGGGTGGCGGTGGATTCGTCGGCCAGTTCGAACGGGACGTCGATGCCCTCGTGCACCAGGCTCAGCCCCGCGCCGCGGCGGTCGACCATGCGCCGGTACAGCGCGTCCCGCGCCGCGCGCAGGGTGCTCAGCTCGCGATCCACGAGAATCTGCTCGGGGTGGTCGAGATGGCCTGCCAGCGCGCCGATCTCGGCGTCCAGATCACGCAGGTAGTCCGCGTACATCGGATCGTGTTCAGCGACGAGCAGATCCTCGATCCCGAGATCAGCGGTGCGCAGCAGCATCAGCAGACGCGCCGCGTTGTCGGGCGAGCGGGAGATATGGCTGCCGAGATCGTGCGCGAGCGCGTCGGTGTCGACATCGCCCTGCTGCACAGTCAGATTCGCCGCGAACCACCGGTACGCGGGCACGAGTGCCTCGGCGTACATCTGCCCCGCCAAACTCAGCAGCAGCGCGTTCGGCCGCAGCAACGGCACCAGCGCCGCCACCCCGTACCGGGCCGCTTCGAACATCGGCCCGATCTTCACCTCGTCACCCCGGCGTTCGAACACGATCCGCTTGCGCGACCGTGGATGGGTGTAGAGCCACTCCGCGACCACGTCGGCGTTGTCGAGCCGGAACCCGTAGGTGTAGGGCACGCCCTCGGCGACGAATCCGGCGACGAATTCCGTCGGCCGCTCGGCGAACCCGAGATGCGGTCGCCGCACCGGGCCGGCGTAGGGGTCCCATCCGCTCACGGAATTCAGGACCGCGTCCCGCATCTGCCCGATCGCGTCGATCACGCTCGTCTTCCCGGCCGCCGCCACCCCGTGCACCGCGGTCACCGGCACCGCCAACGGCCCGCCTGCCCCCTTGGTCAGCCGCAACTGCTGAGCCTCCGCCAGCGATCCATGATTGGTCACCTGAAAACTGCGCAGCAAGGGTCCGCCTCTCCGAGATTCTTGGCAAGACTAAGGGACACGGGGGCTCGCCCACGCGGCAGCCTGATCCGGCGAACGGCGGCACCGATCCCGCGCGTGTTCGGTTCGGACGCACTAAGGTGCTGGACACTGCGGCTGGTTCGTCGCAGGTTCGGCGGTCGGCGATGAGGGATGGGTGCGCGTAATGGCGGTTCGGGTAATTGTTCGCGGAGTTGTCGTTGCCGCGGTGACCGCGGGAGCGCTCGTGCCCGCGGCGCTGGTGAGTGCGCCCAGTGCGCTGGCCGATCCGTGCCCGACGGGAACCGCGCGGGTGTTCCTGGGGAACTCGACCAACTCGTGTCAGGGTGCGGGGTCGGTGTCCTACACCGACGCTCCGGTGTCGAAGGTGTGCTCGATGACGAGCACCGATGTGACGGTGGAGATCCAGACCAACATCAAGAAGCGGCCGTTGCGTACCCAGGAGCTCAGCAACGGGCAGTGCGCGTCGTTCGACATGAAGACCCAGATCGGCAACACGGTCACCGTCACCCCGAACTGACGCGAACCCGGCTGTTCACGTCGCCGGGCTCGGCTGGTCCGCCACGACCGGATCGGCCGGTGCGACCCTGACCGCGTCGGGGCCAGCCTCGAGGAGCCGCCGGAAGCCGTCTTCGTCGAGGATCTGGACGCCCAGCTCTTCGGCCTTGGCCGCTTTCGAACCGGGCGCCTCGCCGATCACCACGAACGCGGTCTTCTTCGACACCGAGCCCGCCGCCTTGCCGCCGCGAACGAGGATCGCCTCCTTCGCGCCGTCGCGGCTGAAGGTCTGCAGGGAGCCGGTGACGACGATCGACAGGCCGTCGAGGTTGCGTTCGATGGATTCGTCACGCTCGTCTTCCATCCGCACCCCGGCCGCTCGCCACTTGTCGACGATCGCGCGATGCCAGTCGACGGTGAACCATTCCACGACCGCGGCGGCGATAGTGGGGCCGACCCCGTCGGTGGCTGAAAGCTCTTCTCCTGTCGCGGATTCGATGCGCTCGAGGTCCGCGAACTCGGCGGCCAACGCACGGGCCGCGGTCGGGCCGACATGGCGGATGGACAACGCGACGAGCACCCGCCACAGCGGAGTGTCCTTGGCCGCTTCGAGGTTCGCGAGCAGGCGGGCACCGTTGGCCGAGAGGGTGCCGTCCTGTTTGGTGAACAGCGGCACGCCGAGCAGATCCTGCGCGTCGAGGGCGAACAGGTCGCCCTCGTCGGTGATCGCGCCCGAGGTGAGCAGGTCGTTGGCGGCTTCGTAGCCGAGGGCCTCGATGTCGAAGGCGCCGCGACCGGCCAGGTGGAAGACGCGTTCGCGCAGCTGGGCCGGGCAATGCCGCTGGTTGGGGCAGCGGATGTCGGCGTCGCCCTCCTTGGCGGGGGCGAGTTCGGTGGCGCACTCGGGGCAGTGCGTCGGCATGACGAATTCGCGTTCGGCACCGGTACGCGCGTCGACGACGGGCCCGAGGACCTCGGGAATCACATCACCGGCCTTGCGGATCGTGACGGTATCGCCGATGAGCACACCCTTGCGCCGCACTTCGGAGGCATTGTGCAGGGTCGCCATCGACACGGTCGAGCCGGCGATCGAGACCGGCGCCATCACCGCGAACGGGGTGACCCGACCGGTGCGGCCGACGTTGACCTCGATGTTGAGCAGCGTGGTGGTGGCCTCTTCGGGCGGGTACTTGTAGGCGATGGCCCAACGTGGGGCACGGGAGGTGGAGCCGAGGCGGCGTTGCAGGGCCGTCTCGTCGACCTTGATCACCTGACCGTCGATCTCGTGCTCGATGTCGTGGCGATGTTCGCCCCAGTAGGCGACCCGCTCGATGACCGCGTCGATGCCCTCGACCAGGCGGGTGTGGGCCGAGACCGGCAGGCCCCAGGCAGCCAGTGCCTGGTATGCCTCGTGCTGGGAGGCCGGGCGGTATCCCTCGATGCGGCCGAACCCGTGGCAGATCATCCGCAGCCGACGCTGGGCGGTGATCGCGGGATTCTTCTGGCGCAGCGATCCGGCGGCGGTATTGCGCGGATTCGCGTACGGCGGTTTGCCCTCGGCGACGATCTGAGCGTTCAACGTCTCGAAGTCCTCGAGCCGGAAATACACCTCGCCGCGTACTTCCAGGAGCTCCGGGATCGGGAATTCCTCGGTCGGGGTGAGCTCGGCGGGGATGTCTTCGATGGTGCGCGCGTTGAGGGTGACGTCCTCCCCTGTGCGCCCGTCACCGCGAGTCGCACCGCGCACCAGCTTGCCGTTCTCGTACACGAGGTTCAGCGCGACGCCGTCGATCTTGACTTCGCACAGATAGTGCAGCCCGGACCCGGTTTCGGCTTCGACCCTGCTCGCCCAGGTGCGCAGCTCGTCGTAGTCGAACACGTTGTCCAGCGACAGCATCCGCTCGAGATGATCGACCGCGGTGAACTCGGTCGCGAATCCGCCGCCGACCAGCTGGGTGGGCGAGTCGGGAGTCCGCAGATCCGGATGCGCGTCCTCGAGAGCCTGCAATGCGCGCAGCAACGCGTCGAACTCACCGTCGGTGATGATCGGTGCGTCCCGCAGGTAGTAGCGGAACTGATGCCCACGCACCTCGTCGGCCAACTGTTGCCACTGCACCCGCTGCTCGGGCGTAGCCGCTTCGGCACTCACAGAAACCGCGCTGTCGCTGTCACTCACCCACCAGAGATTAGTCGAGCCCACCGACACATCCATGCACGTCGCAGCCGTGCAGGAACGAGATTTCGTGGAGATCGGCGGGAACTACGTCACCGACGACCGCGGCCCGAGCGCGACTGTTCCGGCCGCTCGACGGTGAGCGACTCCGGGTCCTCGGCGAAAGCGCGGGCAACGTCGGCGGCCAGCGCGAGGGCCTTGCGAGACCACGCGAGCGGAGCGCCCGCCAGACCGCAGGTCGGGGTGACCAGGACTCGAGTGAGAGCCGCACGGGGGAAGCCGAGATCGTCCACGAGCCGGACCGCGGGCTCGGCGGCGGTGCGCCAGGTGAGCGGGCTCGTGGGCGGTTCGGTGGGGACGAGTCCGAGGGCCAGCTTCTTGCCGGAGTCCACGGCTTCGCCGATGTCGTCGAAGTCGGCGGTGGTGATGGCCGACGCGTCGAAGGACAGGGCGGCGGCCGCCGTGCGGCGCAGGGTGGGCAGGGCCGGGCGGGCTGCGCAGGTGTGCAGGATGACCGGTCCCGGTTGGGCGTTGATCACGACGTCGAGAAAGTGGATCGCCTCCGGCCCGGGCAGCGCGCGGACGGTGTTGAGCACGCTCGGGCCGGTCAGCGATCCGTCGAGAACCGTCGTCAACTGCGGTTCATCCAGTTGCACAACCACGTTCGCCCCGAGTCGTTTTCCGATCTCGGCGGCGTGCAGGGCCAGGCCCTCGGCCAGCGAGTCCGTGAGGTCGCGCAGCGCACCGCGATCGGTGAGAATGCGATGGCCGCCGGGCAGTTCGACCTCGGCGGCGAGGGTGAGCGGTCCGACCGACTGGATCTTGATCGCCCGGCCGGAACCGACGAGACCCGCTGTCTCCCAGGCTTCCTCGATCGCGTCGAGATCTACGCGCACGAAGTCGCGGGCCTTCCGCGAGACCGAACCCGGGCGGTCGGCGAGCCGGTAACCTCGGGTGGTCGCGTCGAACCGCAGATCGACCAGGAGCGCGGAGGCACGTCCGATCATGTCGGCGCCGATCCCGCGTTCGGGGAGTTCGACGAGGTGGGGCAGTTCCGGCAGTTCACCGACGATGGTGGTCGCCGCCTCGAGTGGATCGGTGCCCGGCCAGGAACCGAGACCGGTGGCGAACGCCCCGGCGAGCAAGTCCACCGGCTCCGCCGCGGCCGGGTCGCCGGACTGCTCACTGCCACGCCACAACGTCACGCGCTCAACACCTTTCGTGTCGTCTGGGTCAGTGGTCCACACCGGATCGGCGTCGACCACCACGAACCGTGCGCCGCACCACGGCGCGGGCCGTCACCCGTCATCCTGCCGTGCGCGCCGACCGCCGGCGCACCCGCCACGACACGATCAGGCTGACGCCGCCGACGAATCGGACTCGATGCCCGCGGCACGGTCGGTGCCGTTGATGGTGCCGCTGCCGATCACGGTGTCGCCGCCGTCGGCGTCGGGCAGGTACAGCACGATGGCCTGGCCCTTCGCGACGCCGGTGAGCGGCTCGCGCAACCTGGCGACGAAGCCGTCGCCCTCGGGCTCGACCACGGCCGGCGCGGTCCCGCCGTGCGCGCGCACCTGCACGACGCATTCGACCGACGAGGCCGGGCGCACGCCGGAAGTCCAGATCGCGCGGTCGGCGGTGACGACGTCGACCTGTAGATCCTCGACCGAACCGACCTTGACGGTCCCCGAATCGGGATCGATCCCGGTCACATACCGCGGCTTGCCGTCGGCGGCGGTGTGGCTCAGGCCGAGGCCCTTGCGCTGACCGACGGTGAACCCGTGCACACCCTCGTGACTACCGAGCACAGTGCCGTCGGAATCGACCAGCGCACCGGGCCGGATGCCGATCTTGGCACCGAGGAAGGCGCGGGTATCCCCGGACGGGATGAAACAGATGTCGTGACTGTCGGGCTTGTTCGCCACCGCCAGCCCCCGCTCGGCGGCTTCCTCGCGGATCCGCGGCTTGGGGGTGTCGCCGACCGGGAACATCGCCCGCGCGAGCTGCTCGGCGGTGAGCACCGCCAACACGTAGGACTGGTCCTTGTCCGCGTCGACAGCACGACGCAGCACGCCCTCGTCGAGCCGCGCGTAATGCCCGGTCACCACCGCGTCGAAGCCCAGCGCCTGCGCGCGATCGGCCAGCGCGGAGAACTTGATCTTCTCGTTGCAGCGCAGACACGGGTTGGGGGTCTCCCCCGCGGCGTAGGCGGCGACGAAGTCGTCGATCACGTCTTCCTTGAAGCGATCGGCGAAATCCCAGACGTAGAACGGGATTCCGAGCACATCGGCGGCGCGACGCGCGTCACCGGCGTCTTCCTTGGAGCAGCAACCACGCGACCCGGTGCGCAGCGTGCCCGGGTTGGCCGACAGCGCCAGATGCACCCCGACCACCTCGTGCCCGGCGTCCACGGCCCGCGCCGCGGCCACCGCGGAATCGACACCACCACTCATCGCGGCGAGAACTCTCATCAGGCACCTCCTCTAGCGCCGGCCAGGCCCGCGGCCCTGGCCCGATCGATGACCTGCGGCAGCACGGTCAACAGTGTTTCGACATCGGCTCCGGTCGACGTGTGACCGAGCGTGAAGCGCAGCGAACTGCGCGCCTGCCACGGTTGCACACCCATCGCGATCAGCACATGGCTGGGCGAGGCGACGCCCGCGTTGCAGGCCGAACCGGTGGAGCATTCGACACCGGCGGCGTCGAGCAGCATGAGCAGCGAGTCGCCCTCGCACCCGGGGAACGTGAAGTGAGCGTTGCCGGGCAGTCGTTGCGCGGGCCCGTTGAGTACGGCATCCGGCACCGCGGCCCGCACGCCGTCGATCAACTCGTCGCGCAACGCCCGCAATCGCTGAGCGCGCCCGGGCAGGTCGGTGACGGCATCGCGCAGCGCGGCGGCCATCCCGATCGCCGCGGCCACATCGGAGGTACCGGAGCGCAGGTCGCGTTCGTGCCCGCCGCCGTGCACCAGCGGCACACACGGCACACTTCGGCCCAGCAGCAGTACGCCGATCCCGTGCGGACCGCCGACCTTGTGTCCGGCCACGCTCAGCGCGGCCAGCCCGCTCGCGGCGAAGTCGACCGGAATCTGGGTCACCGCCTGAATGGCGTCGCTGTGCATCGGGATGTCGAATTCCTGTGCGACAGCGGCCAATTCGGCGATCGGCTCGATGGTCCCGACCTCGTTGTTGGCCCACATCACACTGACCAGCGCCACCTCATCGGCATGCGCGGCGAGTACCTCACGCAACACCTGCGGCGACACGACACCCTCGGCGTCGACCGGCAGCCAGCTGACCTGCGCACCCTCGTGCTTCTCGAGCCACTCGACCGCGTCGAGCACCGCGTGATGCTCGACCGCGCTGGTGACGATCCTGGTACGCCGCGGATCCGCCGCCCTACGCCCCCAGAAGATCCCCTTGACGGCCAGATTGTCGCTCTCGGTGCCCCCGGAGGTGAAGATCACCTCGGACGGTCGAGCACCCAGATCAGCCGCGATCGACTCGCGCGCCTCTTCCAGCGACCGCCGCGCCGCCCGCCCCGAACCGTGCAGCGAGGACGCGTTGCCGACCGCCCCGAGGGCAGCCGTCATCGCCTCGACGGCGGCGGGCAACATCGGAGTGGTCGCCGCGTGATCGAGGTAGACCGTCTTGGGCGCACCGCTGACCGGACCCGAATAAGCCGACTTCATGACCGACAAAGCCTATACCACCGTTGACCTGGTCATCTTCGGGGTCCACCCCTGCTTCCTACGATTTTTCTACGATTTACCCAGGATTTTCAACACCTGTATCACCTACTTTCATTCCCAAATCATCGATGAGCAGGCCAGGGAGACGGTCGAGCCAGCTGGGAGCGAAGGAGCCGAGCTGGCGGATGACAGCCGTCCTGGGGACCGCAGCCGTCCGGCAAACCCGCCAGACAGATGAATGCGAGATTCCGCGCCCGGGCAGTTGCTTCCTGGACCGGCAGACGGCCGTCTGCAGCGCATCCGCCCGCTATCCGGGGCCGCCGCGTAACGGCCGCTAGCGGCGCCGCTAGCGCGATAAACCCAATAATCCGCACGGGGGGGCACTGGTGCGCGCACGGGGCGGGTTCGAGACCGTCTGCCGAACACTCCGGTCGCGGTCGGGCGTCGGCGGCGGACTCGCAGGCGCGGGTGTTCGGGAACTCGTTCAGCATCGGCAGTCAACTGGCTCGACCCACCACGCACTACTGGCGGGAGCCCTCAGAAGGACTGCTCTCCGCCCCGGCTATACGGTGCCTCGGTGACCGAACTCCCCCGCGCCGCCTACATCCCCTTCGACCCTGAGCACGGGTACAACCGAGCAGTCGAGATCGCTATCGCCTACCTCGACCGTGTCGGTGCCCGCGGCACGATCGTCGTTGTCCCCCAGAAGAACGCCCTCACCGCCTGCCCGCCGTTGAACGCCTACGCCACAGGACGTCCTGTCCTGACTCCGAAGAACTCGAACCAGTCCGGGATCGGCTACGGCCGTCCCGCTCTGGTGTATGCACCGGGACAGCGGGAACTCGCGCTTGCCACCGAGTTCGCGCGGAACGCGCCAATCGCGGTCGTGGAAGACGCGGGATTCTCGGCCTCGCGGTGGGCTGACGAGATCGGGGCAGCCAACGTGATCGAGCAGAAGATTCACGCGGTCGACCGTTCGGCTGAACACCAGCGGCTGCTGGAACGGATCGAATTCGCGGGCAACAACGGCTGGGGCGACGCCTACGGACTACGGGATCTGCGCAACCTCCTAGGTGAGCTGCAGGAGCGGTCCTTGCTCGACAAGGACGAGGTCTTGGCCTACCTGATCGTGCACGGCAAGGCCCATCATTACGACGCTCTCGTTCGCGTCGGCAAGGAGATCGACAAAATGCAGGCGAGCTGAACTCGCTGACACTGACCAGCAGTTAGGCCATATCCGTTGGTTGTCCGGCGGTTACTACCGGAACCCCCATCTAGCGGCTCGGCGTGAGGGTCGGGATCTTGCACTGGAGGCTCTTGCACCCCTTGTCGTTACCGTGCGCGCCGCACGCCCGAAAACCGTTCTGACCAGCGATCCGCAGACAGGCCGGGCGTGCCGCACTCATCAACGGATCGCGAAGAAGGAGAACACGATGGACATGCCCTTGCTGGAGTCGGTGAAGGACGCGTTCAACAACGACAGCGCGGTCAAAGCGCAACAGGCGCGGATGCTCGAAGACCTCTGCGAGGTGCTCCGGCCGCAGCTCAACGAGGTCGGGCAGCTGGTGGCAGCGAAGCTGCAGGCCCCGGATATCTCCTGGCTGCCGCGTCCGGGCGAGCGCGGTAGTCGGTAGTTGGTAGTCGGGGTGTTGCACCGGGCTGGTGCAACACCCCGGCGTCCAGTAGTCGAAGTCGGGATCGGCGAACAGGCGGCAGGCGAACAGGACGTCCGCACGGAAGTCGTCGCTGACGCCATTGGCCAAAACCATTGCCGCGGTGTACGTCAACGAACCGTACTGATCCGGGCTGACGCACAACCAGGAGATTGTGGTCCGTCTGGGGCCGCAGTCACGTCAACGAGCGATACCGCACTGCTCGATGTCAACCGCATCACAGGGTGCATCCGCGATGTTGCACCGTAATGTTTGGGTCCATCCCCCACGTGAGACCGGAACCGGAATGTTGGACGCATGCGGCCCGGTCTCCACGCGAGGGTGTTCCACCTCCCCGCGAACAAGGAGACAGACAGTGAATTTACACGCCCAAACCGAGAACCGGCAGAGCGCCGATAGCGAACTGAAGCGAGCCGGTGTCGCCGATGTGGTGGCATTGGTTGCGATTCTCACCACCACTGTCGCCTTGGTGGTCATTGTCGGACCGGCGGCAGGGGTGGTGCTGGGCGCCGCCGGTGGATTCGTTGCAGTGACCCTCAAGATCTTCTTGTCCCGCAGGTAGCAACCTCGACGGAGTTGGTCGGCGTAGCACTTCGGCTGCGCCGCCGACGACCGGTTGCGAAGAGCGGTAAGAGATTACGCTTTGTCTCGTGGGCATGGCAGACGAGGTTCGGCGGCAGCAGCAGCAATGGGATGCCGAAACGCTTAGCAAGGAAAGCGAACGTCGCAAACGCGTCGCAGCGTACACAGAAGTGCTGAACCGCAACATCCCGGAGTTCGCGCAGGCTGCCACAGAGCTCGGTATCGAACAGGTCGGACGCAAGGACACGCTGTTCAACAGCTACGTCCGCTTCTGGCGGGTCAACCTGTCCTTCTCAAAAGGAAGGTACGACGCCGGATTCGGTTACGCGAATATCGCTGTGCGTGCCGATGGCTCGTGGATCTTCTTGAAAACCAGTCTCGGTGGCGGGAACTCCTATGAGGAGGACCCGGCGCCGATCGTCAGCGGCCGCACACCGACAAACGAAGAGATACGAGCTGCACTTCAAGGGTGGCTCTCCAGCCACGCCCCTCGGGGTTAGTCCTGGAGGAGCGTCCCGTCGCGTACCAGCTCAATCCCGTTCTGACCTCCGATGACACTCACTCCCCGAGAGTCTTCGCCGGTCCGGCCGTGACCGGTGCCGAGTCGAGGCTCGCCTGCCCGGTCGCGGCAAGTTCAGGAACGTACTTGTAGATCGTCGAGCGCGAGACGCCGAGCAGCCGGGCGACCGAAGAGACGGTTTCCTCGGGCCGGGTCAGAATCGCGCGGGCCTGGCGGATCTGTTCGTCGGTCATCGCCGGTGGACGGCCGAGACGCTGGCCGCGAGCGCGCGCGGCGGCCAGGCCCTCGTTGGTGCCTTGGACGATGAGCTCGCGGATGAACTCGGCCAGGGCGGCGAAGACGTGGAACACCAGTCGCCCGCCAGGGGTCGTGGTGTCGATCGCTTCGTGCAGCGACCGGAACCCGATGTCGCGCTTGCGCAGTCCGGCGACGATCGCGATCAGGTCCTGCAGCGAGCGGCCGAGCCGATCCAGCGACGGCACGACGAGGGTGTCGCCGGCGCGCATGTACTCGAGGCACTTCCACAGCTCGGCGCGCTCGGTGTCCTTGCCGGACTTCTTGTCGGTGAAGATCTTCTGACATCCGGCCGCGGTGAGCGCGGCGAGCTGACGGTCGAGCAGCTGGCCGGTGGTCGAGACCCGGCCGTACCCGACGAGCGCTCCCCCGCCGCCGATCGGATCGAGCGCATCCCCGTCGAGGACAAGCGGTTCCGGGAGATCGAGTGCGTTCGACTTGGTGGCCATGCCCGGAACTGTACGAGAAAGGGCTGACACGGATTGTTGAACACTCCGACTTTGCAACACGTTTTCTCGACACCGCATCGGCGGGGCCGTCCTGGCGCTTCCTGTCAGACCACCCGGTGTCGGTAAAACGAACGATTCTCGACAAGTAGTGGTCGATGATCAAGCGGAGGCCTGTGCGGAGAAACGAAGGGTCTATCCCGTGGCGTTTGCCGAAGTGGGGTGGGGTTTCCAGCACAATCAAGCGATGCTCAAGTGGGTGAGCGCCGTTGGCGCACATGCGCGGATGAAGTCGACCGCGCTGCGAGCGCGAGTGGACCGGGCGGCGCTGAGTCGCCGCACAAGTCGGATCCGATTGTTCGCCGCGGTCGGGCTCGTGCTGGTCGCCGGACTGGTCGTGGCGTTCGCTGCCTACGGGCTCCTTCGCTGGATTACCCCTGTCGATCATGCCAAGGCCGCAGCCGAGATCGACGTGACCCGGATGGCGTTGACGGTTGTGGCGGGCGTGGGTGGTGTGGTCGCGTTGGTGATTGCCTACAGGCGCCAGCGTGATCTCGAGCAAGGCCGGTTCGTGGAGCGCTTCGGCGCCGCGGCCGCCCAGCTCGGCACGACCGATGTCGCGGTCCGAATCGCCGGGGTGTACGCGATGGCCGGCGCCGCCGACGAATCCGAGGGCCTACGACGCCAGCAGTGCATCGATGTCCTCTGTGGATATCTGCGCCTGCCCTTTGACGCCGCGCACGGCGCCAGTGGCAGGACCAAGTTCGTGATTAAAGCGCCATGGTTCGAGTGTGGGCGAGTTCGTGGGGAGACCGAAGAACACGTCGAGTATCGACAGAATGACAGCGAGGTTCGTAAGACGATCGTGCGCGTGATTGCTGATCGCCTGCGACCGGAGGCCGAATACAGTTGGTCTGCAAGCGACTTCGACTTCCGCACCGCTCATCTCGAAGATGTCGACCTAAGCCGTGCGACGTTCTCCGGCGCCGCCAGGTTCGCCGAGACAACGTTCACCGGCGTCACCACGTTCAAAGAGGCGACGTTCACCCGCGACACCACGTTCGACGGGGTGACGTTCACCGGCGGCGCCACGTTCGACGGGGTGACGTTCACCGGCGGCGCCACGTTCAACAAGGCGACGTTCACTCTCTTCACCACGTTCGACGGGGCGACGTTCACCGGCGGCGCCGCCTTCGACAGGGCGATGTTCACCGACGGCGCCACGTTCAACAAGGCGACGACGTTCACCGGCGCCGGCGTCGTCGTCTTCGGCAAGGCGACGACGTTCACCAGCAGCGCCACGTTCAACGGGGCAACGTTCACCGGCATCACCCTGTTCTACGGGGCGACGTTCAGCGACGCCACGTTCGACGTGGTGACATTCACCAGCGACGTCGCGTTCGATGGGGCAACGTTCACCGGTGACGCCAAGTTCGAAGAGGCGACATTCACCAGAAGCGCCACGTTCGACAAGGCGACGTTCTCCGGCGCCGTCACCTTCGACAAGGCGACGTTCACCGGTGACGCCACGTTCGAAGAGGCGATGTTCACCGGTGACGCCATGTTCGAAGAGGCGACATTCACCAGAAGCGCCACGTTCGACAAGGCGACGTTCGCGGGTGTGTCCAGTTTCTTGGCTGCCGACTTCGGCTCGGGGCGAATCTCGTTCATCCGGCCGCGGCAGTGGGGTCCGCCTCCGCCGGTGTTCGATTGGGGCGATGATGGCGTCGGGAAGCCGAGCAATGTCAAACCACAGAGCTGGCCGCCCGTCGCGAACACCATGAACTCCCCAGGCGTGGGCGACCGCGCGGCTGTCGAGAATTGATCAATTCTCGACACGTCCGGCGACTACGACCAGCAGAGCCGATGGCAGCGGGTCGTCCAGGACAGAAACAATGAAGTGCCCGCAACGGCTGGTCAGTGGGCATTTTTCCCGGTTTGGTCTGTGATACAACGTGGTTGATGCTTGGCTTGGTCGCCGCTCGATACCCGCCACGAAGGGAGTACGACTATGACCGAGCCCGACGGAGTGACCATCAAGTTGCGTGAGGACCAGATCGAGACAGCACCACTGTCGGAGAGCTCCTCAGGTTCTGGCCAGATCACGATCACCCGCGATGGAGACAAGCGCGCAGCGTTCACCGACTGGATCGAACAAACCTCCGACGGCCAACAGGCGCCGTTGACCGTGACCGTGTTCGACGAGCAACGCCAGCAGGTTCGCAGGATCCACCTGTCAAACGCATGGGCCTCCCGGTGGGAGGGACCTTCGCTGGGCGAACTCAGCAGCGGCCCGGCCGTCGAGAGTGTCACGATCACGTATGAGGACGTCACCGTCGAATAGTCGACTGTCCACCGCATGACCCAGCAACTCCCGACTACTACGGGACCGTCGCGGGTTGCATGATTCTGGAGCGCGTCTCCGTTCTTACGAATGCTCTTGGTCGCGCGTCTTGTGCCATCTCGACTAGGCACAAGACGCGCGACCTGTAACCAGCCGCCTACCGCGCAGTGCGACAAACTGCAGGTGTTGAGAATCGTTCGATTTATCGACACCGATAATCGAACGAAAGCGATAGCTCAGCCTCGACCCCGTGCACCGTCAGCGCCTCCTGCTGGCCGAGACACCTGACGAACCGGTCTACGACAGCGACGACCCAACCGCCGGCCGTAGCCGCGGACTCCGCACCGGACTTCGAACATCGACAGGTGCGAACCCTGATTCAACCTGGGGACAACCCCCCAGCCGTCTCGGATAGGGTGTGTTCCCCGATGTCAGGGGATTCGGGGCGAATGCGCAGGACTTCGGAAAACCTGTGTCAGGAGAAGTGCTGCCGTACGTTCGGCTCCTGTTCCAGCAGCATTGCTTGCACGCTCGGGATGAGTGGCTTGCGCCAAGCTCGGTCATCGGTAGGTACGGTGCCGGGCTCGGTCGGGTTGTCGAATGTGATGTTGACGTTCTTCCAATACCGCCGCAGATCGGCTGGTAGGTACCACTTCAGGCAGAACAAAGTTGGTCGGCGATCTCCGAACGACGACCGCAAAACAAGAACATCGTCGGGAATGTGCACCCCAGCGGAGGCTCTGGCCGATGGGTCGAGAATGTGTTCGGCAACATAGGCCGGGCGGGCCTGTTCCGGCTGCGCATACAGTTCATCTACCAGTCGCCGGAACGCTTCGTCAGTCGCGACGCGTAGCAGGATTTCGTAGCCGCGGCGCATCTCTTCGGCGACTCGTTCGAGTATGGCGGCGGCCAATGATGTGGTCATGCGCCGACCCCCACGCAGGCGCTGAAGCCCGGGCCGCCACCGCCGACACAGACGCAGAGGCCCGTGGCTGCGAAGGGGTTGGGGTCTATAGGACGCGGGGGACGCAGTTTGTTGTAAGGGTCGGCAAGCGGGCCGGTACCTGGCAGCTTGAAGCGATCCAAAATTTCCGGCTGTTCCTTGGCAATGAGATCGAGGATGCCTGGTTGCCCAGCATTGAGGATTTGGAGGATGTCACGGCTACCCGCGATGTCAGTGAAGACAACCTCGTCTCTGAGTCCTTCCTCGAAGTATCGCGAGCTGATGCGCGTGGAGTTTGGCAGCGGAACTCCTGCCTGCCGCAGACCAGAAGGGGTCAGTCTCGTTGCCGCCTCGGTGTACTTCCTTCCCGATTCTGCACCGAGAACCGCTAGGACCTGACGCACCATCTCAGGGCTTGTCACCGCACGGACGATCTGATTGCTGAGTTCCCGTAGTGCGTCCAGGTCCATCGGGATGTCAGGATGGCATCGCCGATCATCCGCCGATTCCTTTGGCGCGTTCGGGTTGTCGTCGTTCATGTCCACTCCTCCTTTCCGTCGTTCCATCGAACCGATCGACATGAAGAACGCTAAGGTCGCGCCGAGAAAAGCAAACGAGTAGCTAACTACCTGAATCGGTCAGTTATGCACACTTGGCAATGCGTTGCCATCGCGAGTTGTACCCGCGCGTTCTGGCAAGTAGTTTCGCGGGTCGGTGCGAAGTCCCCGGATGATCGCCTTGAGATGGCCGAGCGACCGGGACCCCGGCGGTGTCTGTTCCCGCGGCCGCCCCACACAGAAAGAAGACCTCAGGCACCCTATGCGGGGCCTGAGGTCTTCTTCGTTCCATCCGATCGGGGGCTCAGCGGGCTTCCATAGACGGATCGCCCTCGCGGAAGCCGAAGAGCTCGGCCCTGGTCGCGGTGAGCCCGGGACCAGGGCCGGTGGCAGCGGCCAGCTCGTCCCAGTCGATGTGCAGCGCTTCCCCGGTATCGAGCAAAGCCAGCAGCTGTCGCACACCAGTGGGGACGTTGCCGATGATGCCGGCCGGGCCGGGCAGCAGCTCGGTGGTCGGTGCCCAGATCGCCGCGGTCAGCGCGGCGCCCACGGACTGCTTGTCGAGCGGTCGCAACGGCAATGGTGCAGCGTGGCCGTCGATATCGACGGCGAACGCCGCGTACCAGGCGGTCTCGCCGCGCGGTGTCGCGGTGGCCTCGGCGTAGGCCGGCACCGTGAGAGGAAATCGGATCCGGGGAACATGAAAGACCAGGACATCACCGACACGCACGCAAGGGTGCGACTGCGGGTCCGGATCCCCCCTCCAGCGCCAGAAACTGCGCGCCCCTTCGATTCCGGTCGCGCCGAGCTGGCTGTCAAGGGCGGTGTGCAGCCAGGACTCGCCTTCCTCGGCGGGCTCGACACCCGTGTGACAGAGGAGTTCGGGCACTTCCTCGTCCCCAACCCATTGCCCGAGGCTGACCGCATGCACCGTCCGCCCGGACCGCACGACGGCATGCACGCCTGGGGAACCGAACACCGCCCGAGTCGAAGCGGCGAGTGGGGCTATATCGGTCACGTGACCACCATACGATCGGGCACCGACAACACAGACCGAGAATTCGGGCGGCGCAGTCGAGGTCTCTGACTCGCCGAGACCAACGAAGTCCGAGATACACAATGATCAGGACTGTTGAGATTGTCCGGCGAGCTCTACCAGCCCCCGACACACTTTGGCCGCAGTCGATCGAAGCCGATGTGCCAGCCGCGCATCCCTGACAATGTTGCCGTAGCCCAGGACGATCTACAGCGTCGACGCCAGGTTCGACGGAGCGAATCACAGTGGCGCACACCGCGACGTGAGGAGACCACGATGACGACTGGAGACACGTCACCCGGACTGCCGCGCGGTCGAGTGCCGCGCCGCGGCCGTTCATTGCGAGTACCGTCGCGTCCCGCCCCGCCCGAACCCCTGACTCCGCCTGATGCACCGTCGAATCCGCCCGCAGCGACATCACGGTTCGGGCGGGTTGTTCACTGGCCGGGGTGGATAAAGCTCGCTGCGATAGCGACCATCATTGGCACGCTCGGGGCGGCCGGCGCTGCGATCGGTGCACTGTGGTTCACCGGGCAGTCGTTACGCGCGACCAACAGCCAGATCGGCTTGGCGCAGCAAACCGCGGTCACCGACCGTTTCCGCCTGGCCACCGAACAGTTGGCCTCGGACAAGATCAGCGTCCGTATTTCGGGAATCTACCTGCTCGAACGCCTCGCGAACGACTCACCCGCCGACCATCCGACCGTGTTCGCGGTGCTCGCCTCGTTCCTTCGCACTCAAGCCCCCCTGGGCCTGTGCGGATTTCTTCCCAATCCGGAGCGGGCCTTCTTCAATCCACCGGCCGACGTCCAGACTGCGCTGACGGTCATCGGCCGTCGCGATCTCGCCCGCGACTCCATCACTCGCCGCCTCGACCTGCGCCGAACCTGCTTGGCCGGAGCGGAACTCGTCGCTGCGCGCCTGGCCATCGTTGACCTCACCGGCACAGACCTCGGCAAGGCGCAGCTAGCTGTCTCGGACCTCAGCAACGCAAACCTCACCGACGTGAACCTGTACCACGCAGACCTGCGCCACGCGAACCTTCTCCATGCTCACCTCACCGGAGCGAACCTGGCCGGCGCGAACCTGGCGGAGGCGAACCTCACCAACGCACGCCTGACCCGCGCGGACCTCACCGGCGCGGACCTGCGCCATGCGAACCTCACCGACGTGAACCTCACCGACGTGAACCTAGTCGGCGTGGTGTACGACGACGCCACCCAGTGGCCCAGCGGATTCACACCTCCTCCTCGGTAATGAAACCTCCCCCCTGCCAGGAACCAGTCACGAGAAGTCGAATGACCAGCCTGCCGCACCAGGAACCAGATACGTTCGAGGCACCGCCGCGTGTCTCACCTTCGGATCGCGGCCGCGGGCCGGCGCATCTCCGGGTGGTCGCGGTAGTGCACTTCTTGCCACTGACCTGGTGCGTAGTACCGGATGCCGATGGATTTGCTGTTGACGACGCGGACGCCGCCGTCTCCGAACCAGAAAGAATCCTCATCGTCGGACTGCAAGCCACTGTGGGCGTCGGTGTCGACCGTGAAAACGGTGAATGCCATGTCCGCGCGGGTATCTCGGCTGTCGGTATACCGGCGTAGGGTCGACGACCATGCGCTGCTCGCCCGGCGCCAGCCGCGATCAGCCTGACCCAGCTGGCAACATGAGAAGGGCCCTCACCCGACTTCGACTCGGGTGAGGGCCCTTCTCATCGATGGCTATCGGTCGGTGGTCACAGCTCTTCGATGCCGGTGGTGGCGTCGGCGAAATACCGCACCGCACCACTGGAAGTGACACGCTTTCGCCATCCACCGACCCGGGTGTATCCCGCGCTGCTCATGGCTTGATCGAGCTCGTCGAGGCTCGCTGTTGCTGTCGAGTCCAGGCGTACCGATTTCCACCAGCTCGCCACGGTGCGACCGTGGAAGGTGCCGTCGTGGGCGTCGTAGTAGACATCGCAGCTGTACAGGTCGGCTGCGGCGTCGCCGTTGTCGAGGCGGGCGATGACGTAGAGATCGACGGTCTCGGTCACCGGCCGACCTCGGGGGGTGTGGAGCTGACGTCCACACCGGCACTCCTGAGCGGTGGATGCCCGACTACGTCGAACTGCTCGTCATCGACGAGTCCGAACGCCTCTCCGCCACCGCCATCGAGCTTCTGCGTGACCAGTACGACCGCGGTGACCATGGCCTGCTGTTCATCGGGATTCCCGGAATCGACAAGACCTTCTCCCGCTACCCGCAACTCTACAGCCGCGTCGGCTCAGCCCACCACTACCGGCCACTGACCGGCGAAGAACTCACCTTCGTCCTAACCCGGCACTGGCACAAACTGTCTCTCGAACTCGACCCCGCCGACTTCACCGACGCCCAAGCCGTCGCTGCTGTCGCCCACATCACCGGCGGCAACTTCCGTCTCCTGCAACGACTGTTCGCCCAGATCAGCCGCATTATGAAGATCAACGAACTCCACACCATCACCGCAGACGTCGTCGAAACCGCCCGCAGCACCCTCGTCATCGGCGCCACCTGACAATGCGAAAACACCGCTACATACTGCTGCGAGTCACAGCATCGGCGGCGCTTCCGCAGGCACACATGTACGGAAACCCATTCGTTCGTACCCTGGCAGCACCGAAGTTGGTCGGTCGCGTGAAAGGCCGGGCAGCGGACGCTTACGGGTCCAGCTGGGGCGGCGTCGTCAATTACAAGGCTCGTGACGAGCTAGCCATGCCCGGCCGGGAGTCGTGCCGCATGCGGCGGGAGCTCGGCGTGCACCAGAACGGGTCCGGTGCACGCCGAGCTGGAGATAGGTCAGATCGCTGGTCCGGATCGGTGGATTTGTGCGGCATCCGCTGCTTGCAGGATGGACCGGACGGCCTCTATCCGGCTCTCTCGCCGCCGATCTGGGCCCGGGGATTTACCGCACAGCATCGCAATTGCGGTCGCCGAGCCCAAGATGCCGACCAAGATCGACCCGAAGACGGGGAACCCGGTGTGTGCCGCGGCGGTGCCCAGGGTGATCCCGCACCAGAGTGCGGCGATCAGCGCGAATACGCCGTGGACGCTGGTGGCGATGTCGGTCAGGCTGGTCAGGCTGAACCACATCGGCGCCATGGTGAACACGACGAATCCGGTGAGCGTCGCGATGGGCAGTACCGGTACCGCCGCCCAGGCGAGCACCCCCGCGCACAGACCTCCGAAAGCGGCCAGCACCAGCCGAGTTGGTGTCAGGCCCGACGGTTCGTTGGCACGGTGTGTCCACGCGGTGATCATCATCAGTAGCACGACCGCGACGATCACCGAGACGATGCCGGTGAACCCGCCGGTGAACCGGTGGCCGAACCAGACGGCTACAGCGAGCGGGTAGAGCGCCATGATGAGCATCGCCAGGGGGACCGCTCGCAGCGCCAGACTCAATCCCGATCCTGTTGTCGAAGGTGGGCGATGATGCGGGACTTGCTGTCGTTGCGCGAGATCCAGGCAGATGCACGGGTCCCCGTGCGTGTGTGCGGCTACCCAGTCCGTTGTCTGCACAAGGTCTTCCTCCCGCGGCGGCCGGTCGTGCGCTGCGGAGGGAGCAGCGGCTCCGCGCTGACGTGGGGGCTCGAGCCGCGGGTACTGCTCGTCGTCCCACTCCTGCCAATCCGGCTTCCTACCAGCCGCTTTCGGGAGTGCGGTGTCGCCATCGGTTGACAGCACGACCCGCGTGGCCGAGGCCTTCGGCTGGATCGGCAGCGCGGCGTCAACATCGGTCGGCAGCGTGACCCGCCCGGCTGAGGCGTTCTGCCGGATCGGATTACCACTTACTTCGTCCCACATCTCCAGCATGCGGTCGACGTTGTGCTGGGGTACGCGGCATGCGCGCAGGAATGCGGCGACTTGGTCCCTGTTCTTGGGCAGGGTGGTGTTGTTGCGGTCGGTGAATCTGTATGCGGTGGAGCGTGGAAGCCCGGAGAAGACGGCTATCTGGCCCGCAGTGAGCCCCGACACTTCGTGGATACGCCGCAGCATCGCCATGTACGCGGCGGCGGCTTCGTTCGAGTGCTCGTTCCTGTTGGGGCCAGGGTCGGCAGGAATCGTCACCGGATCCCCCCGCCGCCAAGGCTGCTGAAGACGACGCCGAGCATGCGGCAGACAGCGCGGACGGCGCCACCGAGCACGGTGCTGGGCAGGACCAGCCCGACCAGCGGGATTGCGATCGCCATCAGATACTGCACGGCCAGTAGAGGATCGGTGCCGCGGGCGACGAGCAGATAGTGATAGACGAATCCGGCCACCACGATCGTCGAGGCCAAAAATGCTTCCGGCCAGGACAGCGCTCGTGTGGGCGGTTGCGGAGTCGGTGCGATCGAGATCGTCGAGGAGTCGGGAGGTGGAGCATGGCGTTGCCGCCGACGCATGGACACGTGAGTTTTCTTCCGGTTAAGGAAGGCAGCCGGGGGCAGACAACGCACTCGATCCCCCGTAGCTCGCACGGATCCTCGATCGCAACACACGCTTGAACTGCGCCCCGGCAACCTTCAAATGGGGAGAGAGACAGCCGAGACTTCGATGGCGGGTCACGGCATGCTGCCCTCGAGTTCCCGCTCGAGGACAACGTGTGGCTCAGGTGGTGATCCTGAGCCCTCGGTAGATCATTCTGCCACCATCACGAGATGATTACGACGCTCGAGACTTGCTATTTGCCAGGTGAATTCGAACTTGCGTCCAACGGGCGACTGCCCAATCGTCGAACGCGTGTTCGCCGAGGCAAGGGCGGAGTGTCCAGCGGGGCATGGCATCTTCCGCCGACCTGTCATGTTTGCGTGTCTTCGCCCTGAGGCGTTGGACACTTCCTCGCGCGAATCTGGTCCTGATCTCCCTGTTCTCAGGCCGTTCGGGTGTTTTGGCCCAGAAGAGGCCCGTCCAACGCGACATTGGACAGGCCGTTGTGCCTTAATGTGTAACTAAGGCGCTGAAGCTACTCGCGAGTAACTACCGGTAGCGTGCCAGTAGCCCCCGGATGGTCGATTGAGACAGCCGAGCACCCCGGGTACGACGATCGCCTGTTCCCGCGGGCCCGTCGAGAACAAGGCCTCAGGTGCCCTCTGGGCGACCTGAGGCCTTCTCGATTTCAGTGGCACGGTCTGTCGAACACCCGCCGTGACGGTGGTGCCCGTGCTGAACCTGCGGCTGCGGATGTCCGCCAACCCGCCGCCGTCGGCAGTCAGGGGCCGGACCGCGCCGTCTTAGTGACCTGTGGAATCGGTATCGGTGACCAGGCGAAGGATGGGGCGTTGGTCGGGTTGGCCGAGGAGTTGGCGCACGCGTTTGGGACGCCAACGTAGCTCTCGTGCGAGCCCGGTCAGGGTGAGAGTGCCGCGGTCCTCGGCGAGTTCGAAAGCCTTGGCGAGCAAGGTCGGGATCTCCCCCGGGTGCTGGGTGACCGGATCGGCACCGAGTATGCCGATGTCGTAGAGGTGGCCGAGGCGTTGGTAGGCGCGGCGGGCGACACCGTCGGAGATGGCGCCGGTTTCGCGAGAGCGATACACCAGCGACTTGATCGACACGCCCCATTCATGGCTGAGCCCTCGGAGCGCGTTGATATCGAAGCGCTGGGGGAGCCGGTCGGTGATCTGGTCGGCGGGAGTGAGGAATTCGGCGGCGAAGGCGTCGGCTTCGCGTTCCTGCTCGGTGTCGCCGGGGGCGGCGTCGCGGTGAAGTACGAGGTGGCCGAGTTCGTGTGCCGCGGTGAACCGGTGCCAGCACACGTCGTCGCCGCGGTCAGGGGTGAGCACGATCGTCGGGCGTGGCATGCGGGAGGTGGAGAAGGCGTTGACGGTGGGGGTGTCGTCGCCGGCGAACTCGACCATGGTGGTGACGATCCCGCGCATTTCCATGGTGCGCACCAAGTGCGGGACCGGGCCGGGTCCGATTCCCCAGTGCGCCCGCAGGGCGCGGGCGGCGTCGGCCGGAGTATCACCGAGGCCGGTGGAGTCGTCGGGAAGGAACCCGGGCAGATCGATCGCGGGGAACTGGACGTGGCGTTCGAGGACGTGGGTCAGCTCCCATACCTGCTGGGCGAAGGCGACGGCCTTGGCGCGCTGGGCGGCCTTGGTCGAGCGCAGGCTGCGGAAATGCGCGCTGGCGCCGTCGAGTTGGGCGAAAGGGCGACCCGCGGCGAAGAACTCGACGGGCACGTCGAGAACCTCGGCCGCGCGGTGTAGATGATCCGGGCGTGGAGGTGAGGTCAGCGATTCCCACTGACTCACCGCCGCGCCCGAGACTCCGATCCGGGATGCCAGAGTCGCTTTGGTCAGGCCAGCGAGCTGGCGGGCCTGGGTGAGGCGGGCCGGGTCGAACACCACCGCGACGTCGGAGGCCGAGATCGCCGCGGTGGTATCGCCGGAAAAGAGGTTCAGCGGTGGGCGTTCAGTCATCGCTCGAGGTCTTGGGTTGCGGCGTCGCCGGGTACCCGCCATCCGGCGATACCAGCGGCTGACGCGGTGTCAGGTCGAACTCCGGCGGCGGAGTCGACTGGTCCCACCGGGGGGCGGTGCCGGTCTGGTCCGGAACCGATACCGGGCCCACAGGGCGCACCGGGATCTGCTCGTTGCCGTCGTCGACCGGTGCCGGGATCTGCTCGAGCTCACTCCATTTCAACCGCCCACGATCGTCGGCCTGGGATGCCTCACCCCAGTAGACGCGCAAGATCCCCGCGTGCGGGTTCGCGGCGTAGGCGATGATGACCAGCCGACCCGCCTGGATCGCGTCGTCGAGGAAGGTCTCGGCATCCTCGAACTCGGCCTCGAGCTCTTCTTCGGTGAGATCGGCGTGGTCGATGGAGAGCTGGGAATCGGAATTGTCCGTGGTGAGCGCGAGCAAGCTCTCGCGCAGCTTCGACATCGTCATCTTCGCGTTCGTGACCAGGGAGTGGGCGTCGTCGGCGAACTTCCACGGGTACAAGATGATGTTGTCCTCGCCCACCACGTTCAACTCGTAGCGGGCGCGCGCCGGCTTGATCCGACGCAGATTCGGGATGACCGCCTCGATAGCATCGCCGACTTCCTGGTGCTGGACCAGCCAGATCAGGCCGTAGCCGTCGTTGCTGTCCAGCGCCAATCCCTCGTGCGCGGCCAGTGCCCGCTGGTGCGCGGCCTGCAGGCCGCGCCAGATCGCGCCTCGCAACGACAGTGCGTTTTCGCCGAATCGCTTGGTCTCCCACGGTGTGGGTACAGCCTGCTCGCTCATGGATCCCTCCCTTGGCCCCCAGCCACGCTCACTTACGAATCGAAAAGCGAAAGCAGAGTAGCACTTAAGTTTTTCGCGGCATCTGCACGCCACGCCGTCGAGTTCGACTTCTCCATGTTCGGGCTCATCCGAGCGGTGTGTGGCTGAATTGCTTCACTGCAACGTATTTCGCGATGCGGACCCGCAACCGGCCGAGCCAAGCCCTGCCGTGCGGCTAGACGCGGCGGTGGCCCGAAGGCGGCTACCGTCCGGCTCAACGACACTCGACTACCACCCGGCCGCCCTCGGGGGCTGTGACGTATGCCGTGCCGTCCTTGCCGACATCCAGTACGTAGCCGGCCACGACCGCCCGCGTGGCGTCGGCGCTGACTTCAACGGCCGCGTCCCCATGTAGCACCCAGTCAGTTGCCGCGTACGCGACAGGATTTCGAACCTGGGTGACGGGGGATGGCAGGCCGACCATGAAAGCCATTTCAGGAGCGGATGTGAGGTCGAACCAGACCAGGGTGACTTCCCTCTTCTTGCGGATCTGCTTCTCCTCGGACGCGAACGCCGCACGCTTCGCGTACATCACCCGACCGTCTGCGCCAACTGCAACGAGGTGGTCGACCGACCTTGCGCGAATCGGCGAGCACACCCATCCCCCGTTGATCACTTCGATCGGGTCCCATCCCTGCCTGATTCGCGCCGCGCCGTTTTCGTCAGAGATGAACACGAAGATCGTCTCTCCCTGCGGTGTTGCCCCGACATCCTTCGACGTCCCCATACTTCTCCTATGTGTCGTAAACATGATCTATCCGCACAGGCTAGCGTATAGATCATGTTTACGACACATAGATAATCTTTCAAGCGTGACGTCACTGTCGAGGTCTGTTCGGAAAAACGACCGTTTACCGAACACAGTTCTCATCATGGGCGAGGATGCGTCGAGACCTCAAGATAGATCCCCGGCCGTGTTCTGCGATGCCCAGTAGTCGGCTGGTTCAGTCAGGTTCGTTTCCCTGCGGGGTTGACCGGAACCATTCGAGTACTTTTCGCATTCGTTCGATGTCGACTTCATACAGCGTGGGATGGTGTTCGACCAGCACCTGGTAGATCCTCACCGCTTCCTCGGCAGCGGTGAGGCCTTCGTCGCGGCGACCCAACGCCCCCAACCGGACCGAGAGGTTGTTCAGACTGGCCGCGAGGTCTGGGAGGTAGGCGTCGGGGTGGTGTTCGGCCAGTACTCGCCGGATCCTCACCGCTTCCTCGATCGCGGTGAGGGCTTCGTCGCGGCGACCCAACTCCCCCAACCGGCCCGAGAGGTTGTTCAAGCTGGTCGCGAGGTTGGGGAGGTAGGCGTCGGGGTGGTGTTCGGCCAGCACCCGGTAGATCCCCACCGCTTCCTCGATCGCGGTGAGGCCTTCGTCGTGGCGACCCAACTCCCCCAACCGGCCCGAGAGGTTGTTCAAGCTGGTCGCGAGGTTGGGGAGGTAGGCGTCGGGGTGGTGTTCGGCCAGCACCCGGT